>NZ_CP062221.1:3195010-3834012 GCF_021590045.1 Cellulomonas palmilytica | reverse complement strand
CGAGGCGGTGAAGCCCGTGTTCCAGCTCGACGCGTTGTACTCGACCTTGCACGAGCCGGTCGTGACCGGGGACTTCGTCGTGACCGACAGCGCGGACGACGGCTGCGAGACGTTGCCCGCGGCGTCCTTCGCACGGACGGTGTACGAGTACGCGGTCGCGGCGGTCAGGCCGGTGTCCGAGTACGTCGTGCCGGTCGAGGTCCCGACCTTCGACCCGCCCCGGTAGATGTCGTAGCCCGTCACGCCGACGTTGTCGGTCGAGGCGGTCCAGGACAGCACCACCGAGGTCTCGGTGACCGTGCCGGCGGTCAGGCCCGTGGGCGCTGTGGGCGCCTGCGTGTCGACCTCGGTCACGGGCTTGGTCGTGACCGACAGCGCGCTCGAGGCGGACGAGACGTTGCCCGCCGCGTCCTTCGCACGCACCGTGTACGAGTACGCGGTGCCGGCGGTGAGGCCGGAGTCCGTGTACGTCGTGCCGGTCGAGGAGCCGACCTTCGCGGTGCCGCGGTAGATGTCGTAGCCGACGACCCCGACGTTGTCGGTGGACGCCGTCCAGGACAGCGCGACCGACGTCTCCGTGACCGTGCCGGCGGTCAGACCCGTGGGCGCGCTGGGCGCCTGCGTGTCGTTGTCGTTGCCGGCCTCGGTGGTCACGGACAGCGCCGACGACGCGGCGGACACGTTGCCCGCGGCGTCCTTGGCCCGCACGGTGTACGAGTACGCCGTGGCGGGCGTCAGGCCCGTGTCGGCGAACGACGTGGTGGTCGACGAGCCGACCTTCGTCGTGCCGCGGTAGACGTCGTAGCCCGTCACGCCGGTGTCGTCGGTCGAGGCGGTCCACGACAGCGTCACCGAGGTGCTGGTGACGGCGGTCGTCTTCAGACCCGTGGGGACCGAGGGCGCCGTGGTGTCGTCACCGGGGGTGGTGTCGTCCGCGAACAGGCGGTCGTAGTCCGCCAGCGCCGCCGCGATGGCCGTCTGCGACCAGAAGCGGTGGTAGCTGAACTCCGGCGCCACGCCCGTGCGCAGCGCGGTCTCGACCTTCGACCAGGCCGGGTCGTTCTTGTAGAACGAGCGGATGTCCAGGAAGGACACGCCCGGCTTGATGGCGTCGCCGTTGGGCATGGTGCCCGTCCAGCCGGAGGGGATGTAGATCCCGTTGCCGTTGGCGACGTACGGGTCGTCGAAGCGCAGGTAGTCCTCGCGCTTCTCCACCGTCGAGACACCCAGCGGGTCCTGGTTGTTCTCCCAGATCGCGTCGAGCAGCGCCTTGGCCGTGTCGCGGGCCTCGGTGTCGCCGGACTTCGCGGCGTAGAAGAGCAGGGCACGGGCGGTGTCGCCGGCGACGCCGACGTCCTGGCCGTAGTCCTTGACCGTGACGGTCAGGCCCGGGTTGCCGGTCGGGTTCGACGGGTTCCAGGTGTCGGGCTTGCCGTTCCAGACGAGCGTGCTCGGGACCTTCCAGTCCTCACCGTCGGTCGAGATGTTGTCGACGACCCACGGGACCCACTTGTCGAGGATGGCCTTGGCCTTCGCGTTGCCCGACGCGTAGTAGAGCTCGGCGACGCGCTGCACGCCCCAGGCCTGCATGCCGAACCACTGGTTCGACGGCGGGTCGGCGTAGACGGGAGCCTCGGTGTAGCCCATGCCGTAGAACGTCGGGGTGCCCGACGGCGGCGTGGCGTAGGCGCCGTCCCAGCTGTTCGTCGCGCCACCGGCGATGCCGCCGTTGGACGCCTGCAGCCAGGTGTAGAACTCGAGCTGGCGCTCGAGCGACTTCGACCAGTCGTCCTTGGCCGTCGGCGACTTCGGCGTCAGGGCCGGGTCGGTCGACAGCGCGTAGGCCGCGAGCGGGTTCTGGTAGCCGAAGTGCGCGTGCGACGAGCCGATGCGCCACGCCCAGCCGGCGCTCGTGTCGGTCGCACCACCCCACGCCATGTACCACGACAGCAGGTAGTGCGCCGAGGTCCGGCCGCTGCCCGCGGCGCAGGACGGCGAGGTGCAGCCGATGGTCTTGAAGTACTTGTCGAACAGCGTGTACCGCAGGTAGTCACCCATCTTGGCGGCCTTCGCGACCGTCGAGGCGATCTGCGCCTGCTTGCCCTGCTCCGTCGCCCAGATGTTGGCCCAGTAGACGGCCTCGATGGCGCGGGCGTCGGCGTCGGACGCCGACGTGTACTTCCACTGCTTGGCGTACTGCGCGTCACCCGTGAACAGGTCCAGGTAACCGTTCTTGCCGCCGTACTTGAACTCGTCGCAGCTGGGCTGCGGGACGGTCTCCCAGACCGACTCCTGCGGGCCGCGCTGGAACGTGTTGATGAAGGACGTGCCGGTCGCGGTCGGGCCGAGCTCGCAGCCGGCGCCGGGCGTCACGCCGTAGCCGTAGACGTTGTCGACGTCCGCGAGCCAGTGCATCTGGTAGATGTCCGGGTTGCCGTACGTCGACTTGAGCTCGTTGGCGAGCGGGTCGGTGCCGACGCTCACGCCGCTGTTGAGCTGCGACGGGTACTTGCTCGGGTGGCTGTACTCCGAGGCGTAGGTACCGGGCGACGAGGGGTTGTAGAAGGAGTTCGTGGGCTGATCCACCGAGGCGGGGATCATGTACTTCTCCATCGTGTCCCACGCGTGGTTCAGCGGGGACCAGTCACCGGTGACCTGGCCGTACAGCGCCTCGAGCCAGATCCAGTAGGAGTACGCCTCGGACGTCGTCTCGTGCCCGTAGTCCGGGGCCTCGACGATGAGCGTCTCGACGGAGTGGTACGGGATGCCCTGGGGGGAGAAGTACCCGTTGGCGGGGTCCTTGATCTTGTCGTACTGCTCGAGGAAGCGCTGCGCGTACTCGCCGTCGACGGCAGCGCGCACGGGCGACGCCGCCGGGACGGAGACCGTGGCGGGCAGCGCGCCCCCACCGGTCGCGGCGGCTGCGGGAGTGATCCCGGCCGCCAGGAGTGACGACACACCCAGGGCGGCGAAGGCCACCCAGGCGTGTCGCCGTCGGGTCGAAGAGGACATCATCCGTACCTTTCTGGCTGGTGGGCGAGCCGGGCGCGGCTTCGCGCGAGGTCGCCCTCGCACCCGCCGGCTGGAGCGGGTGCGGTGACGGAGGTGCACGAACCCCTGGCGTGCGTCGACGAGTGCGGGCGACGATGCCGACCACCGGCGAGGCACGACGGGACGCGATCACCATCCCGACAGGCCCTTCGGGCCGTAAACCACCCGAATCGATTCACGTGGGAGCGTGTCCACGACGACGCGCAGGTCGCGGCGGGGGCAGGATCGAGGGATGGCTCCCGTCAGCGCCGGACTCCTCCTTTACCGCCTCGTCGCGCCCGCGTCGGACGCTGCCGCCGGAACCGGTTCCGCGGCCCGCGGCCGCACGCGGGCCGTCGAGGTGCTCCTCGCGCACATGGGCGGGCCGTTCTGGGCGCGTCGGGAGCGCGCGTGGACGGTCCCCAAAGGGCTCGTCGAGCCCGACGAGGACCCCCACGCCGCCGCGCTGCGCGAGTTCGCCGAGGAGCTCGGGTTCGCGCCGCCGGCCCCGCTGCGCGACGACGAGCCGCTGGGCGAGGTCCGCCAGTCCGGCGGCAAGCGCGTGCACGCGTGGGCCCGCGAGGGCGACGTCGACGTCGCCACGCTCGTCGGGCCGCCCGGGGCGCCCGACGTCGACGGCGGCACGCCCGTGACGAGCAACCTCGTGACCGTCGAGTGGCCGCCGCGCTCGGGCCGCACGCTCGAGGTGCCCGAGATCGACCGCGTCGCGTGGGTGCGGCTCGACGACGCGCGCGGGCTCGTCGTCGCGGCACAGGAGGGACTCCTCGACCGGATCGTCGACCTCGTGGCCGCGCGGGACTAGGTTGCGCCGGTGGACATGCAGCGCGTCGAGCTCGACGAGGGCGAGGACCGGGTCCCCGACCGGCGACCCGCCATGCCGGCCGACGAGCCCGATGCTCTCCCACTCCGTCGCCGCAGGTCACGACGCGGTGCGGCGCTCGTCGGGGCAGGCGCCGCGCTCGTCGTCGGCGGGCTCGCCGTCGGGCAGGCCGTGCTGGACGCGCGCGAACGCCGCACGGTCGCGGCCCTCCAGGACGTCGACGGGGTCCTGCCGCCCGTGGGCGACCGGCTCACGGTCGCGTACTCGATCGACAGCCCGAGCGCGTTCGACGTCGTCGGCGACCGCCTCATGACCGCCGCCGACGACCCCGACGGCACGCGCCGGGTCACGGTGCGCTCGGCAGAGGACGGCCGCGAGCTGTGGAGCGCACCCGTGGGCACCGCCCCGGACTCGAGCGAGCACGCCGTCGTGGCGCAGGCGCCGTGCCGCGCCGCGACGACCGACGCCTGGGGCGACGTGGTCCTGTGCCTCGACACCGACGCGACCACCTGGTGGGGCGACACGGGCGAGCTGGAGCGCGACGAGGCGACCTACGTGCGGCTCGTCGTCCTCGGGCTCGCGGACGGCACCGAGGTCGTGCGCCGTGAGCTGGACGCGGACGTCCGTGACGCGCTGCTGATCGACGACGTGCTCGTGACGGTGCGCGCGAGCGGTCGCCAGGCGGTGCTCACGGGCAGCGACCTGGACGGGACGGTCCGCTGGGAGCGGCGGCTGGACGACGACGAGACGGGCGGCGGCTCCGGCCCGATCACGCTGACCGAGACCGGCGGGGCCGTCTGGGTGGACGGCTCGGCGGGCCTGCCGCTCGGACTCGTGACGAGCGACGGCGAGGTACTGCCGCACGAGGTCGACGGCAGCTGGGCGTCCGACGACGACACCCTCCTGCTGGTCGAGGCCACCGGGGCGGGCTCCCGGACGACGCTGATCCGCGACGCGGAGGCCGCCGCGACCGTCGAGGGCAACCCGGTGCAGACGGTGGTCGACGACGAGAGCCTCGGCGACGTGGTCCTCACCGACCAGGACGGCCTGACGCTGTGGGACGTCCGCACGGGCGACGCACGCTGGACCGTGCCCGAGGAGGCCGACCTCAGCGGCGGGTACACCCGGTCGCTGTACGGCTCGATCGTCCTGCGCGGGGTCGTGTACGTCTGGGACGAGTCGGCGGTCAGGGCGTTCGCGGGTTCCGACGGGCGGCTCCTGTGGACCGACGAGCCCGAGGGGTTCGGGGTGTCCGAGGTGCTCACCGACGGCACGCGGCTGTACGTCTCGCCGTCGTTCGAGGAGGGCTCGGACGGCGTCTCGTCGTTGCGCGCCCTCACGCTCGAGGGCGACCCGGCGGGCCGCGTCGCCCTGCCCGACGATCTGCGGTGGACGATGTCGTTCGACGGCTGGTTCTGGGGAGTCCGGGAGCGCGGCGAGGACTACGGGGTCGTGGCGCTGCGCTGAGGCCGTCGTCTGAGGCCGGCGTCTCGCCCAGCGGACGCTCCGGTTGCCGGGGTCCCGACGACCTGGGCACGGTGGTGGCGACCGAAGGCGAGCGTCCGCGCCCGCGGGGGGTCTCTCGCGACCCTCGCGCACCGGCTCGGCCGCCCGTCCCCAGGCGACGAGAGGAGAGCCACGTGCTCACCCTGACCGACAACGCCCGCACCGCCGTCGAGACCCTCACCGCCCGTTCGGGCCTGCCTGCCGAGTCCGGCGGGCTGCGCATCGAGGAGCAGGACTCCGGGGCGTTCGACCTCGCGCTCGTCGCGGGGCCGACGCCCGGCGACGACGTGGTGGAGGCCGGCGCCGCCCGGGTCTACGTCGACGAGCGCACGGCCGCGACCCTCGCGGCCTCGCAGCTCGACGTCGAGGCCACCGGCACCGGCACCGCGTTCACGTTGAACGCCCAGTGACCTGCCCCGCCACGACCAGGCGCTGAGATGAGCCCGCGACCGCCCCGGACGGCCCACCAGGACCGTTCCGGGGCGGTCGCCGTCGTCTCGCCCGTCGTGGGGCTGGCCACGGTCCTCGCCGCCCTCCTGGCCCTCGGCGCGTGCTCCGCGCCGGGCACCCCGCGCGTCGCGACGTCGGGCTCCGTCGTGGCCGTGGGCACGAGCGGGACGGCCGCGCCGTCTGTCGCCGGCCCGGTCGCGACGACCCCCGCTCCTACGACCCCCGCTCCTGCGCACCCCGCGCCCACGACCCCCGCTCCGCCGACCACGCCCGCGCCCCGCCCGACGCCCACCCTGACCGACGACCGTCGCCCGCTGTTCCGCTCGAGCGTCTCGCGCATCGACGCCGCGCTCGCCGAGCGCATGCACGCGTCCTGGCGGCCGGGCTGCCCGGTGCCGCTGGAGGACCTGCGCTACCTGCGTGTGCGGTACGTCGACTTCGAGGGGCGCGTGCGCGACGGCGAGCTCGTCGTGCACGCCGAGGTCGCCACCAGCATCGTCCGGGTGTTCCAGCGCCTGTACGACCTGGAGTTCCCGATCCGCTCGCTGCGGCTCGTCGACGACTTCGGCGCCGACGACGACGCGTCGATGGACGCCGACAACAGCTCGGCGTTCAACTGCCGTGCGGTCACGGGCGGCACCGGCTGGTCGCAGCACTCGTACGGGCGCGCGATCGACGTGAACCCGGTCGAGAACCCGTACGTGAGCGGCACGTTCGTCGCACCCCCGGCGGGGCGCGCGTTCCTCGACCGGGTCCCGGGGCCGGGCGTCATCGTCGCCGACGACGACGTCGTGCGGGCGTTCGGTGACAACGGCTGGTTCTGGGGCGGGTACTGGACCCGGCCGGTCGACTACCAGCACTTCTCGACGACGAACCGCTGACCGCCGTCGTCGCCCCCGCCCCGGGCGGTCAGTGACCCAGCAAGTCCTCGAAGCTCGGCACCGCGTCGTACAGGCCCGCGGGCCGGGAGGGCTCGCGGTCGGCGACGGTCTCGGCGAGCTCGCGCCCGGCGCGGCGGATCCGCTCGGGCAGCGGCTTGACGTCGTCGCCCCCGCCGTCGGCCCAGTCGTCGGTCGCGGCGAACACGCCGGTCCCGACGACGTCCGCGTGCAGGTACCCGAACAGCGGTCGCAGCGCGTACTCGAGCACGAGCGAGTGCCGCCCGGTGCCGCCGGTCGCGCCGAGCAGCACGGGCATGCCGGCGAGCACGTCCTTGTCGAGCACGTCGACGAACGACTTGAACAGCCCCGCGTACGACGCGGTGAACACCGGGGTCACGGCGATGAGGCCGTCGGCCGCGGCGAGCTTCGCGAGCGCGTCGGCGAGCGGTCCGGACGCGAAGCCGGTGAGCGTCATGTTGACGACCTCGTGCGCGAGGTCGCGCAGCTCGACCGTCGTGACGTCTGCGCGGATGCCGCGGGCGGCGAGCTCCTCGACGGTCGCGGCCGCGAGGCGGTCGGCGAGCAGACGGGTCGACGACGGCTGGCTCACGCCGGCCGAGACGACCACGATGGAGCGCTCCTGGGGCATCGTGCGTGCTCCTGTCGGGGTGGTGGGGAACGGGTCCATGGTGTCACCGCCCGTCCGGGACGGCGGCGGCGGCGTCGGCGGCCGCGAGGTCGTCCTCGGCGGTGCGCCCGGTCCAGTGGTCGGCCGCGGCGACGCCCTGCTCGTGCACCTCGCCGGCGGCGCGCGCGGCGGCGACGCGCTCGGCGTGCGTGGGCGGGTTCGCGGGGACGTGCGCGGGACGACGAGCCTCGGCCTCCTGGCGGAGGACGGGGACGACCTCGGTCGCGAGCAGGTCGATCTGCTCGAGGACCGTCTTGAGCGGCAGGCCGGCGTGGTCCATGAGGAACAGCTGGCGCTGGTAGTGCCCGACCTGCTCCCAGAACGCGCCGTACCGGTCGATGACCTGCTGCGGCGAGCCGACGGTGAGCGGCGTCTCGCGCGTGAAGTCCTCCATCGACGGGCCGTGCCCGTAGACCGGCGCGTTGTCGAAGTACGGCCGGAACTCGTCCCACGCCTTCTGCGACTCCTTGCGCATGAAGACCTGGCCGCCGAGCCCGACGATCGCCTGGTCGGCGGAGCCGTGCCCGTGGTGCTCGAAGCGCTGCCGGTAGAAGTTCACCATCGCGGCGGTGTGCTCCATGGGCCAGAAGATCGCGTTGTGCAGGAACCCGTCGCCGTAGTAGGCGGCCTGCTCGGCGATCTCGGGGGACCGGATCGAGCCGTGCCAGACGAACGGCGGGACGCCGTCGAGCGGGCGCGGGGTCGAGGTGAAGCCCTGCAGCGGCGTGCGGAACTTCCCGGACCAGTCGACGACGTCCTCGGTCCACAGGCGGCGCAGCAGCGCGTAGTTCTCGACCGCGAGGGGGATGCCCTGGCGGATGTCCTGCCCGAACCAGGGGTAGACGGGGCCGGTGTTGCCGCGTCCCATCATGAGGTCCATCCGGCCGTCGGAGATGACCTGGAGCATCGCGTACTCCTCGGCCAGGCGCACCGGGTCGTTGGTGGTGATGAGCGTCGTGGCCGTCGAGAGCGTGATCTGCTTCGTGACGCCCGCGAGGTAGCCGAGCATCGTCGTCGGGGACGACGGGACGAACGGCGGGTTGTGGTGCTCGCCGGTCGCGAAGACGTCGAGGCCGGCCTCGTCGGCGTGCTGCGCGATCGTGAGCATCGCGCGGACGCGCTCGGTGTCGTCCGGCGTGCGGCCGGTGGTGGGGTCCGTCGTCACGTCGCCGACGGAGAAGATGCCGAACTGCATCGCGGCTCGCCTCGTTTCCTGCCTCGTCCTAAGCGGTCTGGCCGACCGTCAGATTCATGCGTTTGCATGTACTGGCCGGTGCAACCGGGACCCTCGTCGTCGTATTCCCCGGCGTCCGCCCGCCGGTGCGGGTCCCACGGTTCACCCTCGCGACGCCCCGCGCGAACCCGCCGCGCCGCACCTTGACCACGCTCGACCCGACTTGCGCCTGTGAGCCTCGCCGCACCCGGTCACCACGGTTTGCCGGTCCGTCGTCCGGGTGATGCGATGGCGGCACGAGAGAGGGAGAGACGGCGGTGGCTGACGGCCAGATCCAGGTGCTCGTCGTCGAGGACGACGCGGACACCGCGCTGTTCGTCCGCACGGTGCTCGAGCGCCGCGCGGGCATGTCCGTGACCGTGCTGACCGACGCGCTCGCCGCCCTCGCGCACGCGACCACGCGACCCGTCGACCTCGTCATCACCGACATCCAGCTCCCCGGCATGTCCGGCCTCGAGCTGCTGCGTGAGCTGCGCCGCGCCGCACCCGGCGTCCCCGTCATCGTCATGACCGCGTTCGCGAGCGTCGACTACGCCGTCGACGCGCTGCACCAGCAGGCCGACGACTTCCTCGTGAAGCCCGTGTCCGCCGCGGACCTCACCGACCGGGCGACGCGGATCGCCGAGCGCGGACGGGCCCGGCGGGAGGCGGACCGCGGCGCGGTCGTGCTCGCCGTCGGCGCGCACCCCGACGACGTCGAGATCGGCATCGGAGCGACCCTCGCGTCCCACCGCGACGCGGGCGACACGGTCGTCGTGCTCACGATGTCCTGCGGCGCGGTCGGCGGCGACACCGACGACCGGCGGCACGAGGCGCTGGCCGCCGCGGGCGTCGTCGGCGCGCGGCTGTTCCTGCTCGACTTCGTCGACACGCAGCTCGAGGCCGCGCCCGACCTCATCCCCGCGGTCGAACGGACCGTCGAGCAGGTGCGCCCGACCGTCGTCTACACGCACTCGGTGCACGACCGGCACCAGGACCACCGCGCCGTGCACCGCGCGGTCCAGGTCGCGACCCGCCAGGTGCCCACGCTCGGCTGCTTCCAGAGCCCGTCCGCGACGGTCGACTTCCGGCCCACCCGGTTCGTGACGGTCGACGGCTTCCTCGACACGAAGCTCGAGATGCTCGCCGCGTTCTCGTCGCAGTCCCACCGCGCCTACATGGACGCCGACACCGTGCGCGCCACGGCGCGGTACTGGGCGCGGTTCGGCACGGGCACGTACGTCGAGCCGCTGGAGATGGTGCGCGCCGCCGGCCGGGTGGCCTCGGCGGCCTCGCGCGAGACCGCCGGCGACAGGTCCGGCGCACGCGAGGACGGGTCCGACGAGCGGTCGGGCCAGGAGACCAGGACGGACCGGTGAACGTATGACGCGCGTGCTCGTGACAGGGGCCGGCGGCCCCGCCGGGGTGGCGGTGATCCGCTCGCTGCTGCGGCGCGGCGACGTCGAGGTGTACGCGGCGGACATGGACCGCTGGGCGAGCGGCATCTACCTCGTGCCCGCCGAGCGGCGACGACTGGTCCCCGCCGGGCGCGCCGAGCACTTCGTCGACACCGTGCTCGCGACGTGCGCCGCCGACGGCATCGACGTGCTGTACCCGACGGTCGACGTGGAGCTGCCGCGCATCGCCGCGCAGCGCGAGCGGTTCTCGCACGCGGGCACGCGCGTCGCGTCGCCCGAGCTGCGCACGCTCGAGACGGCGCTCGACAAGCTCTCGCTGGCACGCGCCTGCGCGCACGTCGCGTACGTGCCGCGCACCGAGCTCGTCGGGACGCCGCAGGCGATCAGCGGCTGGCAGTTCCCCGTGATCGTCAAGCCGCGCCGGGGGGCCGGGTCGCGTGGCGTGCGCGTGGTGACCACCGCGACCGAGCTCGACGCGGTGCACGACGACGAGGACCTGCTGGTGCAGGAGCTGTTGCCGGGCGAGGAGTACTCGGTCGACGTGCTCGCCGACCTCGACGGCCACGTGGTCGCGGCCGTGCCCCGCGCCCGGCTGCGCGTGGACTCGGGCGTCGCGGTCGCGGGCGTCACGGTGCACGACGAGCGGCTGGTCGCGGCGGCCACCGCGGTCGCCGAGGCGATCGGGCTGACCACCGTCGCGAACGTGCAGCTCAAGCTCACGGCCGACGGCACGCCCGGCCTGCTCGAGGTCAACCCGCGGTTCCCGGGCGCGATGCCGCTGACGATCGCCGCGGGCGTCGACATGCCGTCGCTCGTGCTCGACGCGGTGCTCGGGCGCCCGGTCCCGCGGCACGTGGACTTCGTCGAGGTCGCGAACGTGCGCTACCTCGAGGACGTGTTCCTGCCGGTCGGCGACGTCCTGCCGCCGCTCGAGCCCCCGTCCGCGCCGGAGGGATGATGTCTGCCTCGCCGTCGCCGCAGCCGTCGCCGCAGCCGTCGTCGCAGCCGTCGTGGTGGCCGTCCCTCGCGGAGGACCACCACGTGCACTCGACGTTCTCCGACGACGCCGTGAGCACGCCGCAGGAGAACCACGCGGCGGCGGTCGAGCGCGGGCTGCGTCGCATCCGGATGGTCGACCACGTGCGGGCGACGACGAGCGACGTGGCGCAGCGCCTCGAGGCGCTCGCGCGGCTGCCGCGCACCGCGGGGCTCGTCGTCGAGACCGGGGTCGAGGCGAAGATCCTCGACGTCGCGGGCGGCGTCGACGCCCCGCCGGACGTGCTGCGCGCGGCGGGCGGGCCCGGCGGGGTCGACCGCGTGCTGCTCGCCGACCACCAGCTGCCCGGCCCGGACGGGCCGTGGAGCCCGCGCCGCGCGCGTGAGGCGATGGCCGACGGACTGGCCGCCGCGGACGTGCTCGCGATGCTCGTCGACGGGACCGTCGCCGCGCTGCGGCGCACCCCGTGCGCGCAGCTCGCGCACCCGCTCTCGCTCGTCCCCAAGCTCGGGCTGACCGAGGACGACGTGACCGACGAGCACCTCGACGCGGTCGCCGCCGCCGTGCTCGCCGCGGGCGCGCTCGTCGAGGTCAACGAGAAGTGGCGGTGCCCCGGGCCACGCGCGGTCGCGCGCTGGCGCGCCGCGGGCGTGCCGCTCGTCGCGTCGACGGATGCGCACGACGCGCGCGACGTGGGCGTCTACGACTGGCTGCGCACGCAGGCCGGCACGGGGGAGCCGTGATCGCGCACGACGCGCTCGTCGTCCTGCTCGTCGCGCTCGTCGTGTGCGGGGCGGTCCCCGTGCTCATCGGGCTCGTGCAGTACCTGCTCGTCCCCGTCCACGCGTGGCGCAACCACCTGCGCGACGCCGCGCCGTACCTGCCGCGCGTCGTCGTCATCGTGCCCGCGTGGAACGAGGGCGCCGTGCTCGCGCCGTCGCTCGAGCGGCTGATGCGCCTGGAGTACCCGCCGGACCGGCTCAAGGTGTTCGTCGTCGACGACGCCTCGACCGACGACACCCCGCAGGTCGTGCAGGCCAAGGCCGCCGAGCACCCCGGCCGGATCGTGCACCTGCGCCGCGCGCAGGGCGGCCAGGGCAAGGCCCACACGCTCAACCACGGCATCGAGCGCGCGCTCGCGGACGACTGGATGCAGGCGCTGCTCATCATGGACGCCGACGTCATCTACCGCCCCGACGCGCTGCGCAAGATGACGCGCCACCTCGCCGACGAGCACGTCGGGGCCGTCACCGCGTACATCCGCGAGGGCAGCGCGCGGCCCGGGTCGGTCGCCCGGTTCATCGGGTACGAGTACGTGACCGCGCAGGCCGCGGCCCGCCGCGCGCAGAACGTGCTGGGCGCCATGGCGTGCCTCGCGGGCGGCGCGCAGCTGCACTCGCGCGCGAACCTCGAGTCCATCGGTGGTCGCGTCGACACCACGACGCTCGCCGAGGACACGTTCACGACGTTCCTCACCCAGCTCGACGGCCGCGGCGTGGTGTTCGAGCCCGCGGCGGTCGTGCTCGCGGAGGAGCCGGACTCGGTGCGCGCGCTGTGGAAGCAGCGCGTGCGCTGGGCACGCGGGAACGTGCAGATCACCCGGCGGTTCTCCGACGTGTGGTTCCGCCGGCCGTGGCCGCTGCGGCGCGGCGGGCAGCGGCTCGGGTCGTGGGTGTTCGGGCTCGTGTGGTTCTCCGTCTACATGCTGCCCGTCGCGATCCTGCTCGCGACCGCGGGGCTCGTCGGGCTGCACCTGCTCGACTCGGCGGTCGCGCTGACCGCGTTCCGCGCGCTGTGGTGGCTCGGGGTCGTCGCGTACGTGTTCATCACCGCGACGACGCTGCTGCTCGACGGCGAGACCGCGCGCCGCTCGTGGTTCCAGGCGCTCACCTTCCCCGGCCTGCTCGCGCTCGTCGTCATGACCGCCGCGTGGGTGCCGGGGCTGTGGGAGGAGCAGGTGCCGGCCCTGTTCGGCCTGGAGATGACGCCGGAGGGTCGGGACGTGTGGCAGCTCGCGCTGTACGCCTGGCCGCTGGTCGCGATGCTCGTCGCCCCCGTCGTGCGGGCCGTCGACGGTGTGCGGGGCCTCAAGGCCCTGGCCACGCCGCTGCTGTACGTCATCGGGTACGGGCCCGTGCTGTGCGCCATCACGCTCGACGCGTACGTCAAGCAGTGGCGCGGGGCCTCGGCGCAGTGGGACAAGACCGAGAAGACGGGACGGGTCGTGGGATGACGGCACCGACGAACGGGCACGACGAGCCCGGCGCGCGCCTCGACGAGCGGGCGCTCGCGCGCGAGATCCGCGCCGACGCACGCGCCGAACGCCGCGTGCTCGTCGTCGGGATCGTCGCGGCCGCCGTGACCGCGCCCGTCGTCGTGCTGCTCTCGACGCTGCGATGAGGCCGCACGAGGACGCGCGATGAGGACGATGCGATGAGCACCCCGCCGGTCGTGGAACGCCGCCGGCGCGGCAGCCGGTTCCTGCGGTTCGTCTCCCGGTACACCGGGCCCGAGGCGGGCGTCGTCGAGCGGCAGCTGCCGTTCGTCCTGGCGTTCGCGGTCGGCCTCCTCACCCTGACCGTCGTCGACGTCGTCACCGACCCCGCGCTCGTGCTGGCCGCCGCGATCGTGACCGCCGCCGTCATGGTGCTCGCGGTCACGCTGCCGTGGAGCCGCTGGCCCGCGTGGGCAGCCGACCTGCTGCCCGTGGTGTCCCTCGGCGCGGTCTCGCTGCTGCGCGCCGGCACGGGCGGCAGCAGCTCGATCCTCGGGGCGCTCGTGTTCATCCCGGTGCTCACGCTCGCGTCGCAGCGCGGGCGACGCGGCGTGACGCTCGCGACCGTCTGCGTGCTGCTCGTCGTGTTCACGCCCGCGGTGATCGACCCGCAGACGTTCACGTCGCTCACGGTCATGCGCGCGCTGCTGGTCGCCCTCGTCGCGTTCGTGCTCGCGGTGATCTCGCACGAGACCACCGAGCGTCTGCGCGTGCGCAACGCCGCGCTCGACCGGCTGCGCGTCCAGCAGGACGAGCTGCTCGACCTCGTCCGCACGGACGCGGACGTCATCGCGCGCGTCGCCGCCGCCCGGGAGTCGGCGCTCGAGCAGATGGTCGCGGTCATCGACTCGGCCACCGAGCAGGCCATCATCGCGACCGACACCGACGGGCTGATCCAGGTGTTCAACGCGGGCGCCGAGCGCCTGCTCGGCCACGCGCAGGGCGCGGTCGTGGGCCGCCTGCGGCTCACCGCGCTGCACGACCCCGACGAGCTGCGCGAGCGGTACGCCGCCGCGTTCGGCCACGCGGTGCGGGGCGACGGCGAGCAGGCCGAGCGGCGCCTGCTCGACGTGGTCGTCCGGCCCGCGCAGGGTGAGGGCTCGCACGTGCGGGACTGGACGTGGGTGCGGCGCGACGGCGAGCGCCGGACGGTGCGGCTCGCGGTCACGCGACGCGTCGAGGGCGACGGCGCGAGCAACGGTTTCGTCGTCGTCGCGACCGACGTCACGGCCGAGCGGGAGGCCGCGGCCTTCAAGGACCAGTTCGTCAGCCTCGTGAGCCACGAGCTGCGCACGCCGCTGACCGCGGTGCTCGGCTACCTGGAGCTCCTGCAGGACGGCCCGGACCCGCTGTCCGACGAGCAGCGCGAGTTCCTCACGATCATCGAGCGCAACGCGCGACGCCAGCTGCGCCTCGTGAGCGACCTGCTCCTGACCGCGCAGGTCGACGCGGGCACGTTCCAGGTCAGCCCCGCGCGGATCGACCTCGCCGACGTGGTGCGGTCCTCGGTCGAGTCCGCCGCGTACGCCGCGCACAACGCGGGCATCACGCTCACCCAGGACGTCACGCGGACGCCCGTGGTCGCGGACGCGACGCGGCTCGCGCAGGTCGTCGACAACCTGCTGACCAACGCGATCAAGTTCACGCGCCCCGGCGGGACGGTCGTCGCGTCGGTCGCACCCGGGCCGGTCGACGAGGCGGGCCGTGCGGGCGCGGTCCTCGAGGTGAGCGACTCGGGCGTCGGCATCTCGCCCGACGAGATCGCGCAGCTCACGCAGCGGTTCTTCCGTGCCGCGTCCGCGCAGCGCGGTGCCGTCCCGGGCGTCGGGCTCGGGCTGTCGATCGCCAAGGCGGTGGTCGACGCGCACGGCGGGACGCTCGCCGTCGCGAGCGTCCTGGGGGAGGGCACGACGATGACCGTGCGCCTGCCGCCGGAGCCACCGGCAGCCCGCGCGGACGCGTCGCGGGCCTGACCCGTCCCGCCGCGCTCCCGCACCGGTCATGGGACGTATCAGACGTCGTGGACGCGTGTCCTGCTGTTCCGTGCGCCGCCCCGGCGCACCGACGGACGACGACAGGACATCACCCATGACCAGCACGACGCCGATCGACGCGGGCTACCGCCCCGCCGGCGACGCCGCGGTGCGCGCCCTGACGGACGCGGTCTCGCGCGTGCACCTGCCCGGCACCGCCTCCTACGCCCGCCTCACCCGCACCCAGAACCCGACCCTCACGCTCGGCCCGCTCGCGGTCGTCGAGGCCACGGACGCCTCCGAGGTCGCGACCACGCTGCGCCTCGCCGCCGCGTTCGGCGTGCGCGTCGGCGTGCAGGGGACGGGCCACGGCCCGACCGACACCATGGACGGCGCGCTGCTCGTGTCCACCGCGACGCTCGACGAGCTCACGATCGACCTCGTCCAGTGCCGGGCCCGCATCGGCGCGGGCGTGCGCTGGTCGGCCGTGCTCGAGGCCGCCGCACCGTACGGGCTCGCTCCCGTGTGCGGGTCGTCGACGCACGTCGGCGTCGTCGGGCTCCTCACCGGCGGCGGGGTCGGCCCGCTCGCGCGGTCGCACGGCCTCGCGTCGGACCACGTGCACGCGTTCGAGGTGGTGACCGGCGACGGCGAGGTGCGACGCGCGACCCGCGTCCGCAACGCCGACCTGTTCTGGGCGCTGCGCGGCGGCAAGGGCGCGCTCGGCATCGTCACCGCGGTCGAGCTGGACCTGCCGTCGCTGTCGCAGGTGTACGGCGGCGCGATCTACTTCGCGGGCGAGGACGCCGCGGCCGTGGTGCGCACGTGGGGCGTGTGGGCGCAGCTCCTGCCCGAGCAGGCCACGACGTCGCTGGCGGTCCTGCGCCTGCCCGACCTCGACCTCGTGCCCCCGCCGCTGCGCGGCCGCACCGCGGTGGCCGTGCGGTTCGTGTGGACGGGCGACCCCGACGAGGGCGGCGAGCTGGTCCGCGCCGTGCGGTCCGCCGCGACGCCGCTCGTCGACACGGTCGGCGTCATGCCGTACGCCGCGATCGCATCGGTGCACGCGGACCCCGAGGACCCGATCCCGTCGCACGACTCGACGTTCCTGCTCGAGGAGTTCGGGCCCGAGGTCACCGAGCGGTTCCTCGAGCTCGTCGGGCCCGGCACGCCGTGCGTGCAGGCGGTCGTCGAGGTCCGCCAGCTCGGCGGGCGCGTCCGCACGGGCGACGACTGCGCGTTCGCGCACCGCGACGCGCCGTACTCGGTCTTCACCACCGGCATCGCGGCACCGGGGACCGCCCCCGTCGTCGCGGACGACGCGCGACGCATCGCCGCGGGTCTCGCGCCGTGGGCGCGCGCGGGAAGCATGCCGAACTTCACGACCAGGTCCGGGCGGGCGTTCGTCGAGGCGGTCCACCCGCCGGCCGTGGCGGCCCGCCTGCACGCCCTGTCGCTCGCCTACGACCCGTCGGGCGTGCTGCTCGCGGCGCGCGGCCTGCGCGACTGAGCCCTCAGGGACCGGTCGGCGGGTCCTCGACCGCGAAGTCCGACGCCGTGCCCAGCGTCACGGGCACCTCGACCGTGTCCGTGAACTGCGCGGAGGTGGGTGTCAGGCGCGGGCCGACGAGCGCGGCGAGCCCGAGCAGCACGGTCACGACGAGCCGGACCACCGACCCCCGGTCGACGGCGAGGAAGGCGGACCGGCGCGTGCCCGCGTCGCGGCGCCCCGCGTGCTCAGCCATGGAGGACCGCATCGAGGTACCTGTCGTCGGGGTGCTCGGTGCGCGGCCTGCCGGCGCGGGCCTCGCGGACCGCGAGCAGCTCGAGGACGCCGAGCGCGAGCAGAGGCGGCACGAGCATCACGGCCCGCCCGACGGGCGAGCTCGCCCACTGCAGCACCCAGCCCCACCCGGGGTGCACGTCGAGCACGATGCCGCGCACGCGCGTGTACGGCGTCGCGTTCGGGTCGTTCTCCGCGTTCGCGTCGCCCTTCGTCACGATGTACGGGCTGGTCAGCGCGTTGCCGGTCGCGTCGCGGACCTCGACCATCTTGCCGGTCGCGTCCGGCTCGAGCTTCGGGAGGTTGACCAGGTCCACGACCCGGTGCGTGACGAGGTGCTCGGAGCCCAGCGGCCAGAACGAGATGATCTGGCCGACCTTGAGCTGCGACGGGTCGTCGACCTTGCGCATGACGACCGCGTCTCCCGCGTCGAACACGGGCGCCATCGACCCGGACGTCACGATGAGCAGCCGCTGGTCCTGCGCCTGGAACCACAGCGGCACCGCGAGCGACGCCGCGAACGCGAGCGTCCCGACGGCGACGACCGTCCACAGCACCACCGACGTCAGCCGCCGCCAGGGCGACCGACGCCGCACCGGCTCGGGGCGGGCCGGGCGGGGAGTGGCGCGCCGGTCGACCTCGAGCCGGATCGGGTGCCGCGGAGGACGAGGCATCGCCGAGGGGTCAGGCGCCGGACTCGTCGGGGTCGGACGGGTCGAACGTGATCTGGCGCGCGTCGAACGTGAGCTCGAGCGTCGTCGACGTGTCCTGGAACGCGTTGCCCGCGTTCTCGTCGAAGTCGATCCGCACGCACAGGTCCTCGGACGCGGTGGCGTTCAGGTGGCGGTTGCCGGTCGCCTCGTCGACACCGGGCGTCCCGACGATCGGGGTGTCGGTCGTCGCGAGCCCGAACGTCCCCGGGGCGCCGCTCTGGCCGATGCGGGCGGTCGCCGTCGCGGTACCCGCGAGCGTGCAGGTGGAGGTGTCGTAGATGCTCACGCGCAGAGCGCTCGACAGGTCGGCGGTGTCGCCCGCGCGGTCGTCGGCGCGGTAGCTGATCGCGTACTGGTAGCGCAGCGAGCCGTTGTTCGTGACCGTGACCGGCGCGACGACGGACGCGCCGGGGAGCATGTTGTCGACCGGCACGGAGAACTCGAACTGGCCCAGCTCGAGGTTGACCCGACCGGTCGTGATCGCGTCGTTCGTCGTCTCCAGGTCGGTGAACAGCGCGGACGTGGTGAGCGACGTGACCCCCAGGGCGGCGAGGCCCAGGATCGAGACGGTCGCCCACAGGCGCCGCCGACGGGCCTTGTCGGCCTGCGCCGGGGCAGGGTTGACCATCTCCTCGATCAGGTCGTCCATCATCGTGCTGTTCTCCCCCTCGGTCGGGTCGCGGCTGACACCACGGGTACTCGGAACATCGGCACGCCCGCCAGCGACTTGAGCAGTTGGCCCGACTTCATCCGGATGATCTCACGCGCCGCGCACGCCCCGCACGCGTGACGCGCGCGTGCCGCGCTCGCGCCCCGGGCCGAGCGGCGCGGGCACGTCCTCGGGGGGCACGGCGGGGGAGTAGAGGAACCCCTGCGCGCGGTCCACGCCGAGCCGGCGCAGCGTGGCGGCGGTGTCCTCGTCCTCGACGCCCTCGGCGACGACGCGCAGCCCGAACGAGTGCGCCAGGTCGACCATGGCCTGCACGACGACCTCGGAGCGCTCCCCGTCGCCGGAGCGCAGGTCCGCGACGAACAGCCGGTCGATCTTGAGCTCTCCGACGGGCAGGTCGCGCAGCTGCGAGATGGACGTGTTGCCGATGCCGAAGTCGTCGATCGCGACGTGCACACCGAGCGCCCCGAGCCGCTCGAGCACGGGCACGATGCGCGACGGGTCGGCGACGAGCGCGGTCTCGGTGATCTCGACCTCGAGCAGCTCGGCGGGCACGTCGTGCTCGGTCAGGAGCCGCTCGATCGAGTCGACCACCGCGGTCGTCGTGACGTCGTGCGCGGACAGGTTGACCGCGACGGGCAGCGGCGTGCCGGCCTCGCGCCACCGCGCGAGCTGCGTGATCGCGCTGGTCAGCGCGAACCGCGTGAGGTCGTGGATGAGGCCGGACTGCTCCGCGAGCGGGATGAACGCCCCGGGCAGCAGGAGGCCGCGCGTGGGGTGGTCCCAGCGCATGAGCGCCTCGTAGCCGACGGGCCTGCCCGTCTCGAGGGCGACCTTCGGCTGGTAGTGCATGACGAGCTCGGAGTCGCCGACGGGCGCCTCGATCGCCTGGTGCAGGTCGCCGAGCAGGACGAGCCGCTGCGGCGAGGAGTGGTCCTCGTCGGGGTCGTACACGGCGACGCCCGTGCGGTGGTGCTTCGCGGAGTACATCGCGACGTCCGCGGTGCGCATGAGCGAGGACGCGTCGCTCGCGTGGTCGGGGATGCACGCGACGCCCACGGACGTCTCGACGTGCAGCGACATCTCGCCGAGCTGGAACGGCGGGATGAACAGCTGGCGCACCCGACGCGCGAGCCGCTCGGCGTTGGCCACGGACCGCACGTCGGGCAGCAGCACGGCGAACTCGTCGCCGCCGAGCCGCGCGACGACGTCCTCGTCGCGCAGCGCGCCGCGCAGCCGCTCGGCGACCTGCTCGAGCAGCTCGTCGCCGTGGTCGTGGCCGAGCGAGTCGTTGATGTCCTTGAACCGGTCGATGTCGAGCAGCACCAGCCCGACCCGGCCGCCGGACCGCAGCGCCTCGGCGACGTCGCGGCGCATGCGGTCGGCCAGCAGACGGCGGTTCGGCAGCCCGGTGAGCGAGTCGAGCAGCGCGAGCCGGGCGTTCTCCATCGCGGACGCCTGCAGCCGCTTCGACGTCGCGTGGACCGTGCGGAACAGCAGCACCCACAGCGCGACGAGCCCGCCGGCGACGACGAGCGTGACCGTCCCGCGCGCCTGCGCGAGCGTCTTGACGGCCTCGGTGTGGTCGAGCACGACCTCGGCCGCGCCGATCACCGGGTCCTCGTCCGTCCCCGGCGAGGGGGTGGGCAGGGGGGTGCCGATCACCGAGCCCGCGAGGTCGCGCGCGTCCGACTCCCGCACGGGCACGTACACGTCGAGCACCTCGGTGACGGTCGCGCCCGGGGCGCTCGCGTCGACCTGGCTGACGTCGTCGAGCACCCGCGCGTCGGGCTCGCCGGTGGCGAGCACCTGGGCCAGCCGCTCGGTGTCGGGGAAGCCGACGGTCTCGTCGGTCGAGCTGTACATGAGGGCGCCCGCGGTGCTCCACAGCCGCAGGCCGACGAGGCGTGAGGAGAACAGCGACGTCGCGCTGGACACCGCCTCGCGCTCCGAGTCGCTGAGGACCGCGATGTCGAACGCCTCGGGCGGCAGGGGCGCCGCGGCGTACGCCATGACCGAGCTCGCGGACTGCGTGCCGTCGCCCACGGACTGCTCGTGCATCACGCGCCCGGTCATCCACACGAGCGCGAACCCGAGGGCGGACATGGCGACGAAGCTCACCACGCCGAAGTAGCGCGTGAGCGACCAGCGTCGCCGTGCGGCGCCTCGCGCCACGGGGCCTCCCTCCGGTCGGGTCCCTACGGGAGGTTAGGCGGTGGCGGCGCCGCGAGCGAGCACCGGGTGTCCTCGACGCGCGGGAACGACCGTGGGTGTGGTCGTGTTGGAAGCGTCGGACGACGCGCACGACGCGCGTCGTGACGAGGAGGTGGGCACGTGACGTACGAGGTCACGAAGACCGACGAGCAGTGGGCGCTCGAGCTGGCGCCGCAGGAGTTCGCGGTGCTGCGCCGCGCGGGCACGGAGCGCGCGTGGACGGGGGCGCTGCTCGACGAGAAGCGCCGCGGTGTCTACCGGTGTCGCGCGTGCGGCGGCGAGCTGTTCTCGTCGGACGCGAAGTTCGACTCGCACTGCGGGTGGCCGAGCTTCTTCACGCCGCTCGCGGGCGACGCGGTGGAGCTGATCGAGGACCGGTCGCACGGGATGGTCCGCACCGAGGTGCGCTGCGCGCGGTGCGGCTCGCACCTGGGCCACGTGTTCGACGACGCGCCGCAGACGCCGACCGGGGATCGCTTCTGCATGAACTCGGTGAGCCTGACGTTCGAGCCGGCCACCGAGACCGGCCAGGGCGTCCCGGGCTGACGCCCGGACGGGCGGTCAGCCGATCGGAGGCTCCCGGCACGCGGCTCGTGTGCCGGGAGCACTCGTGGGACCACCGCCGGACGACACGCCTGATCCGTTCGGTCGACACGCCGTCCGAACCTGCGAGACGGGCTGAAGCCGGGGCCCTCACGCGCCGATAATGACACCGTGGACGAGGTGCTCACGGTGCGACGGTGGCGGCGGTACGGCGCCGACCGGCTGTTCGTGACCCACGAGACCGGCGCACGCGTCGGCTCGATCGACCTGCAGTCGGGCGAGGTGGTCGTCGAGGAGCCGGAGCTCGAGGAGGGGCTGCGCCGCGCGGCGCAGGCGTTCCTGCGCGGGGACGGCAACGAGATCACGCTCCCGATGCCCCGCCAGCCGTTCGGCGAGCCCGAGCGGTCGGCGCTGCACGCGTGGCTCGGCGCCACGGACGAGCCCCGCGCCGAGCGCGGCGCTCCGCTGCGTGCGCGCCTCGAGCGTCTGTACGCCGAGGGCTGGCACGTGGTGCACGACGTGCCGCTCGGCCGGCAGGGCACGGTCGTCGAGCACCTTCTCGTCGGTCCCGGCGGCATCCTCACGGTCGCGGAGCGCGGCGCGCCGGGCGAGCAGGTCGTGGTCCACGGCCGGCGCATGACGATCGACGGGACGTCGGTCGGGCACCTGCACGCCGCCCGCATGGAGGCCGCACGCGTGCAGGGTCTGCTGCTGCGCGCGGGGTGCGCCGACATCACGGTGCGCTCGCTCGTCGTCGTCCGCGGCGAGCTCCAGGTCGAGGGTCCGGCGGACCCGACCGAGCCGATCGTCGTGACGCGTGGCGCGCTGCCGCGCACGGTCCGGGGCCTCGCGCCCGTGCTCGAGCCGGACCGGGTCGCGGCCATCGCGCACGTCGCCCGGCAGCGCGTGACCTGGACGCGATAGCGTCCAGATGCTCCCGATCCGGGCGATCCCGCACGGACCGGCGCAGAACGTTCACCCGATCCGTCGGATGTCGGCCCGATGAACCGTTCCCACGAGAGGGTCGGACGCGCCAAGATGTGCGCGTGATGGACGACGACCTGCAGCAGCTCGAGCGTGAGCTCGGCTTGTTCCTCCGCCGTGCGACCGCGTCGTCGACGGCGATGGCGCGGCGGGTGCACCCCGAGCTCGAGCCCTCGGCGTACGAGCTCCTCGCGCTCATCGAGCGGACCCCGGGCGTGCGCGCGAGCGACCTCGCCGCGTACATCGGCGTGGGCCGCGGGACGATGTCCCGCCAGCTCGCGCGGCTCGGCGCGCTGGGTCTGCTGACGCGTTCGCCGGACCCGGACGACTTCCGCGGCCAGCTCCTGGCGCTCACGCCCGAGGGTTCGACGCGGCTCGCCGCCGCGCAGCAGGCGCGCACCGACTTCCTGGCCCGTGCGCTCGAGGACTGGGCGCCCGAGCAGATCGCGCAGCTCACCGCGCAGCTCGGCCGCCTCAACCGTGACCTGTCCTCCGCGTGGGCGACGCAGCCCGCGACGCCGGAGCGCTCGCACGCCTGACGCGCGACGAGGGGGCGAGCCCGGTCGGGCCCACCCCCTCGACGTGCTGGTGATCGGTCAGCCGCGGCGCGGCTCGCCCGCGAGCTCGTCGGTCACCGGGGCGATCGTCGCGGCCGTGTCGTGCACGACCTCGGCGACGGCCTCCTGTGCCGACCCGTGTGCCGACCCGTGCGCCGACGCGTGCGCCGGCTCCTCCGCCTGCTGCTCCTCGAGGAGCTGCTCGACGCCGGAGCGGCGTCCGAGCGGGACCTCCTTGAGGAACAGCACCGCGACGAGCGACACCAGCGCGACGGGCGCGGCGAGCAGGAACAGGTCCGCGATCGCGTCGCCGAACGCCTGCTCGACGACCGTGCGCACCGGGCCGGGGAGCGTCGCGAGGTCCGGCAGCGTGCCGTCGCCGCCCATGGCGCCCGGGTCGATGCCGAGCTTGCCGAGGCCGGAGACGATGTAGTCGGTCGAGCGGTTCGACAGGACCGCGCCGAGCACCGAGACGCCGATAGCGCCGCCGAGCGTGCGGAAGAACGCGACGGTCGACGTGCCGGAGCCCACCTCGG
This sequence comes from Cellulomonas palmilytica, assembly GCF_021590045.1. Lineage (NCBI taxonomy): Bacteria > Bacillati > Actinomycetota > Actinomycetes > Micrococcales > Cellulomonadaceae > Cellulomonas > Cellulomonas palmilytica. Next base: position 3,810,740 of record NZ_CP062221.1, on the reverse strand, counting down.
AGACGTGCAGCGTGTTCTGCACGGCGAGCACGAGGTTCTGCATGAGCATCCCGACGCCCGCACCGAGGATCACCATGTAGGCGCTCACGAGCACGAAGCTCGTGTCGTAGTGGATCGTGCCCATGAGGCCGATGCCCGCGGTGAGCACCGCGGCGCCCCAGATCATGAACGCCTTGTAGCGGCCGGTCTTGGAGATGATCTGGCCGGACACGGTCGAGGAGACCAGCACGCCCGCGATCATCGGGATCGTCATGAGCCCCGACTCCGTCGGGGTCTTGCCGCGCGCGAGCTGCATGTACTGGCTGAGGAACACCGAGGTGCCGAACATCGCGATGCCGACCGCGATGCTCGCGACGACGGCCAGCACGAGCGTGCGGTTGCGGAACAGGTGCAGCGGGATGATCGGCTCCGCGGCGCGGGACTCGACCCACAGCGCGGCGGCGAGCGTGACGACGGCGCCGCCGACCATCGCGGCGGTCTGCCACGAGGCCCAGTCGAACGAGCTGCCGGCGAACGTGATCCACAGCAGGAGCAGCGCGATGCCGACCGAGATCAGCGTGGCGCCCCAGTAGTCGATCCGCACCACGCGGCGCGCGGCGGCGGGCAGGTGCAGCGTGCGCTGCAGCACGACGATCGCGAAGATCGCGAACGGCAGGCCGACGAAGAAGTTGGCGCGCCAGGTGAGCGACGAGTCGGTGATGACGCCGCCGAGCAGCGGCCCGCCGACCATCGAGATGCCCATGATCGCGCCCATGAGGCCCATGTACCGGCCGCGCTCGCGCGGGCTGATGATGTCCGCGATCAGCACGGTGCCGAGCGCGGTCATGCCGCCCGCGCCGATGCCCTGCAGGGCGCGCATCGCGATGAGCATGTCGGTGTTGTGCGCGAGCCCCGCGAGCGCGGACGACACGACGGTCACGGCGAGCGCGAGCTGCACGAGCAGCTTGCGGCTCATGAGGTCGGCGAGCTTGCCCCAGATCGGGGTGGAGATCGTCGTCGTGAGCAGCGTCGCGGTGACGACCCACGTGAACGCGGACTGGCTGCCGCCGAGGTCGGTGATGATGCGGGGGAGCGAGGAGGACACGACGCTCGTCGCGAGCATCGAGACGAACATCCCGAGCAGGATGCCGGACAGCGCCTCGAGCACCTCGCGGCGCGTCATGGCCGGGGCGGCGGCGGAGTCCGTGGTGGTGGCGGTGAGCTCGTCGGGCGGGGTGGGGTGCTGCTGCACGGCGGTGGGGTCCTGGGGCACGGTCTTCCTGGTTCTCTTCGTGGTCGGGCGCCCGGCGTCGTCGGCGGGTTCAGGTGCGGGTCGTTCTGGCCCGGGTCGGTCAGGCCGGTGCGCGCTCGTGGACGCTGGCGCGGTCGAACGTCGCGCTGAGCCGCACGAGCACCTCGGTCGCGGTCGCGAGGTCGTGCGCGTCCCAGTCGGCGAACAGCTCGGCCGTGCGCTGCGCGAGGCGTGTCTCGATCTCCTGGGCGCGGGCGACGCCGGCGGGGGTGAGGTGCAGCGTGCGGGCACGACGGTCGTCGGTGTCGACGAGGCGCTCGACGAGGCCGTCGTCGACGAGCTGGCTGACCTGCCGGCTGGCGACGGACGTGTCCACGCGCATGAGGTGCGCGACGTCGCCGACCTGGGTGGGGTTCCCCTCGCGGGTGCGCGTCGCGAGCATGCGGATGAGCGCGGCGGCGGCCCGGCTGCAGTCGGCGCCCCGGACGAGCGGTCCGCTCGCGTCGCGCAGCGTGCGCCAGAACGTCTCCGCGGCGCGGAGCATCGCGAGCTCGGGGTTCTGCTGGTGGGTGGTCACACGGTCCTCACTGGTGGTTGCTGCATGCAACTGTACGACCCGATGCGTGCAGCATGCAACGAATAGCGCCGTCTCGTGGCTCACACGACGAACGCCGCCCCCGGTGGGGAGGCGGCGCTCGTCGGGGACGCCCGGTGAGCCGTCAGGCCGGCTGCCCCCGGCGCTGGACCTTGACGCCCTCCATGTCCTCGAGCTCGACGCCCTTCGTCTCGGGGACGCGCCACAGCACGAAGACGAACGACAGCGCCGCGAACATCGCGTACATGAAGTACGGCACCGACGCACCGAACGCCCCCAGCAGCGGCGGGAACGAGATCGTGATGAGGAAGTTCGCGATCCACTGCGCGGCGGCCGCGACCCCGAGTGCCGCGGCCCGGATCCGGTTCGGGAACATCTCGCCGAGCAGCACCCACACGAGCGGCCCCCACGTCGCCCCGAAGAACACGACGAACGCGTTCGCCGCGATCAGCGCGGTCGTGCCCCAGCCGTCGGGCAGCTGCGTCAGGACCTCGCCCGCGTTCTCGGGGTCGGGGACCTCGTAGGAGTTGAGGAACGCGATCGCCATGATCGCCAGGCACGCCGCCATGCCGGCGGAGCCGATCAGCAGCAGCGGGCGGCGGCCGACCTTGTCGACCAGCGCGATCGCGATGAACGTGACGACGACGTTGGTGACCGACGTGATCGTCGAGATCGTGAACGAGTCGCTCTCGTCGAACCCGACCGCCTGCCACAGCGTGTTCGAGTAGTAGAAGATCACGTTGATCCCGACGAACTGCTGGAACACCGACAGCAGGATCCCGACCCACACCACCGGCAGCAGGCCGAACCGCGGCCCGCGCAGGCTGGCCTTCGGCGCGTCCTCGTCCGTGCGGATCGTGTGCTCGATCTCGGCCACGCGGCTGACCGCCTCCTCGCGCGTGCCGAGCACGTCCGTCAGCACCGCGAGCGCCTCGTCCTGGCGGCCCTTGCTCACCAGGTAGCGCGGCGACTCGGGGATGCGTAGCGCGAGGATCCCGTACACGGTCGCGGGGACGACCGCGACGATGAACATCCACCGCCACGCCTCGAGCCCGAGCCACAGCTCGCCCGCCGCGTCGGCGCCCTCGCCGGGCGTCGCGAGCGCGAGCAGCTGGTCGGACAGCAGCGCCGCGAAGATGCCGATGACGATCGCGAGCTGCTGCAGCGAGCCCAGCCGGCCGCGGATCGCCGCAGGTGCGATCTCGGCGATGTACGCCGGCGCGATCACCGACGCGATGCCGATGCCGCCACCCGCGAGGAAGCGCCACAGGATCAGGTCCCACACGCCGAACGCGATGCCGGACAGGATCGACGAGACGAAGAACAGCACCGCGCCGATGAACATGACGCGCGTGCGGCCGTAGCGGTCCGCGAGACGGCCGCCCATCCACGCGCCGAGCGCGCAGCCGAGCAGCGCGACCGCGACCGCGAACCCGGACAGCGCGTCGCCGAGCGCGAACTCCTCGGTGAAGGCCTTGACCGCCCCGTTGATCACGGACGAGTCGAAGCCGAACAGGAAACCGCCGACCGCCGCGGCGACCGCGAGCGCGATCGCCTTGTTGTGGTGCGGGCTGCGTCGAGCGTCCGTGGGACCCCCTGCGCCGCCCGGCCCGCCGCCCGCGTCGCTGCGGGTCGCGTCCGGACCTTCGGACATGGTGCACGCCCCTCTCGTCGCGTCGCTGCCTGGTCGCGACGCCCCGAGTCCCACAGTGGACCGGACGGTGCAACGCTGCACGTCGAGACGGAGGCCCGCCCGGACCGCGGGACCGCGGGGCCCGGTCGGGGGAGACTGGGGGCGGAGGTGACGATGACCGACGAACCGCGCCGTCCCCGGCGTCCCGCGATGCTCGACCCCCAGGCCGCCGACGAGCTGCCCGGCGAGCTCGACCCCGCGCTGCGGGACGAGATCGCCCACACCACCGCCGCCGCGCTCGTGCACCAGGGGCGCGCGACCGAGGACCCGCAGGTCGTGGCCCGGCTCGTCGCGCTCGTCGAGACCGAGGGCCTCGACGTCGTCGCGGGCCTGTGGTCCGACAGCGCGCCCTCGACGCTGCCCGGTGCGTTGTGGCGCCTGTACGTGCTGCGCGAGTGGGTGCGCCGCGACCCGGAGACCATCGCCGACCGGTACCGGCAGGGCGTGGCGGCGGTCCCGGTGCACGACGCCGTCGCGGGGGTCGCGCAGGCACCGGGTCCCGACGACGTGCGCGCGGTCGCCGACGCGGTGCTCTCGGGCGTCTACACCGGCGACCTGGACGTGGCGCTGGAGCGCGCCGCCGCGTTCGCGCGCGTGCTCGCGGCGGGTGCGGCGTTCGACGCGGACCACCTGGACGACGTCGACCCGCGCGGCGCCGCGCGCCTCACGTACGGCGCGTCGGCGCTGCTGCGCACGGCCGAGGAGCTCGAGCACGCCGCGCAGCTGTGGCGCGCCGGCCGCCTGGAGTGAGCGGCCGGGGCTCCGCGGGCGGGGTCGTCAGCCGATCAGCGGGCTGAGCGCGAGCGTCACGAGCGCCGCGACGAGTGCGGCCGCCGGGATCGTCAGCACCCACGCCGTCGCGATGTTCTTCGCGACGCCCCAGCGCACGGCGGACGCGCGCTTGGTCGCGCCGACGCCCATGATCGCCGAGGTCACGGTGTGCGTCGTCGAGACCGGGGCGTGCAGGCCCATCGCCATGACGTACAGCACCGTCGCGGAGACGGACTCGGCGACGAACCCGCGCGCCGGGTCGACCTCGATGATCTTGCGGCCGAGCGTGCGCATGATGCGCCAGCCGCCCGAGTAGGTGCCCGCGGAGATCGCGGCAGCCGCGGAGACCTTGACCCACAGCGGGATGCCCTCGTCCGCGTCGGCCCAGCCGACCGTCAGCAGCGCGAGGTAGATGACGCCCATGGTCTTCTGCGCGTCCTGCAGGCCGTGCCCCAGGGCCATCGCCGCGGCGGAGAACGTCTGCGCGAAGCGGAACCGGCGCTGCGTGCGGGCGGGCGCGGCGTTCCGCAGCAGCCACAGCACGCCGACCATGAGGAAGAACGCGAGCGTGAAGCCGACGACCGGCGAGACGACCATCGGCACGACGACCTTGTCGAACACCGCGCCCCAGTAGACGCCGAGGCTCGCCGCGAGACCCGCACCGACGAGCCCGCCGATGAGCGCGTGCGTCGACGACGACGGCAGGCCGAACCACCAGGTGATGAGGTTCCAGACGATCGCGCCGACGAGCCCGCAGACGATCACGAGCAACGCGCTGTGGTTCGACGCTTCCTGCAGGTCGACGATCGACGTCGCGATCGTCTCGGCCACGGTCGTGCCGAGCATCGCACCGACGAAGTTCATGACGGCGGCCATGACGAGCGCGATGCGCGGGGTCAGGGCGCGGGTCGACACGGAGGTCGCGATGGCGTTCGCGGCGTCGTGGAAACCGTTGGTGTAGTCGAACCCGAGCGCGAGCGCGACGACGAGAATGACGAGAGCAGCCTCCACGGGAGCTCAGGACTCCTTGACCGCGATCGTCTCGACCGTGTTCGCGACCTTCTCGAAGGCGTCCGCGGCCTCCTCGAGCTTCTCGACGATCTCCTTCAGCTTCATGAGCTGGATCGGGTCGGCGATCTCGTCGAACATCTGCGCGAGCAGCTTGCGGTACGACTTGTCGGCCTGGTTCTCGAGGCGGTTGACCTCGACCCAGTACTCCGAGAGCGAGTCCATCGAGCGCAGGCGCGGCATGGCCTCGGCGGTCAGCTCGGCCGACCGCTGCAGGACCTGCACCTGGTCGGCGACGCGCGGGGGCAGCTCGCCGATCTTGTACAGGACCATGAGGTCGGCGGCCTCGTCCATGTAGTCCATGCAGTCGTCGAGGTTCGACGCGAGCTGGTAGATGTCGTCGCGGTCGAACGGGGTGACGAACGTCTGGTTCAGACGACGCATGATCTGGTGCGTCGCCTCGTCGGCCAGGTGCTCGGCCTCGGCGATGCGCTTGCCGAGCTCCTTGCGTCCGGCGGTGGTCGCACCGAGCATCTCGCCGAGCAGGTTGGCCCCGGTGACGAGGTGCTGCGCCGAGGCGGCGAAGAGGTCGAAGAACGTGGTGTCGCGCGGTGTCAGGCGCAGGCGCACTTCAGGCTCCGGAGGAGGGGCGGCAGGTCGGGATCAGGCTAGTTGCACGACGACGCTCACGTGAAACGCGAGTCGCGGGCGTGAACCCATGGTGACAGCAGAGGTCTGTCATCCGCTGGGGTTCTCCTGCTCCGGAACTGGTTCGGAAGTCCGGGCGCGGGGGGCGTGCCCGGACCCACGACCGGGTGGCCGTGGGCGCGACGCCGGACCGGGAGCGCCTCTCGGCGCGCGGCCGCTCGGAGCGGCTGAAGATGGAGCCCGGGGCTACCGCGGCCCGGCGTCGCTCGACCATCGTAAGTCCCTGCCGGTGCCGGATCGACGGGACCGGCGCCGGGTGCGGCACGTCACACAGGTCGGTGGGACTCGACGGCGACGACGCGGGGGCCGGTCGCGCGTTGCGCGACGTGCGCGACGAGGACCTGCCCCGGACGCAGGTAGGGGTCGGCCGGCGGCAGGGCCTCGCGCACGTGGCGGCGGGCGTGCGCCGCGAGCGTCTCGAGCACCGTGGGCAGCACGGGCCGGTGCGTGCACAGCAGCGCGTCCTGCGCGCGGTGCAGCAGGTCGGTGACGACCTCGACGGCCGAGCCCGGGTCGACGGCGTGGCCGTGCTCGGTCAGCGCGGGGACGTGCTCGATCGGCAGCTGCGCGTGCGACGCGTACGGCTGCGCGGTCGCGACGCACCGCTGCCACGGGCTCGTGACGACGCGCGCGGCGCCGAACGCGGAGACCACGGGTACCAGGGCGGTGGCCTGGCGGCGCCCGCCGGGCGTGAGCGGTCGCGTCGCCTCGTCGCCGTGCCAGGCCGTGCGGGAGCGTGCGGTGCCGTGCCGCGCGACGACGAGCGCGCGCGTGTCCAGGCGGCCCTTGGCGTGCTCCTCGACGAGCGCGACGAGCGGCGCGCGGTCGGCGGCGCGGGTGAGCCGGGCCGCGGCGGCCTCGACGTCGTACCAGCGCACCTGGTCGATCTCGTCGCGCGACGCACGCGGGACGGGCGGGCGGGCCCGCAGCGCGGCCGCGTCCTGGCGGCCCGCGACCTGCGCGGCCCAGTAGTGCACGCGCTTGAGCCGACCGTCGGACAGCGCGTACTCGAGGGGCGGCAGCGGGACGCCCAGCACCACGTCGTGGCCGGTCTCCTCGGCGACCTCGCGCCACGCGGCCTCGACCACCGTCTCGCCCGGGTCGAGCTTGCCCTTGGGCCACGACCAGTCCCGGTAGCGGGGCCGGTGCACGAGCGCGACCTGCAGCCGCCCGGTGCGCACGCGCCAGACGAGGGCACCGGCCGCCTCCACGGCGGCCGCGTGGGCCGGTCGGGTCACCGGCCCGAGCCCGGGCGCCGCCGCTGGCGCGTGATGAGGGCCGACTGCAGGTCGACGAGCGGCGAGCCGTCCTCGGCGTGCGCCTGACGCCGCCACGACCCGTCGGTCTCGAGGTGCCACGCGGACGTCGTGCCCGCGACGGACTCGTCGATCAGGTCGACGAGCTCGGCCACCTGGTCGGGGTCGGCGACGCGCACGAGCGCCTCGACGCGCCGGTCGAGGTTGCGGTGCATGAGGTCGGCCGAGCCGATCAGCACCTCGGGGCCGGTGAAGCCGTCGTCGTCGGCGGGGGTCGAGTGCGCGAACGCGAAGATGCGCGAGTGCTCGAGGAACCGCCCGAGGATCGAGCGCACGCGGATCGTCTCGCTCAGGCCCGGCACGCCCGGGCGCAGCGCGCAGATGCCGCGCACCACGAGGTCGACGGGCACGCCCGCCTGGCTCGCGCGGTACAACGCGTCGATCGTGGTCTCGTCGACCATCGAGTTGACCTTGATCTTGATCCACGCGGGCTGCCCGGCCCGCGCGGCGGCGGCCTCGCGCTCGATGCGTTCCACCAGGCCGCTGCGCACCGAGCGCGGCGCGACGAGCAGGCGGTGGAACCGGCTCTTCGGGGCGTAGCCCGAGAGCTGGTTGAACAGACGCGTGAGGTCCTGCCCGACCTCGGGGTCGGCGGTCAGCAGGCCCAGGTCGGTGTAGAGGCGTGCGGTCTTCGGGTGGTAGTTGCCCGTCCCGACGTGGCTGTAGCGCCGCAGGCCGTCGGCCTCCTGGCGCACGACGAGCGAGAGCTTGCAGTGCGTCTTGAGCCCGACGATGCCGTACACGACGTGCACGCCCGCCTGCTCGAGCTTGCGCGCCCAGGAGATGTTGTTCTGCTCGTCGAACCGGGCCTTGATCTCGACCAGCGCGAGGACCTGCTTGCCGGCCTCGGCCGCGTCGATCAGGGCGTCGACGATCGGCGAGTCGCCCGAGGTGCGGTACAGCGTCTGCTTGATCGCGAGCACGTTCGGGTCCGCCGCGGCCTGCTCGAGGAACGTCTGCACGCTCGTCGAGAACGAGTCGTACGGGTGGTGCAGCAGGATGTCGCGCTCGCGGATCTTGGCGAACACGTCGGTCGGCGTCGCGGACTCGACCTCGGCGAGCTGGCGGTGCGTCGTCGGGACGAAGCGCGGGAACTGCAGCTCGGCGCGGTCGAGGTCGGCGATGACGTTGAGGCCGGTCTGGTCGAGCGGCGCGGGCAGCTCGTACACCTCGTCCTCGGCCATGCCGAGCTCGCGGACCAGGAGCGTGCGGATGCGCGGGCTGATGCCCTCCGCGAGCTCGAGGCGCACGGGCGGGCCGAACCGTCGGCGCAGGAGCTCCTTCTCCATGGCCTTGAGGAGGTTCTCGGCGTCGTCCTCCTCGACCTCCACGTCCTCGTTGCGGGTCACGCGGAACGTGTGGTGCTCGCGCACCTCCATGCCGGGGAACAGGTGCTCGAGGTGCTCGGAGATGACGTCCTCGACGGGCACGAAGCTCGTCGGGCCCTTCTCGACGGTCGCGGACTGCTCGTCGGGCGCGCTCGGGCGGCCCGACGCGTCGACCGCGATGAACCGCGGCAGCAGCGGCGGGACCTTGACGCGCGCGAAGTGCTCCTTGCCCGTGGTGGGGTTCACGACGACGACCGCGAGGTTGAGCGAGAGCCCCGAGATGTACGGGAACGGGTGCGCCGGGTCCACCGCGAGCGGCGTCAGCACCGGGAAGATCTGCCGACGGAAGAACTTGCGCAGCCGGTCCTGCTCGGAGTCCCCGAGGTCCTGCCAGCGCACGAGCGTGATGCCCTCGGCCGCGAGCGCGGGCTGCACCTGGTCCGCGAACACGCGCGCGTGCCGGTCCATGAGCTCGTGCGCCTTCTCGCTGATCGCCTCGAGCACCTGGCGCGGGGAGAGGCCCGACGCCGCGGTCATCGCGATGCCGGTCGCGATGCGGCGCTTGAGGCCCGCGACGCGGACCATGAAGAACTCGTCGAGGTTCGACGCGAAGATCGCCAGGAACCGCACGCGTTCGAGCAGCGGCAGGTCCGTGTCCTCCGCGAGCTCCAGGACGCGCTGGTTGAACGCGAGCCACGACAGCTCGCGGTCGAGGAAGCGGTCGTCGGGCAGCGGGGTGGTCTCGGTCTCCCGGTCCGTCTCCTCGGCGCGTGCGAGGTGCTCGGCGATGCGGGCCTCGAGCTCGGAGTCGAGAGCGGTCGCGTCGGTCATGCGCCCATCGTGGCATCCCCGGGTGAACGCGGCGTGTCGTCGCCGAACATCACGTCGACGGCCGACCGCGTGAACCCCGCGCGGCGGTACGTGCGGATCGCGACCTCGTTCGCGGCCTCGGTGTAGAGGATGACCTCGCGCAGCCCGGCGACCGTCAGGTGGGTGAGGCCGAGGTCCGTCAGCGCGCCGCCCAGGCCGAGGCCCTGGGCATCGGGGTCGACGCCGACGACGTAGATCTCCCCGACGGGCTCCGGGCCGTGCTCGCCGGCCGGGTGCACCTTGGTCCACACCGAGCCGAGCAGCTTGCCGTCGCGCTCCGCGAGCAGGAAGCCCGCGGGGTCGAACCACGGCTCGGCCTCCCGTGCGCGCAGGTCCGCGCTCGTCATGCGGCCCTGCTCGGGGTGGTGCGCGAACGCGCGCGAGTTGACCCGCCGCCACGCCTCCTCGTCCTGCCCGGGGACGAACCGGCGCACCTGCACGCCGGGCGGCAGCGGGCGGTCGGGCGCCTGCGGGCGGTGCGCGAGCTCGAGGCGCATCTGCCACAGCTCGCGCACGACGTGCATGCCGGTCGCGCCGGCGAGGGCGCGCGCCGCCGGGAGGTCGCCGTGCGCCCACACGTGCAGCGCGCGGCGGGGTGCCTCGCCCGCGGTCGCGCGGGCCGCGTCGAGCAGGCTGCGGCCCAGGCCGGCGCGGCGGTGCCCGGGGTGCACGACGAGCTCGGCGCGCGCGGTCGTCGTGCTGCCGACGTCGACCTGCGCGTAGCCGACCACGGCGCCGTCGTCGGTGGTCGCGACGAGGTGCACGACGGGCGCCTCGTCGGACTCGAGCGACAGCAGCGGCTGCTCCGAGAGCGGCGCGACCTCGTCGTGCGACGCGGCGGAGGCCGCCAGGACGCGGACGGCCTCGGCGGTCGCCGGCTCGAGGGGTGCGGGGCACGCGGCGACCGCGACGCGCGCCTTCGTCGGCTCGACCATCCACCCATCCCACCACGCGAGACGCGCGATGGGCACCAGGTCACCCGTCAGAGCGACCCGTGGCCTGCGGCTGCGCAACGGTTGCGTCACAGCCCCGGTCACGAGGTCGGGCCGAACCCCGCCGAACCGAGCGGAACCCTCTGTGGCACCGCCCCGTCGTGACGTACGTTGGACCGATCATGGACCTCAGCCCCGACCTCTCTCGCGTGAGCGGACGGGACCGCGACCCGGTGCCCGCAGCAACCGCGCCCACGGGCATCCCGACCTGGGAGAACGCCTCGCCGACCAGGACCCTGCCCTCCTCGGCGCCGACGGCCGACGAGCCGACCGACGACCTGACCCACGACCCGACCCGCGACCCGACCGACGGCCCGACCGACGACCCGACCCGCCACCGGTCGTCCGGGTCGTCGGACGCGTCCGTCGCGACGAACCCGTCCGGGACGCGTCGCGTGACGCGACGCAGCCTGCGCGCGGCGTCCGCCGCGGCCGAGCAGGCGGAGCGGGACAGGTCCCCCGTCGAGCCGGTCGACACCGAGGTGGCCGCGGCGCCCGGTGCCGGGCCCTCCGGTGCGCCCGTCGTGCCGCAGCCGTCCCGCTCGACGCGGCGCTCGCGCCGCGCCGCCGCGAGCAGCACGCCCCCTCGCCCGGTCGTCGACGTCGACGTCGTCGTGATCGGTGCCGGGCAGGCGGGCCTGTCGGCCGCGTACCACCTGCACAAGGCCGGGCTCGTGCCCGTGGGCGACCGCGGCTGGCAGGACGCCGAGGCGACGTTCGTCGTGCTCGACGACGCGCCCGCGCCCGGGGGCGCGTGGCAGCACCGCCCGCCGGGCATGCGCGTGGCCGACGCGCACGGCGTGCACGACCTGCCGGGCATGCCGCTGCTCGTGCCGGACCCCACCGAGAGCGCCGCGAAGGCCGTGCCCTACTACTTCTCGCAGTACGAGGAGGCGTTCGGCCTGCACGTGCAGCGTCCGGTCGCCGTGACGCGCGTCGAGGAGGAACCCGCCGACGAGGCGCCCGCGGCCGGACGCCGGCTCGTCGTGACGTCGCACCTCGTCGACGAGCCCGACGTGGAGGTCGTCTGGCGCGCGCGGGGCCTCGTCAACGCGTCGGGCACGTGGCGCAAGCCGTTCTGGCCGACGTACCCGGGGCGTGCGGCGTTCCGCGGCCGCCAGCTGCACTCGCGCGACGTGCTCGACCCCGCCGACCTCGCGGACGGGCACGTCGTCGTGGTCGGCGGCGGGACCTCGGCCGCGCAGCTGCTGCTCGCGCTCGCGGACGTCACGACGACGACGTGGGTGACGCGCCGCCCGCCGACGTGGCGCGACGGGCAGCTCACGCCCGAGCTCGGGCGGGCCGCGGTCGCGCTCGTCGCGGAGCGCACGCGCGCGGGCCTGCCGCCCGGGTCGATCGTGTCCGTCACGGGGCTGCCGCTCACCGACGCGTACCGCGCGGGCATCGCCTCGGGCGTGCTGCGCGCGCGGCCCGCGTTCAGCCGGATCGTCGCCGACGGCGTCGTGTGGGACGACCCGGTGCCGCCGCCCGTGCCCGCGGGCGAGCAGGTGGACGGGGTCCTGCCGGCGCTCGGCGCGTGGGTCGGCGGGGACGCGCACGTCGCCGCCCGGACGATCGTGTGGGCCACCGGATACCGGCCCGCGCTCGACCACCTCGCGTCCCTGCGCCTGCGCGGCGAGCGGGGCGGGATCGTCATGGACGGCACGCGCGTCGCGGCGGACCCGCGCGTGCACCTCGTCGGGTACGGGCCGTCGGCGTCGACGATCGGTGCGAACCGCGCCGGGCGCGACGCCGTGCGGGACCTGCTCGGGCACCTCGCGCTGCGCTGACACCGGCCCCGCGCACCGTCGGGAGCGGGGACGACAGCCGTCCGCGGGGACCACGCGGGCCCCCGCGGACCGCGTCTCACGCGACGAGCTGCGCCTCGCGCACCGGAGCGGCCTCGCCGTCCTCGTCGTCGACGAGCGGGTGCACCTGCACCACCCCGTCCCGGCCCGTGACCTCCGCCCGGATGCCGTACACGTCCTCGACGCGCTCCGCCGTCAGGACGTCCGCCGGGCTGCCGTGCGCCACGACCCGGCCCGCGCGCAGCAGCGCGATCGAGTCGCAGAACCGCGCGGCCTGGTTGAGGTCGTGGATCGCGATGACCGCCGCGACGCCCTCCGTGCGCGCGATGCGGCGCGCGAGCTGCAGCGTCTGCAGCTGGTAGCGGATGTCGAGCGCGCTCGTCGGCTCGTCGAGCAGCAGGATGCTCGGCTGCTGAGCGACGGACCGCGCGATGAGCACACGCTGCGCCTGCCCGCCGGACAGGCGCGACACCTGCCGCCCGACGAGGTCCTCCAGACCGAGCAGCGCGATCGCGCGGTCCACCTGCCGCCAGTCCTCCGCCGAGGGCCGCGCCCCGAAGTACGGTGTGCGGCCCAGGACGACCGCCTCGCGCACGTCCAGGTCGAACGACACGTCGATGGCCTGCGGCACGTACGCCACCAGCCGCGCGAGCTGGCGCCGCGACAGGCGGGGGAGGTCGACCGTGCCGTCCCACCGCAGCCGGCCTGACGTGGGGCGGTGGATGCGGGCGACGGACTTGATGAGCGTCGACTTGCCGGAGCCGTTGGGCCCCAGCAGGCCGAGCAGCTCGCCGCGGCGCGCGTGCAGGTCGACGCCGTGCAGCACGGTCCGCCTGCCGTAGGAGAAGTGCAGGTCCTCGATCTCGAGCGTCATGCGGCGGCCCTCCGTCGGGCGAGGATGAGGTACAGGAAGATCGGCGCCCCGACGAGGGCGTCGACGATGCCGACCGGCATGACGGCGGGCTCGAGCGCCACGCGTCCCACGGAGTCGGCGACGACGAGCAGCAGGCCGCCCGTCAGCATCGAGAACGGCAGCAGGAACCGGTGGTTGCCGCCGATGAGGAGCCGGGCGATGTGCGGCCCGACGAGGCCGACGAACCCGATGATCCCGGTGAACGCGATCGTCACCGCGGTGATGACGACGGCCGTGAAGATGAGCCCGAGGCGCACCCGGGCGACCGGGACGCCGAGGCTCGTGGCCGCGTCGTCCCCCGCGAACGCGATCGCGTTGACGTTGCCCGCCTGGCGCTGCACCAGCGGGAACACGATCGCGACGAGCAGCGCGACGACCCCCACCTGGAACCACTCGGCGCCGTTCACCGACCCCCACGTCCACTGGATGATGAGCGCGAGGGTCTCCTGGTCGGCGGTGTACTGCAGCGCAGAGGTCGCGGCGGTGAAGAACTGCGTGACCGCGATGCCGAGCAGGATGAGCGTGGCCGGGTCGCCGCGCTTGACCGCGCCGAGCAGCAGCACGAGCACCGAGCTGAGCAGCGCCACGGTGAGGGCCCCGACGACGACCCAGCCCACGCCGCCGCTCGACCCCAGGTCCCGCGGGCCGACGAACAGGATCGCGAACGCCGCGCCGAACGCGGCGGCCGGCGCGATGCCCAGCGTGTACGGGCTGACGAGCGGGTTGCGCAGCAGGCCCTGGAACAGCACGCCGGCCACCGCGAGCGCGGCGCCCGCGAGCAGCGCGAGCAGCACGCGCGGGACGCGCAGGTCCCACACCTGCAGCAGGATGCGCTGCCCGTCCGGGTCGGCGGGGACGGTGCCCGTCGCCTTGCGGCCGAGCGCGGTGAGCGCGTCGCCCAGCCCGATGCCCGCGCCGCCGACGGTCAGGGCGACCACGGCGACGAGCAGCACGACGACGGTGCCGACTCCGATGACGAGCGCGCGGCCTCGGTCGGTGTGCACGAGCGTGCGGCTGCGCACGCGCTCGCGCAGCGGGCGGCGCGCCCGGGCCTGGTCGGGCGTGGGGTCGCCCGTGCCGTTCGCGGGGTCCGACGACGGGCTCGTCGGACGGTCGAGGACGTCCGTCACGACGCCTCCCCGGCGTGGTGGATGTAGTCCGCGGCCGGGTGGTACTCGGACTGCTGATACTGCGTGACCCACGCCTGGAAGTACGACTCGGGGTCGACGCCCTCGAACCGCTCCGGGTAGAGCCACGTCGCGAGGTACAGCGCGCCGACCCACTTGGACGCCGCGGACGTGAGGTAGTTGTTCGTGATCCACACGCGGCCGTTCTTCACCGCGTCGATGTGGTCGAACCCGGGCCGCGAGACCAGGGACTGCGCGGTGGCCTCGAACTCCTCGCGCGTCCAGGGCTCGTACAAGCCCTGCGGCTTGTCGGCCACGCCGTTCTTGATGATGAACTCAGGGTTGCGGGACACGATGTCCGCCGGGTCCACGTCGATCTGGTTCCAGCCCAGGCCGCCGTTGATGATGATGTCCGAGTAGATGTTCGCGCCGCCGGCGTACCGGATGACCCAGTCCCAGCCGCCGGGGATGCCCGCGACGTAGTCCTTCTGGCCCTCGAAGTAGACGCGGACCTTGTCCTCCTCCTTCAGGCCCGCGAGGCGCTCGGCCAGCAGGGCCTCGATCTCGCCCGTGAGCGAGGCGGTGTAGTCCTCGGCGCGGTCCTGCGTGCCGAACAGCTGACCGAGCAGCTCGATGTTGTGCTCGGAGAACCGCGGCTCCCACGCGGTGAACACCAGGACCTTGATGCCGAACGGCTCGAGCTTCGCCTCGGCCTCCTGCCACGGGCTGTTCGAACCCGTGAGCAGCACGTCGGGCTTGAGCTCGATGAGCTTGTCGTAGTTGAACGAGCCGGTCTCGCCCGCGACGAACACGGGCGACGTCTCGTCGTAGAACGCGAAGTCGTCCCAGTAGCCCGCCCAGCCGGGCGTGTTGATCTGGCTCTCGGTCGCGGCGACGACGCGGCTCGGGTCACCGACCGCGCGGATGAGCTCGAGGATGTACTGGTTGCCGCCGAGCCCGGACGCGACGCTCGCGACGGGCAGGTCGAGCTCGACCTTGCGGCCGGTCTCGTCGGTCACGGTGGTCGTCGTGCGCTTCACGGGGGCGCTCGTCGCCGCGCCGTTCGACGACGAGGCGGGGCTCGCCGCGTCGGCGCTGCCCGAGCAGGCGGCCAGGAGGAGGACGACGAGCGCGCTCAGCGCGGCGAGCGTCCTGCGGGTACGGGGTGTCATGTGGGTCTCCAGGGTGTGCGGGTGGGTCAGTCGAGGCCGAGGTCGAGGCGGTGGCGCAGGGTGCCCTCGCCGTAGGAGTCCTGCACGACGCCGGCCTCCTGCAGCAGCGGCACGACCTTCGTCGTGAAGTCCGTCAGCGCGTCCGGGTACGCGGGCGGCATGACGATGAACCCGTCGGCCGCGCCGCGCTCGAACCAGTCGAGGACGTGGTCGGCGACCTGCCGGGGCGTGCCGCGCAACGTCCCGTGGCCCGCCGCGCGCGCCGCGTACCGGATCGTGTCGCGCAGCGTCGTGCCGGGCTGCAGCGCGTATCTGCGGAAGATCGCGGGCCGCGACTGGCGCCGCCCGAGCGCGGACGGGTCCGGCAGGCGCTCGGGCGGGATGCGCTCGTCGAGCTCGAGGCCCGACAGGTCCGCACCGCCGAGCGCGGCGGCGAGGCTGCGGCGCCCGAACTCCCAGTCGAGCCCGTCGGTGATCGCGTGGTCGAGCTCGCGCGCCTGCTCGGGGGTGTCCCCGATGACCGCGCTCAGCCCCGGCAGCACGCGCAGCGCGTGCGGGCCGCGCCCGTGCGCCTCCGCGGCCGCGAGCAGGTCCGCGCGGAACGCGAGCGCCTCGTCGAGGTGCTGCTGCGCGGTGTAGACCACCTCGCCGTACCGCGCGCCGAACTCCTTGCCGGACGCCGAGGAGCCCGCCTGGAACAGCACCGGCCGGCCCTGCGGCGGGCGCTGGATGTTCATCGGCCCCTCGACCCGGAAGTAGTCGCCCGCGAAGCCGATGCGGTGGATCTTGTCCGGGTCGGCGTACACCTGGCGGCTGCGGTCGAACACCACCGCGTCGGGCTCCCAGCTGCGCCACAGCGCGTCCACCACGTCGACGAACTCCGCCGCGCGCCGGTAGCGCTCCTCCTGCGGCGGGAGCGCGTCCCAGCCGAAGTTCGCCTCGCCGCCCGACGACGTCACCACGTTCCAGCCCGCGCGGCCGCGGCTGATGTGGTCGATCGACGCGATGCGCCGCGCGAGGTTGTACGGGTGGTTGAAGCTCGTCGACGCGGTCGCGACCAGGCCGATGTGCGTGGTGCGCGGTGCGAGTGCCGAGAGCGTCGTCAGGGGCTCGAGGCCGCCCGCCGGCTGGCCCTGCGCGTGCGTCGGGTCGAAGCCCAGGCCGTCGGCGAGGAAGTACGCGTCGAAGAACGCCGCCTCGGCGACCTGCGCCTGGCGTGCGTAGCGGTCGATGTCGACGACGTCGTCGCGGCGCGCGCCGTCGCTGAGCCACTGCGTCCGCCCGCCGGACGTGCCGCCGAGCAGCCCGAGCAGGAGCCGTCGGCGTGGCGCCGGCCGGGCTGAGCCGGCACGCGCTGCCGTGCGGGCGGTGTGCGGGCGGGTGGTGCTGTCGATGGACATGCGGGTCTCCGGGGTGCGTGACGGTGTGCGAGGTCGCGCCCGGGGGTGCGGCTCTCCGGGCGTGCGAGGGTGGCCGCCGGTGAACGCGCTGCCGTGGCAGCGCGGTGCGGGCGGGAGGAACGGCAGCGAGCCGGGCAGTGCCGGGTCTGCCGCGGGCGCGGCGGCGGGTCGGTGACGCCGGTCAGCGGCGCGCGCCGACGACGAGGTCAGCGGCAGCGCGGCGACGGTCGGGTCAGCCCACCGGGTCGGCGACGACGAGGCCGGTGACGACGAGGCCGGTGACGACGAGGCCGGCGGCGACGAGGCCGGTGACGACGAGGCCGGCGGCGACGAGGTCGGTGATGCGCCGACGTTGCGACGACGGGCTCAGCGACAGCGCGCCGACGGACACGCCGGGGGACACGGGGTGCGGCGGGCCGGCCGGTGGGCGAGAGGTGCGAGCGCCTGGATCATGACTCACCCCTTCAGGGGGTCGTGCAGCGAGGCCGTGGCCCCTGCTCCCGGTTCGCCGAGCCGGTGCGGCTGCGGCGGCTCCGCCAGCCGGGACTGACGACGGAGCGATCGGCGTGAACGTAGGAGGGTGCCGGGGGAGGGTCAACGGCTTCGTCGTGCCGTCTCGCCCTGCAAGACGAGCCGTCCCACGCCCGACGCGCTCACGAGCACGTCACGGCTCCAGCGGCTCGAACCCGGACCGCCACGCCGCGGACCCGTCGGGAGCGACGACGAGCGCGTGCAGGTGGTCGCCGTCGTCGAGCCGCACGGACCCCAGGTCGTGCCCCGCGGCGGCCAGCCGGTCGAGGTCGAGGTCCCGCCGCCCGTCGGGCAGGTCGACGAACGCCGACGCGACCAGCGCCACGTCCGGCCCCGGTTCGTACGTCCCGTGCTGCCACGGGAAGTCCCCGCCGGTCGCGGTGAGGACAGCGACGACCCGGCCGTCGACGGTGAGGTTCGTGGGCCTGGGCATGCGCCGCATCCTGCCGGACGGTGCGTGCCGCTCGCCCTGCGGGACGCGCGTCCGCACCTGGGGACGACGAAGGCCCGGACCACGCGGGTCCGGGCCTTCGTCGTGATCAGGCGGTGCTCAGGAGCAGACCACCGGGGGCGGCGTCGTCGGCGCGGGGCCCGAGCCGATGAACCCGTACTCGGCCGTCTGGCCCGGTGCGAGCGAGCCGTTCCACGGCGCGTTCTTCACCGTCACGGCGCTGGTGCCCGAGAACGTCCCGCTCCAGCCCTGCGCGACGGTCGCGCCGGACAGCGTGAACGACGTCGACCACGCCGAGATCGCGGAGGGGCCCGCCTTGACCGTGACCGAGCCCTGGAAGCCGCCCGGCCAGCTGCCGACGATCTTCAGCGTCGCGGTGCACGTCCCGCCGGGCGTCGTCGTCGGTTCCTCGGTCGGCTCCTCCGTCGGCTCCTCTGTGGGCTCCTCTGTCGGCTCCTCGGTGGGCTCCTCGGTCGGCTCCTCGGTCGGGTCGGTCCCGCCGCCGAAGATCTTCGCCGTCACGGCCGTGGCCTTGATGCCGTTCGCACCGTCGAAGATCCGCTTGCCCCAGGACGACTTCTGCGCCGGGTTGAAGCCCGTGACCATGTCGAGGTACTCGACGCCGCCACCGTTTCCCGACCAGGACCAGCCGTAGTACCCGATGCCGCGCGCGGCGGCCTCGGACATGATCGTGTCCTCGTCGGGGTCGCCGTCGGAGTGCATGTCGCCGAACTCGCCGATGACGAGCGGCAGGCCCTTCGTCTTGAACGCGTCGAGGTACGTCTTGATCGTCGACGCGTTGTTGTAGACGCCGTACATGTGGACCGAGAACAGGATGTTGCCGTCCGGGTCGCCCGCGGCGACGGTCTGGGCGTTGTCGCGCATGATGCCCGCCCAGTCCTGACCCCACGACGGGGCGTCGATCACGATGTTGTGGTGCAGGCCCGCGTTGCGCAGCTTCTTGATCGCGGCGACCGAGTCCGCGGCCCAGGTGGCGTTCGCCGTGGCGTTGTTGCCGTACGGCTCGTTGCCGATGTTGATCTGGACGTAGTCCTCCTGGCCCACGAGCGCGGACTTGATGCTCACCCAGTAGTTCGCGGCGGTGTCGAGCGTGACCGCACCGCTCTGCTCGCCGTACCCCGTGGTGTCGTGGTTCTCGAGCATGCAGATGAGCTTGTTCGCCTTGCACAGGCTGATGATGTTCGCGACGTCCGCCGCGTCGTTCTTGGTCCACCGGTCGCCGCCCGACAGGACGACGCGCAGCGCGTTCGCGCCCGCCGCGCGGATCGCGGGGATCGCGGTGGGCGTCTGCGAGGTGTACCAGGTGTGCGCGTGGCTCACGCCGCGTGCGACGAACGGCGTGCCGTCCTTCTCCACCAGGCTCGTGCCGGAGACGTGGAGTCCGGGCGGCGTGGCGGCGTTCGCCGACGTGGCCAGGGCTGTCGCTCCCAGCGCGGCGACCAGGGCGGCCGCGGCGGCGCCGGCGAGCAGGGGTCGAGACCTCATGGAAATCCTCTTTCCTGAGCCTCGGCGACTGGGCTGTGGGGTCTCCGAAGATCCACTGTTGTCCGTGGTCACGGCGTCGTGACCGATGGGTTGGCTGAGTACCCGCCGAGGCGGGCACGCGGACACCCAACCAGCCCGCACGGACCCCGACGACTCTCCGAAACGGTTCGGGCCGGTCCACGGGCGCGCAGTCGCCGTGCCCGCGGCATGACGACGGCCCGGCCGCCGAGCGGCGACCGGGCCGTGCGCCGTGGGTCTCAGTCCTCCGAGGAGGCCGCCGGGGTGGACAGGCCCTGGGCGATGAGGTCCATCACCGACGAGTCCGCGAGGGTCGTCGCGTCGCCGACCTGCCGGTGCTCGGCCACGTCACGCAGCAGGCGGCGCATGATCTTGCCCGAGCGCGTCTTGGGCAGCTCCGCGACGACGAGCACCTGGCGCGGCTTCGCGATCGGGCCGATCTCCTTGCCGACGTGGTTGCGCAGCGTCGTCTGCACCTCGTCGGCCGGCAGGCTCGACGCGTCGGAGTCGCCGCGCAGGATGACGAACGCGACCACCGCCTGGCCGGTCGTCTCGTCGGTCGCGCCGACCACCGCGGCCTCCGCGACCCACGGGTGCGAGACCAGCGCGGACTCGATCTCCGTGGTCGACAGGCGGTGGCCCGAGACGTTCATGACGTCGTCGACGCGGCCCAGCAGCCAGATGTCGCCGTCCTCGTCCTTCTTCGCGCCGTCGCCCGCGAAGTACAGGCCCTGGAAACGGGACCAGTACGTGTCGACGTAGCGCTCGCGGTCGCCCCAGATGCCGCGCAGCATCGACGGCCACGGCTCCGTGAGCACGAGGTACCCGCCCGCCCCGTCGGGCACCGAGTGCGCCTCGTCGTCGACGACGTCCGCGGCGATGCCCGGCAGCGGGACCTGCGCCGAGCCCGGCTTGGTCTCGGTGACGCCCGGGAGCGGGCTGATCATGATCGCGCCCGTCTCCGTCTGCCACCACGTGTCGACGATCGGCGCCTTGTCGCCGCCGATCACGCGGCGGTACCACATCCACGCCTCGGGGTTGATGGGCTCGCCCACGGACCCGAGGACGCGCAGCGACGACAGGTCGAACTGCCCGGGGATCTCCTCGCCCCACTTCATGCACGTGCGGATCGCGGTGGGGGCGGTGTACAGGATCGTCACGCCGTACTTCTGGATGAGCTCCCACCAGCGGCCGCGGTGCGGCGTGTCCGGCGTGCCCTCGTAGATGAGCTGCGTGGCACCGTTCACCAGCGGCCCGTAGACCACGTACGTGTGCCCGGTGATCCAGCCGATGTCGGCCGTGCACCAGTAGACGTCCGTCTCGGGCTTGAGGTCGAACACGTTGAGGTGCGTGTACGCCGCCTGCGTGAGGTAGCCGCCCGTGGTGTGGAAGATGCCCTTGGGCTTCCCCGTCGTCCCGGACGTGTACAGGATGAACAGCGGGTGCTCGGCCTCGACGTCCACGGGCGTGTGCTCGTCGGACGCGGTGTCGACGACGTCGGACCACCAGACGTCGCGACCCTCGGTCCACTCGACGGGCTGCTCGGTGCGCTTGACCACGAGCACGTGCTCGACCGTGGGCGCGCCCTTCGCGAGCGCCTCGTCGACCGCGGGCTTGAGCGCGGACGGCGCACCGCGGCGGAACCCGCCGTCCGCGGTCACGACGAGCTTGGCCTCCGCGTCGAGGATCCGGCTGTGCAGCGCCTCCGCGGAGAAACCGCCGAACACCACGGAGTGGGGCGCGCCGATGCGCGCGCACGCGAGCATCGTGACGACGGCCTCGGGGATCATCGGCAGATACACCGCGACGCGGTCGCCCGTGCCCACACCGAGCGCGGTGAGCGCGTTCGCGGCCTTCGACACCTCGCGCTGCAGGTCCGCGTACGTGAGCGTGCGCGTGTCGCCGCCCTCGCCCTCGAAGTGCAGCGCGACCTTGTCCCCGCGGCCCGCCTCGACGTGCCGGTCGACCGCGTTGTACGCGGCGTTCAGCCGGCCGTCGGCGAACCACCGCGCGACGGGTGCGTCCGACCAGTCGAGCGCCTGCTCGAACGGCGTGCTCCAGGTCAGCAGCTCGCGCGCCTGCTCCGCCCAGAACGCGGGGCGATCGGCGTTGGCCCAGGAGTACAGGTCGGCGCTCGCGTTCGCCTGCGCGGCGAACTCGGCGGACGGGGGGAAGCGACGGTCCTCGGAGAGCAGGTTCTCCAGGCCGCCGGCGGTCGGGTCGGACACGCGGGCCTCCAGGTGCAGCGACATCGGTGCGAGTGTCGGAGTCGGGCGGGACCAAAGTCCCTCCGCTGGGGAACTCTAGTCACGTCGCGGCCCGAAGTGCCCGGTACACCCGTGTTCCTGGTCCACCGGGTGGTGCGGCCGCGTCGGGAGCGGCCGGTCAGCGGTGACGTTCGCGGAACGCGCCCAGCCGGACGCCACGGCGGTGCGCCGCGGTCGCGACCACGCCCGCGAGCAGCACGAGGAACCCGGCGACGAGCAACGTGCCGGACGTGCCCGCGACCGTCACCTCGACGGCCGTCGATCGCCACTCGCTCCCGTCCACGACGCGCAGCACCTGCGTGCGCACCACGTCCGGAGACACGAGCGCCACCGCGCCGAGGACCGTCAGGATCGCCCCGCCGGTGTACGGGGCGGCGGGCGTCCAGGCCGCGAGGACCGCGACCCAGCCGAGCGCCAGCAGTCCGAGCGCGACGAGCACGACGCCCGACCAGTCCAGCGACGCGTCCCAGCCGGCGACCTGCACCGCGAGGATGCGCGACTGCCCGAGCAGCAGCACCCCCGCCGCGAGCGGCGCGAGCACCAGCCCGACGACCGCGCCGAGCACGTGCGTGCCGACCGTCGTGCGCGCGGGCGCGTGCGCGTCGGGGAACAGGTCCGGCGACGTGGCCCCGGGCTCGGCGGCGGTCGCGGGCGCACCGGGAGTGGTCGCGGTGGGCTGAGCAGCGGTGGGAGCGGTGGCGGCGGGCTGAGCAGCGGTGGGAGCGCCGGCCGCGGGCAGGACGCGGGTGCCCTCCTCGGGCGCCGGGGTCGCACCGGCGTCGGCCGGGACCGGCCGTGCGCTCGTGCGGGCGGGCGGCGGCGCCACGGGCGCGGGTCGGACGGCGGCGTGGCGGCCGGTGTCGAGACCGGGCTCGGTCGTGGGCAGCGCCGTCGTGGGCTGCTGCGGCGCCGTCGGCTGGTCGTCGGGGCCGGTGTGGTCGGGACGACGCTCGTCGTCAGAGGTGCTCATCGCGGCTCTCCCGGGTCGAGGCGGTGCCGGGCTGCACCGCCACCGCGATCACCGTAGGGCGGGCTCCTGGCCCTGCGCAGCCCGGGCGGGCGAGCCGTCCGGCGTGTCGGCGGGCTCGGCGACGGGCAGCGGTGCGGGCGCCCTCGTCGTCGCGACGAACCCCGGCTCGGCCACACGCGGCGTCGCGCGGTACGCGTACGCGGCCCCGACGAGCAGCGCGCCGCCGATGGTGTTGCCCAGCCCGACGAACAGCACGTTGCGCGCGAACTCGCCGGCGGTCGCACCCGGCAGGCCGCCCATGAGTCCGAGCGACATCGTCGTCATGTTCGCGACGACGTGCTCGAAGCCGGAGGTGATGAAGACCATGACGCACGCGAAGATCGCGGCGATCTTCGCGGCCTCGCTGCGCAGGCGCGTCGCGCACCACACCGCGAGGCAGACGAGCAGGTTGCACAGGATGCCGCGCACGAGCAGCTGCGCGTTGGTCTCGTGCGCCTTGTGCACGACCATGCGCGCGATCTGCTGGCCCGCGGCGGTCTCGGGTGCGGTGACGCCCGACAGGTGCACGAGGCCCGCGAACAGCATCGAGCCGACCAGGTTGCCCGCGAGCACCGCGAGCAGCGTGAGCCCGCCCATGCCCCAGGTGATGCGCCGGCGCATCGCGCCCTGCGTGAGCATCATCATCGCGGAGGTCGCCAGCTCGCCGCCCGCGACGACGACGATCGTCAGTGCGACGCCGAACACCATGCCCTGCACGAGCGGCGCGAACGGGTTGGCGGCCGCGACGAGCGGACCGCCGGCCTCGACCATGATCACGACGCCGATGCCGATGTAGGCGCCCGCGAGCATGGTGCGCACGAGGAAGAGCCACGGCGTGCGCAGGAGCTGGACCTTGTGGTGCGCGGCCTCGACCTGCGTCTCGACGGCCTCCTCGATGCTCAGCACCCGACCAGGGTCGCAAGGGCGGCCGTCCGCCTCGTGGGACGAAAGGCCGACCGGGTCGTCGCGGGGGCGCGCGCGTCGTACGGTCGCGCGCGTGACCCACCTGTTCACCCCTCTCACGCTGCGCGGCACGACGTTCACGAACCGGGCGTGGCTCGCGCCCATGTGCCAGTACTCGTCGCGCGACGGGTTCCCCGACGACTGGCACCTGGTGCACCTCGGTGCGCGCGCCGCGGGCGGGTTCGGCCTGCTGCTCACCGAGGCGAGCGCGGTCGTCCCCGAGGGGCGGATCTCGCCGCAGGACGCGGGTCTGTGGTCCGACGAGCACGCGGTGGCGTGGCGGCGCGTCACGGACTTCGTGCACGCGCGCGGCACGCGCATCGGCGTGCAGCTCGCGCACGCGGGCCGCAAGGCGTCGACGTACCGGCCGTTCGCGCCGGGGTCGGGCTCGGTGCCGGTGCCCGAGGGCGGGTGGCGGACGCTCGGGCCGTCCGCGCTCGCGTTCGACGGTCTCGCGGCACCCGCGGCGATGACGGCCGACGAGGTCGCGGCCGTGCCCGCGGCGTTCGCCGCCGCCGCGCGCCGGGCCGTGGCGGCGGGCTTCGACGTCGTCGAGGTGCACGCCGCGCACGGGTACCTGCTGCACCAGTTCCTGTCGCCGCTGTCCAACACGCGCGACGACGCGTGGGGCGGGTCGCTCGAGAACCGCGCGCGCCTGCTCGTCGAGACCGTCGACGCGGTGCGGGCCGTGTGGCCCGACGACCGGCCGCTGCTGGTGCGCGTCTCGGCGACCGACTGGACGCCCGGCGGGCTCACGGTCGACGACGTCGCGTCCGTCGCGCGGACCCTGGCCGCGCGCGGCGTGGACCTCGTCGACGTGTCGTCGGGCGGCAACGCGCTCGCGTCGATCCCCGTGGAGCCCGGCTACCAGGTGCCGTTCGCGCGCCGCGTGCGCGAGGTCTCCGGGCTGCCGGTCGCGGCCGTGGGCGTGCTCGACGAGCCGCGGCTCGCGGAGAAGGTGCTCGCGGGCGGCGACGCGGACGCCGTGCTGCTCGGCCGCGCGGCGCTGCGCGACCCGTCGTGGCCCCTGCGCGCCGCGCACGAGCTCGGGGTCCGGCTCGACTCGCTGCCGGCCGGCGACGACCACGGCGCGACGGTGCCGCTCGACGCGGTGACCGCGACCGGCTACCAGCCGCAGTACGCGCGCGGCGCGTTCCGCTGACCGCGCGCTCGTCGTCCCGGCGTCACGCGCCCTCGGGCGAGCCGGTGACCGCCGCCGCGACGGCCGCCGCGACGCGCGTCGTGACCTCCGGGTGGAACACGCTCGGGACGATGTACGTCGGGTTGAGCTCGTCCGGTCCGACGACCGCCGCGAGCGCACCCGCCGCCGCGAGCAGCATCGCGTCCGTGATGCGGTGACCCTGCGCGTCGAGCAGGCCGCGGAACACCCCCGGGAACGCGAGCACGTTGTTGATCTGGTTCGCGAAGTCCGAGCGGCCCGTCCCGACGACCGCGGCGTACTGCGCGGCGTCGTCGGGGTCGACCTCCGGGCGCGGGTTCGCGAGCGCGAACACGATCGCGTCGCGGGCCATGCGCGACACGTCGTGTCCCGTGATCACGTCCGGCGCCGAGACCCCGATGAACACGTCCGCGCCGACGAGCGCGTCGCTGATCGTGCCCGTGACGCCGCGCGGGTTCGTCGCCCCCGCGGTCCACCGCAGCTGCGGCGTCAGGCCCGGGCGGTCCACGTGCACGACGCCCTCGATGTCCGCGACCACGACGTCGACCGCGCCCGCGGCGAGCAGCAGCTTGAGCACCGCCGTGCCCGCCGCGCCCGCGCCCGAGAGCACGATCCGCACGTCCCCGATGCGCTTGCCGACCACCTGCAACGCGTTCGTCAGCGCCGCCACCACGACGATCGCGGTGCCGTGCTGGTCGTCGTGGAACACCGGGATGTCCAGGCGGTCGCGCAGCCGCCGCTCCACCTCGAAGCAGCGCGGCGCGCTGATGTCCTCCAGGTTGATGCCCGCGAACACCGGCGCGATCGCGCACACCGTCTCGACGATCAGGTCGACGTCCGTGGTGTCCAGCGCGATCGGGAACGCGTCGATCCCCGCGAACCGCTTGAACAGCACCGCCTTGCCCTCCATGACCGGAAGCGCCGCGAGCGGCCCCAGGTCGCCCAGCCCCAGGATCGCCGTGCCGTCCGTGACCACCGCGATCGTGTTGCGCTTGATCGTCAGGCGGCGCGCGTCCTCCGGGCGGGCCGCGATCGCCTCGCACACGCGCGCGACGCCCGGCGTGTACGCCATCGACAGGTCGTCGCGGTTGCGCAGCGGCACCTTCGACGTGATCTCCAGCTTGCCGCCCAGGTGCAGCAGGAACGTCCGGTCCGAGACCCGGTCCACCCCGACCCCGTCGAGCGCCCCGAGCGTGGCGATGATCTGCTGCGCGTGCTCCTCGCCGAGCGTCGCGCACGTGACGTCCACCTGCATCTGCTCGTGCCCCGACGCCGTCACGTCGAGCGCCGTGACGATGCCGCCCGCCTGCTCGATCGCGGTGGTCAGCTCGCTCACCGCCGTCGGTCGGGCGGCCACGTGCAGGCGCGCGGTGATGGACGACGACACGCTCGGCCCGGCCATGGCGCCAGTCTGGCGCGGTGCGGGTCGCGCGTCGCGGCGAGGCACCTCGGGTGCTCGGGTGCTCGGGTGCTCGGGTGCGCCGTCGGGGCCGGTAGGTTCGAGCGGTGACGCAGGACGCGCTGGCCGGGTGGGTCGCTCTGACGGCCGAGGCCGTGGAACGGGCACGCACGGCGTGCGACGAGCTGCGGTGGCACGAGGCGTTCCGTCGGCGGTGGCGCGAGGTGCGCGCCGAGTCCGGGCTGCGCGCCGCGCAGGCCAGCGCCGCCCTGGAGGGCGCGCGGTTCCCGATCGAGCTGGTCCGGTCGGTCGCGACCGGCGGGACGGACCTCGCCGCGGGCGGTGCGACCGACCGTGCCGCCGACGGCGGGGGAGCCGAGGCCGTGCTCGTCGGGGCGCTGCGCGGCGCGTCGCTCGTCGAGGCGCTCGTCCCCGACCTCGGCGCGCAGCAGGCCGCGTCGCTGCCGCCCCTGCCACAGCTGCTCGCCCGCGCGCACACGCTCGTCGGCGCCGGGTGGCTGCCCGTCGAGCACCTCGGACGGCTGCGCGACGACGAACCCGCCCTCGACCAGCGCGGGCTCGGCCCCGCCCTGACCGGGCGCGAGGTCGCCGCGCGCGTCGACCTGCTCGCACGCACCCTCGCCACGACCCAGGCGCCCGCGCTCGTCGTCGCCGCGCTCGTGCATGCCGAGGTGCTCGCGGTGCGTCCTTTCATCGCCGGCAACGGGCTCGTCGCGCGGCTCGTCGCGCGCGCCTGTGCGACGACCGGCGGGCTCGACCCGACCGGCTCCGTCCTCCCCGAGGTGGTGTGGGCCGCCGCGCCGCAGCAGTACGTCGCGGCGGTCGCCGGGTACGCCACCGGCGAGGTGGAGCGCGTCGCGGCGTGGTTCGGCGCGTACGCGGACGCGGTCGTCGCGGGGGCGGCCGAGGCCCGCACGGTCGCGGACGCGGTCCTGGCCGGCCGCCTGACCCCACCGCCCTGACCCCACCGCCCTGACCCCACCGCCCCGACCCTGGTCTGATGCCCGCCGTCGTGCGTCGCTCGTCTGGTCGTGCGTCTCTCGGAAGGTCGCGCGGTCCTCTGCGCGACCTACCGAGGAATGCGCGACCTCGCGAGAGAAGCGCGACCGGCGAGGGCCGCCGGGTCGGCCGAGTCGACGAACGGGGACGACGAACGGGGACGACGAACGGCGGCGCCCCCGAGGGGACGCCGCCGTCGTACCTGCCGCCGTGAGGGTGATCATGCGTGCACTCGTATGGTTCGCTACGGGACCAGCCCGGTCGACCTGCCCGAAGGTGGGCAACACCTGCGCGTGGGTGCCCTCGCGGCTCTGCAGTTGTGCTCACTGTGATACGCCCGTTCACCGCGCCGCGGTAGTGGAGCGGGCGTCGTCGCAGGTCAGCGCCGCATCGCGCGCCGGATGGCAAGACTCGCGTCCGCCATGCGGACCCCGATCCTCGCGAACGGGGCAACTCGGACGCGGCGCGCTCCGGCGGTCGTCGTCGGCCCGCCGTCGCTCGGCGCGACGGTCCGCTCAGGACGTGGCGGAGCGACGGCGGCGCCACCACCACCAGGCCACCAGGCCCGCGACCACGGTCCCGACGACGACCGCGCTCGCGACCTGCGCCTCGCGGTCGAACGCGAACAGCGGCACCGGGCGGCGGAACGTCAGCACGCCCCAGCCCTTCTCGGCCGCGAGCCGGCGCAGCGCGCGGTCCGGGTTCACGGCGAACCCGTGCCCGACGACGCCGAGCATCGGGGCGTCGGTGATCGAGTCCGAGTACGCGTAGCACTCGGCGAGGTCGTAGCCGTGCGTCCCGGCGAGCTCGCGGATCGCCGCGGCCTTGTTCTCGCCGTACGCGTAGAAGTCGATCTCGCCCGTGTACCGGCCGTCGACCACCTGCATGCGGGTCGAGACGACGTGGTCCGCGCCCAGGATCGCCGCGATCGGCTCGACGATCTCGCTGCCGGACGCCGACACGATCACGACGTCCCGCCCGGCCGCGTGGTGCTCCGCGATGAGGTCCACCGCCTCCGCGTACACGGTCGGGTCGATCGCCTCGTGCAGCGTCTCGGCGACGATCTGCGACACCTGGTCGGTGGGCCAGCCGGTGACCGTGCGGGACAGGCTCGCGCGCAGGCGCTCGGTCTGCGCGGCGTCCGCGCCGCCGACGAGGTAGAGGAACTGCGCGACGGCCGTGCGCAGCACGTTGCGGCGCGTGAGCAGGCCCTGGGCGAGGAAGCCGCGGGAGAACGCGGTCGCCGACGACGTCGCGATGATCGTCTTGTCGAGGTCGAAGAACGCGGCGGAGCGCGGGGGCCCGCTGCCCGCACGGCGCGGGCGGGGCGCGTGGCGGCGCGCGGGGGCGTCCTCGGACATCCGCGCTCCTCTCGTCGGACGGGTTCGACCCCGCGAGCGTAGCGACCGGCGCCCACACCGCACCCGCGGATCGGGGCCCTCGCCCGTGAGACGGACGGTCTCGCCACCCGACCCCAGCCCCCTGCCGCGCACGGTCCGTCCCCAGGTCGCCGGGACCGGGCCTCCGTGCGTGCGTGGTGTGCGGCAGCGTCGGCGTCGTCCGGGACGTGACGGAGGTGGACGGTGGCGGAGCTCCCCGTGGGGACATGGCGTGATCGGGACGGCGGCACCCCCCGCCCGACGCCCGACACGCCCGTCGTCTCCCCACCTCGTGGCCCGGGCGGCGCGGCGGCGGCGTGGGGCGCGTCGCCGCCGCGTCCTGCGCCGGTCGGCGCCCGCACGGAGCGTGGCCGCGCGCTCGTCGTCGGGGTGGTCGGTGCGCGCGGGGGAGCCGGGGCGTCGACGTTCGCGGCCGCGCTCGCGGCACGGTTCGCGCGGCGGACCGCCACCGCGCTCGTCGACCTCGACCGGGCCTCGGCGGGCGTCGACGTGCTGCTCGCGCTCGAGGACAGCGACGGCGTGCGCTGGCCCGACCTGACGTCGGCTCGCGGCGACGTCGACGGCGCGCAGGTGCTCGCGCTCCTGCCGCGCTGGGGTCCGTGCGCCGTGCTCTCCGCGGACCGGCACCGGCCCGGGCTGCCGGACTCAGGCGTGCTCGCCGACGTGCTGCACGCGCTCGCCGGCGTGTGCGGGGTCGTCGTGCTCGACCTCGAACGGGTCGGTGTCGTCACCGGCGACTCGTTCGCGTCGGTGTGCGACGCGGTCGTCGTCGTCGCACCGCGGGACCTGCGCGCCGTCGCGGGCCTGCTGGCCCTGCGCACGTCGCTCGTCGCGCACGGGGCGTTCGTCGGGGTGGTGACGGCGGGACCGTCGCCCGGCGGGCTGGGGTCCGGCGAGCTCGCGCAGGCGGTCGACCTGCCGGTGCTGGCACGGCTCGGGGTCGACCGGCGGACCGCCGCGGCGACGGAGCGCGGAGGCGTACCGCTCACCGGGGCCGTCGCTCGGGCCGCGGCGCGGGTCGCACGGGAGGTCCAGCGGGCCGCCCCGGCACCGGCGTCCGCCGGCGCGGTCCGTGACGAGCCCGCGCTCGCCGTCGTGCGAGGCGCGTGGTGAGCGTGCTCGCGGCCGGGGGCGTGCGGCCCGCCGGTGCTCCGGTGCTCTCGGGCGACCTGGTCGACGCCGTGCGTGAGCGGCTGCGGGGCACCGCGCCCGGCGACGACGAGCTCGTGCGCGCCGTCGAGCAGGTCGCGCGCGACCGCGGTGCGGTGCTCGGCTCGGCCGTGCTGCCCGCCGCGGTGCAGGCCGTGCGCGCCGCGATCCTCGGCGCCGGGCCGCTGCAGCCGTTCCTCGACGACCCGCGCGTGAGCGACGTGCTCGTCAACGGCCCACGGGACGTGTGGGTCGAGCTCGACGGGCGGCTCACGCAGACCGACGTCGACCTCGGCTCCGACGACGACGTGCGTGCGCTCGCGGTCCGGCTCGCCGCCGCGGACGGGCAACGGCTCGACGACGGAGTGCCCACGGTGGACGCGCGCCTGCCCGACGGGACGCGGCTGCACGCGGTGCTGCCGCCCGTCGCGGGCGGGTGCACGCTCCTGAGCCTGCGGGTCGTGCGGGCGCGGACGCTGTCGATGCCCGAGCTCGTGCGGGTCGGCACGGTCGCGCCGGGGCTCGTCGGCGTGCTGCGAGCGCTGGTCGACGTCCGCGCGAACCTCCTGGTGTCCGGCGCGACGGGAGCGGGCAAGACCACGCTGCTCGCGGCGTTGCTCGCGTGGGCCGGGCACGACGAGCGGATCGTCGTGATCGAGGAGTCCGGCGAGCTCGCGCCGCAGCACCCGCACGTCGTGCGGTTGCTCGCGCGGCGTGCGAACGTCGAGGGCGCGGGCCGGGTCGACCTCGCGGAGCTCGTGCGGCATGCGCTGCGCATGCGACCCGACCGGATCGTGCTCGGCGAGTGCCGCGGCGCGGAGGTGCGTGAGGTCATGGCGGCGCTCAACACCGGCCACGACGGCGGCTGCGCGACCGTCCACGCCAACACGGCGGCGGACGTCCCCGCTCGGCTCGAGGCACTCGCCGCGCTCGCGGGGCTCAGCCGTGAGGCGACCGCGGCACAGGCGTCCGCCGCGTTCGACGCGGTGCTGCACCTGCGCCGCACCGGCCCGGGTCGCACGCGGCGCATGCTCGCGGAGGTCGCGGTCGTCGGTCGCACGCGCGACGGGCTCGAGGTGTCCACGGCCGTCGAGGCCGACGAGTCCGGGGTGCTGCGCCGAGGCCCCGGCTGGCGCCGGCTCGCGGACCGCCTCGGCATCGCCGGCCTGACGTCCCTCGGTCCGGGGACGACGAGCGACCCACCCGTGTCGCCGGTGCCCGTCGGACGTGCGCCGTGAGCGCCGTCGTGGCGCTGGCCGGAGCGGCCGCGTTCCTCGTGGCCAGCGGCGTCGGGCCGCGACGGGCGCTCCTGAGGGCGAGGGCGTCGACCGAGACGTCGCCGGACGTGCGGTCGGGCGCGGGACGGGACCTGGAGAACGTGCTCGTGGCCGTCGGCGCACAGCTGCGCGCGGGGCGCCCGCCCGCCGACGCGTGGGCGTCCGTGCTCGGCCGGCCCGCCGACGGCGACGTGCCCGAGCTCGCCGTGCTCGTCGCCGCGTGCGAGGGAACCGGCAGAGGTGGGGGTGCCCGCGCGACCGCGCGCACGATGTCGGTCGGGCTCCGCGACGGCGGTGGTGCCGTGCGACGGCTGCACCCGCGCGGGCGCGGTCGGGACGACGAGAGGCTCGTCGCACGCGCCGCGGCCGTCGTCGCGGCGGCACGGACCGCGCACGAGCTCGGGGCACCGCTCGCCGCGATGCTGCAGCACGTCACCGAGTCGCTCGCGGCCGACGCCGCCGAGCGGGACGACGTCGAGGCCGCGCTCGCCGGCCCACGCGCGACGGCGCGCGTCCTCGCGTGGCTGCCGCTGCTGGGCGTGGGGCTCGGCGCGCTCCTCGGTGCGGACCCGGTCGGGGTGCTGCTCGGTGGGGGCCTGGGAAGCGTCGCCGGGTTGACGGGACTCGTCCTGCTCGTCGTCGGACGTCGCTGGACGAGCCGTCTCCTCGCGCGCGCCGCCCGCGGGAGCGGCTGACGTGGTGCTGACCGTCCTGGGTGCCGTGCTCGTCGTGGTGCCGTGGCTCGCCGCTCGGCGCACGCTCGTCGCACCGGGCGGTGGGACCGGCGGCGCGTCCGTCCGGGCCGCCACCGGTCCGCCGCTCGACGCGGTGCTGCTGCTCGAGCTCGTCGACGCCGCGGTCGCCTCGGGGGCGTCGCTGCCGCGCGCGCTGCGAGCGGTGGGTGCGGCGGCGGGAGGCGCCTGCGGTGGTGCCCTGGACGCCGCCGGGGCGGCGCTCGTGCTCGGGGCGTCGTGGCCCGCGGCATGGGCCGGCGCGCCGCCCGACGTCCACGACGTCCGGGACTGCCTCGAGCAGGCGTGGGTGAGCGGGGCCGCGCCCGGACCGGCGCTGCGGGCTCGCGCCGCCGCGGTGCGGCGCGAGCGTCGTCGTCGTGCCCGGACCGCGGGCGCAGCGCTCGGGGTGCACCTCGTGCTCCCGCTCGGGCTGTGCTTCCTGCCCGCGTTCGCGCTGCTCGGGCTCGCCCCGCTCGTCCTCGGGCTCGGCGCGGGGCTGCTCGACGGGGTGCTGCCGTGACGCCCGCCCCGACCACCCGACCCCAGCCCGCCGACCGGCGCGGGACGTCCCCAGATCCGGCCGCGGCCCCGGCCGGGCGGGCGGCTACCGCACGACGCTGGCCGCGGCCGGGTCGGACCGGCCGGGGCGGGTCACCGCCCACCGACCGCGCCCGACGGGCCGGCGGACGACCGACGCCGGCGCGAGCCGGCAGACAGGAGGTGCTCGATGGACGGCACGGCACTCGCGGGACGCCCGCGCGGCGCGCACGACGACGAGGCCCGCGACGACCGCGCTGACACCCGTCAGCACGTGCCCGGGTGGGTCCCGCAGCGCGTCGCGCGGCGGTTCGCCACCGGCGCGCGGGACGCCGGGATGGCGACCGCGGAGTACGCGATCGCGACGCTCGCGGCCGTGGGCTTCGCGGGCCTGCTCGTCGTGATCCTCAAGAGCAACGAGGTGCGCGGGCTCCTCAGCGGGATCGTCAAGCAGGCGTTGTCGCTGTGACGAGCGGGCAGGCCGGCCTCGGGTCCGACCGTGGCTCGGCTCGCGGCTCCGATCGCGGCTCCGGTCGCGGCTCGGCTCGCGGCTCCGATCGTGGGGCCGATCGTGGGTCGGTGACGGCGGAGCTCGCGGTCGGCCTGCCCGCGGTCGCGCTCCTGCTGCTCGCGGTGCTCGGGGTGAGCGCGGCGGGCGTGATGCAGCAGCGGTGCGCCGAGGCCGCGCGGACGGGCGCTCGGCTCGCGGCGATCGGCGAGGACGACGCGGCCGTGGTCGCCGGGGCGCGGAGGGTCGCGGGTGACGCCGCGCGCGTGGACGTGGGACACGACGACGGCTGGGTCACGGTCGTCGTCTCGGCGGGTCTGCCGGTCGCGGGGCTGGGTGAGGTCGTGACGCTGCGGGGCTCGGCGACCGCCTGGGACGAGCCGTGAGCGTCCCGGTACCCGGCTCGGCGCCCGCCCCTGGGCACGGGGGGCCGCAGGAGTGTGCCCGACCGAGAGGCGGCCGCAGCGGGCTGATGACGTTGCCTCGGGTGGCCGGGCGTGCGCGCGTCGACTGGCGCGACGACTGGCGCGACGACTGCGGCGCGGGGACGGCGCTGTTCCTCGCGGTCGTGCTCGCGGCGCTCCTGGGCTGCGGGGCCGTCGCGACGGTGGCGGCCGCGCACGCGGCCCGCGGTCGTGCGCAGGCCGGCGCCGACCTGGCGGCGCTCGCGGCCGCGACGCACGTGCAGCGCGGGGCGGACGCCGCGTCGGCGTGCGCACTCGCCGGGCAGGCGGCGGTCAGGAACGGTGCTCGCCTGGCGGCCTGCGCGGTGGGAGCCGCGGGGGTGGTCACGGTCGACGTCGAGGCGACGGCTGTCGGGTCGTCCGCTCGGGCGCACGCCCGGGCCGGTCCGCGCTCCGCCGAGGCGCGGGCCGACCCGCCCGCCGACGAGCCCTGGGACGGTGGCTCCGGTGCACGGTCGGCAGACGCGTCGGGCCGCGCGACGTCAGGCGGTGGCGTGGGCGAGGACCGCGTCGAGCAGGCGCAGGGCGGCGGCCTTGTCGAGCGGGTGGTTCGCGTTGCCGCACTTGGGCGACTGCACGCACGCGGGGCAGCCGGTGGCGCACGGGCACGAGGCGATGGCGTCGCGCGTGGCGCGCAGCCAGGTCGCGCCGAGGTGGAAGCCGCGCTCGGCGAAGCCCGCGCCGCCGGGGTGGGCGTCGTGCACGAAGACGGTCGCCTCGCCCGTGTCGGGATGCAGCGCGGTCGACAGTCCGCCGAGGTCCCACCGGTCGCACGTCGCGAGCAGGGGGAGAAGGCCGATCGAGGCGTGCTCGGCGGCGTGCAGCGCACCGGGCAGGGCCTCGAGCGTCACGACCGCCTCCTCCAGCACGGACGTCGGGACCGTCCACCAGACCGACGACGTGCGCAGCGTGCGGGGCGGCAGCTCGAGGTCCTCGTAGCCCAGGACCGCGAGGTCGGGCAGGTGCTTGCGCTGGAACCCGAGCACCTGCGACGTGACGTCGACGGTGCCGAGGTGCCAGGTCACCGGCCCCCAGCGGCGCTCCTCGGCGACGTCGACGACCGCGGTGGTCGTGAGCCACCGCGCCCACGTGCCGTAGTCGACGTCGCGGCGGGTGACGAGCGCGACGTCGTCGGCCTGGTGCAGGTCGTCGACGACGAACGTCGCGCCCTGGTGCACGTACACCGCACCGGGGTGCAGCGTGGCGTCCGCGGACGCGGCGTCGACCGTGCCGAGCACGCGGCCGGTCTCGGACTCCACGACGCGCACGGGGTTGCCGCCCGCGCCGCGCAGGTCGGTCAGCCGCGACGCGGGCTCGGCGTGCGTCCAGTACCAGCCGGACGGCCGGCGCCGCAGCACGCCGTGCGCGACGAGGTCGTCGAGGACGCTCGCGGCGCGCTCGCCGAACAGGTCGAGCTCCTCGGCGCGCACGGGTCGCTCGGCCGCGGCGGCGCACAGGTGCGGGGCGAGCACGTACGGGTTGGTCGGGTCGAACGCGGTGGCCTCGACCGGGGCGTCGAGCGCGGCCTCGGGGTGGTGCACGAGGTAGGTGTCGAGCGGGTCCTCGCGAGCGACGAGCACGACGACGCCGTCGGCACCCGCACGGCCCGCCCGCCCGGCCTGCTGCCAGAACGACACGCGCGTGCCGGGCCAGCCCGCGATGAGCACCGCGTCGAGCCCGGAGATGTCGACGCCGAGCTCGAGCGCGTTGGTCGTGGCGAGCGCGCGCAGTGAGCCGCTGCGGATCGCGTGCTCGAGCGTCCGCCGCTCCTCGGGCAGGTAGCCGCCGCGGTACGCCTGCACGGCGGCGCGCAGCGACGGGTCGACCGCGCCGACGTGCTCACGCGTGGTGGTGGCGACGGACTCCGCCGCGCGACGCGAGCGCGTGAACGCGAGCGTGCGGCCGCCGTGCGCGACGAGGTCCGCCAGGAGGTCCGCGACCTCGGCGGTCGCGGTGCGGCGGGGCCGGTCCTCGGGTTCGCCGGGGGTCGCCCACGGGTCCTCGTCGGGCAGGAGCGCAGCCCACGGCGTCTGCGCGTCGGGTCCGTGGCCGGGCAGCTCGGGCGGCTGCCACAGCACGACGGTCTTGCGTCCCGCGGGCGACGCGTCGTCGGTGACGGCCTCGACCTCGTCGGGATCCACGCCGAGCAGCCGCGCGGCGCTCTGCGCGGGGTCGGCCGTCGTCGCGGACGCGAGGACGAACGTCGGCGAGGCCCCGTACGCGGCGGCGAGCCGGCGCAGACGCCGCAGCACGAGCGCGACGTGCGCGCCGAACACCCCGCGGAACGCGTGGCACTCGTCGAGGACCACGTACCGCAGCGACGCGAGCAGCCGCGACCAGCGCTCGTGCTGCGGCAGGAAGGAGAAGTGCAGGAAGTCGGGGTTGGTCAGCACCACGTCCGCGTGGTCGCGGACCCAGCGCCGCTCGTCTGGGGAGGTGTCGCCGTCGCACGTCGCGACCCGCACGTCGCGCACCTGGGAGGCGGCGAGCAGCCGCTCGACCGCGGCGAGCTGGTCGGCGGCCAGCGCCTTCGTCGGGCACAGGTACAGGACGCTCGCGCGGCGCCTGGCCGACTCGATGCGGCCCGGGTCGAGCGACGCCTCGGCGGCGCGACCGCGCACGGCCGACAGCGCGGGCAGCCAGTACGCGAGCGACTTGCCGGAGCCGGTCGAGGTCGCCAGCACCGTGTGCCGGCCGTCCCACGCCGCCTGCGCGGCCTGCACCTGGTGACGCCACGGGGACTCGACGCCGAGCGTGCGGTAGCCGCGCACCAGGTCCGTGTCCGCCCACGCGGGCCACGGCTCGCGCTCGCCCGCGCGTGCGGGCAGGTGGCGCACGTGGGTCGCGCGCTCGGCTCGTCGTCCGCCGGCGAGCAGCACGTCGAGCAGCTCGTCGGACTCCACGCGACCATGCTCGCACCCGCGCGAGGGTGCTCCGGCCGCACTCCCGTCGGAGGGCAACCGTGCGCGTCAGCCGGGGACCGGGTCGAGCTGGGTGGTGCCGCACTCGCCGGCCAGCACGCGGCGCCGGTGCGCGCTCGGGCTCACGCCCCGCACGCGGGTGAACGCGGCGCTCAACGCGTACGGCGAGCCGTAGCCGACGGCGCGCGCGACGGACGCGAGCGTCGCGTCCGGGTCGAGGAGGAGGTCCGCCGCGAGGTCGAGCCGCCAGCCGGTGAGGTAGCTCATGGGCGGCTCGCCGACGAGCGCGGTGAACCGCCGCGCGAACGCGGCGCGCGACAGGCCGGCCTCGCGCGCCAGGCCCTCGAGCGTCCACGGGTGCGCGGGGTGGTCGTGGATGCGCCGCAGCGCCGCACCCACCACGGGATCGCCGCCCGCGCGGTACCAGCCGGGTGCCCCCGGGTGCGTGAGCCGGCTGCGCAGGCAGGACAGCAGGATGAGGTCGAGCAGGCGGTCGCCCGCGGCGTCCTGGCCCGGCAGGTCCTGGGTGATCTCCCGGGCGAGCAGGTCGACGAGCACGGGGTCGACCTCGCCGCGGCGCACCACGGAACGCGCGGGCAGGGTGCGCAGCACGCGGCGGCCCACGGCGCTGTCCGTGAGATACGTCCCGGTGAGCAGCACGGTCTCGCCGTCGCGGTCGTTGCCCCACGTCCGCGCCCCGAGCTCACGCATCGTCGACGGGACCCCCTCGACCGGGCGGCACACGTCCGGCTCGGGGCCGATGACGATCTGCGGGGTGGTGGTCGGGGAGTCCGCGATGACGTACACGCCGCCGCCGCGAAGCACGGCCACGTCGCCGGGGGCGAGGTGCTCGCCGGGGTCGTCGGGTGTGGGCGACGGCGGGCCGATCCACGCGGAGCCGCGCAGCACGGGGACGAGCGTGAGCGGCGACTCGTCCTCGAGGCGCAGGGACCACGGGGCGCGCAGGTGCACGCGCAGGAGGAACGCGCCGCGCGCTCGCGGCCCGTCGAGCAGCCCGCCGACGACGTCCATCCGACGACCCTAGCGGCGAGACGGTCGCGTATGAAGTTGCGTCTCTCGACCATGGAACGTCTCGCCGGTGCCCGGTTTGCTCGAAGTCGTGGCCACACCGGCCGCACGACCGAGAGGAGTCACCATGAGCCAGGAGGGACCGGACCGACCCGTCGCCGTGCTCGGCGGGACCGGCAAGACCGGCCGCCGCATCGTCGAGCGGCTGCAGGCGCGGGACCTGCCCGTGCGTGCCGCGGCGCGCGGCGGACCGCACCGCTTCGACTGGGCCGACCCGACCACCTGGGCCCCCGTCCTCGACGGTGCGGGCGCCGCGTACGTGGCCTACGCGCCGGACCTCGCGATGCCCGGCGCGCCCGAGACGGTCGCGCGGCTCGCCACCTTGGCACGCAAGCTCGGGGTCGAGCGGCTCGTGCTGCTGTCCGGCCGCGGCGAGGCCGAGGCGGAGCGTGCCGAGCAGCTCGTGCTCGAGGCCCACCCCGCGCGTACGGTCGTGCGCGCGGCGTTCTTCGCGCAGAACTTCACCGAGAGCTTCCTCGCGGAAGGGCTCGCCGAGGGCGTCGTCGTGCTCCCCGAGGGCACGGCGCCCGAGCCGTTCGTGGACCTCGAGGACGTCGCCGACGTCGCCGTGGTCGCGCTCACCACCGACGCGCACGCCGGTCAGGTGCTCGAGCTCACCGGCCCGCGCGCGCTGACGTTCGCCGAGGCGGTGGACGAGATCGCCGCCGCGACCGGGCGGCCGGTGCGGTTCCAGGGCGTTCCTGTCGAGGAGTACACCGCCGGCCTGACGGCCGCCGGGCTGCCGCCGGACCTCGTCGACCTGCTCGGGTACGTGTTCTCCGAGCTCCTCGACGGTCGCGGGTCCCTGCCCACGGACGGCGTGCGGCGCGTCCTCGGGCGCGACGCGCGCGACTTCCGCGACTTCGTCGCGCGGGACCTGGTCCCGGCCACGGTGACCGGCTGACGCGTCCCGCCGACCGACCGCCGCCGGCGCCTGCGGGCCCGGGGGCGGTCGGTCCGGGACGCTGGTCGCGCGCGCCGGACCGTCGCGAGCGCCGCGTCATCGCTCGGGTGCTGGTCACGCCGACGGTCCGGGGGGCCGGGCTCGGTGGCAGGGTGGTGCCGTGGACCTCAACTGCGACCTGGGCGAAGGCTACGACGCGTGGGTGCCCGGCGCCGTCGGGATCGACGAGGCGCTGCTGGGCGTGGTCACGAGCGCGAACCTCGCGTGCGGCGGGCACGCGGGCGACGAGCGCACGATGGCGGCCGTCGCGCGGGTCGCCGCGGCGCGGGGCGTGGTGCTCGGCGCGCACGTGTCGTACGTGGACCGGGAGCACTTCGGGCGACGGTTCCTGGACGTGCCGGCCGACGAGCTGCGCGCGCAGGTCGCGGCCCAGCTGGCGCTCGTCGTCGACGTCGCGCGCGCCCACGGCGCCACCGTGGCGTACGTGAAGCCGCACGGGGCGCTCTACAACGCCGTCGTGCACCACGAGGAGCACGCGGCCGCGGTGCTCGACGCGACGGGGGACCTGCCCGTCGTGGGGCTGCCCGGGTCGGCCGTGCTCGCGCACGCGCGGCGGCGTGGGGTGCGGCCCGTGGCCGAGGCGTTCGCGGACCGCGGGTACCTGCCCGACGGCACGCTCGTGCCGCGCGGGCAGGACGGAGCCCTGGTGACCGACGCCGACGAGGTCGCGCGGCGGGTCGTGCGCCTGGCGGCCGAGAAGACGGTGCGCGCGGTCG
Source organism: Cellulomonas palmilytica (assembly GCF_021590045.1). Lineage (NCBI taxonomy): Bacteria > Bacillati > Actinomycetota > Actinomycetes > Micrococcales > Cellulomonadaceae > Cellulomonas > Cellulomonas palmilytica. Next base: position 3,771,705 of record NZ_CP062221.1, on the reverse strand, counting down.
ACGGCACCGACGTGCGGGTCGACGTCGAGACGGTGTGCGTGCACTCGGACACCCCGGGTGCGGTGCTGCTCGCGCGGGACGTGCGCGCGGCGCTCGAGCAGGCCGGGGTGCCGCTGGGCCCGTTCGTGCGGGGCGCGGCGTGACGTCCGTGCGGGTGCGCCGGTTCGGGGACGCGGCGCTGCTCGTCGAGCTGCCCGACCTCGCGGCGGTCCGCCGCGTCGACGACGCGCTCCGCGCCGCCCGCGCGACCTCGCCCACGGACCCGCCGCCGCTCACCGGACCGTCCGACGAGCCCTCGTCGCGAAGTCGTGCGTTTCTCGTGAAGTCGTGCAGAGGAACGCACGACCTCGCGAGCGACGCACGACCTGGCGCGAGAGCCGCGACCGAGCGCGCGGTGTGGGCGGGGGTCGAGGACCAGGTGCCCGCCGCCGAGAGCGTGCTGCTGCGTGTGCGGGCCGGCACGGACCTGCGCGCGCTGGCGCGGGCCGTGCGGCAGGTCGCGGCCGACGCGCTCGACTCCGACGACGCGCCCGCGACCGACCGCCCGCTCGTCGTGCTGCCCGTGACCTACGACGGACCGGACCTCGACGACGTCGCCGCGGCCACGGGCCTGACGGTCGACGCGCTCGTCGCGCGGCACGCCGCGGCCACGTACACCGTGGCGTTCGGCGGCTTCATGCCGGGCTTCGCGTACCTCGTGGGGCTCGACCCGGCGCTCGTCGTGCCGCGTCTGGCGACACCGCGGCCGCGCGTGCCCGCGGGGGCCGTGGCGATCGCGGACCGGTTCACCGCGGTGTACCCGGCCGCCACGCCCGGCGGTTGGCGGCTGCTGGGCTCGTGCCCGACGTCCCTGTTCGACGTCGCGCGCGACGAGCCCGCGCTGCTGACCCCCGGCACGCGCGTGCGCTTCGAGGTGGCCGGGTGACGGCACGGGCGGTGGCGGTGGTCGACCCCGGGTTGCTGACGCTGGTGCAGGACCTCGGGCGGCCCGGGTGGGCGCACGTCGGCGTCGGCCGCGCGGGTGCGGCGGACGCGGCGGCGCTGCGCCGGGCGAACCGCGCGGTCGGCAACGACGACGGCGCCGCCGGGCTCGAGGTGCTGCTCGGCGGGCTGCGGGTGCGCGCGCTCGCTGCCGTGGACGTGGCGCTCGCGGGGGCGTACGTGGCGGTGACCGTCGAGCGGGCAGGCGGGGCGGTCGAGCGAGACGGCGCGCGGCGGGTGCGGCTCGGTGCGGGCGACGTGCTGGCGCTCGGCCGGCCCGAGCGGGGGCTGCGGACATATGTGGCGTTCGCCGGGGGACTGGCCGTGGAGCCGGTGCTCGGCTCGCGCGCGAGCGACCGGCTCGGCGGGATCGGCCCGGCGCCGGTCGCCGCGGGCGACGTGCTCCCGGTCGGGCCGCCGCCGCCCGGGCCGCCGCCGGCGGGGCTGCCTCCCACCTGGCCCGCCGACGAGCCGGACGCCCCGGCCGACGACCAGAGGGACGTGCCGGTGCTGCGCGTCGAGATCGGGCCGCACGCGCACTGGTTCACGCCCCGCTGGCCGGGGGTGCTGTGCGCGCCCGAGGGGTACGTGGTCGCACCCTCGTCGGACCGGGTGGCGGTGCGCCTGGACGGTCCGCAGATCCCGCGGACCGCGCAGGCGCTCGGGCGCGAGCTCGCGCCCGTCGGCCTGGTGCCGGGTGCGGTGCAGGTGCCGCCCGACGGGCGGCCCGTGGTGTTCGGGGTCGACCACCCGGTGACGGGCGGCTACCCGGTGCTGGCGGTGGTGCGCTCGTCGGACCTCGACCTGCTCGCGCAGGTGCGTCCGGGGGACGTGGTGCGCCTCGCGCTGGCGCTGTCGACCGGCCGCTGACACCCCGCTGGCGTCCCTCTGGAACCCCACGGCGGCCACCCGCGCGACGGGCGTGGAGCGACACGCCGAGGCGTCCGGGTGAACTGCGTGCAGCGACACGCCGCGAGTTCGCGGCGGGTGCGCGCGCGCGACCTGCGCGGGTCGGGACAAGCGGGACCAAGGTCCCATCCCGGGTGGCGCGGGCCGCGTAGAAATTCCCACATCTTGTGAGCCGCGAGCACCGCGACCACTACATGTGGGATTCGACGACGAAGGAGCACAACCCATGCCCGACCCCGCCGCCACGGCACCGACCACGCCCACCGCGCCTGCGCAGCAGGCCGGCACCCGCCCCGTCGCGCCGGTCACGGTGGACGTCGCGTCCTCGATCGACGAGTACCTCGACCGCAGCGACTGGCGCGTCAACGCCAACGCGAACCAGGGCTACAGCCTCGGCGGTCTGATCCTCAACACGGCTGGCAAGGTCGTCGCGAACTACTGGCTGAGCGAGGTGTACCCGGCCGAGATCGGGCACGCGCACCGCGAGGGCGACCTGCACATCCACGACCTCGACATGCTCTCGGGCTACTGCGCGGGCTGGAGCCTGCGCACGCTGCTGCAGGAGGGCCTGGGCGGGATCCCCGGCAAGGTCGACGCGCGCCCGGCGAAGCACTTCTCGGCGGCGATCGGCCAGATCGTCAACTTCCTCGGCACCATGCAGAACGAGTGGGCCGGCGCGCAGGCGTTCTCGAGCTTCGACACGTACATGGCGCCGTACGTGCGCACCGACGACCTGACGTACGAGCAGGTCAAGCAGGGCATTCAGGAGCTCGTCTACAACCTCAACGTGCCGAGCCGCTGGGGCACGCAGACGCCGTTCACGAACCTGACGTTCGACTGGGTGTGCCCGGACGACCTCAAGGACCAGGTCCCGATGGTCGGCGACGAGCCGTGCGACTTCACGTACGGCGACCTGCAGCCGGAGATGGACGTCATCAACCGCGCGTACATCGAGATCATGACGGAGGGCGACGCGACGGGCCGCGTCTTCACGTTCCCCATCCCCACGTACAACATCACCCAGGACTTCGACTGGCACAGCCCCAACGCGGACGCGCTGTTCGCGATGACCGCGAAGTACGGCCTGCCGTACTTCCAGAACTTCATCAACTCGGAGATGAAGCCGGGTGACGTGCGCTCGATGTGCTGCCGCCTGCAGCTCGACCTGCGGGAGCTGCTCAAGCGCGGCAACGGGCTGTTCGGCTCGGCGGAGCAGACCGGTTCGATCGGCGTGGTCACGGTCAACTGCGCGCGGCTCGGCTACCTGTACCCGGGCGACGAGACGGGACTGCTGGTGCGGCTCGACGAGCTGCTCGACCTGGCCCGCACGAGCCTGGAGCTCAAGCGCGAGGTGATCGGCCGGCTCATGGAGCAGGGACTGTTCCCGTACACCAAGCGCTACCTGGCGAGCCTCGACAACCACTTCTCGACGATCGGCGTCAACGGCCTCAACGAGATGATCCGCAACTTCTCCGGCGACGAGTACGACATCACCGACCCGCGCGGCCACCAGATGGCCGTGTGGCTGCTCGACCACGTGCGTCGCCGGATGGTCCAGTTCCAGGAGGAGACCGGCCACCTCTACAACCTGGAGGCCACGCCCGCGGAGGGCACGACCTACCGGTTCGCCAAGGAGGACCGGGCCCGGTTCCCCGGGATCCTGCAGGCGGGCACGGACGCCAACCCGTACTACACGAACTCCTCGCAGCTGCCCGTCGGCTTCACCGACGACCCGTTCGAGGCGCTCGCACGCCAGGACGAGCTGCAGACGAAGTACACGGGCGGCACGGTGCTGCACCTGTACATGTCGGAGCGCCTGTCCACACCGGACGCGGCGCGCGAGCTGGTCCGCCGGTCGCTGTCCCGGTTCCGCCTGCCGTACCTGACGGTCACGCCCACGTTCTCCATCTGCCCGAACCACGGCTACCTCGCGGGCGAGCACCAGGAGTGCCCGAAGTGCGCCGACGCGGGCCGCATGCAGGAGTGCGAGGTGTGGACGCGCGTCATGGGCTACCACCGGCCCGTGTCGTCGTTCAACGTCGGCAAGAAGGGTGAGCACGCCGAGCGCACCCACTTCCGCGAGTCCGTGGCAGCGCTGGCGTGACGACGACGCCGCCCCGGCTCCCGTTCGCCCAGCGCGCGTGGACGGCCGACGACCTCGTCATCGCCGGTCTGGCCCCCATGTCGAGCTGCGACTGGCCGGGGCGGCTCGTCGCGACCCTGTTCCTGCAGGGCTGCCCGTGGCGGTGCACGTACTGCCACAACCACTCGATCCTCGACCCGCGCGCGCCGGGCCAGGTCGAGTGGTCGCGGGTGCGCGAGCTGCTCGCGCGGCGCGCCGGGCTGCTCGACGGCGTGGTGTTCTCCGGCGGCGAGCCCACCCGCCAGCCCGCGCTCGTCGAGGCGATGCGCGAGGTCCGCGACGCGGGGTTCGGCGTCGGGCTGCACACCGGCGGCGCCTACCCACGCCGGCTCGAGGCGCTCCTGCCGTTCGTCGACTGGGTCGGCTTCGACGTCAAGGCACCGCGGCGGCTCTACCGCGCGATCGTCCGCGTGGGCGGCGAGACCACGGCCGCGGACCAGGCGTTCGCGAGCCTGCGCATGGTGCTCGACGCGGGCGTCGACGTGCAGGTCCGCACCACGGTGGACCCGACCGTCCTGTCCGACGACGACGTGCGTGCCCTGACCGACGAGCTGCACCTGCTGGGCGTGCGCGAGCACGTGCTCCAGGAGGTGCGGCCCGACGGCACGAGCACCGAGTACCGGCAGGCGCTCGCCGCCGTCCGCCGCGGCTGAGCGCGCACGCCGGTCCGTACCCTGCTCTCGCCCCCCACCCGGGAGGCGAGAGCAGGGACTCCGGTCAGGGGATGGTGACCAGCGTCGGGTCGGCGATGCCGTAGGTCGGCTCGCCCTCGCCGCGCGGCGTGACGACGCTGAGCAGCCGCGCCCCGAGCTCGCCCGCGAGGTCCGCGCCCTCGCACGGCGCGACCGCCGTGACGGTCAGGTCGAGCTGCGTCGTGCCGGCCACGATGGGCACCTCCGGGGTCGGCAGGTCCAGGTAGCCGACGACGACGTCGTCCTTCGTCAGCACCGCGGCCGCGAGGAACGTCACGTCGAGCGTGACCGTCTCGCCGCCACGCCCGATCGCGGCGATCTCGTCCTCGGTGAGCTCCTCGTCCGTGTACTCCGTGTTCGGCGGCGGCGTGGCGTCGTCGCCCAGGTCGTCCCCGCACCCGTAGGCGTCGCGCCACGCGGCGGGGATCTCGTCCAGGCTCAGCGTCGCGAACGTCCCGCCGCTCGCCGGCCCCACCCGGTCGGCACCGAGCCCCGGCGCGTGCGTCGCGCCGAACGCGACGGCCCCCACCGCGCTCGCGGCCGCGACCGTCGTGCCCGCGCGGCGCGCCACCCGGCGGCGTCGGACGCGCGTCGCGACGCGGGAGGCCGTCCCCGCCTCCAGCGGTCCGTGCGCGGTCCCCGCGGCGTGCGCGAGGTCGGTCAGCATGGCGTCCAGCGGGTCGCGCTCGACGTGGTTCATCGGGTCCTCCTGGTGGTCACGGTGAGACGTTCCTCGGCGGGCTCGTCGAGCGGGTCGAGGTGCACGCGCAGGGCTGCGCGCGCATCGGACAGGTAGCGCTTGACCGCGCCCGACGAGAGGCCGAGCAGCTCGGCGATCTCCGCGACGGGCAGGTCCTCCACGTGGTGCAGCACCACGCACGCCCGCTCGCGCGGGCCGAGGGTGGCGAGCGCCCGCGCGAGCACGAGGCGGTTGCCGACGAGCAGCTCGGGCGGCGCGTGCGGGCCGTCGGGCGGGCTCGTCTCCCGGGTGGCGGTCAGGTGACGGACCGCCACCCAGCGCCGTCGTCGGCGGTACCCGTCGACGAACAGCGTGTGGATCGCGCGCCGCACGTACGCCTCGGCGGAGTCGACCTGGTCCGCGGCTCGACGCCCCGCGAACACCTTGACCAGCGCGTCCTGGACCAGGTCCTCTGCGTCGCGGACGTCACCCGTCAGCAGGTAGGCGTGGCCCACCAGCGCCGGTCCCCGCTCGCGGACCAGCTCGTCCAGCACGCTCTGCCACGCCACGGCCTCGTCACCTCTCGTCGCCCGACCCTCTCACCCCGCATGACGCTCGGGGTGCGGATCCGGTTGGGGTCGGTGCGGCCGGTTCCGTCAGGCGCCCCCGCCCGACGCCTGACCGGGCTGCGGCATGTCGGTCGGCCAGTCCTCGGGGCGGGGCCCGTCCGTGGGCCAGTCCTCCGGGCGCGGCATGTCGGTCGGCAGCTCGCCGGGAGCGGGCACGCCGGACGGCAGGTCCCCGGGGACGGGCCGGTCGCCCGGCGCACCACCGGCCCCACCGGGCATGCCGGGCATCATCCCCGCGGTGACCTCGCCCGCGACGCCGGTCCCCGCGGTCGTCGTCCCCGAGGTGCCGCCGTGCGACAGCGGCCCGACCACGGGCTCGCCCGCGGTCCCACCCAGCACCGCCGAGTACGACTCGCCGTCGACCACGTCCGGCGAGGAGTACACGACCGACGCGAACGCCTTCGTCGCGGTGAACGACGCGAGCACGTCGCCGTCGGGCGAGACGACCTGCACGACGTCTCCCGCGGCGCCGCGCTGCGTGAGCGTGATCCCGACGAACGACTGCGTCCCGCCCGAGGGCGTCTGCGCCATGCCCGACGAGCCGACCGCGACGAGCTCACCGCCCGAGACCTCGAACGTCCCCGCGGAGTCGAGCGAGCCGTTGCCGTCGCTCGTCGGACCGCAGACCACGACCGTCCCGCCGGTGATCGTGAGGTCGCCGTTCGAGTCCAGGCCGTCGCCGCCCGCGTCGACGACGAGCGTGCCGCCCGCGATCGTGACGTGGACGTCCTCGTCGGCCTCCTCGAACCCGCCCCCCGGCCCGCCGGGTCCGGGCCGCTGCGGGGCCGCACCCGCTTCGTCGTCAGAGGTGCCGTCCGTCGTGCCGTCCGTCGTGCCCGCGGTCTCGTCGGTCGTGGTGTCCGCCGCGGAGCCGTTGACGCCGTCGTCGCTCGTCGTGAGCGTGACGACCCCGTCGAGGAGCGTGACCTCCTGCGACTCGAGACCCTCGACCGCGCGGGTGACCGTGAGCGTGCCGCCCGAGATCCGCAGCGCGTGCTCGGCGTGCACGCCGTCGTCGCCGGACGCGAGCGTCGACGTGCCGCCGGTGACCGAGACGACTGCGTCGGAGTGCACGGCGTCGTCGGCCGCGTCGACGGTGAGCTCCCCGCCGCCGACGACCACCGCGGCGTCGCCCACGAGGCCCTTGGGGGAGGCGTCGGCGGCCACCGTCGCGCCCGCACCGCCGCCCGCCGTGACGCGCACGGTGCCGCCGCCGACGAGCACGTCGGTGGTCGCCGCGATGCCGTCGTCGCCCGCGGTGAGGTCGAGCGTGCCGCCCGCGACCAGCACGTAGCCCCGGGTCGCGTCGGTGTCCTCGTCGGACTTCAGCGCGTCGCCCTGCGCGTCGACCGTGACGTCGCCGCCGGAGACCACCAGGTAGTGCTTGCCGCGGATGCCGTCGTCGACCGACGACACCGTGACCATCCCGGACGCCACGACCAGGCCGTCCTTGCCGACGATCCCGTCGTTCGCGCGGGCCTGCACGTCCAGCGCGCCGTCACCGGTGATCGTCAGATCGCCCGCGCTGAACAGCGCGCCGCTCGCCTCGTCGTCCGGCGCGTAGGCCGTCGTGTCCGTCAGCCGGTTTCGCGTGCCGTCCGCGAGCACGACGACGACGTCGTCGCCCGCGACCACCTGCAGCGGGGACGTGGTCTCGCTCGTCAGGTCGACGCCGTCGAGCACGAGCGTGACGTCCTGGTCGGGCGCGTCGACGACGACCTGGCCGTCGCTGAGCGTGCCGGACAGCCGGTACGCGCCGCCCGCGGCGATGCGCACGGTGTCGCCGTCGACCTTCACGACCGACGAGCCGGCCGACGACGCGCCGTCGGCCAGGGTCACGTCGACGGCGTCGTCGGCAGAGGCCTGCGACTCGTGCGGCGCGGTGTTGGCGGCCATCGCGGACGCCACCGTCAGGTCCGCGTCGGTCGTCGCAGCCGCCGCGGTGCCACCGGCGGCGGACGCCGAGGCGTCGGGGGAGTCCGTCGACGTGCAGCCCGCGAGGAGCGTCGCGACGACGACGGCGGGGACGGTGGCGCGGACGGTGGCGGGGACGACCGTGCGGGCGGCCGCGCGGCGGAGAGGAGTACGCATCGGGTGCCTCCTGGGCGGTGGAGCAGGCGGGCGGGTCAGAGGTCAGCGGGGCGCGGCGAGGCGGTCGCGCGGCTCGACGTAGCGGTCGAGCACGCGCCGCCACGGTGTCAGCGGGAGCTCGGGGTGCAGCACGGCCATGCCGGTCCCGTACTTGGAGATCCGCACCGGCCGGTGGCCGTGGCGCCAGAGCAGCCGGTCGGTGGCCGACGGCGTCGCGCCGGTCTTGGTCTCGACCACCGCGAACGGGCCGAGCGGGCGCTCGGCGCCCGTCTCCGCGTCGACCCACACCAGGCCCGTGTCGACCGTCGTGCGGGCCGCCACGCCCGGGCGCCCGCCGTCGACCAGCAGCGTGGTGCGGCGGTAGCGGTTCGTCAGTGTGGGGAGCAGCGGGCCGTCGGGCGCGCGGCGTGGGCCGAGCACGCGCGTCGTGAACGCGCGCGCCTCGTCGGACAGCTCGTGCGGGACACCGTCGTGCGGGTGGCGGACCTTGACGGTCGAGCCGCGAGGACCGCGCGTCTTGACCTCGACGAACGTGTCGCCCGAGTCGGCGTACGTGCGCGTGCGGACCTTGTACCGGCCGCGCCGGCGCAGGGCCGCGCCGAGGTAGCTGGCGAGGTCCGGGGTGTCGAAGTACACCGACCGGTACTCGCTCGCGCGGCGACCGCCCACCTCGAGCACGCGCGCCCCGTCCGTCAGGGGGAGCACCGCGAGCGCGTCGAGCGGGAGCACGTACTTGCGGTCGACGCGCGTCTGCAGCGCCGCGCCGGCCCGCTCGATCTCGGCGAGCGTGACGGCGGGCAGGTGCGCGAGCCGCTGCTCGAACCGGTGCCCGGACCGGTCCGCCCGGGTACCCACCGGTGTCCGGGCGGTCACCGCAGCGCGTCCGGCTGCGCGCACCCGCCGGCCACGGGGGCCTCGTCGTCGGACGCGGCGGCGGCACCCGCCGTGAACCGCACGTCCACCGTCGTCGTGTCGTTCACCAGGTCGAGCCGCTGCACCGTCACCGAGTGCACGCGCCCGCCGAGCAGCCGCTCGAGGTGCGCGACGAGCGCCGTCTCGTCCGCGATCGCGCGGTCCACGACGACGACCTGCTGACGGAGCCGGTGCAGCAACCGCGGGCTGTCGGCCACGGCGATGACGGCGACGAGTGCCGCCATGAGTGCCGCACCCAGCCCGACGGACGTGGTCCCCAGCCCGCCGATCAGTCCGAGGGCGAGGGCCGCGAAGTAGTACGCGACCTCGTGCTGCGCGAGCTCCGAGGACCGCAGCCGGATGATCGACAGCACCCCGAACAACCCGAGCCCGAGCCCCGCTGCCATCGCGCTCTCGGCCAGCGCCGCCGCGACCGCCAGCACGCCCACGTTGACCGCGAGGAACGCGACGACGAGGTCGCGGCGCCGGTGCCGCGGCAGGTACACCGCGAACGTGAGCACGAGGATCGCGACCAGGTCGGCCGCGTAGAGCGTGTAGGGGGACACCGGTTCCTCCGGAAGGTGCGTGACGTCTGACGGGGAACAGTCAGTCACTGCCACCTGGGAGGGACCTGGGTGTGACCTGCGGTTTCGACCCGGACGCCGGGTTCGTGACGCGGCGTCCGGGTCGCTCCTCGCGCGGCCTACACGTCGTCGATCGCGAACCCGACGGGCTCCCCGACGACGACCACCGGCCGCCCGTCGACCGTCACCGTGAGCGCCGCCCAGCCCTCGTGCGGGCCCGCCGTGAGGTCGCCGTCGCACCCGGCGGCCCGCGCGAGCGAGACGTCGTAGCTCAGCGAGCCTCCCGGCTCGAGCGTCGTGGTGGTCGCGTCGAACATCGCGGTGCCCGCCTCGCTCACGATCCGCCCGTCCCGGGCGAGGGCGGCGGTCAGCGAGTCCGGCAGGACCTGCACGGGCTCGCTGCCGGCGTTGCGCAGCGTGAGCACCACGGTCGCCCGCTCGGGGCCGGCGCTCGTCTCGACGTCCAGCCAGGGTTCGAGCTGCTCGATCTCGCGGGCCGCGTCGGCGAGCGGTTCGGTGGACGCGCCGCACGTGAGCAGCTCGTCGGGGACCGTGGCAGGCGGGGCCGCGGAGGCCTGCCCCGACCCGGCCTCGTCGGGCACGGTGACCGGGACCGCCTCGCTCGTCGCACGGCCGACCCACGACGTCGCGTCGTCACCCAGCGACCACCCGGTCACCCACGTCGCGACGAGCTCGTACGCGCCCGGATCGAGGTCGACGGGCTCGGCCGTCGCGCACGAGACGAACGACGACTCCAGCTCGGCCTCGATCGGGAACGGCACGGGCTGCGCGTCGACCGCGACCTGGCCGGCCGTCTCCAACGACATGTCCTCGGAGCCGTCGAGCACCGCGACCACCTCGCCGTCGCGCACCAGGACGAGCGTCCCCGCGAGCGTCCAGCCCGTCGGGGCGGTCACGAGCGACGCCGTGGGTGCGTCGACGTCGACCCGCACGACACCCTGCCACGCGCCGTTCGCCCGCAGCCTCGAGCCCTCGTCGACGGTCGTCGTGACCTTCCAGAAGTCGCCTCCGATCGTCGTCCCGTTGCCCGAGCCGGGCAGCACCCCGTCGCCCGCACGCAGGCCCTCGACCGTGAGGCTGCACTCGGGCGGGGCGTCCGCGACGGGAGTGGTCCCGTCGCCCCGCAGCAGGGGCGGCACGGCGAGCGCGACGCCCGCGACGACGAGCGCGACCGCTCCCGTCGCACCCGCGGTGCGCGCCCGCTGCCGACGACGCGCCCGCGTGCGGACCAGGTCCACGGGCACCTCGTAGGCCCGGGCCTCGGGGGAGTGCTCGGCGCGCGTGAGCGCGCCGGACAGGGGGTGACGACTCTCGTGCTCGGTCATGGCCGGGTCCTCCCGGGGGTCAGCGGCGCCGTCTCGTCGTCCGTCCCGGGCTCCGGGAGCGGACCGAGCGACGCCTCGAGCTTGTGACCGGCGGTCGACAGGTACCGCTTCACGGTGCCCTGCGCGAGGCCCATGCGGTCCGCGACCTGCGGCACCGTGAGGTCCTCGCACCAGCGCAGCACCGCGGCGACGCGCTCCTGCGGCGCGAGCGTCGCGAGTGCGGCGCGCACGTCCAGCGCGGTCCCCACGGCGGGCGCCGGGTCGCGCGCGGGCTCGTCGTGCCGCCCCAGCAGGTGCCGGACGGACGACCACCGCGTGCGACGACGCGCGTCGTCGAGGTAGACGGTCAGGATCGCGCGGCGCACGTACGCCTCGGCGTCGTCGGGCGAGAAGCCCGAGCGTCGCCGGGCGAACGTCCGCACCAGGGCCTCCTGCACGAGGTCCTCGGCCGCGTGCCGCTCACCCGTCAGCAGGTAGGCGTAGCCGAACAGCGCCCGCCCGCGTTCGCGGGCCAGCACGGCCAGCAGGTCCTCGTCGCCCACGTGTCCTCGTCCCGTCCGTTCGGTCACGAGTCCGGCGGTCGCCGTCCTCATCAGCCAGGACGACCAACCCGTGCGAACCGTTGTACCGGACCGCGCACCGCGGGGCGGGCCGACGCGTCGTGCCGGTGGGCGTCGTCGGGCCGAAGGTCCGTCGACTCCTGGTCGTCCGTCCGTTACTGAGCGGTATGCGCCCGTGGCTAGACTGCGCGGGTCGCACGGCAACGGGGCCGTGCGCGCACGGGTGTGCAGGGGGTGCGCCCGGGGTCCGAGGAGGGTGCATGGTCGAGCTCGGTTCCACGAGCCTGACGATCGTCGGGATCATCGCGGGGCTCGCAGTCGCCTCGCTCGTCGTCGCGGCGGTGCTGCGTCGGCAGGTCCTGGCGGCCGGCGAAGGTACGGCGTCGATGCAGCAGATCGCCAAGGCGGTGCAGGAAGGTGCGTCCGCGTACCTCAACCGCCAGTTCCGCACGCTGGCGCTGTTCGCGGTGGTCGTCTGCGCGTTGCTGTTCCTGCTTCCGGGCGACGGGGGCGTCAAGCTCGGCCGATCGCTGTTCTTCCTGGTGGGCGCCGCGTTCTCGGCGTCCATCGGCTTCCTGGGCATGTGGCTGGCCACGCGCGCGAACCTGCGCGTCGCGGCGGCCGCGTCGCAGCCCGGTGGCCGGGCCGAGGGTGCGCGGATCGCGTTCCGCACCGGCGGGGTCGTCGGCATGTCCGTCGTGGGCCTCGGCCTGCTCGGCGCGGCCGGCGTCGTCCTCATCTACAAGGGCGACGCGCCCGCGGTGCTCGAGGGCTTCGGCTTCGGTGCCGCGCTGCTCGCGATGTTCATGCGCGTCGGCGGTGGCATCTTCACCAAGGCCGCCGACGTGGGCGCGGACCTCGTCGGGAAGGTCGAGCAGGGCATCCCCGAGGACGACCCGCGCAACGCCGCGACCATCGCGGACAACGTGGGCGACAACGTCGGCGACTGCGCGGGCATGGCGGCCGACCTGTTCGAGTCGTACGCGGTGACGCTCGTCGCCGCGCTCATCCTGGGCCGCGCCGCGTTCGGCGAGCAGGGGCTCGTCTTCCCGCTCATCGTCACCGCCGTGGGTGCGCTCGTCGCGGCGCTCGGCGTCGCGATCACGCGCGTGCGCGGTGCCGAGAGCGGGCTCGCCGCGATCAACCGCGGCTTCTACATCTCCGCGGTCGTGGGCGTCGCGCTCGCGGCCGTCGCCGCGTTCGTCTACCTGCCGTCGACGTTCGCCGAGTTCACCGACGGCACCGCGGGCCTCACCGACCACGGCGGCGACCCCCGCCTCGTCGCCACCGCCGCCGTCGCGATCGGCGTCGTCCTGGCGGGCGTCATCCTGTGGGTCACCGGGTACTTCACGGGGACGACGAGCAAGCCCACGCTGCACGTCGCCGAGACGACCCGCACCGGTGCGGCCACGGTCGTGCTGTCCGGCATCGGCGTCGGGTTCGAGTCCGCGGTCTACACCGCCGGCATCATCTGCGCGGCGATCTGCGGCGTGTTCCTCATCGCGGGCGGCAACGTCGCGCTGTCGCTGTTCCTCATCGCGCTCGCCGGGTGCGGCCTGCTCACCACCGTCGGCGTGATCGTCGCGATGGACACGTTCGGGCCGGTCTCGGACAACGCGCAGGGCATCGCGGAGATGTCGGGCGACGTGACCGAGGAGGGCGCGCAGATCCTCACCGACCTCGACGCCGTCGGGAACACCACGAAGGCCGTCACCAAGGGCATCGCGATCGCGACAGCGGTGCTCGCCGCGACCGCGCTGTTCGGCTCGTACGCCGACGCGGTCGCGTCGAAGATCGCCGAGGTCGGCCGCGCCCCGGCCGACGACCTGGTCGACGCGATGATGAACTACGACATCATCAGCCCCGTCACGCTCGTCGGCGTGATCCTCGGCGGCGCGACCGTCTTCCTGTTCTCGGGCCTCGCGATCGACGCCGTGACACGCGCCGCCGGCGCGATCGTCTTCGAGGTGCGCCGCCAGTTCCGCGACTTCCCGGGCATCATGACCGGCGAGGTCCGGCCCGAGTACGGCAAGGTCGTCGACATCTGCACGCGCGACTCCCTGCGCGAGCTCGCGACGCCCGGGCTGCTCGCCGCGTTCGCGCCCATCGCCGTGGGCTTCGGCCTCGGCATCGGCCCGCTCGCCGGGTTCCTCGCCGGCGCGATCGGCTCGGGTGTGCTCATGGCCGTGTTCCTCGCGAACTCCGGCGGCGCGTGGGACAACGCGAAGAAGATCGTCGAGGACGGCCACCACGGCGGCAAGAACTCGCCGGCGCACGCGGCCGCGGTCATCGGCGACACCGTCGGCGACCCGTTCAAGGACACCGCGGGCCCCGCGATCAACCCGCTCATCAAGGTCATGAACCTCGTGTCGGTGCTCATCGCGCCCGCGATCGTCGTGGTCTCGTTCGGCGAGGACGCCAACACGGCGCTGCGCCTGGCGATCGCGCTCGTCGCGGCGGCCATCGCGTTCGGTGCGGTCATCGCGAGCCGCCTGCGCGCGGCACGCGTCGACCGCGAGGGCGCCCTGGCCCACGCCCTCGAGGAGCCGGACAGGGTCGCGGCCTCCTGACCCGACACCCCCGCAGCACCTGACGAGCGCGGCATCCCCCCGGGGGTGCCGCGCTCGTCCGTCCCCCCGCCGCGGCCGCGACCCGCCTCTCCACCGACCCCGCGCTTCCTCCGGCTCAGAGCCGGCGGAGCCGGAGGAATGGCGGGGTCGTCAGGGCTGCATGAGCCAGGCGAGCTCGGAGGCGAGCAGCGCGCGGCGCGACGGGGAGGACAACGAGCGGGCGTCGTGACCCAGCGCGTCGTACAGCACCTTGCCCGCACCCGGAACCGTCCAGACCACCGGGTGCTCGCCCGCGGTGCCGCGGCCGCGCGCCTCGTCGGCCGTGACGTCCGCGACGACGAGCACGTGGACGCCGGGCTCGACGACGAGGTCGGCGTACCGCTCGTCGTCGGCGGTCACCGAGCCCAGGCTCCAGGTGACCGGGTGCTCGTGGTCGACCACGCGGAACGTCGTCGGCCCGTGGTCGGGGTGCCAGGTCCGGCCCGGGACCCAGCGCCCGCCGATCGTCGCGGCCCAGCGCGGGTCGTCGGCGAACACGCACGCCGACGCGTGCAGCGCGAGCACCGCGGTGCCCCGCTCGACGAGCGCCTGGCGCGCGTCGTGGAACGGCTGCCAGGCGGGCGAGTCGTCGTCGGGCTGCTGGCCGGGGTCGCCGCTCGCGGCGACCACGAGCACGTCGGGCAGCCACGGCCCGCCGTCGGACCCGGGCTGCCCGGCGAGGTCGTCGAACGTGGACGGGCGGGTGCTGCGCACGCGCACCTCGTGCCCCAGTGCGCGGGCGACCTGGGCGACCTCGTCGCCCTGCGCGGCGTGGTCGTGCCACGGGTCGGCGTACCGACCGGCTCCCACGAGCACCAGAACCCGTCCCACGCCCCCCACCCAACCAGAGCGCCCGCCCCGCGCCCAGCCCCGGCGCCCTCGGGCAAGGGACTCGTCCTCGACCCGACCCCGTGGTCGCTCCGGCTCTGCGGCCCGATACCCGGAGGAAGCGCGGGGTCGTCGCGGCGGGAGGCGGAGTCGGGCGAGCGTCAGGCGGGGAGGAGGAGGCCGTCGGCGACGAGGCCGCGGACCGTCGGCAGGACGTCCGCCGCGACCGCGTCCGCACCCACGTCGAGCAGCGCACCGAGCGCACCGACGACCTGCCCCACGGTCAGCTCGCCGTCGCACGCGCCGACGAGCCCCGCGGCGGCGGTCCCGACCTGCACGGTCCGCCCGAACCCACCGCCCTGGCGCAGCAGCACGACCTGCGGGTCCACGTCGCCGGGCGTGAGGTAGCGCTCCTCGGTCACGTCCGCGGCGACGACGAGCCGCTCGCGCGTCAGCGCCTCGTCGTCGCGCGCCGCGAGCCAGTCGTGCGCGGCGAGCGCGGCCGCGACCGCGGGACCGAGCGGCTGACGGACCGTGCCGGTGACCTCCTCGAGCCGGCGCAGCCGCGCGCGGTCGTCGGCGGGCCTGCGCAGCGTGACGATCCCGAAGCCCACGGCCTCGACGTCGCGGCTCGCGAAGTCGTCGAGCCACGCGCCGTACCGCGTGGCCCAACCCGCGGGGTCGCGCTCGGGCGTCGTGCCGCCGTCGCGGATCCACGTCTCGGCGTACTGCGCGGGGTCGAGCAGCTCGCGCTGCACCACCCAGCCGTCGAGGCCCGACGCGTCGAGCCACTCACCGACGCGCTCGTGCCAGTCCGCGCCGCGCCGCACCTCCCAGTTCCCGAGGAGCTGGGCGACGCCGCCGGGTGCGAGCACGGCGCCCACGCCGACGACGAGGTCGCGCACCAGGTCGTCCCCCGCGCGGCCCCCGTCGCGGTACTCGTACGCGGGGACGTCCGCGCGGCGGGGCGTGATGACGAACGGAGGGTTGCTCACGACGAGGTCGAACGCCTCGCCGACGACGGGCTCGAGCATCGACCCCTCGCGCAGCGCCAGCCGGTCCGCGGGGACGCCCGCGAGCGTCGCGTTGAACCGCGCGAACGCGAGCGCGCGGGCGCTGATGTCGGTCGCGGTGACGTGCCGGACGTGCCGCGCGGCGTGCAGCGCCTGCACCCCGCAGCCCGTGCCGAGGTCGAGCGCGCGCGCCCGCTCGTCGCGCACGGTGACCTGCGCGAGCGTCGTCGACGCGCCGCCGACGCCGAGCACGTGGTCGGTGCGCAGGGCGCCACCGGTCGCGAGCTCACCGAGGTCCGATGCGAGCCACCACGTGGCCTCGCCGTGGCCGTCCGTCGCCGCGTAGGGGCGCAGGTCGACGAGCGCGCGCACCTCGTCGTCGTCGCCCGCCCCCGCCGCGACGACGAGCCCGAGGTGTTCGGCGCCGTCGGCGCCGAGGCGGGGGAGCGCGGCGTCGACGAGCCGGCGCGGCACCCCGGTGCCGAGGACGAACAGCCGAACGAGCGCCGCGACCGCCGCGTCGTCGCCGGTCAGCGCGGCCGCCGACGTGCGCAGCGCGGGCACGGTCTCCTCGCGGTGCAGCGCGGCCGCCGCGACGGGCCCGAGCACCCGCTCGACGTGCTCCACGCCGTACCCGGCGTCCTCGAGATCGGCCCTCAGCGCATCGACGAGCCCAGGCTCGGTCACAGGAACGTCCACACCCCCATCCTCCCCGACCCGCCCCACCCGAGCCGCCTCACCCCCGCCCCGCTCACCCCGACCCCGCCTCCGCGCCCCTTCCCGTCCCCCGCACGAGGTCCCGCGCACCGCCGTGCTGCCCATGACCCGTGATCGCTCCGGCCATGACGACCGGGAGCCGGAGCAACTGCGGGGTCGCGGAGGCGGTCGAACGGGGGCGGTTGGACGGGGCGGCGTTGGGCTGTCCGGGTGAACCCCGTGCACGGGCGCTCAGCCCGCGTGGACGCGCGCCCACGCGTAGACGTGCTGGTCAGGACGCCTTCTCCCAGGGTTCTCCCAGGGTGGCCCCATCCCGGGCCCAGGCGCGCTCCCTAGGTTCGCGACCGGACGATCGTCGGAAGGGTGCTGATGTCTGCTCGCTCACGGCGCAGGTGGGTCCTGCGCTCGGTGGCCGCCGTGGCCGTGGTGGCCGTGCTCGTGGGGGGCGCGTGGTGGCTGTGGTGGCGCGAGCCCGCCGCGGCCCAGGACGCGCAGGAGCCGACCACGCGAACCGTGCAGGCGAGCCTGACGACGCTCGAGAAGACCGTCACCGGCACCGGCACCCTGACGCCGACCGTCAACGAGAGCGTGTCGTTCGAGGTCGCGGGCACGGTCACGGCGGTCGAGGTCGCGGTCGGCGACACGGTCACGCAGGGGCAGACGCTCGCGACCGTCGACACGCTCACGCTCGACGCGGACCTGCTGCAGGCCAAGGCGACGCTCGTCGAGGCGCACGCCCGGTTGTCGAACGCGCAGGACGAGGACGACGGCTCCGAGGTGGCCGACGCGCAGATCGACGCCGCGCAGGCGCAGGTCGCGGTCGCGCAGGCCGCCTACGACGAGGCCGAGGAGGCGCGCGCGGGTGCGACCCTCACGTCGCCCGCGGCGGGTGTCGTGACGAGCGTCGACCTCGAGGTCGGCGACGTCGTGCAGGGCTCGGGCGGCACGGCCGGCGGCGGAAGCACCGGGGGGATGACGGGCGGGCCGACCTCCTCGTCGTCCTCGTCGTCCGCGCAGTTCGTAGTCGTCGGGACGGACGCGTGGCAGGTGACGACGAGCGTCGACGAGTCGGAAGTCGCGCTCGTCGAGGTCGGCGACCAGGTGGAGATGACGTCCGACGACCTCACGGGCTCGCTCTACGGCACGGTCGCCGGGGTCGGGCTCGTGTCGAGCAGCTCGTCGGGCATCGCGTCGTACCCCGTGACGATCGACGTGACGCTCCCCGAGGAGGCGCTGCACGACGGCGTGAGCGTGGACGTCGAGATCATCTACGAGCGCCGCACCGGAGTGCTCACGGTCCCGTCCCTCGCGGTCACGCGGGCCGACGACGGCACGTCACAGGTCACGGTGCCGGACGACGACGGGTCGACGCGCACGGTCACGGTCGAGACGGGCGAGACGTCCGGCACGCTGGTCGAGGTCGTCTCGGGGCTGAGCGAGGGCGACTCCGTCGTCGTGCAGGTCACGGCCGGCGGGCGCTCGGGCGGCTCCGAGGAGCAGGGCCCGGGCTTCGGCGGCCGGCTGCCGGAGGGCTTCGAGCTGCCGGAGGGCTTCGAGCCGCCGAGCGGCGGACAGATGCCCGAGGGCGGCTTCCCGGGTGGCTTTCCCGGGCAGGGCGGGCAGCGCAATGGCTGACCTCTTCCCGACGAGCGTGCCCGCGACCGCCCTGCTCGACGACGACCTCCGCCCCGTCATCGAGCTGGTCGGTGCGCGCAAGACGTACCGCACGGGCTCGGTGGAGTTCGAGGCGCTGCGCGGCGTGGACCTGACGATCGAGCGCGGCGAGTACGTCGCGGTCGTCGGGCCCTCGGGCTCGGGCAAGTCGACGCTCATGAACGTGCTCGGCTGCCTCGACACGCTCACGGCCGGGTCGTACCGGCTCGCGGGTGACGACGTCGAGCAGCTCGACGAGGTCGAGCTCGCGCAGGTCCGCAACCAGCGCATCGGGTTCGTGTTCCAGCAGTTCCACCTGCTGCCGGCGCTCTCGGCGCTGCGCAACGTCGAGCTGCCGCTGCAGTACCGGCGCGTGCCCGCGGGTGAGCGTCGTGCCCGCGCGGCCGAGGCGCTCGAGCGGGTCGGCCTGGGCGACCGCCTGCACCACCGGCCGGGCGAGCTGTCCGGCGGTCAGCAGCAGCGCGTCGCGGTGGCCCGCGCGCTCGTCGGCGACCCCGACCTGCTGCTCGCGGACGAACCGACCGGCAACCTGGACTCCGCCTCCACCCGGGACGTGCTCGCGCTGCTCGACGAGCTGCACGCGCAGGGCCGCACGATCGTGCTCATCACGCACGAGCACGACGTGGCGCAGCGCGCGCAGCGCGTCGTGCGGGTGCTCGACGGGCTCACGCAGGAGGCCGCCGACCCGACGCCGGAGGCGCGCGCATGACCTGGGTGGAGACCCTGCGGACCGGGTGGGCCGCGATCCGCAGCCACGCGTTGCGCTCGTCGCTCACCGTGCTGGGCATCCTCATCGGCATCGCCGCGGTGATCCTCACCGTCGGGCTCGGCCTGGGCACGCAGAAGGACGTGTCGGCGCAGATCAGCGCGCTCGGCTCGGACCTGCTCATCGTCACGCCCGGCTCGAGCACGTCGAGCGACGGGATCCGCGGCGGGTTCGGCTCGGCCGCGACCCTCACGCGCTCCGACGCGGACGCGCTCGCCTCGCCGGTCGCGGCGCCCGACGTGGCGGCCGTGGCGCCGGAGAAGGAGACGAGCCTGACGCTCGAGGCGAACGACACCAACTGGACGACGACCGTCACGGGCACGACCGAGTCGTGGCTGGACGTGCGTGCCCGGTCGCTCGCGTTCGGCGAGTTCGTCACCGCGGAGGACGACGCCGACGCCGCGTCGGTGATCGTCCTCGGCTCCGAGGTCGCGACCGAGCTGTTCGGCCGCACGAACGTCGTCGGGCAGGTCGTCACGGTCGCGGACACGGACTTCACGGTCGTGGGCGTGCTCGCCGAGATGGGCTCGAGCGGCGACGTGAACCTCGACGACGTCGCGGTCGTGCCGCTGTCGACCATGTCGGAGTCGCTCGTCGGCGGGTGGCAGCGCAGGTCGCTGTCGACCGTCTACGTGCAGGCCGCGTCGTCGGACCGGCTGTCGGCCGCCTCGCAGGAGGTCACGCAGATCCTGCTCAACCTGCACGGCATCACGTCCGCCGACGCGGCGGACTTCACGGTCGAGTCGCAGGACGCGCTGGTCTCCACCGCGACCGCGGTCTACCGCACGCTGACGGTCCTGCTCACGGGCATCGCCGCGCTGTCGCTGCTCGTCGGCGGGATCGGCGTCATGAACATCATGCTGGTGTCCGTCACGGAGCGGACGCGCGAGATCGGCCTGCGCAAGGCGCTCGGCGCGCCGCCGTGGGCGATCCGCCGACAGTTCCTCGTCGAGGCGTCCGTCCTCGGGCTCGGCGGTGGCGTGCTGGGTGCGGCGCTCGGGATCGCGGCGGCGCGCTGGCTGCCCGGCTTGCTCGGCACGTCGGTCGTCGTGTCCGGCGCGGCCGTGGCCGGCTCGGTCGCGATCGCGGTCGGCATCGGCCTCGTGTTCGGCGTGTACCCCGCGACCCGTGCCGCGCGCCTCGCCCCCATCGACGCCCTGCGCGCCCAGTGACACGCGCGGCGTCCCCACGCACCGACCCTCGACAGGAGAACCCGATGACCACGCGCACCACGGCCAGGCACCTCGTCGCGGCGCTCACGGCGGGTGCCGTCGCGCTGACGCTCACCGCGTGCGGCGGCGACCCCTCCCCGGACGAGGCGGCGACGCCGAGCGCCGCGTCGACCGGCCCCGCCCCGGCGGACCCCCCGCGCGGACCGGCCGGGGACACGCCCGGCGGCCTGCGCGGCGGTGTGAGCGGCGCGATCGTGCAGGTCGGCGACGGCATGCTGCAGCTGCGCGACGACGACGGCCAGACGGCGGTCACCTGGACCGACGAGACGGCCGTGCAGGTCACGAACGCTGCGGACCTGTCGGCCGTGACCGTCGGGTCGTGCGTGGTCGCGACGACCGGCGGGTTCCGCCTGCCGTCGGACGACCAGGAGCCCGCGGTCGACCGGTCGACCGACGAGACCCCGGCGGCGACGGTGACGGTCTCGCAGCCCGTGGACGGCGCGTGCGCGGTGCTCGGCGGTGGCTTCCCGGGCGGTGGTCGCGGTCAGCGTCCGGACGGGATGCCGACGGACCTGCCGTCCGACTTCCCGACGGACCTCCCGGACGACTTCCCGACAGGCTTCCCCGGTGGCGGGGCGGCTCCGGGCGACCTGCCGACCGACCTGCCGAGCGGCGCCGCGGGGATGCCCGGCGGCCCGGGCGGTCTCGGCGGGTTCGGCGGCGTCACCGCGGGGCTCGTCACCGCGGTCGACGCCACGACGATCACCGTCGAGACCACCGCGCAGGACGGCACGACGAGCTCGGCGACGGTCGTCGTCGACGGCTCCACCACGGTCACGACGACGACCGTGGGCGACGCGAGCGCGTTCGAGGTCGGCCGGTGCGCGACCGTGCGTGGCGAGGCCGACGACTCCGGCAAGGTCGCGGCGACCAGCGTCGCGGTCTCGACCCCGGGCGACGACGGCTGCTCGACCGGGTTCGGCGGGTTCGGCGGGTTCGGCGGCATGCCTGGCACGGGTGGCCCCGGTGGCTCGGGCGCCGGTCAGGGGGGCGGCGATGCGTGACGCGCGCGGTGCCCGCCGCGCGCGCGGCCGCGGCCGCGTGCTCGGCGTCGTCGCCGGGGCGACCGCGCTGTGCGTCGCGGGCGGTGGCGTCGCCCTCGCGCTGACAGGCGGCGACGGCGCGCGCTACCGCACGGCCGTGGCGTCGCTCGGCTCGGTCGCGCAGAAGGTCGCGCTCACCGGCACGGTCGCGTCCGCGACGCGGCGGGACGCCGCGTTCTCGGTCGGGGGCACCGTGGCGGACGTCGCCGTGGCGGTCGGTGACCAGGTCGCCGCGGGTGAGGTGCTCGCGACCCTCGACGCGTCCGACCTGCAGGCCGACGTCGACGACGCCGCCGAGGTGCTCGCCGACGCGCAGCAGCAGCTCGAGGAGGACCTCGAGTCCCAGACGTCGGGCACCGCATCGAGCAGCGCGACGACGAGCGGGCTCACGACGACCAGCTCGACGAGCACGTCGACGAGCCTCTCGACGAGCGCGTCGGCGAGCCTCTCGACGGGTGCCGTCGCGACGACCGCGCTCGCCTCGGCCACGACGGGCACGACGACCGCGCTCGTGCGCACGGCTGCGCCGTCTGCCGCGGCCTCGGCCACGGCGCCGAGCCCGGCCCCGACGAGCGGCGCCACGCTGCCCGCCGAGGTCGCCGACGCGCTCGACGCGGTCGCCGACGCGCAGCAGGCGCTGCTCGACCAGTACGACGCCACCTCCGACGCGCTGACCGACTCCGGTGCCCGGGTGAGCGCCGCGCAGCTCGTGTGCCAGGAGCTGCTGGACGCGACCGCGGCCTCGGGCGCGCCGTCGTCGGGCGACGGCCTGACGGTCACGCCCGGCACGGCCGCCGCTGGTGCCGCGGTCCGCGTCGACGTCACCGGTGTCGCCGACGGTGAGACGTACACGCTGCACGTCGCGGGCTCGCAGGTGGCCGAGGTGACGGCCGCGGGCTCGTCGTTCTCGGTCGCGGTGCTGGTGCCCGCGGGGGCGACGGGGGCGCAGACGGTGACGCTCGCCGGCTCGTCGTCGACCCTCGGCTCGGCCGCGCTCACGGTCACCGCGGCGGATGACACGTCGGTGTCCGACGCGCTCGCCGCGTGCCAGGGCGCGGTCGCGGACGTGCTGTCGGGTCAGCAGGACGTGGACGGCGCGCAGCAGGCGCTGCTCGCCGCGGCGTCCGACCTCGACGACGCCGTGGCGGCGCTGGACGCGGCGGTGCGAGCGTCGCTCGGCTCGTCGTCCCCGGACCCCACGGACCCCACGGACCCCACGGACCCGACGCAGCCCGGCGGCCCGACCGACCCGACCGACCCCGGTGAGCCCCCGGCGCAGCCGACCGACCCGGCACAGCCCACGGACCCGGCCCAGCCCCCGGTGCAGCCCACCGACCCTGCCGTCCCGGGTCAGCCCGGCGGCGGCGCGGACGACCCCGTCCCCGGCGGCGCGCAGCCGGGCACGGGCGGCCAGGCGGGGGGCGACCCGTCGGGCGGCACGCGCGTCGCGACCGCGGCCGACGTGCTCGCGGACCGTGCGGCGATCGAGCTCGCGCAGGCCCGCCTCGACCTCGCGGAGAGCAGGCTCCCGCTCGCGACGCTCACCGCACCGATCGGCGGCACCGTCGCGGCGGTGTCGCTGAGCGCGGGGGCGAGCGTCGAGGCATCGTCGGACACGGCCGTGGTCACGGTCGTCGGGGGCGACGGCTACGTGCTGAGCACGACGGTCACGCTCGCGCAGGTCGACCTGCTCGAGGTCGGGCAGCACGCCGACGTCACGGTCCGCACCACCGACACCCCGTTCACGGCGCGGGTCACGTCGATCGGCCTGCTCAACACCGAGACGTCGAGCTCGACCCCGTCGTACACGGTCGTCCTGGCGGTCGACGACGCGGGCGAGCGGCTGTTCGACGGCTCGTCGGCCGAGATCACGGTCGCGGTCGCGGACGGCGACGAGGTGCTGACCGTCCCGACGTCCGCGGTGCACGTGGAGGGCGGTACGACGACGGTCGACGTGCTCACCGACGGGGTCGCGACCCCGGTCGAGGTGACGACGGGTGCGGTCGGCGCGGAGCTCACCGAGATCACCGACGGTCTGAGCGTGGGCGACGAGGTCGTCCTCGCCGACCTGACGCAGCAGCTGGTGACGGACGAGGGGAGGCCGTCCGGGCTCACGGGCCTCGGGGGCTCGTCGAGCGGGTCGACCGGGCAGGACCTGCCCAGCGGGTTCCCCGGCGGTCCCCCGGGCGGTGGCTTCCCCGGCGGTGGCTTCCCGGGCGGGTGACCGGCGTCGGGCGCCGGGCGGACGGGCACGGGGGACGACGACGCGCGCGGGTAGGCTCGCGCGCGTCGTCGTCCCGTCCGACGAGAGTGCGTGACGGCTCGACGCGACCCCACGGACCACGAGAAGGGCGGCGGCACCATGACCGAGCAGGAGCGCGGCGCGAGCACGCCGGTGGTGGCGGTGCTGGGCGGCGGCGTCATGGGCGAGGCGCTGGTGTCCGCGCTGCTCACGGGCGGCTGGCCGACCGACCGGGTCGAGGTCACCGAGCAGTCCGCCGCGCGTGCCGACGAGCTCGCGCAGCGGCACGGCATCCGCACGGGTGCGACGAACGCCGAGGCGGCGGCCCGCGCCGACGTGGTGCTGCTCGCGGTCAAGCCCCACGTCGTCCCCGCGGTGCTCACGGAGATCGCGGACCACCTGCCTGCGCGCACGCTCGTCGTGAGCGTCGCGGCGGGCGTGCCGATCGCGACGTACGAGCAGCACCTGCCCGCGGGTACGCCGGTGGTGCGGGTCATGCCGAACACGCCCGCGGTCGTCGGCAAGGGCGCGAGCGCGATCGCGCCCGGTGCGCACGCGGGCGAGGAGCACCTCGCGCTCGTCGAGCGCGTGCTCGCGGCGACGGGGCTCGTCGTGCGGGTCGGCGAGAAGGACCTCGACGCGGTGACCGCCATCTCCGGCTCGGGCCCGGCGTACGCGTTCTACCTGATCGACGCGATGGCGGAGGCGGGTGTGCTGCTCGGTCTCACGCGCGACCTGGCGACGCGGCTCGCGGTCGCGACGGTCGAGGGTGCGGGTGCGCTCGCGGCGCAGGGCGAGCACCCGGCGGTGCTGCGCGAGCGCGTCTCGTCGCCGGGTGGCACCACGGTCGCGGCGGTCGCGCAGCTCGACGCGCACGCGGTCCGCGCGGGCGTCGTCGCGGCGGCGCGCGCGGCCTACGACCGCTCCCGCGAGCTCGGCCGCTCCTGACCCCACAGCGTCGACCCGACCCCGCGGACGACCCGTCGCGACGTCGAGCCAGCGGTTCCTCCGGCTTCGAGCCCCGAGAGCCGGAGCAACCACGGGCTCGTCGGTGACCAACCCGCCGACCCCGTCGTTCCTCCGGCTCTCGCGACGCTGAGCCGGAGGAACCGCTGGGTCGGGGTCTGCGGTCGGAACCCGAAGGCGCGCGGCCCCGCGAGGACCCGCGGGGCCGCTTCGGCGCCCTTCCGGAGGCCGGGGGCCCTACGGTACGTACGGGGCACACGCGCGGTACCTCGGTACCCGCCGATCGCGGCGCCTCGCGTCGCACGAGGGAGCACACGGATGTCGACGGAGTCGAGCCGGCCGCCAGCCATGAGCGACGTGGCGCTGGCCGCGGGGGTCTCGCACCAGACGGTGTCGCGGGTCCTCAACGGGCACCCGAGCGTGCGCCCGGAGACGCGCGACCGCGTGCAGGCCGCGATCGCGAGCCTGGGGTACCGGCGCAACAGCGCCGCACGCGCACTGGTGACGCGCCGGTCGGACACGCTCGGCGTCGTGACGCCCGCGTCCGCGCTGTACGGCCCGACGAGCACGCTGGTCGCGTTCGAGCAGGCCGCGCGCGAGGCGGGCTGGTACGTGTCGGTCGCGACGATGCGCCGGTTCACCGCGCAGTCGATGCGCGACGCCGTCGAGCACTTCCTCGACCACGGCGTGGACGCGCTGGTCGTGATCGCGCCGACGAGGGAGGTCGCGTCGGCCGTCTCGGGCCTCGACGTGCCCGTGCCGGTGGTGCTCATCTGCTCGGCGCTCGAGCTGCGCGAGACGGAGGGCGTGCTGTCGGTCGGGGTCGACCAGCGCCTGGGCGCGCGGCTCGCGACGCGTCACCTGCTCGCGCGCGGGCACACCGAGGTGCTGCACGTGGCGGGCCCGCAGGACTGGTTCGACGCGCAGGACCGCCTGGCCGGGTGGCGCGAGGAGTGCGCGGCTGCGGGCGTGGTCGTCCGGGAGCCGATCGTCGCGGGATGGTCGGCGGACGCGGGCTACGAGGTGGGCCGTGAGCTCGCGGCGCGCGGTCGCGTGCCGGAGTCGATCTTCGCGGCGAACGACCAGCTCGCTCTGGGTCTCGAGCACGCGTTCTGGGACGCGGGGATCCGGGTGGGCAAGGACGTCGCGTTGGTGGGGTTCGACGACGAGGTCGGCTCGGCGCACTACCTGCCGCCGCTGACGACGGTGCGTCAGGACTTCGTCCGGCTCGGGGCGCTCGCGATCGAGGTGCTGCGCGGTGCGCTGGGCAGCAGCGAGAAGCGCGGTGCGCCGCGGCTGGTGCCGCCGGAGATCGTCGTGCGGCGCAGCTCGGGCGTGTAGCGCGGGCCCTCCGACGCCGGGTCCGGCAGGGGTCGCGCGGTGTGCCGCGTCCGCCGGTCGCGCGGCGGTGGCCGGTCGCGCACGCTCGTCGTCATGGCCGGACGGCCCGCCCGGACGCGTTTACATCGATGTATAACCGGACGAGATGGTGTACCTGGACAAGTGTGAGCGTTAACATCTAGGAGACGCCCCGCGGGGGGATCTGGACAGACGTGCGAAGGGGCGCGATGACCGACAACGTGACGCCGGAAGGCGTCGACCAGCCGGCGCGGGCGGCGCGGATCCGGGACGACATCGTCGCGGGCCGGACGGCGCTCGGCATCGAGCTCGGCTCCACCCGCATCAAGGCGTGCCTCGTCGGACCGGACTCCGCACCGGTCGCCGCCGGCGCGCACGAGTGGGAGAACCAGCTCGTCGACCGCCGCTGGACGTACGCGCTCGAGGACGTCTGGGCCGGGCTGCAGGCCGCGTACGCCGCGCTCGTCGCGGACGTCGAGGAGCGCTACGGCGTGCGCCCGACGACGTACGGCGCGCTCGGCGTCTCCGCGATGATGCACGGCTACCTCGCGTTCGACGCGTCCGACGAGCTGCTCGTCCCGTTCCGCACGTGGCGCAACACCAGCACCGGACCCGCCGCCGCCGAGCTGTCGGCCCTGCTCGGCCACAACATCCCGCTGCGCTGGTCCGTCGCGCACCTCTACCAGGCGGCACTCGACGACGAGCCGCACGTGCCGGACATCGCGTTCGTCACGACGCTCGCGGGCTACGTGCACTGGCGCCTGACGGGCGAGAAGGTGCTCGGCATCGGCGACGCGTCCGGGATGTTCCCGATCGACACCGCCACCCGCGACTACGACGCCACGATGCTCGCGTCGTTCGACACGCTCGTCGCCGGCCGTGGCCCCGCCACCCGGCTCGTCGACCTGCTGCCCGCCGTGCGGCTCGCCGGCGAGGAGGCCGGCCGGCTCACCGCGGAGGGCGCCGCGCTGCTCGACCCGACGGGAACTCTCGTCGCGGGCGTCCCGCTGTGCCCGCCCGAGGGCGACGCCGGCACCGGCATGGTCGCGACCGGCTCGGTCGCGCCGCGCACCGCCAACGTCTCGGTCGGCACGTCGATCTTCGCGATGGTCGTGCTCGAGAAGCCGCTGTCCCAGGTGCACGACGAGCTCGACCTCGTCACGACGCCGTCCGGCGAGCTCGTCGCGATGGTGCACTGCAACAACGGCGCGAGCGAGCTCGGGGAGTGGGCGCAGGTGTTCGGCCGGTTCGCCGCGGCCCTGGGCCACCCGGCGTCGTCCGACGACGTGTTCGCCGCGCTGCTGCGCGAGGCGCTCGAGGCAGACGCCGACGGCGGCGGCCTGCTCGCCTACAACTACCTGTCCGGCGAGCCCGTCACCGGCCTGACCGAGGGGCGCCCGCTCGTCGTGCGCACGCCCGACAGCCGGCTCACGCTCGCGAACCTCATGCGCACGCAGGTGTACGGCGTGTTCGGCACGCTCGCCCTCGGCATGCGGGTGCTGGCCGCCGAGGGCGTGGAGCTCGACGCGATGTTCGCGCACGGCGGTCTGTTCCGCACCGAGGGGGTCGCGCAGCGGCTGCTCGCGGCCGCGGTCGACGCCCCTGTGGCGGTCGGCAGCGCCGCGGGCGAGGGTGGTGCCTGGGGGATCGCGGTGCTCGCCGCGTACCTGCAGCACGCGGACCGCGACCTGGGCACCTACCTCGCGCAGGACGTGTTCCGCGACGCGCGCATCGACGTCGTCGACCCGGACCCCGACGACGTGCGCGGGTTCGCCGCCTACCTCGAGCGGTACGAGGCGGGCCTCGCCGTCGAGCGCGCGGCCACCGAGGCGATCTGACGGCACCATGACCACCCGCACCACGCAGGAGCGCACCACGATGACCCTCGCCGACCACCCCGCGTCCGTGCAGGAGGACGTCGCACGCACGCGCGAGGTCGTCGCCCGCCTGCACGCCGAGCTCCCGCGCTGGGGGCTCGTCGTCTGGACCGCGGGCAACGTCTCGCAGCGCGTCGTCGTCGACCCCGCCGGCCCGAGCGAGCGCGACCTGCTCGTCATCAAGCCGTCCGGCGTCACGTACGACGAGCTCACCCCCGAGTCGATGGTCGTGTGCACGCTCGACGGCACGCTCGTCGACGGCGACCGCTCACCCTCGTCGGACACCGCCGCGCACGCGTACGTCTACACGCACATGCCCGAGGTCGGGGGCGTCGTGCACACGCACTCGACGTACGCGACCGCGTGGGCGGCGCGCGCCGAGCCCGTCCCGTGCGTGCTGACGATGATGGCCGACGAGTTCGGCGGCGACATCCCCATCGGCCCGTTCGCCCTCATCGGCGACGACTCGATCGGCCGCGGCATCGTCGAGACCCTGCGCGACTCCCGCAGCCCCGCCGTGCTCATGCGCAACCACGGCCCGTTCACCATCGGCCGCGACGCGAAGGCCGCCGTCAAGGCCGCCGTCATGGTCGAGGAGGTCGCGCGCACCGTCCACCTCTCCCGCCAGCTCGGGGAGCCGCTGCCCATCGCGCAGCACCACGTCGACTCGCTGTACGCGAGGTACCAGAACGTCTACGGCCAGGGCACCGCCGCCACGGTCACCAAGGAGGAGCACGCGTGAGCAAGCCGTACGCCGACCGTGAGGTCTGGTTCTTCACCGGGAGCCAGGACCTGTACGGCGAGGAGACCCTCCGCCAGGTGGCCCAGCAGTCGCAGGAGGTCGCGCGGACGCTCGACGCGAGCCCCGACGTGCCCGTGACGGTCGTGTGGAAGCCCGTCCTCAAGGACTCCGACTCGATCCGCCGCGCGATGCTCGACGCGAACTCCGACGACCGCGTGCTCGGCGTCATCACCTGGATGCACACGTTCAGCCCGGCCAAGATGTGGATCCACGGCCTGTCCGTGCTCGACAAGCCGCTGCTGCACCTGCACACGCAGGCGAACGTCGAGCTCCCGTGGGACTCGATCGACTTCGACTTCATGAACCTCAACCAGGCCGCGCACGGCGACCGCGAGTACGCGTACATCGCGGCGCGCATGGGCGTCACCCGGACCACGGTGTCCGGGCACGTGTCGAACCCGGCGGTCGCGCGCCGCGTGGGCACGTGGGTGCGCGCCGCCGCCGGGCGGGCGGCCACGCAGTCGCTGCGCCTCGCGCGGTTCGGCGACAACATGCGCAACGTCGCGGTGACCGAGGGGGACAAGACCGAGGCCGAGGTGCGGTTCGGCGTCTCCGTGAACACGTGGGGCGTCAACGACCTCGTCGCGGCGGTCGCGCAGGTCGCGGACTCCGACGTCGACGTGCTCGTCAAGGAGTACGAGGAGCTCTACGACGTCGTGCCCGAGCTGCGCGCCGGCGGCGACCGCCACGAGTCGCTGCGGTACGCCGCGCGCCAGGAGGTCGCGCTCGAGCAGCTCCTGTCGTCCCTGGGCGCCAAGGCGTTCACGACGAACTTCGAGGACCTGGGCGACCTGCGCCAGCTGCCGGGCCTCGCGGTGCAGCGCCTCATGTCGAAGGGCTACGGGTTCGGCGCGGAAGGCGACTGGAAGACGGCGGTGCTCGTGCGCGCCGCGAAGGTCATGGGCGAGGGCCTGCCCGGCGGCGCCTCCCTCATGGAGGACTACACGTACGACCTGACGCCGGGCGACGAGCTGATCCTCGGCGCGCACATGCTCGAGATCTGCCCGACCCTGACCACGACGACCCCGCGCGTCGAGATCCACCCGCTCGGCATCGGCGGCAAGGAGGACCCGGTCCGCATGGTGTTCGACGCCGACCCCGGCGTCGGCGTCGTCGTCTCGCTCGCCGACATGCGCGAGCGGTTCCGCCTCACCGCGAACGTGGTCGACGTGGTCCCGCCGCGGGCGTCGCTGCCGAACCTGCCCGTCGCGCGCGCCGTGTGGAAGCCCCGTCCGGACTTCACGACGAGCACCGAGGCGTGGCTCACCGCCGGCGGTGCGCACCACACCGTGCTGTCGACCGCGGTCGGTGTCGAGGCGTTCGAGATCTTCGCGGACCTGTCGTCGGCGGAGCTGCTCGTCATCGACGAGTCGACGACGCGCCGCGGTTTCCGTGACCAGGTGCGCTGGAACCAGGCGTACCACCGCCTGGCCCAGGGGTTCTGACCCCGACACGTCCGCCCGGGGGGTCGTCCCGGGCGCACACCAGCGAGGCCCCGACCCAGGTCGGGGCCTCGCCCTCTTCCCCCACCCCATCCCACCCCTCACGCCGAGTGCGCACGGTCGTGCGCGAGTGCGCACGCACGGCGTGCGCAGTGGGTCCGGAACGTGCGCACTCGGCGATTGGGGGTGGTCGGTTGGGTCCGGGACGTGCGCGCTGGACGCGGCGAGTCGTCGCCCGGACCCCGCGCGCGGGGTCGACGCCCATTCCTGCTGTCGAGTGCGGACGGTCGTGCGCGAGTGCGCACGCACGGCGTGCGCAGTGGGTCCGGAACGTGCGCACTCGGCGATTGGGGGTGGTCGGTTGGGTCCGGGACGTGCGCGCTGGACGCGGCGAGTCGTCGCCCGGACCCCGCGCGCGGGGTCGACGCCCATTCCTGCTGTCGAGTGCGGACGGTCGTGCGCGAGTGCGCACGTACGGCGTGCGCACTGCGTTCGGAACGTGCGCACTCGGCGGTTGGGGTGGGTGCCCCGTCTGACGTGGGGACGGGCGCGGGCGGCGGAGGTGTGGGGTGGGTCACAGGTCGGTAACAGATCGGCAGAAGCCTGGCCCGTCGGACTTGTGAGCGTTAACATCGCCGAGTGAACGCTCACATCGGGACGGATCGCGACGGTGCGACCGGCCGGTGAGGCCACACAGACGTGCTGGGCACGGCTGGTTTCTCGAGGAGGAGAAAGCATGGTCAGCAAGAAGTTCCGGGCACGCGGCATCGCCGCGACCGTGGCCGTCCTCTCGCTCGGTCTGGCTGCCTGCAGCAGCGGCGACGGCGACGGCGACAAGGGCGCGAGCGGCGACGGCGACCTGATCACGGTCGGCTTCTCGCAGCTGGGCGCCGAGTCGGGCTGGCGCACCGCCAACACCGAGTCCGTCAAGGCCTCGCTCACGAAGGAGAACGGCATCGACCTGACGTTCGCCGACGCGCAGCAGAAGCAGGAGAACCAGATCAAGGCCCTGCGCGACTTCATCGACCAGGGCGTCGACGTCATCGCGTTCTCCCCGGTCGTCGAGACCGGCTGGGACGAGGTCCTGCAGGAGATCAAGGACAACGAGATCCCGGTCGTGCTCGTGGACCGCACGGTCGACACCACGGTCGACGACCCGTACGTCACCTGGATCGGTGCGGACTTCCACTCGGAGGGCGTGAAGGCCGGCGAGTGGGTCAAGGAGAACTACCCCGACGCCAAGATCTTCGAGATGCAGGGCACGCTCGGCTCGGGTGCGCAGGTCGACCGTGAGGCCGGCTTCGACGAGACGGTCGGCGCCGACAAGATCATCGGCAAGGCGTCCGGCAACTTCACGCGCGCCGAGGGCAAGGCCGCGATGGAGGCCGCGCTGCAGGCGTACCCGGACATGAACCTGCTGTTCGCGCACAACGACGACATGGGACTGGGCGCGATCGAGGCGATCGAGAACGCGGGCAAGGTCCCCGGCAAGGACATCATCATCGTCACGGTCGACGGTGTCCGCGACGGTCTGCAGGCCCTCGTCGACAAGAAGTTCAACTTCGTCGTCGAGTGCAACCCGGTGTTCGGCGACCAGATCCTCGACGCCATCAAGAAGGTCCACGCCGGCGAGGAGGTCCCCAAGGAGACCATCGTCGTCGACAAGACCTTCGACCAGAGCATCACGCAGGACGAGGTCGACGCCCGCCTGTACTGACGCGCGGCGCACGACCGCAGGACCGAGCTGCCCGACGGCAGCCCGAGGCACGGGCCCGGACCGCTGACGCGGGCCGCGTGCCGGTGACACCACAGCCGTGCGGCGGGGCTCCCCGCCCCGCCGCACGGCGTGTCGTCGCCAGGACAGTGTCCAGACACGCAAGGAGTGCCCCGCCGGCGACCAGGTCGCGTGGCAAGGTGCACGGCATCACGGCGCCGCCGTCGGCGCCCTCAGCAGGACGGATGACCAACGATGTCCCTCACGTCCGACTCCGCCCCCGTCGTGCAGATGCGTGGGATCACCGTCGAGTTCCCCGGCGTCCGGGCGCTCGACGGTGTCGACCTCACGCTCCGGCCGGGCGAGGTGCACGCACTCATGGGTGAGAACGGTGCGGGCAAGTCGACGATGATCAAGGCGCTCACGGGCGTCTACCAGATCGACGCCGGCGAGATCCGGGTCGCGGGCGAGCCGCACCGCTTCCACTCGACCGCCGGGGCGCAGGCCGCCGGGATCAGCACGGTGTACCAGGAGGTCAACCTCTGCGGGAACCTCTCGGTGGCCGAGAACGTGATGCTGGGCCACGAGGTCCGCGTCGGCCCGTTCATCAACTGGGCGGCCACGCGGCGCAAGGCGAAGGAGTACCTGGCGCGGCTCAACCTCGACATCGACCCGCTGTCGCAGCTGAGCTCCCACTCGATCGCCGTGCAGCAGCTGTGCTCGATCGCCCGCGCGATGGTCGTCGACGCGAAGGTGCTGATCCTGGACGAGCCGACCTCGAGCCTCGACAAGGCGGAGGTCGCCGAGCTGTTCACGATCGTGCGGCAGCTCCGGGACAGCGGCGTCGCGATCCTGTTCGTCTCGCACTTCCTGGAGCAGGTCTACGAGATCAGCGATCGGATGACGATCCTGCGCAACGGGCGGTTCGTGGGGGAGTACCTCACGGCGGAGCTGCCGCGCATCGACCTGATCTCCAAGATGCTCGGCCGGGCGAGCGACGAGCTCGCGGCGATCGAGGCGGGCGCGCAGCGCGTCGCGCACGACGACGAGCGCGGCACGCCGCTGCTGTCGGCGGTGAAGCTGGGGCGCGCGGGGTCGATCGAGCCCGTGGACCTCGAGGTGTACGAGGGCGAGATCGTCGGGTTCGCGGGTCTGCTCGGCTCGGGGCGCACGGAGCTCGCGCGCCTGCTGTACGGCGCGGACAAGCCCGACGAGGGCGAGCTCACGGTGCTCGGCGAGCAGGTCCGTTCGGCGGCGCCGCTCGCGTCGCTGAAGAACGGCGTCGCGTACTCGACCGAGGACCGCAAGAAGGAGGGCATCATCGCCGACCTCACGGTCCGCGAGAACATCGCCCTCGCGATCCAGGCGAACCGCGGCATCTGGCGTCGGCTCCCCGCGAAGGAGCTCGACGAGGTCGTCGACCGCTACATGACGGCCCTGAACATCCAGCCGCCGAACCCGAACATGCTCATCAAGAACCTGTCGGGCGGCAACCAGCAGAAGGTGCTGCTCGCGCGGTGGCTCGCGACGTCGCCGCGGCTGATCATCCTCGACGAGCCCACGCGTGGCATCGACATCGGCGCGAAGGCCGAGATCCAGCGGCTCGTCGTCGAGCTCGCGTCGCAGGGCATGGGCGTCGTGTTCATCTCCTCCGAGCTGGAGGAGGTGCTGCGGCTGTCGCACCGCCTCGTCGTGCTGCGCGACCGCGAGAAGGTCGGCGAGCTCGTCAACGGCCCCGACGTGACCTCGTCCACGGTCCTCGAGACCATCGCAGCGAGCGGGAGTGACGCAGCATGATGACCGGCACCGTCCAGACCTCCGGGGTCGCGTGGCTCACGCGCGCGACGAGGCACCACCTGTTCTGGCCCGTCGTCGCGCTCGTCGCCCTGTGGATCGCGTGCGGGCTCGTCAGCCCGGGCTTCCTCGACGTGAAGGTCGTCGACGGCCACCTGTTCGGCCAGCTCGTCGACATCGCACGCAACTCGGTGACGTTCCTGCTGCTCGCCCTGGGCATGTGCCTCGTGATCGCGACGGGCGGCATCGACCTGTCGGTCGGTGCGGTCATGGCGATCGCGTTGTCGGTCGCGCTGACCTACATCGACAACTCGGGCAACGGGGAGAGCACGACGGTCGCGCTGACCGCGATCGGGCTCGCGCTGGCCGTCGCGGCGGTCGTCGGGGCGTTCAACGGGTTCCTCGTCGCGGGGCTCGGGATCCAGCCGTTCATCGCGACGATGATCATCCTCGTCGCGGGTCGCGGCATCGCGCTCGCGTTCACGAGCGGGCAGATCACGACGACGCACTCGCGACCGTTCAAGTCGATCGGCTCGGGCTTCGTGCTGGGCATCCCGACCCCCGTGGTGATCGGTGCGGCCGTGTTCGCGGTCGTCGCGCTCGTCGTGCGGCGCACCGCGCTCGGCATGCTGCTGGAGTCGATCGGCATCAACCGCACCGCCAGCCACATGGCGGGTGTGCGGTCGCGGAACATCACGTGGCTCGTGTACGTGATCGCGGGCGTGCTCGCGGGCCTCGCGGGCCTGGTGTACGGGGCGCCGACGATGGCGGCCGACGCGAACAACATCGGCCAGCTCATGGAGCTGAACGCGATCATGGCCGTCGTCATCGGCGGCACAAAGCTCGACGGCGGCAAGTTCTCCCTCGCGGGGACGATCGTCGGTGCGCTCATCCTCACGACGCTCGACCGCGCGGTGATCATCTTCCACCTGCCGTCGGAGTCGAAGGACCTGTTCAAGGCGATCGTCGTCATCGCGATCTGCATCGCCGGCTCCGAGCGTCTGCGCGAGATGTCGGGTCTGCGGCGCGTGCCGCGCCTGCCGGGCTCGCAGGACAAGAAGGTGGAGGTGGCGGCGTGACCGCGCAGACGGTGTCCCCGCAGGTCCCGACGACGAGGAGCGGCCCGAGGTCGGCGGACGTGCGCAGGCGGCTGCTGGACCGCCGGTACCTGCCGACGGCGGGCACGGTCGCGGCGCTGCTGCTGCTCCTCGTGGTGGGCCAGCTGCGTTACTCGACGGACGACCGCAGCTTCATCAGCATGCGGCTGTTCTCCAACCTGTTCATCGACAACTCGTACCTGCTGGTCCTGGCGATCGGGATGACGTTCGTCATCATCTCGGGCGGCATCGACCTGTCGGTGGGTGGGGTGGTCGCGCTCGTCGGGCTCGTGGTGGCGAAGCTGCTGCTCAACGGCGTCCCGTTGCCGGTGGTGCTCGTGGTGGGCGTGCTCGTCGGGACGGCGGTCGGCTCGCTCATCGGGGTGATGGTCCAGTACTTCCGGATCCAACCGTTCATCGCGTCGCTCGCGGGCCTGTTCCTGGCCCGGGGCCTGGCGAACATGATCGGGACGACGTCGATCGGCATCAAGGACCCGGGGTTCGAGAAGCTCGCGTCCTGGAAGATCAAGTTCGGCGAGCGCCCGGACATCTGGTACGTGAACCTGTCGATGATCGTCGCGGCCGTGGTGCTGCTCGCCGCGGTGTACCTGCTGCACTACACGCGGTTCGGTCGCACGGTGTACGGGCTCGGCGCGGGTGACGGCGGACAGGCGGCGGGGCTCATGGGCCTGCGCCCGGGCGCGACGAAGATGTGGGTCTACGTCGTGTCGGGCACCTGCGCGGGCATCGGCGGCATCCTGTTCGCCTTCTACACGAAGTCCGGCTACAACCTGTCGGGCGTCGGCATGGAGCTCGACGCGATCGCGTCGGTCGTCATCGGCGGTGCGCTGCTCACGGGCGGCGTGGGGTACGTGCTGGGCACGCTCGCCGGTGTGACGCTCTACGGCCTGATCCTGGTGGTCTGCAACCGCGAGGGCCTGGAGCCGTGGTGGAACCGGATCCTCATCGGCGCGATCCTGCTCGGGTTCGTGCTGCTCCAGCGGGTCCTCGTCGCCAGACGACGCTAGGGGCGCGGCCGGGCGCAGACACGACGCCCGGCCGCTCCCGGACCCGACGGACGGGCCGCGCCCGCCCTCCCGCACGAGGGTGGCCGCGGCCCGTCCACGTCCCGGCGTGGCGCTTCCGCCGCGAGGGGTACCCCTTGTTGGATGGTCGGATGTTCGTGCACCTGCGCGCCTCGGGCGTGAGCCTGCTGCTGGCCTCGTCCGACGACCGCCTGCCGCACGTCCTGCACTGGGGCCGGGACCTGGGCGAAGGGCTCGGTGACGACGAGCTCGCCGACCTCGAGCGCGCCTGGCGGCCGCCGCGCGCGGGGGCGCAGGTCGACGCGCCGGTGCCCGTGTCGGTCCTGCCCGGGCAGGCGGAGGCGTGGCTCGGGACGCCCGGGATCGCGGGGCACCGCGACGGGCTCGCGTGGTCGCCGTCGTTCGTCGTGCGCTCGTCGTCGGTGGGCCCCTCGTCGGACGACCCGTCGGACGGCCCGCCGGGCGCACATGGCGGGACCGTGCGGGTGCTCGCGTCCGACGAGACCGCGGGGCTGGACCTCGAGCTCGTCGTCGAGCTCACGCCGCAGGGCGTGGTCCGCACGCGCGCCACGCTCACCAACGCGGGAGACGGCCCCTACACGCTCGACGCGCTGCAGCCCGCGCTCCCGGTCCCCGCGCACGCGAGCGAGATCGTCGACCTCGCGGGCCGCTGGGCCAAGGAACGCACGCCGCAGCGGCACGCGTTCACCGTCGGGACGCACGTGCGCGAGGGGCGGCGCGGCCGCACGGGAGCCGACGCGACGCTCGTCCTGGTCGCCGCCGAGCCGGGCACCGGGTTCCGGCGCGGCGAGGCGTGGGGCGTGCACGTCGCGTGGTCCGGCAACCACCGCACGCAGGCCGAGCTCGTGCCCGACGGCACGCGCCTGCTGGGCGGCGGCGAGCTCCTGCTCCCCGGCGAGGTCCGGCTCGCGCCGGGGGAGTCGTACGCGTCGCCGTGGCTGTACGGCACGTACGGCGACGGGCTCGACGCGCTCGCGGGCCGGTTCCACGCGCTGCTGCGTGCCCGCCCGCACCACCCGCGCACGCCGCGACCCGTGACGCTCAACGTCTGGGAGGCCGTGTACTTCGACCACTCGCCGGCGCGGCTGACCGAGCTCGCGGACCTCGCGGCCGCGGTGGGCGTGGAGCGGTTCGTCGTCGACGACGGGTGGTTCCGCGGCCGGCGCGACGACACCGCGGGCCTCGGCGACTGGTTCGTCGACGAGGCGGTGTGGCCCGACGGCCTGCGTCCGCTCGCCGACCACGTGCACGCCCTCGGGATGCAGCTCGGGCTGTGGTTCGAGCCGGAGATGGTCAACCCCGACTCGGACCTCGCGCGCGCCCACCCGGACTGGGTCCTGCAGGTGCCGGGGCGCACGCCGCCGCTCGCGCGCCACCAGCAGGTGCTCGACGTGGCCCGGCCCGAGGTCGCGGCCTACCTGCGCGAACGCGTCGTGAGCCTGGTGCGCGAGCTGGGCGTCGACTACGTGAAGTGGGACCACAACCGCGACCTCGTGGAGGCGGGCGGGGCGGGCGGTGCGGCGGGCGTTCACGCACAGACCGTCGCGGTGTACGCGCTTCTCGACGCGATCCGCGCCGACTGCCCGGGCCTCGAGATCGAGTCCTGCTCGTCCGGCGGCGCCCGGGTGGACCTCGCGATCCTCGAGCGCACGGACCGCGTGTGGGGATCGGACTGCATCGACGCCCACGAGCGGCACGAGATCCAGCGCTGGACCGCGCAGCTCCTGCCGCCCGAGCTGGTCGGCTCGCACGTCGGCGCGGCCAGGGCCCACACCACCGGACGCGTGCTCGACCTGTCGTTCCGCGCGTCGACCGCGCTGCTCGGGTCGTTCGGCGTCGAGTGGGACCTCGCCGCGGCGTCCGACGACGAGCGCGCCGAGCTCGCCGCGTGGATCGCGCTGTACAAGTCGGAGCGCGGCCTGCTGCACACGGGCGTCGTGGTGCGCGACGACGTGCCCGCCGCCGGCCTGTGGCTGCACGGCGTGGTCGCGCCCGATCGCGGGCGGGCGCTGTACGCGCTCGTCCAGCGCGAACGCCCCGCGACGTGGCCACCCGGCCACGTGCGGCTGCCCGGCCTCGACCCGGACGCGCTCTACGAGGTCGCGCCGCACGGCCCGTACACGCCCGGCGCCTGGGACCGCCCTGCGTGGTGGTCCGCGCCGGTCCGCGTGCCGGGCCGCGTCCTGACGACGGTCGGCATCCAGGCCCCGGCCCTCGAGGTCGACCACGCGGCCCTCCTGACCACCGCCCGCCTCCCCACCCCCTGACCCACCCACCCACCCACCCCTGCGCCGACTGCGCACGTTCCCTCGCGAGTGCGTACGCAGAACGCACGCGGTCGCGCACCAGCGTGCGCACTCGGCGTGGGGGGAGCGCGCGGGAGGGGGAGGGTGCGGGAGGGGGAGGGCGCGGGAGGGGGAGGGCAGTCAGCTGGTCGGCACGCCGTTGGGCCGGCCAGCTGACATCAGGCGCGCGTCAGCGGGTCGCTTCCAGACGCGCGAGCTCGGCGGCGACGTCGAACGACGCCTCGGGCCAGCCCAGGTCGAGGTCGAGCAGCGCACGCAGCAGCAGCGCGCTCACCGCGAGCCGGGCGTACCACTTGTGGTCCGCGGGCACCACGTGCCAGGGCGCGACGTCGTACGACGAGCGGGCGAGCACGTCGTCGTACGCGGCCTCGTACGCGGGGCGCTGCAACCGCACGTCCACGTCGTGCGGCGCGTACTTCCAGTACTTGTCGGGGCGCTCGAGCCGCTCGTGCAGGCGGTTGTACTGCTCGTCGCGCGAGACCCACAGGACGGCCTTGACGACCGTCGTGCCGTTCGCGACGAGCTCTCGCTCGAACGCCTCGATGTCGGCGAACCGCCGGTCGAGCTCGGCCGCGTCCGCCGTGCCGGACGCGTGCGGGACCAGGACGTCCTCGTAGTGCGAGCGGTCGAACAGCCCGATGCGCCCGGCGGGCGGCAGGGCGTTGCGGACGCGCCACAGGAAGTGGTGCTCGAGCTCCTCGGGTGTCGGGCGGCCGAACCCCTTGAGGGCGACGCCCTGCGGGTCGACGAGCCCGAGCACGTGCCGCGCGATGCCGCCCTTTCCCGCGGTGTCGAGGCCCTGCAGCACGACGAGCACCGAGCGCGTCCCGCCCGTGCGGCCGTGCGCGAACAGGCGTTCCTGCAGCTCGGACATCCGGCCGCCGATGGCCTCGAGGGTCGCCTGACCCTCCTTCTTGCCCTGGCTGTACTCGGGCGTCGAGGCCGCGTCGAGCTGGGTGATCGACCGGCCCGGCACGGCGCGCAGCGCGTCGGCCACACGGTCGAGGCGCTGACGTACCTCGTCGTCCGACGGCCGCTTGGCCACGGGCACCGCCTCTCGTCGTCGAGCGATGGACGCGCGGGTCGTGCTGCGCGGTCAGCCGGATGCTATCGGCGCACGACCCACGGCGCGAGGGCTCCTCAGGGTCGGGCCGCGAACCGCTCGAGCAGGTCGGCGTGGCCCGAGACGATGATGATGTCGTTCTGCGAGATGCGCGTCTCGGGCGTCGCGTACACGAACTCCATGCCCGGCGACTTCACGCCCACCACGGTCACGCCGTACCGCTCGCGGATCTTGGACTGCGCGAGCGTGAAGCCCTGCGTCTCCTTCGGCGGGCGCATCTTGACGACCGTGAAGCCGTCCTCGACCTCGATGTAGTCGAGCAGCTTGCCGGACACGAGGTGTGCGACGCGCGAGCCCGCGTCGGCCTCGGGCAGCACCACGTGGTGCGCGCCGATGCGCTGCAGGATGCGCGCGTGCTCGTTCGAGATCGCCTTGGCCCAGATCTGCGGGATGCCGATGTCGACGAGGTTGCCCGTGATGAGCACGGACGCCTCGAGGTACGAGCCGACCCCGACGACCGCCACCGGGAAGTCGCGCGCACCGAGCTGCTCGAGCGCCTCGGGGTTGGTGGCGTCGGCCTCGACGAGCGCGATGCGCCCGGCCCACTGCGCGACGAGGTCGGGGGAGCGCTCGACCGCGAGCACGTCCTGCCCGAGCCGGTCGAGCGTCGCGGCGATCGCGGACCCGAACCGGCCGAGCCCGATGACGAGCACGCCGGAGTCCTTCTTGGGCGTGCGCGGGGCGCCCTGCGTGCCGCGCGCGTCGCGCATGGTCTCAGCCAATGATCGGCCTCTCTTCCGGCAGCCGGATCACCCGACGACGGTTGCGCAGCGCGAGCGCGGCCGCAAGCGTCATCGTGCCGGTCCGGCCGATGAACATCAGGACGGTGAGCACGTACTTCGCGCCGTCGGGCAGGTCCGGCGTGATGCCGGTGGAC
The DNA here is from genome assembly GCF_021590045.1 of Cellulomonas palmilytica. NCBI lineage: Bacteria > Bacillati > Actinomycetota > Actinomycetes > Micrococcales > Cellulomonadaceae > Cellulomonas > Cellulomonas palmilytica. The sequence goes on along the minus strand of NZ_CP062221.1, from coordinate 3,731,631 downwards.
AGCCCGCACGTCGCGAACGCGGAGATGACCTCGAACAGCACGACGTCGAGACGCAGGTCCGTCATCGCGAGCAGCAGCAGCGACGAGATGAGCACGAACGTCGCGGAGATGAGCGCGACCGCGATCGCGACCTGCAGCGCGTCGCGCGGGATGCGCCGGCCGTACGCCTCGACGTCCCGGTCGCCGCGCGCCTCGGCGACGATCGCGAGGAGCATGACGGCGAGCGTCGTGACCTTGATGCCGCCCGCGGTGGACGCGGAGCCGCCGCCGACGAACATGAGGGCGTCCATGAGCAGCCACGTCGACTCGTGCATCTGCCCCACGTCGACGGTCGAGAACCCCGCCGACCGCGGCATGACGCCCGCGAACAACGACGCGAGCGCGGTCCCGGACGCGTCGATCGGCTCGAACGTGCCGGGGTTGGTCCACTCGAACCCGGCGACGAGCACCGAGCCCGCGACGACGAGCGCGAGGCTCGTGGTGATCGTCAGCTTCGCGTGCAGGCTCCAGCGGCGCGGCTCGCGCAGGTGCTGCGCGACGTTGAGGATCACGGGGAACCCGAGCGACCCGATGAACACCCCGACGATGATCGGCAGCAGTACCCACCAGTCGGAGACGAACGGCGCGAGCCCCTCGGGCGTCGGCACGAACCCCGCGTTGTTGAACGCGGAGACGCCGTAGAACACCGCGTGCCACGACGCGGTGCCCCACGACTCGTCGTACATGTGGAACCGCGGCAGGAGCACGATCGCGATCGCGAGCTCGAGGATCGTCGAGGTCACGATGACGGTCCGCACGAGCGAGCCGACCTCGCCGAGCCGCGTGAACTTCGTCTCCGACGAGACGAGCAGACGCTGCGTGAGGCCGATGCGGCGCGAGACCGCCATGCCCAGCAGCGACGCGAGCGTCATGACGCCCAGGCCACCGACCTTGATCGCGACGAGGATGACGACGAGCCCCCACGTCGACCAGTACTCACCGGTCGGGACGACGACGAGCCCGGTCACGGTGCTCGCGGACGCGGCCGTGAACAGCGCGTCGACGAACGGCGCGCGGTGCCCGGAGGCGGTCGCCCACGGCGCGGACAGCAGCACCGTGACGAGCGCGATGACCGCGGCGAACACGCCGAGCGCGAGGCGCGCGGGCGACTGGCGCGCGGACCGGTCGACGAGCTCGCGCGCGCGCCACGCGACGCCGGGGCCGCTGCGCGCCATCCCACCTCCCGAACCTCGCTCCGACCAGCGTGCATCGCACACTCTGGCACGTCGCGGGCACGCGGGCCGCGCGCCGCCCGCGACGCGCCCCGCGCTCGTCGGCCGGTGCTCGGCACGGCGTTCGACAGCGGGCCGGTTCGGTGTTTGGGTGTGAGCATGACGCCGCGGCCTCGCGTGGAGTGGGCGCCCGAGATGCTCCGCTACGACTTCGGCACGGGACATCCCATGTCGCCCGCGCGGCTCGCCCTCACGATCGACCTCGCCGCCGAGCTCGGCGTGCTGGAGCACGTCGACGTGGTGGCCGCGCAGGTCGCGCCCGACGAGCTGCTCATGACGGTGCACGAGGCCGAGTACGTCGCCGCGGTGCGGCGCGCGGCGGACGAGGGCGTGCGCGACGAGCGCCGCGGCCTGGGCACGCGCGACGACCCGATCTTCCCGGGCATGCACGACGCGTCGGCGCGTGCGGTGCAGGGCACGGTCGACGGCGCGCTCGCGGTGTGGCGCGGCGAGACGGACCACGCGGTGAACATCGCGGGCGGTCTGCACCACGCGATGCCGGGTGCGGCGTCGGGGTTCTGCGTCTACAACGACGTGGCGGTCGCGATCCGTGCGCTGCTCGACGCGGGTGCGGCGCGGGTCGCCTACGTCGACGTGGACGCGCACCACGGCGACGGCGTGCAGGCGGTGTTCTGGGACGACCCGCGGGTCCTGACGGTCTCGGTGCACGAGTCGGGGCGAACCCTGTTCCCCGGCTCGGGGCACGCGCACGAGACGGGCGGTCGGCACGCCGAGGGCTCGGCGGTGAACCTGCCGCTGCCGGCGGGGACGTCCGACGCCGGCTGGCTGCGCGCGTTCGACGCGGTGGTGCCCGCGGTGGTGCACGCGTTCCGGCCCGACGTGCTCGTCACGCAGCACGGGTGCGACACGCACCGCATGGACCCGCTGAGCAACCTGCGCGTGACGGTCGACGCGCAGCGGCTCGTGGCGCAGCGGCTGCACGACCTGGCGCACGAGGTCGCGCGCGGCCGGTGGCTCGCGCTCGGCGGCGGTGGGTACGCGGTCGTGGACGTCGTGCCGCGCGCGTGGGCGCACCTGATCGCGGTCGCGGCGCACCACGCGCTCGACCCGGACCAGGTGGTCCCGCAGGCGTGGCGGGAGCGCGTCGCGCAGGACTTCGGGCGCGAGGGGCCGGTGTCGATGTCCGACGGCGCGGTGCCCGCGTTCCGCACCTGGGAGTCGGGGTTCGACCCCGCCGACGAGGTGGACCGCGCGATCCGCGCGACGCGTGCGGAGGCGTTCCCGCCCCTGGGCCTGGACGTCCACCACGACTGACCCTGGCACTCGCCGAGGGGCGTCCTGGTCGCCGGTGCTCCCGCTGGTCACACGCCCGGCGGGTGCTCGGAGGGACCGCCCTCACCCGGTCGTGCCAGGAGGGACCGGACAGAGCGGTCGTCACACGCGTCACCCCTTTCACTCCTGTCCCAGGCGCCACTAAGGTTGGCGCAGCCCGTCGACGACGGGTCACAGGGCCGGGCGCGAGAGCGACCGGGGGACGGGTGTCGCGAGGCGCCCCAGGAGGACGATCCGCACCGATGAGCGACCAGCCGGGCCGCGTGCGCTACCTGACCGTCGTGGAGGTCGCGGACGTCATGCGCGTCTCCAAGATGACGGTCTACCGCCTGCTCCACTCCGGCGAGCTGCCGGGCGTGCGCGTGGGGCGGTCGTTCCGCGTCCCGCAGGACGCGCTCGACGCCTACTTGCGCTCGTCGATGTCGAGCATCGCGCCCGAGCAGGACACCGAGCGCCGCTCGTCCTGACCGTTGCGCCCAGTCCTGCCCGAGTGGTCCCGGCGGGTGCGTCGGGGACCGCTGACCGGCACGTCGCGGGCACCGGTCCTCATCGCGTAAGGTAGGCCCTCGGACTTTCCTTGTGCGGACGGCCGTGCGCGAGCGCGGCCGTGGGCCCTGACCGGGCGACCGCGCGTCGATCGACCAGCACAGGTCCGCTGCCGCGGGCCCCACCGGAAGCGAGAGTGGACCCATGGGCTCCGTCATCAAGAAGCGCCGCAAGCGGATGGCCAAGAAGAAGCACCGCAAGCTGCTGCGCAAGACGCGTCACCAGCGTCGCAACAAGAAGTGACCACGCGCTGCTCAGGCAGCGTGTGAGACGAGGGCTCGGCCGGACGGCCGGGCCCTCGCCGTCTTCCCGGGCCCGACGGGCGCGGGGCGCGCGTCAGAGCGCGCGCTCGAGGACGTAGTCGTCCTCGATGCGGGAGCCCACGCGGAAGTGCTTCGTGCCGACCCGCAGGAACCCGTGGCGCCGGTAGAACCGCTGCGCACGCTCGTTGAGCTGGTTGACGCCCAGCCAGCAGCCGACCGCGTGGCGGCCGCGCGCGTCGTCGAGCGTGGCCGTGATGAGCGCGTCGGCCACGCCGCGGCCGTGGTGCTCCGGGTGCACGTAGCACTTGGACAGCTCGGCGGTCGGCCACAGGGACAGCGCGGCGCGCACGTCGGAGTCGGCCGGCATGCCGGCGACGAGCATCGTGTAGCCCTCGAGCACGCCGGTCCCGTCCTGCGCGACGAGCAGCGTGCGCGTGCCGTCCGCGAGGTAGCCCTCGAACGCGGTCGGTGACAGCACCGTCTCGACGAATGCGCGCTGGTCGTCGGGCGTCGAGCCCGGCGGGCAGGCCAGCGGGAACGTCAGCGCGGCCAGCTCGGCGAGGGCGGGGACGTCGTCGGGCCGAGCGCGGCGAACGGTTGTCACGGGGCAAACCCTAGGGCTCCGCGGAGTGCTCGCAGGAGGCCGGGAGAGGGGCTGGCACCCAGACCGACGACCGTCGGCCCGGGTCTGCCGCGTGTTCATCTGATGTCCGTCGGCGGCTCTCGTCCGCGCGCGGGCCGTCAGCCCCCGGCGTGTCGCGTGAGCCCGCGCCGCGCCGCCCGGGCCGAGACCGCGGTCGCCCACACCGCGCCCGCGACGGTCGCCGCGCGCGCCCCGCGCGTGAGCGAGCGCCGCGCGGGCCGGAAGTCGCGCACGGGCCAGCCCTGGCGGGCCGCGTGCCGGCGCAGGCGGCGGTCCGGGTTGATCGCGCACGGGTGGCCGACCGTGCCGAGCAGCGGCAGGTCGTTGGTCGAGTCGCCGTACGCGGCCGAGCGCGACAGGTCGATCCCGGAGCGCTCCGCGAGAGCCCGCACCGCGCGTGCCTTCGCCTCGCCGTGCAGCATGTCGCCGACGAGCCGGCCCGTGTAGAAGCCGTCGTGCTCCTCGGCGACGGTCCCGAGCGCCCCCGTCGTGCCCAGGCGCCGCGCGAGCAGGCCGGCGATCTCCATGGGGGACGCGGTGACGAACCAGACCTCGTCGCCGGCCGCGACGTGCGCGTCGATCAGCGCTCGCGTGCCGGGGTAGAGGCGCAGGTGCAGCACCTGGTCGTACACGTCCTCGGCGATCGCGGTGACCTCGGCGACCGAGTGGCCGCGCATGATCGCGAGCGCCTCGCCGCGCAGCCGGTCGATCTGCCGGCGGTTCTCGCCGACGAGCCGGTAGCGCAGCTGGTGGCCCGCGAACCGCAGCAGGTCCCACGGCCGGAAGAACCCGCGGCGGTACAGGCCGACCGCGAGGTGGAACGCGCTCGCGCCCCGCACCACGGTGTTGTCGACGTCGAAGAACGCGGCCGCGCGGCCGCCCGGGGCGCCGTCGACCGTGGCACGGTCGTCGTTCTGCTCCGGCATCCGGTCACTGTAGTCAGCCCCGCCGTGGACGCGCCGCACGTACCGCCCGGACCGCCGACGCGCGGGTCCTTCGCGGACTAGGGTCGGGCACGTGCACGACGACGAGCCGACGACCACCGCCCGCGTGGTCCTGTACTCCCGCGCGGGGTGCCACCTGTGCGCCGACGCGCGCGCGATCGTCGCGGCGGAGGCCGCGCTCGCGGGCACGACGTGGCGTGAGGTCGACGTCGACCGGGACGACGAGCCCGGTCGGGACCTGTCGCAGTACGGAGACCTCGTGCCGGTGGTCGAGGTCGACGGTGTGCGGCAGGGGTACTGGCGCATCGAGTCGGCGCGGCTGCGGCGCGCGCTGGCCGCGCGCTGAGCCGGGGGAACCGTGCGCAGCACACCCGACTCACCGGACCGAGCGGAGCTGCCGGACGCCACGGTCGCCCGGCTGCCCGGGTACCTGCACGCGCTGGAGTCGGTGCGCGGCTCGCGCGTCGTGACGTCCGAGGAGCTCGCCGGGGCGGCGGGCGTCTCGCCGGCGCAGCTGCGCAAGGACCTGTCGTTCCTCGGCTCGTACGGGCGGCGGGGCGTGGGGTACGACGTCGCGCACCTCGAGCGGCAGCTCGGCGAGGTGCTGGGCGTGCAGTCGCGGCGGCGGGTGGTGATCGTCGGGATCGGGTACCTGGGCCACGCGCTCGCGAGCTACGGCGGCTTCGCCGATCGCGGGTTCGAGGTCGCGGCACTCGTCGACGCGGACCCCGACGTGGTCGGGACGACGGTCGCGGGGCTCGTCGTCGAGCCCGCGGACGCGATCGGTGACGTGGTGCGACGGACGAAGGCGTCCGTCGGGGTCATCGCGGTGCCCGCGGCGCACGCGCAGCCGGTGTGCGACGCGCTCGTCGGCGCGGGCGTGACGGCGCTGCTGACGTTCGCGCCGCGTGCGCTGCACGTGCCCGAGCGCGTGACGGTGCGCCAGGTGGACGTCGCGAGCGAGCTGCAGATCCTCGCGTTCCACGACGCGCGTCGCCGCGGCCGCTGACGCGCGGGGACGGGCTGCTGGGACGGGCTGCTGGGACGCCGCGGGCGGGCCCGGCGTGGTGCCGGACCCGCCCGCGGGTCTCGCGGCGGCGCCAGGGGGTGCGCTGCCGCGGGGACGGGCGCCGCAGGGGCGCCCTGGCTCAGGCCTGCTTGATGGCCGAGACGTCGAGCGTGATGGTGACCTTGTCGGAGACGAGGACGCCGCCGGCCTCGAGCGCGGCGTTCCAGGTCAGGCCGAAGTCCTTGCGGGAGATCGTCACCGACGCCTCGAACCCGGCGCGCGTGTTGCCGAACGGGTCGACCGCCACGCCGTTGAACTCGGTCGCGAGCTCGACCGGCTGGGTCTCGCCGTGGATCGTGAGGTCGCCGGCGATGACGAACGCGTCGCCCTCGGGGCGGATCGCGGTCGAGGTGAAGGACCACTCGCCGAACTTCTCCACGTCGAAGAAGTCGCCGCTCTTGAGGTGGCCGTCGCGGTTCGCGTCGCCAGTGGAGACCGTGGCGGGGTCGAGCGTGGCGGTGACGGAGGTCGAGGCGAGGTCCTCGCCGACCGTGATGGCGCCGCCGGTGACCGCGACGGTGCCGCGGACCTTGGAGATGCCCGCGTGCCGGACGCTGAACGCCGCCTCGGTGTGCGAGGGGTCGATGGCCCAGGTGCCCGTGGTGAGGCCGGCGGGGAGGGTGGTGGTGGTCGTGGCGCTCATGGTGGTTCTCCCTGAGAGGTCGGGTGGTGCGCGGGATGGTCCGGGGCAGTCGGTCGAGTTGATTGTTGAACTCTCAACTGCTGCTAGTTCAAAGTTGTACTACAGTGAGGGCACGAGCGCAAGACCCGACCAGGGACTCGTCGTGCCGCGCGGTGACTGGGACACTCGTCCGGCACCCGGAGACCCGCACGACGAGCACGCACCGCCGAGACCGGCGCCGCACGAGAGGTGAGACACGTGGCCACGACCGCACCGACGCCGTCCGCACCCTCGACCCCGGCACCGGTCGAGGACGAGGTGCGCTGGCTGACCGCCGACGAACAGCTGAGCTGGCGCTCGTACCGCAACGGCGTCGCCATGCTCAACGACGTGCTCGCGCACGAGCTCGAGGCGGAGACCGGCCTGTCGATCCACGAGTACGAGGTGCTCGTGCGCCTCTCCGAGGCGCCCGAGCGGACCATGCGCATGTCCGAGATCGCGACCGGCCTCGCGCACTCGCGCAGCCGCCTCACGCACACCATCCGCCGCATGGAGGAGCAGGGGCTCGTCGAGCGGCGCCCGTGCGTCCACGACGCGCGCGGCGTCAACTGCACCATGACGGAGCAGGGCTGGCAGCGCCTCGTCGGCGCCGCGCCGAGCCACGTGCGGTCGGTGCGCGCGCACCTCGTCGACGTGCTCACGCCCGAGCAGTTCCGCACGCTCGGCCAGGCCATGGGCATCATCGGCGAGCACCTGTCCGGTGGCGCGTCTCACCCCGCCTGAGCCCGGACCCGGGCCCGAGCACACGGCTGCGTGAGGGACACTGACTCCCATGGTCGCGACCACCGTCCACCTGATGCGCCACGGCGAGGTGCACAACCCCGACGGCGTGCTCTACGGGCGCCTGCCGGGGTACCGCCTGTCCGAGCGGGGCCGCGCGATGGCACGGATCGTCGCCGCGCACCTGTCCGGGCGTGAGTACGAGGGCCAGTGGCTGAGCGAGCTCGGGCACGAAGACGCCGCGGCCGACGCCGTCGTCGCGAGCAGCACGCTCGCGCAGGCCGCGGGCGCCGTGCCGCTCGCCGGTCCGCGCCGCGACGTCGTCGCCGTGATCGCCTCGCCGCTGGAGCGCGCGCAGGAGACCGCCGCGCCCATCGCCGCCGCGTTCGGGCTGGAGGTCGGCACCGACGCGCGCCTCATCGAGGCGGACAACCACTTCCAGGGCAGGACGTTCGGTGTCGGCGACGGGTCGCTGCGTCACCCCGAGCACTGGCCGTACCTGCGCAACCCGTTCCGCCCGTCGTGGGGCGAGCCGTACCGCGAGCAGGTCGACCGCATGCTCGCGGCCGTCGACGCCGCGCGGGACGTCGCGCGCGGTCACGAGGTCGTGCTCGTCTCGCACCAGCTGCCCGTGTGGGTCACGCGCCTCGCGCTCGAGAAGCGCCGCCTGTGGCACGACCCGCGCCGCCGGCAGTGCTCGCTCGCGTCGCTCACGAGCCTCAACTACGAGGACGACTCGCTCGTCTCCATCACGTACACCGAGCCCGCCGCCGCGCTGCTGCCCGGCGCCGCGACCGTGGCAGGTGCGTGACGTGACGTCCCTCGCCGGGGCCCGGGCGGCCCGACGCGATCCGGCGCGCGGTCGGCTGCGCGGCCGTCGCGCCGCGGCCGGCGCCGCGTTCGCGCTGCTCGTCGGCGTGCTCGCCGCGTGCGGGCCCGCGCAGCAGCAGACCGGCGACACCACCGACGACGGCTACGTCTCGGGCGACGGCTCGACGAAGACGTGGGCCGCGGGCGACCGCAAGGGCCCCGTGGAGCTCGCCGGCACGGACTACGAGGGCACCGAGCAGGACGTCGCCTCGTGGCGGGGTGACGTCGTCGTGCTCAACACCTGGTACGCCGCGTGCCCGCCGTGCCGCGCCGAGGCCCCCGACCTCGTCGCGTTCGCGACCGACTACGCCGACGCCGGCGTGCGCGTCCTCGGGCTGAACTCGACCGACGAGGCCGGCGCCGCGCAGGCGTTCCAGCGCACGTTCGAGGTGCCGTACCCGAGCCTCGAGGACACCAGCGGGCAGGCCGTGCTCGCGCTGCAGGGCGTCGTCCCGCTGAACGCCGTCCCGACGACCGTCGTGCTCGACCGCGAGGGCAAGGTCGCCGCGCGCGTCGTCGGGCTGCTCGACGCCTCGACGCTGCGCACCGTCGTCGACGACCTGCTCGCCGAGCCGGTGCCGTCGTGACCCTCGCCGTCCTCGCGCAACCCGAGGTGCTCGCCGCGGGCAGCTCGTTCGGGCAGACCGCCGCGAGCGGGTCGCTGCTGCTGGCCGTGCCCGTGGCCGTCGTCGCCGGGGTCGTCGCGTTCGCGTCGCCGTGCGTGCTGCCGCTCGTGCCCGGCTACCTCGCCTACCTGGGCGGCATGACGGGTGCGACGAGCACGCGGCCGGGCACCGCCGTCGCCGGGGGTGTCGTGCGCGGGGTCGCGCCCGGGCAGCCGGTCGTCGGGGCCGACGAGGACGCGCCCGCGCGGCGTGACCCGGCGCGCGCCCGCGTGCTCGCCGGGGTCGGCCTGTTCGTCGCCGGGTTCTCGCTCGTGTTCGTCGTGTTCGGCGTGCTGGCCGGGACGCTCGGCGCGGCGCTCGTCCAGTGGTCCGACGTGCTGTCGCGCGTGCTGGGCGTCGTCGTGGTCCTCATGGGCCTGGCGTTCCTCGGGCTCGTGCCGTTCCTGCAGTACGAGAAGCGCCTGCACCTCGCGCCGCGTGCCGGGCTGTGGGGTGCGCCGCTGCTGGGTGTCACGTTCGGGCTCGGCTGGACGCCGTGCATCGGCCCGACGCTCGCCGCGATCTACAGCCTGTCGCTCGACCAGGCGTCCGCGGGGCGCGGCGCGCTGCTCGCGGTCGCGTTCTGCGTGGGGCTCGGGCTGCCGTTCCTGCTGGTCGCGCTCGGCGTCGAGCGCTCCGCGCGGGCGCTGTCCTTCCTGCGCCGGCACCGGCTCGCGATCATGCGGGTCGGCGGCGGCCTGCTCGTCGTGCTCGGCCTCGCGCTCGTCACGGGCGTGTGGGACACGTGGGCGCAGTGGCTGCAGGGCGTGTTCGCCGACGACTTCGTGCCGGTGGTGTGACGTGGCGACCTACCGCCCCGAGGGCCTCGAGGACACGTTCGACGCGACGCGCGTCGCGGGCTCGTCGGCCGCCGACGGCTCGTCGGACGCGCCCGACGCACCCCCGCAGCTCCCGCGCCTCGGGCTCACCGGCTGGGCGCGCTGGGCGTGGCGCCAGCTCACGAGCATGCGCGTCGCGCTGCTGCTGCTCATGCTGCTGGCCGTGGCGGCCGTGCCCGGCACGCTGTTCCCGCAGCGCGCGCAGGACGTCTCCGAGGTCGCGCAGTACATCGCGGACCACCCGGGCAGCGGGCCGTGGCTCGACCGGCTCGGGTTCTTCGACGTGTACTCCTCCGTCTGGTTCTCCGCGATCTACCTCATGCTGTTCATCTCGCTCGTCGGGTGCATCCTGCCGCGCACGCGCGCGCACCTCGGCGCTCTGCGCGGCCGCCCGCCGCGCACCCCGCGCCGCCTCACGCGGTTCCCCGCGCAGGCGGGCGGCGAGGTCGACGCGACGCCCGAGGACGTCGCGCGGCGCGCGGCGAGCGCGATGCGCCGCGGCCCGTGGTGGGCGCCGTTCGCGCGGTCCTACCGCGTGGACGTGCACGACGAGGGCGGCGGCACCTGGTCCGCCGCGGGGGAGCGCGGCTACCTGCGCGAGACCGGCAACCTCGTGTTCCACCTCGCGCTCGTCGGGCTGCTCGTGTCGATCGCCGCGGGCCAGATGCTGCACTACCGCGGCCAGGCGATCGTCGTGCAGGGCCGCGGCATGGCGAACTCCGTCAAGGAGTACGACACGTTCGAGAAGGGCACCGCGTTCGGCGAGGACAGCCTCGAGCCGTTCACGCTGCGCCTCGACGACTTCACCGCGCGGTTCGACGAGCAGACCCTCGAGCCCCGGGACTTCGCCGCGTTCGTCACCGTGACCGACCCGGACGGCACCGAGTCCGCGCAGACCATCAAGGTCAACCACCCGCTCGAGCGCTCCGGCGCCAAGATCTACCTGCAGGGCAACGGCTACGCGCCGCAGCTCACGGTGCACGACGCCGCGGGCGAGGTCGCGTTCTCCGGCCCGGTGCCGTTCCTCCCGCAGGACGAGGTCTACACCTCGCGCGGCGTGGTCAAGGTGCCCGACGTCTCGGGCGACCAGCAGCAGATCGGCCTCGTCGGCTACCTCCTGCCCACCGCCGTCGAGGTCACCGAGGGGTTGTTCCAGTCCGCCCACCCGGCTCCGGACGCGCCGCTGCTCGTCCTGTCCGTGTGGTCCGGCAACCTCGGGCTCGACACGGGCGTGCCGCAGAACGTCTACGAGCTCGACGAGTCGCGCATGGAGCAGGCCGTCGACGCCGAGGACAAGCCGGTGACGCTGTACCTGCGGCCGGGCGAGACCGTCGAGCTGCCCGACGGGCTGGGGAGCGTGTCGTTCGACTCGCTCACCCGCTACGTCGCGCTCGACCTGCGCCACGACCCCGCCCTGACCTGGGTGCTCGTGTTCGCGCTCGCCGCGTTCGCGGGTCTCGCCGCCTCCCTGTTCGCGCCGCGTCGGCGGCTGTGGGTGCGCGCGGTGCCGGGCGCAGTGCCGGGCGCAGTGCCGGGCCAGGGGCCGGGCGAGGGGCCGGGCCGTACAGTGGTGAGCGCCGCGGGCCTCGCGCGCGGCGACGACGTCGGCCTCCAGCCCGAGCTCGAACGCGTGCTCGCGGACGCGCTGGCGGACCTCGACGGGACGACGTGGGCCGGGGCCTCGACGGGCTCGTCGGGACCCGCACGGCCGACGACCTCGGCGACGACTGACGTGACCGACGCGACCGACGCGTCGACGGACGGGAGTGACCATGCAGGCCGGTGACCTGAGCACGCTTCTGGTGTGGGCGGCGGCGACCGCGTTCCTCGTCGCGCTCGTCGCCTACACCGTCGACCTGGCGCGCCTCGCGGACAACGCGCAGCGCCGCCCGGCCGACGAGGAGGCACCGGTCCCCGCGGCCGTGGGCGCGGGCGGCACGACGACGACCCTGGCGCCCCGCCGCGGCGGCACCGACTCCGCGATCGCCGGCACCGCGTCCGACGCCGCCCCGGGCCGCTCCCCGCGCGCCGAGGGCATCGCGCGCTCCACCACGTACCTCGGCATCGCGCTGCTGTTCGCCGCGATCGTGCTGCGCGGCATCGCCGCCGGCCGCTGGCCCACGGCCAACATGTACGAGTTCACGCTCGTCGGCGTGCTCGTCGCGACCACCGTGCTGGCCGTCGTGCAGCGCCGCCGCGTCATCGCGTTCCTCGGCGTCGTCGTCATGGGCATCGCCACCACGGCGCTCGTCGTCGCGATCGAGAGCTTCTACGTGCGCGCCGACGAGGTGCGCCCCGCGCTGCAGAACTACTGGCTGGTCCTGCACGTCGGCGTCGCGATCATCGCGACCGGCATCTTCACCGTGGCGTTCGCCGCCGCCGTCCTGCAGGTCATGCGCTACGGCCGCGAGACCGACCGCACGCACCTCGGCCACTCCTGGAAGCGCGCGGACGGCGTCCGCCAGGCGTTCTCCGGCCTCGCGGTGACCGGCCCGCGCTTCCGCTGGCTCGAGCAGGTCCCCGACTCCCGCCGCCTCGAGGCCCTGTCCTTCCGTCTCAACGCCATCGCGTTCGTGCTGTGGACCCTCACGCTCATCGGCGGTGCCGTGTGGGCCGAGGACGCCTGGGGTCGGTACTGGAACTGGGACCCCAAGGAGGTCGGCACGTTCGTCGCGTGGGTCGTGTACGCCGCGTACCTGCACGCCCGCACCACGCGCGGCTGGAGCGGACGCAAGGCCGCGTACTTCGTCTTCGCGGGCTACGCGTGCGTGATCGCCAACTTCACGGTCGTCAACCTGGCGATCAAGGGCCTCCACTCCTACGCCTTCTGACCCCGCCCGACCGGCCCGCCCGGTCGCGTATCCGCCGCGAGGTCGCGACTTCCTCGGTAGATCGCGCAGTCGTCTGCGCGATCTACCGAGAGACGCGCGACTTCACGCGGGATGCGCGACCTCACGCCGGTGCGGAGGGCGGTGGTGCGCCGCCGGCGCGCCAGGCCGCGACGGCTGCCGTCACCTCGGCGCCGAGCGTCCTGGTGAGGTCGCGGGAGCGGTAGGGGGAGGTCGACGCCGCCGCCAGCGGGGCGGAGTCCTGGATGTCGGCTGCGAGACGGATCACCGCTGTGCGGCCGTCGCGGTCGTAGGCCGCGCGTTCGTCGTCGGTGAGGGCGACCAGCAGCGTGGCGCTGGCCGGGCCGTGGCTGACGTGGACGTCGAGCAGCAGCGAGCCGTCGGACTCGAGCAGGAACCAGGACCACTGCTCGTGGTCGAGCACCCTCATCGGGCTGCGCAGGGCACGCCGCCCGGGGTCAAGCGGTGGGGCCGGGCTGGTCGTGGGGCTCGTCGTCGGGGTTGCGGGCCTCGCGGCGACGGCGCTCCTGCTCGAGACGCCAGAGGAACTCGGGGTCGTCGTCCGGGGCGACGGGGGCCGCGGGGCCGGCGGCGGCCTGCGCGCGGTAGGTGGTGCGCTGGCCGCGGCGGGTGCGGCTGACGGCGAGCCAGACGACGCCGCCGATGATGGGGAACAGCACGACGAGCAGCACCCACAGCGCGGGGTGGACGCCGAGGCGCTCGTCGTCGTCGCTGCGGACGATGTCGATCACGCAGTAGACGACGAACCCGATGAGCAGCAACGTCCCGAGATAGCGCACGTCCCCAGGCTAGTCGGTGGCGCGCGCCACAGGGGCGGGCGCGGGGACGACGACCGCGCGACGCCTACGCTGGGACCGTGCCCGTCCTCGTCTACACGCTCCTGCGCCTGGCCCTGTTCGCGATCATGACCGCGGTGTTCTGGGCCGTCGGCATGCGCTCCTGGCTCGCGCCGCTCGCGGGTCTGCTGGTCGCGTGGGCACTGGGGTACGTGCTGCTCGGCAGGCAGCGACGCGCGGCGGCGGCGTGGGTCGAGCAGCGCGCCGAGCAGCGCGGGCAGCGGCGCTCGACGGCCGCCGACGAGGACGCGCGGCTGGAGGACGCGGCCGACGACGCCGCCCGCGCGAACCGCCCCGCCGACGAGGCCTGAGCCCGCGGGACGCCGGACCCGGCGGGCAACCCGTCAGACCGCGAGGCCCACGCCGAGCAGGATGCCGAACGCGAGCTCGAGCAGTCCCGTGCCGGCGAGCACGGGGACGAGCGCGCGGCCGCGCGCGCCGAGGAGCACGGTGACCGCGAGCAGGCCGGCGGGGAACAGCAGGATCGAGACGACCAGCGCCCACGGCGAGGCGAACGCGCACACGATGCCGAGCAGCACGGGCACGACGACGAGCGCGGCGTACGCCCAGCGCGCGCGGCGGTCGCCGAGCCGCACCGCGAGCGTGCGCTTGCCGGAGACCGCGTCGGTCGGGATGTCGCGGATGTTGTTGACCATGAGCAGCGCGCACGCGAGCAGCCCGATCGCGACGGCGCCGACCCACGCGACCCAGGACAGCCGCCCGGCCTGCGTGTAGGTGGTGCCGAGCACGGCGACGAGCCCGAAGAACACGAACACGCCGACCTCGCCGAGCCCGCGGTACCCGTACGGGTTGCGGCCGCCGGTGTAGCCCCACGCGGCGAGGATGCACAGGACGCCGACGCCGATGAGCCACCACGCGCCCGCGGCGATCGCGAGCCACAGTCCCAGCGCGGCGGCGACGCCGAACGCCGTGAACGCCGCGTTGCGCACCGCCGACGGCCGCGCGGCGCCGGATGCGGTGAGCCGCATGGGGCCGACGCGCTCGAGGTCGGTGCCGCGGATGCCGTCGGAGTAGTCGTTGGCGTAGTTCACGCCGACCTGCAGCGCGAGCGCGACGCCGAGCGCGAGCGCGGCGCGCCCGAGGTGCGACGCGTCGAGCTGTGCGGCCGCGCCGGTGCCGACGAGCACGGGGGCTGCGGCGGCGGGCAGCGTGCGGGGGCGCGCGCCGGCGACCCATTCCTGCGGTGTGGTCACGCGGGGCTCCCAGGGGTGGTGGTCGGTCCCGCGTCCGGCGCGGGGGAGGACAGGTTCTCGACGACGAGCGCGGCGGCGGCGCGGCGGTCGGGCTTGCCGGGGCCGCGCAGCGGCAGGGCGTCGACGACGACGAGGTGGCGCGGGGCGTGCGCGGCGTCGAGCGCGTCGGCGACGTGGGCGCGCACGTCCGCGAGCGCGGGTGGGCCGGCGGGGTCCGCGGCGACGACGAGCGCGGCGACGGCCTGCCCCCACGTCTCGTCGGGGACACCGACGACGAGCGCCTCGGCGACGCCCGGGACGCGGGCGAGCGCGGCCTCCACGGCGGCGGGGGCCACGTTCACGCCACCGGTCACGACGACGTCGTCGGCCCGCCCGAGGACGGTGAGCACGCCGTCGTCGAGCCGACCGAGGTCGTGGGTGCGCAGCCAGCGGCGGCCGTCGACCGTGACGAACGGGTCGAGGTCCGGGCGGCCGAGGTAGCCGACGGTGAGGACGTCCCCGCCGAGCAGGATCCGGCCGGACCCGTCCAGCCGGACGTCGACGCCGTCGAGCGGCACGCCGTCGTAGACGCACCCGCCGCACGTCTCGGTCATGCCGTACGTGGTCACGACGCGTAGTCCCGCGGCGCTGGCGCGCTCCAGGAGGGGAGCGGGCGCGGCGGCCCCGCCCAGGAGGATCGCGTCGAACGCGCGCGCGGCGTCGGTCGCGGCCTCGTCGTCGAGGACCCGGACGAGCTGCGTGGGGACCAGCGAGGTGTACAGCGGCGCGCCGGCGGGGGTGCCGACGCGCAGCCGGGCGACCGCGTCGGCGAAGCCGGGGCCCGTGAACGGCGTGCCGAGCGCGACGACCGGCCGCGTCCCGGCGAGCACCGAGCGCACCAGGACCTGCAGCCCCGCGACGTGCTCGACGGGCAGCACCAGCAGCCACCGCCCGGGCCCCGCGAGGCGATTCGTGGTCGCCAGCCCCGACGCGCGTAGGGCGGCGGCGGTCAGCAGGGCGGTGCGCGGCTCACCGGTCGAGCCGGACGTCGCCACGGCGAGCGCCACGTCGTCGTCGACCTCGACCTCGAGCTCGACCTCGACCTCCGCCGAGGACGGCCCGACGACGGCGGCGGGCGACGGCGTCACCCGCACGGCCGGACCCGTGCCGTCGAGCGCGGGACCCAGCGCGTCGAGCAGGTCCTCGGCGCGCGGCGGTACGTCACGCAGCGGCCGGCTCACGGTCCCAGAGTAGGTCGCCACGCGGCGCGCGGATGCACGTCCCGCGCGTGGTCCGTGGCACCCTGGACCCGCTACGACCCCAGGGGAGAGACCACATGACGCCCACGTCCCACCGTCGCGCGCGCACCCGCCTGCGCGCCCTCGGCCTGATCGGCGCGTTCGCGCTCACGCTCACCGCGGCGTGCAGCTCGGGCACTCCCGAGACGCCCGAGCCGGTGACGGCGGCCCCCGTGATCACCCCGGACAAGCAGCCCGTGCCGACGCCGTCGCTGCCCGCGACGTGGCCGCTCACGGGCGAGCCGGCCGGTGACGACCTGGTCGAGCGTCCGTCGCTCGCGGTCAAGGTCGAGAACACCTCGGCGGCGCGCCCGCAGTCGGGCCTGGAGCAGGCGGACGTCGTGTGGGAGACGATCGTCGAGTTCCAGGTCTCGCGGTTCATCGCGGTGTACCACTCGCAGGTCCCCGAGACGGTCGGCCCGATCCGCTCCGTGCGACCGATGGACCCGCTGGTCCTCGCGCCGACGAAGGGTCTGCTCGCGTTCTCCGGCGGGCAGGGCGGCATCGTCGCGATGGCGAAGCAGTCCGGCCTGCAGATCCTGTCGAACGACGAGGGCGTCAAGGGCATGTACCGGTCGAGCGACCGGGCCGCGCCGCACAACGTGTACGGCGACATGAAGACGCTGTGGGCGCAGGCGAACGACGCGCACCAGGCCTCGCCGGGTGAGCAGTTCCTGTTCGCTCGGACGGCCGAGGAGTCCGCGGCCGTCGCCGGCGGCACCCCCGCGACGAAGCTCTCGTTCCGCTTGTCGAGCGCGTCCAACCCGTCGTGGGCGTGGGACGACGCGACGGGCACGTGGCTGCGCTCGGAGGGCTCGTCGCCCGCGACCGCGCGCAGCGGCACGCGCCTGTCCGCGGTGAACGTCGTCTCCGTCGTCGCGAACCACCCGAACACGAGCTTCCCCGCCCAGGGCGGTGCGCGCGTGCCGACGTACGACCTGGTCGGCCAGGGCGAGGGCACCATCGCCACGGGCGGCAAGACGATCGCCGTGACGTGGAAGAAGGACGCGCAGGACGCGCCCCTGCGCCTGTTCCTCCCCGACGGCTCGGACGCCCTGCTCGCCCCGGGGAACACCTGGGTCGAGCTCGTCCCGCTGGGCTCGGGGTCGCTCACGACGAGCTGAGCCTCCACCCTGCGTCGGCCGGGCCGTCCACCTGCGGGTGGAGGTCCGGCCGTCGTGCACCCGCCCCCGGGCGGTCCGCTCGCGCAGCAGGACGAGCCCGGCGGCCGACGCGCCGCCTGACCTGTGGCGACGAGCCTGGTGGCATGACCACAGAACCTCTCACCGACGCCGTCGAGCACGACATCGCGGCCGTGGGTGCCGTCGTCACCGCGGGCGTCGTCCTGCTCGCGTTCGTCGTCGGCGCCGCGTTCGTCGTCGCGCAGCTCGTCGACCTCGTGTCCTGGTTCGCCGTCGACTGACGGCGGACGCCGCGGGCCGGCCGGGACGCGCTCAGTACGCGTACGGGAAGCCCGACCAGTCCGGGTCGCGGCGCTGCAGGAACGCGTCGCGCCCCTCGACCGCCTCGTCCGTCATGTATGCCAGACGCGTCGCCTCGCCCGCGAACACCTGCTGGCCGGCGAGGCCGTCGTCGGCGAGGTTGAACGCGAACTTCAGCATGCGGATCGCCTGCGGCGACTTGGTCGCGACGATCCGCGCGTACTCCAGGCCCGCCTCCTCGATCTGCGCGTGCGGCACCACGTCGTTGACCGCACCCCAGTCGTAGGCGTCCTGCGCCGAGTACTCGCGCGCGAGGAAGAAGATCTCCCGCGCCCGCTTCTGCCCGACCTGCCGCGCGAGCAGCGCCGAGCCGTAGCCGCCGTCGAACGAGCCGACGTTCGCGTCGGTCTGCATGAACCGCGCGTGCTCGCGCGAGGCGATCGTGAGGTCCGCGACGACGTGCAGCGAGTGCCCGCCGCCCGCGGCCCAGCCGTTGACGAGCGCGACGACGACCTTCGGCATGGTCCGCATGAGCCGCTGCACCTCGAGGATGTGCAGCCGCCCGGCACGCGCGGGGTCGATCGCCTCGGCGGTCTCGCCCTCCGCGTAGCGGTAGCCGTCGCGCCCGCGGATGCGCTGGTCGCCGCCCGAGCAGAACGACCACACGCCGTCCTTGGGACTCGGGCCGTTGCCCGTGAGCAGGACCGTGCCCACGTCGGACGTCATGCGCGCGTGGTCGAGCACGCGGTACAGCTCGTCGACGGTGTGCGGGCGGAACGCGTTGCGCACCTCGGGCCGGTCGAACGCGACCCGCACCACGGGCAGGTCCCGCACCACGGCGCCGTCGGCGTCGCGCTCGACGCCCCGGTGGTAGGTGAGGTCGGTGAGGGTGCCGTCACCGAACCCGTCGACCGTGCGCCAGCGCGCGGGGTCGAACGTGTCGGAGACGCGGGCGGGCAGGTCGTCGTGCGCAGTCACGGCCTCACCCTACGAGGCTCGCGTGCGCCGGAGGTGCCTGTGCCGCCCGTGCCGCCTCGCACGCGCACGTACGCTGGTCCGGTGCTCGCCCCGGACGTCGTCGTGTGGTCGGTCCCGATGCGCACCCGGTTCCGGGGGCTGACGTCCCGGGACGGCGTGCTGGTCCGCGGGGACGCGGGGTGGGCGGAGTTCTCGCCGTTCTGGGACTACGACGACGAGGAGTCGGCGGCCTGGTGGCGTGCCGCGCACGAGGCGGCGGAGCTCGGCTGGCCCGCGCCGGTGCGGGACCGCGTCCCGGTCAACGTCACCGTGCCCGCGGTGGACCCCGCGACGGCGCACCGCATCGTCACCGGCTCCGGCGGTTGTCGCACGGCGAAGGTCAAGGTCGCCGAGCGCGGGCAGGACGTGTCCGACGAGATCGCGCGGCTCGAGGCCGTGCGGGACGCGATCGGCGCCGACGGAGCCATCAGGATCGACGCGAACGCGGGCTGGGACGTCGACGAGGCCGCGCGCCGGCTGGTCGTGCTCGACCGCGCGGCCGGCGGGCTGGAGTACGCCGAGCAGCCCGTGCCGACCGTCGAGGACCTCGCGGCGCTGCGCCGCCGCACGCACGTGCCGATCGCCGCCGACGAGTCGATCCGCCGGGCGGCGGACCCGTACGCGGTCGCGCGCGCGCACGCCGCCGACGTCGTGGTGCTCAAGGTGCAGCCGCTCGGGGGCGTGCGCGCGTGCCTCGAGCTCGCCGAGCGCATCGGGCTGCCCGTGGTCGTCTCGTCGGCGCTCGAGTCGTCCGTCGGGCTCGCCGCGGGCGTCGCGCTCGCGGCGGCGCTGCCCGAGCTGCCGTACGCGTGCGGCCTCGCGACGGCCCAGCTCCTGACCGCCGACCTGGTGGCCGAGCCGCTGCTGCCCGTCGACGGCGCGCTGCCGGTCCGGCGCACGCAGCCCGACCCCGCGCTCGTCGCCGCCGCGACCGCCGACGAGGAGCTGGCCGCGCGCTGGCGGGTGCGCACCGCCGCGGTCCGCGGCGTCGCCTCCCGCGCGGAGCAGGCATGATGTCCCGCGTGACGACGGCTGTCCCGGACCCCGCAGGCCCCTCGACCGGCCCCGGCCCGGGCGGTCCGGCCGTCGCCTCCGCCCGCGTCCTGGTGCAGGCGCTCGCGCGGCTCGGCGTCGAGGACGTGGTGCTCGCGCCCGGCTCGCGCAGCGCGCCGCTCGCCTACGCGCTCGCGGACGCGGCACTGGGCGACGACGAGCGCCCCGAGCACGCTCCCGCGCTGCGCCTGCACGTGCGCGTCGACGAGCGCGCCGCGGGCTTCCTCGCGCTCGGTCTGGCGAAGGCGTCCGCGCACGCCGACGGCGGCCCCGGCACGGCCCGCCCCGTCGCCGTGGTGACGACGTCCGGCACGGCCGTGGCCAACCTGCACCCCGCGGTGCTCGAGGCGCACCACAGCGGGATCCCGCTCGTCGTGCTCAGCGCCGACCGCCCGCACGAGCTGCGTGGCACGGGCGCCAACCAGACCACCGACCAGCCCGGGATCTTCGGCAGCGCGCTGCGCCTGCTGCTCGACGTGCCCGCGCCCGCCGGCCTGCCGCACGAGGCGCGCGACGTCCGCAACGCCGCCGCGCGCGCGGTGGCGGCCGCGACCGGCGCGCGCACGGGCGACCCCGGACCCGTGCACCTCAACCTCGCGTTCCGCGAGCCGCTCGTCCCCGGCGACGAGCCGTGGCCCGCACCCGGCACCGCGGGCCTCACGCACGTGCAGTCCCGCCCGGGCCCGAGCGTCCCGACCGCGACCGGCGCGATCCCCGCGGTCGTCGCCGCCACGCAGCGCGTCGCCGACGACGAGCGCCCCACGCGCCGCGCGCCCGGACGGCTCGGGGGAGTGCCGACCGTCGTCGTCGCGGGCGACGGCGCCGGGCTCGCCGCGCGACGCATCGCCGAGGCCAACGCGTGGCCGCTGCTCGCCGAGCCGTCCTCGGGCGCGCGCGGCGGCCCGTGCGCGATCGGCGCCTACCGGCTGCTGCTCGCGCACCCCGAGCTCGGCGGCCGCGTGCGCCGCGTCGTCGTGCTCGGCCACCCCACGCTCTCGCGGCCCGTGTCCGCGCTGCTCGCCCGCGAGGACGTCGAGGTCGTCGTGCTCGCCCCGCGCGGCGCGGACTGGTACGACGCCGCGCGCTCCGCCGACCAGGTGCTGCTCGAGACGTCCGCGCGCATGCGGCAGGGGCGCATGCCCGGCCCCGCGGGCTGGCTCGAGTCGTGGCTCGCGGCCGACGCCGCCGCATGCGCCGCGGTCGACGGCGTGCTCGACGACGGCCCCGAGGCCGTGCGCGGCCGCCGCTCCCGCACCGGCGCGCGCATCACCGGGCCCGTGCTCGCCCGCGCGCTCGCCACGGCGAGCACGCCGCAGGACGTGGTCGTCGTCGGGTCCTCCAACCCGGTGCGCGACCTCGACCTCGTCGCCCGCTGGGACGACCCGCCGCTCGTGCTCGCCAACCGCGGGCTCGCCGGCATCGACGGCACCGTGTCGACCGCCACGGGCGTGGCGCTCGCGCTGCCGCGCCGCCGCGTGCGCGCGCTCCTCGGCGACCTGACGTTCCTGCACGACGTCGGCGGGCTGCTGCGCGGGCCGGCCGAGCCGCCCGTCGACCTGCAGCTCGTCGTCGCGAACGACGACGGCGGCTCGATCTTCGCGACGCTCGAGCACGGCGAGCCGCACCGCGCCGCGGTGTTCGAGCGCGTGTTCGGCACGCCGCACGGCGCGGACCTCGCCGCGCTGTGCGCCGGGTACGGCGTGCGGCACACGCGCGTCGTCGAGGTCGACGGGCTCCTGCCCGCGCTGGCCGCGCCCGGGCGTGGCGTGAGCGTCGTCGAGGTGCGGGTCGACCGCGCCGGGCGTCGCGCGCAGTCGACGCTGCTCGCCCAGGAGGTCGCGGCGGCCGCCGCGCGCGTCCTGGGCGCCCGCTGACGCCTCCTGCGCGCGACCGGCCACGCGTCCGACGAACTCCCAGGGAACTCACAGGTACGCCGAAGGCTGCGCCCAGAAGAGCGACGTGTCATGGAGTCCGACCCGAGGAGGAGCTCGACATGACCACCCCTACGCCCGAGAACCACCCGCAGGCGGAGCCGACCCAGCCGCTGCCGCCGGTCCCCGCGCCGCCCACCACGCCGACGGCCGCCTACCCGACCGTCCCGCCGCAGCCCGTCCCGCCGCAGCCCGTCCCGCCGCAGCCGGCCCCGGTCGCCCACCCGTACGCGCCCGCCGCGCAGCAGCCGGGCCCCGGCGCGCCGACCGGCCCGTGGGCCGCCGCCGAGCAGCCGCCGGCCGACCCCGCGCGCCGCGAGCGCCGCGGCCGCGTCTGGATCCCCGTGACGTCGGCCGCCGCGGCCGCGCTCGTCGCGGCCGTCGCGACGCTCGGCCTCACGGGCGCGTTCGGCGACGACGACGCCCCGAGCTCGTCGGACGGCACCAGCTCGTTCGCGCAGCTCGGCCACGCGTCCACGGACACCGTGCCGGTCGCGGGCTCGTCGGACGACGCCCCGGACTGGTCGGCCGTCGCCGCGGCCGTGCAGCCGTCCGTCATCGCGATCGAGACGACCACGGCGGGCGGGACGTCGCTCGGCTCGGGCGTCGTCATCGACGACGAGGGCCACATCGTCACCAACAACCACGTGGTGGCCGGCGCGCAGGACGACCAGGTGCGGGTGACGCTCACCGACGGGCGCATCTTCACCGCGAAGGTCGTCGGCACCGACCCGACCACGGATCTGGCGGTCGTCAAGCTCGTCGACCCGCCGAGCGACCTCGAGCCCGCCGCGCTCGGCGACTCGGCGCAGGTGCGCGTGGGTGCCGCCGTCATGGCGGTCGGCAACCCCCTCGGCCTGCAGAACACCGTCACCACGGGCATCGTCTCCGCGGTCGACCGGCCGGTCTCGACGCAGAGCGAGGACGGCTCGCAGGCCACGGTCACCAACGCGATCCAGGTCGACGCGTCGGTCAACCCCGGCAACTCCGGTGGCCCGCTGTTCGACGCGCAGGGCCGCGTCATCGGCATCAACTCGTCCATCGCGACCACGTCGCAGCAGTCCGGCTCGATCGGCCTGGGCTTCGCGATCCCGGTGAACCTGGTGAAGAACATCGCCGGGCAGCTGGTCGAGACCGGCACGGCCAAGCACGCGTTCCTCGGTGTGGGGCTCGACGACGGCACGGCGACCGTCGACGGCGTCACGCGGGCCGGTGCGGTGGTCAAGCAGGTCAACGAGGGCTCGCCCGCCGCGAAGGCCGGCCTGCAGGTCGACGACGTGGTCGTCGGCATCGACGGCAAGGCCGTGGGCGGCGCGGAGTCGCTGACGGCGTACGTGCGGTCGTTCGCGTCGGGCGCGTCCGTGACGCTCACGGTCGTGCGCGACGGCGAGGCGAGGGACGTCGACGTCACGCTCGCGACCCGCGAGGACGCCCCGGCGACGACGCCCGAGCGGCAGCAGGGCGACGGCCAGGGTGACCAGCAGGGTGACCAGCCGGGTGGCGGGCAGGGCGACGGGCAGGGCGACGGGCAGGGCGACGGGCAGGGCGACGGGCAGGGTCGTCCGGGCTTCGGCGACGGCTCGCAGCTGCCCGACCTGCAGAACATGACGCCCGACGAGCTGTGGCAGTGGCTGCAGGAGAACGGGGCGGGTCAGGGTCGTTGACCCGGTGCGCGGCCGCCCGGTCGGACTCCCCCTGGTCCGGCCGGGCTCCGCGCGTCCCGACGACGAGCGCGCGCCCGCCGGGGACCGGTGGTCAGTCGGACGCGAGCGCGGTCCGCATCGGGACGAGCTTGGCCTCGGACTCCGCGAGCTCGGCGGCCGGGTCGGACGCGGCGACGATCCCGCAGCCCGCGAACAGCCGCACGCGCGTCGGGTCGTCGGGCGAGGTCTGAGCCGAGCGCAGCGCGATGCCCCACTCGCCGTCGCCGTCGGCGCCGAACCACCCGACCGGTCCGGCGTACCGGGCACGGTCCATGCCCTCGATGCGGCGGATGAGCGCCGCGGCGGCGCGCGTCGGCGTCCCGCACACGGCGGCGGTCGGGTGCAGCGCGGCGGCGAGCGCGAGCGACGACGGGTGCGTCGGGGCGCCGACGACGCCGTCCGAGCCGTCGGTCAGGACGCCCGTGACGTCCGAGGCCAGGTGCAGCACGTTCGGCAGGTGCAGCACGAACGGCACGTCCGGCACGTTCGTCGACGAGCAGAACGGCTCGAGCGCGTGCGCGACCGACCGCACCGCGTACTCGTGCTCCTCGAGGTCCTTGGACGAGTGCGCGAGGATCGCGGCACGCGCGAGGTCGGCGGCGTCGTCGCCCGTGCGCCGGATGGTGCCGGCGAGCACGCGCGAGGTCACGAGGCCCTTCTCGGAGCGCACCAGCAGCTCGGGGGTCGCGCCGATCATGCCGTCGACGCTGAACGTCCAGCACGACGGGTAGCGGTCCGCGAGCCGTCCGAGCGCCCAGCGCACGTCGAGCGGGCGCTGCGTGCGGGCCACGACGTCGCGCGCGAGGACGACCTTGTCGACCTCGTCGGCGTGGACGGCCGCGATGCCGGCGGCGACGACGTCGCGCCAGCCGTGCGCGGGCACGGCACCGTCGCAGTAGGTGACCCGGCCGGGGGAGGTGGGAGGCACGCGGTCGCCCGCGAGCTCCTCGAGGTCCGGCACGGGGCCGAGCGCGGGGCCCGTGGTCATCGTGGTGAGCCACGTGCGGCGGCCGCGGCGCCCGACGACGACGCGCGGCACGACGACGACGCCGCCGGCCGCGGACTCGTCGTCGAACGCGAACGAGCCGAACGCGACGGGACCCGAGCCGGGCAGCCGCACCTCGTCGCGCACGACGGCGTGCGTGAGGACGTCGTGCCACGCGCGCTCGGCGTCGGCGAACCGGTCGGGACCCGCGACCTCGAACCGCAGCACCTCGCCCCACGCGACCAGCCCGTCGCCGCGGCGCACCCACGCGAGCGGCGGGGCGCCCTCGGCGCGCTCCGCACCGGGTGCGGGCAGCAGCTCGAGGAGGTCCGCGGGGTCCGGCAGGTGCTCGCCGGACGGGTCGGCGACCGCGTCGGGCGCGAGCGCGTCCAGGGGGACGGTGCGGACGACGAGGGGATGCGGGAGTCGCTCCGCGGGCGCGGAGGCTGTCGTGCTCATCGCGTCCCAGGGTATGCCCGCGTCGGCGTCGCGCTCGTCGCGGTGACGAGCCCGTGGCCTGGTCCGTTCGTCACACTGGTCCGTTCGTCACACTGGTCCGTTCGTCACACCCGGCTGCGCTCCGGACGCCCGGCGCGGCGCGCGCGTGGTCGGTGACGTGCCCGGCGGGCTGGCACGATGGGGGCATGGCGCGAGCGAACCTGGACAAGAAGCCCGACGAGGTCGCGGCGATGTTCGACTCCGTGGCGCAGCGCTACGACCTGACGAACGACGTCCTGTCGATGGGGCAGGACCGGCAGTGGCGGCGCGCGACGCTCACCGCCCTCGGCGCGCAGCCGGGGGAGAAGGTGCTCGACCTCGCGGCGGGCACGGGCACGTCGTCGGAGCCGCTGGCGGACGCGGGCGTGCTCGTCGTGCCGTGCGACCTGTCCGAGGGGATGCTCGGTGTCGGCAAGCGCCGCCGCCCGGACCTGCCGTTCGTCGCGGGCGACGCGCTGCACCTGCCGTTCGCGGACGCGTCGTTCGACGCGGTCACGATCTCGTTCGGGCTGCGCAACGTGCCGGACGTGCCGGCGGCGCTCGCGGAGATGCTGCGCGTGACGCGCCCGGGCGGGCGGCTCGTCGTGTGCGAGTTCTCCACGCCGACGTTCGCGCCGTTCCGGGCGGTCTACACGGGGTACCTCACGCAGGCGCTGCCGCGCGTGGCGCGCGCGGTGACGCGCGACTCGGACGCGTACACGTACCTCGCGGAGTCGATCCGTGACTGGCCGGACCAGCGCGAGCTGGGCCGCACGATCAAGCGCGCGGGCTGGGACCACGTGGCGTTCCGGAACCTGTCGGGCGGCATCGTCGCGCTGCACCGGGGGACGCGTCCGGCCTGACGTCGTCGGCCGGCTCCGGGCGCCCGTCGCGCGGTGGTCGGCCCGGGCGACCGACTGGCGGTCGGGCGACGTCCGACAGGCGGACGTCGCGGCCCCACGCCCGTTCGCGTCGGGTCGCCACGGGTGCGCGAACCGGCTGTTCGCGGGGCGTTCCTCACCCGCTCCCGCGACACCCGGACGAGGTGAGGTAAGCCTTCGCAGACACCCTCCCGAGGGCGTGACTAGACTCCCCGGAGTCGCACGTGAACATCGTCACAAGTGAGGTCAGTCCGTGGTGGTCGCAACCGATGACGCCGACGTCATCGTCGTGGGCGCGGGTCCTGCCGGGGCCGCGACCGCGTACCACTGCGCCCTCGCGGGACTCGACGTCCTGCTGCTCGAGAAGGCGTCCTTCCCGCGCGACAAGGTGTGCGGCGACGGCCTGACCCCGCGCGCGGTCGCCGAGCTCGTCCGGATGGCCGTGCCGATCCGCGAGCAGGACGGCTGGATCCGCAACAAGGGCCTGCGCGTCATCGGCGGCGGGCACCGCCTCGAGCTCGCGTGGCCCGAGATCTCGTCGTACCCGTCGTTCGGCCTGGCGCGCTCCCGGACGAGCCTCGACCAGATCCTCGCCGAGCACGCGCGCGCCGCGGGCGCCAAGCTGCACGAGCTCACGAACGTCACGGGCGCGGTGCGCGACGAGCGCACGGGCCGGGTCGTGGGTGTGACGGCGCGGCCGGTCGACGAGAACGGGAAGCGGGCCGGCGACGAGGTGACCTACCGCGCCCGCGTCGTCGTCGCGGCGGACGGCGTGAGCGCGCGGCTGGCGACCGGCGTGGGCCGCACCAAGCGCGACGACCGCCCCATGGGCGTGGCCGTGCGCACGTACTTCCGCACCCCGCGGCACGACGACGCGTGGATGGAGTCCCACCTCGAGCTGTGGGACGGCGAGCCGGGCCGCTCCCACCTCATGCCGGGCTACGGCTGGATCTTCGCGCTCGGTGACGGCACCGCGAACGTGGGCCTCGGCTCGGTGAGCTCGACGGCCGCCGCGACGAAGGTCGACTACAAGACGCTGTTCGCGGCGTGGATGGCGAACACGCCCGCCGAGTGGGAGTTCACGCCCGACAACCAGCTGGGCCCCGTGCGTGGCGCCGCGCTGCCCATGGGCTTCAACCGCGGCCCGCTGTACGCGGACGGCCTGCTGCTCGCGGGCGACGCCGCGGGCATGGTCAGCCCGTTCAACGGCGAGGGCATCGCGTACGGCCTGCAGGCGGGACGCGTCGCGGCCGACGCGATCGCCCAGGGCCTCGCGCGCGGTACGGTCGCGGGCCGCGAGCGCGCGCTGGCCACGTACCAGCGCCGCATGAAGGACGACCTGGGCGGGTACTACACGCTCGGCCGGGTGTTCGTGCGACTCATCGAGCACCCCGAGGTCATGCGCATCTGCACGCGCTACGGCCTGCCGCGGCCCCTGCTCATGAAGTTCGTGCTCAAGCTCCTGTCCGACTGCTACGAGCCGCACGGCGGAGACGTGGTGGACCGGACGATCGCCGCCCTGGCCCGGATCGCGCCGGCGGCCTGACCGACATGACCAGCTGCACCTCAGCGTTGAGGAAGGACGCCTGATGACCAACCCGTACGTGCCGCTCCTGTGGCTCATGGGCATCGCCGCGGTCCTCGCCCTCGGGGGCGTCGGCGCGAGCGCGATCATCGGACCCAAGCGGTACAACCGCGCCAAGCTCGAGGCGTACGAGTGCGGGATCCAGCCGACCCCGCACGCCGTGGGCGGCGGCCGCTTCCCGATCAAGTACTACCTGGTCGCGATGACGTTCATCGTGTTCGACGTCGAGGTCGTCTTCCTCTACCCGTGGGCCGTGAGCTTCGTGGAGCTCGCGCTGTACGGGCTGGTGGCGATGCTCGCGTTCCTGGTGCTCATCACGGTGCCGTTCGTCTACGAGTGGCGGCGCGGGGGCTTCGAGTGGGACTGAACCAGGACCAGCGGCCGCACGTAGGACCAAGGTCACGGACCGCCCGGTCAGGGGCGGCGACGATCACGACACGCACGACGACGAGGAGGTCCTGACATGGGGATCGAGGAGGCACCCTCCGGGTTCCTGCTGACGACGATCGAGGACCTCGTCGGCTACTTCCGCAAGGGCTCGCTGTGGCCCGTCACGTTCGGTCTCGCGTGCTGCGCGATCGAGATGATGGCCGCGGGCGCACCGCGCTACGACCTGTCGCGGTTCGGCATGGAGGTGTTCCGCGCGTCGCCGCGCCAGGCGGACCTCATGATCGTCGCCGGGCGCGTGAGCCAGAAGATGGCGCCAGTCGTGCGTCAGGTCTACGACCAGATGTCCGAGCCGAAGTGGGTGCTGTCGATGGGCGTGTGCGCCTCGTCGGGCGGCATGTTCAACAACTACGCGATCGTGCAGGGCGTCGACCACATCGTGCCGGTGGACATCTACCTGCCGGGCTGCCCGCCGCGGCCGGAGATGCTCATCAACGCGATCCTCACGCTGCACGACCAGATCCAGAACGAGCCGCTCGGCGTGAACCGCAAGGAGGCCGCCGCGGCGGCCGAGGCGGCGGCGCTCGCGGCCACGCCCACCTCGCACATGACGGGTCTGCTGCGATGAGCGACGAGCTGAAGAAGGACGCCGCGGACGCGGTCAAGCCCGGCGAGGGCACGACCGACGCGCAGTCCACGACGGAGGCGGCCCTCGAGGCGGGGTCGCAGCACGTGCCCGCGACGGGTGGCGCCCCGCGCACCCCGCTCGACGTGGTCGACGTGCGCCACGGCCTGTTCGGCGCGCAGGGCTCGGGGGACACCTCGGGCTTCGGCGGGCTGGTCACCACGGTCGTCCTGCCGGGGCCGAGCGAGCGCCCGTACGGCGGCTGGTTCGACGAGGTCGTCGACATCCTCGCCGAGCTGCTCGACGCGTCGGGCACCGGCTTCGCGAACGCGGTGGAGTCCGTGGTCGTGGACCGCGGCGAGCTGACCGTCAACGTGGTGCGCGACCACCTCGTCGAGGTGTGCCGCCACCTGCGCGACGACCAGGACCTGCGCTTCGAGCTCGGCCTGGGCGTCTCCGGGGTGCACTACCCGCACGACACGGGCCGCGAGCTGCACGCCGTGTACCACCTGACGTCGGTGACGCACTCGCGCAGCCTGCGGCTCGAGGTCGCGGTGAGCGAGGCCGACCCGCACGTCCCGTCGACGACGGGCGTCTACCCGGGCCACGACTGGCACGAGCGCGAGACGTTCGACTTCTTCGGGATCATCTTCGACGGCCACCCCGGGCTCGCCCGCATCGAGATGCCCGACGACTGGCCGGGCCACCCCCAGCGCAAGGACTACCCGCTGGGCGGCATCCCGGTCGAGTACAAGGGCGCGACCGTCCCGCCCGCGGACCAGCGGAGGTCCTACAGCTGATGAGCACCACACGCCCCGCCCCCCACGCCCCGCGCGCGACCTCGGGAATCGTCGACGACGAGACCACCGGCATCCCCTCGTTCGAGGCGTCCGGCGGCGACTGGTCCGACATCGCCGAGGAGGCCGCCCGCCTCGGCGAGGAGCGCATCGTCGTCAACATGGGTCCGCAGCACCCGTCCACGCACGGCGTGCTCCGGCTCATGCTCGAGATCGACGGCGAGACCGTCACCGAGGCGCGCGCCGGCATCGGATACCTGCACACAGGTATCGAGAAGAACATGGAGTTCCGCACCTGGACCCAGGGCGTGACGTTCTGCACGCGCATGGACTACGTGGCGCCCCTGTTCCAGGAGGCCGCGTACTGCCTCGCCGTGGAGAAGCTGCTGGGCGTCACGGACGACGTCCCGGAGCGCGCGAGCGTCATCCGTGTCCTGATGATGGAGCTCAACCGCATCACGAGCCACCTCGTGTGCCTCGCGACCGGCGGCAACGAGCTGGGCGCGACGACGATCATGACCGTCGGGTTCACGGCGCGCGAGGAGCTGCTCAAGATCTTCGAGCTGATCTCCGGCCTGCGCATGAACCACGCGTACATCCGCCCCGGCGGTGTCGCGCAGGACGTGCCCGCGGGCGGCGTCGAGGCGACGCGCGAGGCGCTCAAGAACGTCGAGCACTACCTGCGCCAGCTCGAGGACCTCATGCTGGCCAACCCGATCCTGCACCTGCGCCTGAAGGACGTCGGCGTCCTCAACCTCGCGGGCTGCATGGCCCTCGGGATCACGGGCCCGATGCTGCGCTCGGCCGGCCTGCCGTACGACGTGCGCAAGGCCGCCCCCTACAGCGGCTACGAGACGTACGACTTCGACGTCCCGACCGTGACGAGCGAGGACGCGTGGGGTCGCGTCGAGGTGCGCCTCGAGGAGATCTACCAGTCCATCAAGATCGCCCGGCAGGCGCTCGACCGGCTCGAGAAGAACCCCGGCCCGGTCATGGTCGAGGACAAGAAGATCGCGTGGCCCGCGCAGCTCGCGATCGGCTCGGACGGCATGGGCAACTCGCTCGCGCACATCAAGGAGATCATGGGCACCTCGATGGAGGCCCTGATCCACCACTTCAAGCTGGTGACCGAGGGCTTCCGCGTGCCGGCCGGCCAGGTGTGGCAGACGGTCGAGCACCCGCGCGGCGAGCTCGGCGTGCACCTCGTCTCGGACGGCGGCACGCGCCCGTACCGCGCGCACTTCCGCGACCCGAGCTTCAACAACCTGCAGGCGACGTCGATCGTGTGCGAGGGCGGGCAGGTGGCCGACGTGGTCGTCGCCGTCGCGTCGATCGACCCGGTGCTCGGAGGGGTGGACCGCTGATGTCCGTCGAGGAGCTGGTCCCGCGCGAGCCGGGTCAGGTGCACGCCGCGTCGTACGACGACGAGACGCTCGCCCGGCTCGAGGCCGACGCGACCGCGATCAAGGCGCGCTACCCGCAGGAGCGCTCGGCGCTGCTGCCGCTGCTGCACCTCGTGCAGTCGCAGGACGGGTACGTGAGCCCGCGCGGCATCGCGTTCTGCGCGCAGACGCTCGGCCTGACGACGGCCGAGGTGTCCGCGGTCGCGACGTTCTACACGCAGTACAAGCGCCACCCCAACGGCGACTACACCGTGGGCGTCTGCACGAACACGCTGTGCGCGATCATGGGCGGCGACGCGATCTACGAGCACCTGTGCGACCACCTCGGCGTCGGGCACGACGAGACGACCGAGGACGGCACGATCACGCTCGAGCGCGTCGAGTGCAACGCGGCGTGCGACTACGCGCCCGTGATGATGGTCAACTGGGAGTTCTTCGACAACCAGACGCCGGAGTCGGCGGCCGCGGTGGTCGACGCGCTGCGCGCCGGCGAGCCGGTCGCGCCGACGCGCGGGGCGGACCAGGTCGTGACGTTCAAGGAGATGTCGCGCGTGCTCGCGGGCTTCTCCGACGGCCGGGCCGACGAGGGCGTAGGAGCCGGTGAGGCGTCGCTGCGCGGCACGGTGCTCGCGCACGAGCAGGGCTGGACGGCGCCGCCGCTGCCGGGCGAGGAGAAGCCCGAGAAGAAGGCCCCGCGGACGCGCGCCGCGGCGGGCACGGGCCGTGCGGCCGCGAAGCCCCGCACGGGCGACGAGCAGTCGAGCGCGGAGCGCCCCGTCACGGGCGAGCGCGACGCCTCGTCGCAGCAGCAGGACACCAAGCAGGCCTCGTCCGACGCGAAGGAGGACTGAGCGATGGCGACGACCCTCGCACCGGTGCTCACCGACCACTGGGACGCCGAGCGCTCCTGGACCCTGGCGACCTACGAGGCCCACGGCGGGTACCGCGGCCTGCGCCGCGCGCTCGGCATGCCCGCGGCCGACGTGGTCACCGCGGTCAAGGACTCCGGCCTGCGCGGACGTGGCGGCGCCGGCTTCCCGACGGGCATGAAGTGGGGCTTCCTGCCCGCGCCCGACGGCGGCCCGCGCTACCTCGTCGTGAACGCGGACGAGTCCGAGCCGGGGACCTGCAAGGACATCCCGCTCATGATGGCGAGCCCGCAGCACCTCATCGAGGGCGTGATCATCACGTCCTACGCGATCGGGTGCCACCACGCCTTCATCTACGTGCGCGGCGAGGTCGTGCACGTGTACCGCCGCCTGCTGCGCGCGGTCGAGGAGGCGTACGCCAAGGGCTACCTCGGCACGAACATCCTCGGCTCGGGCTTCGACCTGGAGCTCACGGTGCACGCCGGCGCCGGCGCGTACATCTGCGGCGAGGAGACCGCGCTGCTCGACTCGCTCGAGGGCCTGCGCGGCCAGCCGCGCCTCAAGCCCCCGTTCCCCGCGGTCGCGGGTCTGTACGCGCGCCCGACGGTGGTGAACAACGTCGAGTCGATCGCGTCGGTCCCGGCGATCGTGGTCGGCGGCGCGGACTGGTTCAAGCAGATGGGCACCGAGCGCTCGACGGGCCACGGCCTGTTCTCGCTGTCGGGGCACGTCGCGCGGCCGGGCCAGTACGAGGCGCCGCTGGGCATCACGCTGCGCGAGCTGCTCGAGATGGCGGGCGGCATCCGCGAGGGTCACGAGCTGAAGTTCTGGACCCCGGGCGGGTCGTCGACGCCGATCTTCACGGCCGAGCACCTCGACGTCCCGCTCGACTACGAGTCGGTGGGCGCCGCGGGGTCGATGCTCGGCACGCGCGCGCTGCAGATCTTCGACGAGACCACCTCGGTGGTCCGTGCGGTCACGCGGTGGATCGAGTTCTACAAGCACGAGTCGTGCGGCAAGTGCACGCCGTGCCGTGAGGGCACGTTCTGGCTCGCGCAGGTCATGCAGCGCCTCGAGCGCGGACAGGGCACGCCGGCGGACATCGACCTGCTGCTCGACCTGTGCGACAACATCCTGGGTCGCGCGTTCTGCGCGCTCGGCGACGGTGCGACGAGCCCCGTGACGAGCGCCATCCAGTACTTCCGGGAGGAGTTCGAGGCCGGGTGCCACACGCCGGCCGACGTCCTGTTCCCGCCCGAGCGCAGCGCGCTGTTCGACTACACGCCTCGCCGTCGCGGCGCGGCTCTCGCGGGGGTGCACGCATGACGATCACCTCGGACCGCTCGCAGACGGGCGCGCCGCTCGTCCCGGCCGCGCCGCCCGTGGCGCAGCCCGAGCCGACGGACACCGTCACGTTCAGCATCGACGGCGTCGAGACGACCGTGCCGAAGGGCACGCTCGTCATCCGCGCCGCCGAGCAGCTGGGCGTCCAGATCCCGCGGTTCTGCGACCACCCGCTGCTCGCGCCCGCCGGTGCGTGCCGCCAGTGCCTCGTCGAGGTGTGGGCGCCCGGCCGGGACGGCAACCTGGCGAAGATGCCGAAGCCGCAGGCATCGTGCACGCTCGAGGCGACGCCCGGCATGCAGGTCAAGACGCAGCACACGTCGCCCGAGGCGGACAAGGCGCAGCACGGCGTCATGGAGCTGCTGCTCATCAACCACCCGCTCGACTGCCCGGTGTGCGACAAGGGTGGCGAGTGCCCCCTGCAGAACCAGGCGATGAGCAACGGCCGCGCCACGAGCCGGTTCGTCGACGTCAAGCGCACGTTCCCCAAGCCGATCGCGATCTCGACGCAGATCCTGCTCGACCGTGAGCGCTGCGTCCTGTGCCAGCGCTGCACCCGGTTCTCCGAGGAGATCGCGGGCGACGTGTGGATCGACCTGCAGAAGCGCGGTGCGCAGCAGCAGATCGGCACGTTCGACACCGAGGTCCTCGGCTTCGCCGGCGACACCCCGGTGGGTGCGGCGACCGTCGACACGAGCGGCCGGCCGTTCGCGTCGTACTTCTCGGGCAACACCGTCCAGATCTGCCCGGTCGGCGCGCTGACGTCGGCCGCGTACCGGTTCCGCGCGCGCCCGTTCGACCTGGTCTCCACGCCGGGCGTCTCCGAGCACGACTCGCAGGGCTCCGCGATCCGTGTCGACCACCGCCGCGGCGTCGTCATGCGCCGCCTCGCGGGCGACGACCCGGCGGTCAACCAGGAGTGGATCACCGACAAGGACCGCTTCGCGTTCCGCTGGCAGTCGTCGCCGGACCGCATCACGACCCCGCTGGTGCGGGACCGCAACGCCGACGGCACGCGCGGCGAGCTGCGCCCCGCGAGCTGGGTCGAGGCGTACGGCGCCGCGGCCGCGGGCCTGCGCGACGCTCTCGCCGCGGGCGGCGTGGGCGTGCTGCCCGGCGGTCGCGTGACGCTCGAGGACGCGTACGCGTACGCCAAGTTCGCACGCGTCGTGCTCGGCACGAACGACGTCGACCACCGGGCGCGCCCGCACTCCGACGAGGAGGCCGCGTTCCTCGGTCACCACGTCGCGGGCCGCACGCTGGACGTGACGTTCGCGGACGTCACCACCGCCCCGACGGTCCTGCTCGTCGGCCTGGAGGCCGAGGAGGAGGGCGGCATCCTGTTCCTGCGGCTGCGCGACGCGGTCGTCAAGCGCCGCACGGCCGTGTACTCGGTCGCCGCGCTCGCGACCCGCGGGCTCGAGCGCCTGTCCGGCACGCTCGTGCCGGCCGCGCCGGGCACCGAGGCCGAGGTGCTCGAGGGCATCGACGCGGGCTCCGACGAGCCCGTCCTGGCGCGCGCCGCCGAGGCGCTCGCCACGCCCGGGTCCGTGGTGCTCGTCGGGGAGCGCGCGGCCTCGTCGGCCGGTGCGCTGTCCGCGGTGCTGCGGCTCGCGGCCCGCACGGGTGCGCGCGTGGCGTGGGTGCCGCGCCGCGCGGGCGAGCGCGGTGCGGTCGAGGCCGGCACGCTGCCGACGCTGCTGCCGGGCGGCCGCCCGGTCGCGGACGCGGCCGCGCGCGTCGACATCGCCGCGGTGTGGGGCGTCGACCGGCTGCCCGAGGCGCCCGGCCGCAGCGTCGCGCAGATCGTCGCCGCCGCGCGCGACGGCTCGCTCGGCGGGCTCGTCGTCGGCGGCGTGGACCCCGCGGACCTGCCCGACCCGGCGCTCGCGCGCGACGCGCTCGAGAAGGTCGGCTTCGTCGTCTCGCTCGAGGTGCGCCCGTCCGACGTCACCGACCGCGCGGACGTCGTGCTGCCCGTCGCGCCGCCCGTCGAGAAGCCCGGCACGTTCGTCACGTGGGAGGGCCGCCCGCGGCCGTTCCCCCAGGCGCTCGTGTCCCACGCGCTGAGCGACCACCGTGTCCTGCACGGCCTGGCCGCGGAGCTCGGGTTCGACCTGGGCCTCGGCTCGGTGACCGACGTGCACGCCGAGCTCGACCAGCTCGGCGGCTGGGACGGTGCGCGGACCGACGCGCCCACCGTGCAGCCCGGCGAGCCGCCCGCGGTGCCCGCGGGCCACGCCGTCCTCGCGACGTGGCACCAGCTGCTCGACGCGGGCCGGCTGCAGGACGGCGAGCCGCACCTGGCCGGGACGGCCAAGCGCCCGGTCGCCCGCGTGTCCGCCGCGACCGCGGCGTCGGTCGGCGTGGCCGACGGCGCGCCGCTCGCCGTGAGCACCGACGCGGGGACGATCACCCTGCCGGTGAAGGTCAGCGACGTGCCGGACTTCGTCGTCTGGCTGCCGACGAACGCGCCCGGCTCGGCCGTGCGCGACACGCTGCACGCGGTCGGCGGGGACCTGGTGCGGCTCGCGCCGGGCGCCGTCGTCGACGCCGTGGACGAGGAGGTCTGACGTGCACACGATCCTGCTCGCCGAGCCGGTCGCGCCGGTGACGGCCGACTTCTCGAACGACACGTGGTGGATCTGGCTCATCAAGGCCGTCGCGATCCTCGTGTTCCTGCTCACGAGCGTGCTGTTCGCGATCTGGTTCGAGCGCAAGGTCGTGGCGCGCATGCAGGTGCGCCCCGGCCCCAACGTGCACGGCCCGTTCGGCCTGCTGCAGTCGCTCGCCGACGCCATGAAGCTCCTGTTCAAGGAGGACATGACGGTCAAGGCGGCCGACAAGGTCGTCTACATCGTCGCGCCGCTCATCGCGGTGTTCTGCTCGCTGCTGACGTTCGCCGTGATCCCGCTCGGGCCGAGCGTGAACATGTTCGGCGTCGAGACGCCGCTGCAGCTCACGGACTTCCCGGTCGCGGTGCTCTACATCCTCGCGTGCGCGTCGGTCGGCGTGTACGGCATCGTGCTCGGCGGCTGGTCGTCGAACTCGACGTACCCGCTGCTCGGCGGCGTGCGCTCCACGGCGCAGGTCATCTCCTACGAGCTCGCGATGGGCCTGTCCCTGGTGAGCGTGTTCGTGCTCGCCGGGTCGATGTCGACCTCGCAGATCGTCTCCTCGCAGACGCAGCTGTGGTGGTTCCTGCCGCTGCTGCCCGCGTTCGTGATCTACGTGGTCTCGATGGTCGGCGAGACCAACCGCCTGCCGTTCGACCTGCCCGAGGCCGAGGGCGAGCTCGTGTCCGGTTACATGACCGAGTACTCGTCGATGAAGTTCGCGTGGTTCTTCCTCGCGGAGTACATCAACATGCTCAACGTCTCGGCCGTCGCGACGACGCTGTTCCTCGGCGGGTGGCGCGCGCCGTTCATCCCGGCGGACCACGTCCTGCAGACGGGCTGGTGGCCCGTGCTGTGGTTCCTGGCCAAGCTGTGGGCGCTCATGTTCTTCTTCGTCTGGGTGCGCGGCTCGGTGCTGCGGTTCCGGTACGACCAGTTCATGAAGCTCGGCTGGAAGGTGCTGATCCCGGCCGCGCTCGCGTGGCTCGTGCTCGTCGCCGTGGTCCAGGGCCTGCGCCAGTTCCCGGAGTTCGCGGACCTCGAGCTGCGCACGATCCTGTTCGTGATCGCGGGCATCGTGATCGTCGGCGTCGTGATCTCGCTGTTCATCCCCGAGAAGAAGCGCGAGGAGGCGGCCGCGCCGCCGCGCGTCCTCGACGCGTTCGCCGACGGCTACCCCGTCCCGCCCCTGCCCGGCCAGGTGCTCCCGCCGTCGCCGCGCCGTGCGCGCGTGCCCGCGGGCGCGCCGGGTGAGCCCGACGACGATGCGCAGACCGACACGAAGGAGGTGCACGGTGGCTGAGCCGCGCAAGAAGCCGCCCGCCCCGCGCCCGCAGCGGGCCGGTGCGCCCCGGACGGGCGCGCCCGCCGGCGGCAAGGCGGTCGCCCGCAAGCCCGCCGGTGAGGTGGGTGCGCCCGCCGCACCGCGGTACGAGTCGCTCATCCCGCAGTCCTCGGGTCTGCGCGCGCTGCTCGCACCCGTCGGCGGGTTCGGCGTGACGCTGTCGAACATGTTCCGCAAGACCGTCACCGAGCAGTACCCGCGCGAGACGGTCCCGACGAAGCCGCGCTACCACGGCCGCCACCAGCTCAACCGCTACGCGGACGGGCTGGAGAAGTGCATCGGCTGCGAGCTGTGCGCGTGGGCGTGCCCCGCGGACGCGATCTACGTCGAGGCGGGGGACAACACCCCCGACGCGCAGTACTCGCCCGGCGAGCGGTACGGCCGCGTCTACCAGATCAACTACCTGCGCTGCATCTTCTGCGGGCTGTGCATCGAGGCGTGCCCCACCCGCGCGCTGACGATGACGAACGACTACGAGCTCGCCGGCCCGACGCGCGCCGGGATGATCTACGAGAAGGACGACCTGCTCGCCCCGCTGCGCGACGGCATGCTCGCCGCGCCGCACCCGATGGTCGAGGGCACCACGGACACCGACTACTACCGCGGTGAGGTCACGGGAGCCACGGCCGAGCAGCAGGCGTGGGTCCGCGAGCAGCGGCCCGACGACCCGACGCTGCCCGAGGGCTCGGGGCTCACCCCGGCCGACCAGGTCGGCCCGACCGCCGCGGTCATGGCCGCGAGCGTCGCCGCCGCGCACCGCCAGGGCGGTGCCCGATGAGCGCACTGGTCTCGGCGGCCACCCTGGCCACCGACCTCACGTCGAGCGTGCCCGCGGCGGGCGTGCTGCCCCGCGCGATCGACTCGGCGGGCGACCCCTCCACGGCCGAGGCCGTGCTGTTCTGGGTGCTCGCGCCGATCATGGTGATCGCGTCGTTCGGGCTGCTGTTCGCCCGCAAGGCGGTGCACGCCGCGCTCTCGGTCATCCTCGTGATGATCAGCCTCGCGTTCATGTACGTCACGCAGGGCGCGGTGTTCCTCGGCGTCGTCCAGGTCGTCGTCTACACCGGCGCGATCATGATGCTGTTCCTGTTCGTCCTCATGCTCGTCGGCGTGAGCACCGCGGACTCGCTCGTCGAGACCATCCGCGGGCAGCGCTGGATCGGCTGGGTCGCGGGGCTCGGGCTGCTGGTCGTGCTCGCGGGCGTGATCGGCACCGCCGCGTACCCGACGCCGCGAGGGCTGGCGAGCGCGAACGAGGCGTCCAACCCCGTGGGCCTCGCGCACCTGATCTTCGGCAGGTACGTGTTCGCGATGGAGGTCGTGGGCGCGCTGCTCGTGACCGCCGCGCTCGGCGCGCTCGTCTACACGCACCGCCGCCGGCTCACGCCGCGCGTCGGCCAGCGCGAGCGCGCCGCGGCGCGTGTGCGCGACGGCGAGCACCTCGCACCGCTGCCCGCACCCGGTGTGTACGCCAAGCACAACGCGATGGACGTGCCCGCGCTCGACCCGTACGGGCAGCCGATCGAGAGCTCGGTGCCGCGCGTGCTGCGCGTGCGCGGGCAGGAGGCCGACGCCGCGGAGTACGCCGCGCGCATCGACCGGGTGCTCGCCGGCAAGGCCGCTGTCGACCGCGGCGTGACCGCGCACGACGAGCAGGGCACCACCCCGCCCCCGCACGCGGAGCCGGCATCGGCGCCGATCGGCGAGCCGCGCATCGGTGACGCCGTCGCCGGCGTCGACGCGGGCGCACCGGACTCGGAGGAGGGCAAGTGACGCTCACCCACTACCTCGTGCTGTCGGGGATCCTGTTCTCCGTCGGTGCGGCGGCCGTGCTGCTGCGCCGGAACGCGATCATCGCGTTCATGGGCGTCGAGCTCATGCTCAACGCGACGAACCTCTGCCTCGTGACGTTCTCGCGCATGCACGGCGAGCTCACGGGCCAGGTGCTCGCGTTCTTCGTCATGGTCGTGGCCGCCGCCGAGGTCGTCGTCGGCCTCGCGATCATCGTCGCGATCTTCCGTACCCGTCGATCGGCGTCGATCGACGACGTCAACCTGCTGAAGAGCTGAGGGGACGGCTGTGCACTCAACTGCTCTCGCGGCGACCCTGCCCGCGCTGTCCCCCGTGGTGAACCCCGCAGGGGCCACCGCCTCGGGCGGCGTCTGGTCGTTCGCCTGGCTCGTCGTGGCCCTGCCGCTGGCGTCCGCGGCCGTGCTGCTGCTCCTCGGCCGGCGCTCCGACAGGTGGGGACACTGGCTCGGCGTGCTCGCGTCCGGCGGTGCGTTCGTCGTCGGCCTCCTCGCGATGCTCGAGGTCCTCGGCCAGGACGCGTCGTCCCGCGTGTGGGACCTGCGGCTCGGGACGTGGATCGACGCCGGTGCGCTGCACCTGGACGCGGGGCTGCGGTTCGACCCGCTGTCGCTCACGTTCGTGCTGCTCGTGACGTTCGTCGGCACGCTCATCCACGTGTACTCCGTGGCCTACATGGAGCACGACACGGACCGGCGCCGGTTCTTCGCCTACCTCAACCTGTTCGTCGCGGCGATGCTCCTGCTGGTGCTCGCCGACTCGTTCGCCCTGCTGTTCGTCGGGTGGGAGGGCGTGGGTCTCGCGTCGTACCTGCTGATCGGGTTCTGGAACCACAACACCCCGTACGCGGTCGCCGCGAAGAAGGCGTTCGTCGCGAACCGTGTCGGTGACGTGGGTCTGCTCGTGGCGATGGGGCTGATGTTCGCGCACTTCGGAGCGCTCGACTTCGGCACGGTCCTCGCCGACCCGGCGGCGCACGCGAGCGAGGGCACGCTCACCGCGATCGGCCTGATGCTGCTGCTCGCGGCCTGCGGCAAGTCGGCGCAGTTCCCGCTGCAGTCGTGGCTCGGCGACGCGATGGCCGGCCCGACGCCCGTCTCCGCGCTGATCCACGCCGCGACCATGGTCACCGCGGGCGTCTACCTGATCGTCCGCTCCGGGGCCGTGTTCGAGGCCGCGCCGACCGCGCAGCTCGTCGTCGTCGTCATCGGCGCGATCACCCTGCTGTTCGGGGCGATCGTCGGCTGCGCGAAGGACGACATCAAGAAGGCCCTCGCGGCCTCGACGATGTCGCAGATCGGCTACATGGTGCTCGCCGCGGGCCTCGGCCCCGTGGGCTACGCGTTCGCGATCTTCCACCTGGTGACGCACGGCTTCTTCAAGGCCGGCATGTTCCTCGGCGCCGGGTCCGTCATGCACGGCATGGACGACCAGGTCGACATGCGGCGCTTCGGCGGCCTGGCCCGCTACATGAAGATCACGTGGGTCACGTTCATGATGGGCTGGCTCGCGATCCTCGGGATCCCGCCGTTCTCCGGGTTCTTCTCCAAGGACAAGATCATCGAGGCCGCGTTCATCCCGACCGACGGTGCCACGTGGCGCGCGTGGGTGTTCGGGATGGTGGCGCTCGTCGGCGCGGGCATCACCGCGTTCTACATGTCGCGCCTGTTCTTCATGACGTTCGAGGGCGAGCGCCGCTGGACCACCCGCAAGGACGGCTCCGAGCAGCACCCGCACGAGTCCCCGGCGCTCATGACGTGGCCCATGATCATCCTCGCGGTCGGCTCCGTCGGCCTCGGCCTGTTCCTCGCGCTGGGCAACCGGTTCACCGGCTGGCTCGAGCCCGTCACGGGGCACGTCGAGCACGAGGAGCCCGTCCTGCCCGCCGGGGTGCTGATCGCGCTCACGCTGCTCGTCGTCGTCGCCGGTCTCGTCCTGGCGTGGCGCCGGTACGCGACCGCGACCGTGCCCGTCGTCCCGCCGCTCGGCACCGCGCTCACGCGCGCCGCGCGCGTCGACCTGTACCAGGACGCCGTCAACGACGCCGTCCTCGTGGAGCCCGGCCAGCACCTGACACGCTCGCTGGTCTACGCCGACCACGCGGTCGTCGACGGCGGGGTCAAGGGGGTCACGCACGCGACCGTCGGTCTGGGCGCGCTGCTGCGCCGCCTGCAGACCGGATACGTCCGCACGTACGCCGCGACGATGCTCGGAGGCCTCGTGGTCCTCCTCGTCGTCGTGCTGGCCGTCCAGAGCTGAGGAGAGCGATGTCGCCCGACTTCCCCTGGCTGACCACGCTGATCGCGTGGCCGGTCCTCGGTGCGCTGGTGCTGTGGTTCGCGCCGAAGGCGTTGCGTCCCCGGGCGCGCGTCGTGGCGCTCGGCGTCGCCCTCGTCGAGCTCGTCCTGCTCGTCCTCGCGTTCACCGCGTTCGACACGGCCGACGCCGGCACGGTCCAGCTCACCGAGACGCACCGGTGGATCCCCGCGATCGGCGCGTCCTACGCGGTCGGCGTCGACGGCGTGGGCCTCGCGCTCATCGCGATGTCCGTGCTGCTCGTCCCGCTCGTCGTCCTGGCGGCGTGGCGCGAGCAGGGCTCGGACACCACGACGAGCGACGCGCTGCGGAACTACCTCGCGCTCGCGCTCGTGCTGGAGGCGTTCATCGTCGCGGTGTTCTCCGCGCGGGACGTGTTCCTGTTCTACGTGCTGTTCGAGGCCATGCTCATCCCCGTCTACTTCATGATCGGCGGGTACGGGGGAGCCGAGCGGCGGTACGCCGCCGTGAAGTTCCTGCTGTACTCGCTCGCGGGCGGCCTCATCATGCTCGTCGGCGTCATCGCGCTGTACCTGCAGGGCCCGCGCGGCGAGGACGGCTTCCTCACGGACAAGCTCACCGGTC
Source organism: Cellulomonas palmilytica (assembly GCF_021590045.1). Lineage (NCBI taxonomy): Bacteria > Bacillati > Actinomycetota > Actinomycetes > Micrococcales > Cellulomonadaceae > Cellulomonas > Cellulomonas palmilytica. Next base: position 3,690,460 of record NZ_CP062221.1, on the reverse strand, counting down.
TCGACCTGTCGAGCGGCACCGAGCGGTGGCTGTTCGTCGCGTTCTTCATCGCGTTCGCGATCAAGGCGCCCATGTTCCCCGTGCACACGTGGCTGCCCGACGCCGCCGAGCAGGCGCCCGCCGGCACGTCGACGCTGCTCGTCGGCGTGCTCGACAAGGTCGGCACGTTCGGCATGCTGACGCTCTGCCTGCCGCTGTTCCCGAACGCGTCCCGCTGGGCCGCGCCGGTGGTCATCGTGCTCGCGCTCGTGTCGATCCTCTACGGCGCGCTGCTCGCGATCGGCCAGAAGGACCTCATGCGGCTCATCGCGTACACGTCGGTGTCGCACTTCGGGTTCATCGTGCTCGGCATCTTCGCGTTCACGTCGACCTCGGTCGCCGGCTCGTCGTTCTACATGGTCAACCACGGGCTCTCGACCGGTGCGCTGTTCCTCGTCGCCGGGTTCCTCGTCGCGCGGCGCGGCTCGCAGCAGATCGACGCGTTCGGCGGGCTGCAGAAGATCGTGCCGGTGCTCTCTGGCCTGTTCCTCGTCGCCGGCCTGTCGGCCCTGTCGCTGCCCGGCCTGTCGACGTTCGTGTCCGAGTTCATGGTCATCGTCGGCACGTTCGGCCGGCACCCGGCCGCGGCGGTCGTCGCGACGCTCGGCGTCGTCCTCGCCGCGATCTACGTGCTGTGGACCTACCAGCGCATCTTCACGGGACCGCCGCGCGACGAGGTCGCGGGCTTCCGCGACGTCACCGCGACCGAGCGCTGGGCCGTCGCGCCGCTCGTCGCCGCGATGCTCGTGCTCGGCTTCGTGCCCGGCCCCGCGCTCGATCTCGTGCGTCCGCCCGCGTCCGTGACGCTCGACGTCGTCGGCGTGCAGGACGTCCCGGCCGCTGCTCTCGAAGGGAGCGACCAGTGAGCTTCACCGCACCGGACATCGCCTGGGGCGCCCTCAGCCCCGTCGTGATCGTGCTCGTCGCGGGCATCCTCGGCGTGCTCGTCGAGGCGTTCGTGCCCGACCGTGCGCGCCGCACCACGCAGCTCGTGCTCGCGTTCGGCGCGCCCGTCGGCGCGGTCGTCGCGGTCGCCGCGCTGTGGGACGGCGTCGCGTCGTCCGGCGGCACGGACGTGCTGGACGGGTCGCTGCTCGTCGACGGCCCCACGCTCGTCATCCAGGGCGTCATCGCGGTCCTCACGGTCCTCGCGCTGCTCGTCGTCGCGGACCGCACGGCCACCGGCCAGGACGCGTTCGCGCCCACTGCGGCGTCGATCCCCGGCTCGGAGTACGAGGAGCTCGCGCGGCGCAAGGGTCTCACGCAGACCGAGGTCTACCCGCTGCTGCTGCTCGCCACCGGCGGCATGATGATCCTGCCCGCGACCGGCGACCTGCTCACGCTGTTCGTCGCGCTCGAGGTGCTGTCGCTCCCGCTGTACCTGCTCACCGGCATGGCGCGCCGCCGCCGCCTGCTCTCGCAGGAGGCCGCGCTCAAGTACTTCCTGCTCGGCGCGTTCGCCTCGGCGCTGCTGATCTTCGGCGTCGCGCTCGTCTACGGCTACTCCGGCACGCTGCGCTACTCCGAGATCGCCGCGGCCACTGCCCAGCCCTCGGCGCTCGACCCGCTGCTGCTCGTCGGTGCCGTGCTCCTGCTCGTCGGCCTGCTGTTCAAGGTCGGCGCGGTGCCGTTCCACTCCTGGACGCCGGACGCCTACCAGGGCGCCCCGACCCCCATCACCGGCTTCATGGCCGCGTGCACCAAGGCCGCCGCGTTCGCCGCGCTGCTGCGCGTCTACTACACGATCTTCCCGGGCCTGCAGTGGGACCTGGACGTGTTCCTGTGGACCGTCGCCATCGCCACGATGGTCGTCGGCACCGTCGTCGCGCTCGTCCAGACCGACATCAAGCGCCTGCTCGCGTACTCGTCGATCGCGCACGCGGGGTTCATCCTCACGGGCGTGGTCGCGCTCGACGAGGCCGGCGTCAGCGCCGTGCTGTTCTACCTGCTGGCCTACGGCGTCGCGACCGTCGGCGCGTTCGGCGTCGTGTGGCTCGTGCGCGAGCGCACCGTCCCGCAGGGGTCCGACGACGAGCTCGGCGAGTCCGACGAGGACCTGCGCACCTCCGTGCTCGGCGAGGCCACGCATCTGTCGCAGTGGGCCGGTCTCGGCCGCACCCACCCGGCGCTCGCCGGGGCGTTCGCGCTGTTCCTGCTGTCGTTCGCGGGCATCCCGCTCACGGCCGGGTTCATCGGGAAGTTCGCCGTGTTCTCCGCCGCGATCGACGGCGGCGCCTGGCCGCTCGCGCTCGTCGGCGTGCTGAGCTCGGCCGCGGCAGCGTTCTTCTACGTGCGGATCATCGTCCTCATGTACTTCACGCCCGCGCCGGGTCGCGACGAGGTCGCGTCGGCCTCGGCGCCCGAGTCGTCGGCGGGGGAGCCCGCCGTCGAGCCAGCCGTCGAGGGCACCTCCGACGAGGACGTCGCGCTCGAGGGCGCCGACGGCTCGGTCGCCGTCGCGACGCTCGTCGCCGCGCCCGTCGCGACGACCACGACGACCGTCGTGCCGTCCGAGGGGCTCGCGGCGGTCGCGATCGGCCTCGCCGCGGTCCTCACGGTCGTGCTCGGCGTCTTCCCGACCCCGGTGCTCGACCTCATCTCCGACGTCGCGAAGTTCCTGCCCTGACCGGCACCGGCCCGATTCCCGAGCTCACCGCCCGGTTCGTCCGTTCCACCCGGTCGGCCGTGCGGGAGCACCCTCGCGGCCGGGATAGGTTCGTCTCGTGACTTCGACCGCGGCCATCCCGCTGGCCGACCAGGCCCTCGCCGACCGGCTCACCGCGCGCCTCGCGCTCGTCGAGGAGGCGCTGCGCGACGCCGTCGGCAACGCCGACGCGCTTGCGGACTCCGCGTCGCGCCACCTGGTCAACGCCGGTGGCAAGCGCCTGCGCCCGCTGCTCACCCTGCTCGTCGCCGAGCTCGGTGACGGCGCGCGCCGGGAGGTCATCGACGCGGCCGTCGTCGTCGAGCTCACGCACCTCGCGACGCTGTACCACGACGACGTCATGGACTCCGCGCCGCTGCGCCGCGGCGCACCCGCCGCGCACGAGGTCTGGGGCAACTCCGTCGCGATCCTCACCGGCGACCTGCTGTTCGCACGCGCGTCGACGACCGTCGCGGGCCTCGGCCCCGAGGCCGTGCGCATCCAGGCGCGCACGTTCGAGCGCCTGTGCCTCGGCCAGCTCCACGAGACCGTCGGCCCGCGCGACGGCGACGACCCCGTCGCGCACTACCTGCAGGTGCTCGCGGACAAGACCGCGTCGCTGCTCGCGACGTCCGCACGGCTCGGCGCGATGTTCGCGGGCTGCCCGCCCGAGGTCGTGTCGACCGTCATGGAGTTCGGCGAGCGCATCGGCGTCGCGTTCCAGCTCGCCGACGACGTCATCGACCTCACCTCCGACGGTGCGTTGACCGGCAAGACGCCCGGCACGGACCTGCGCGAGCGCGTCCCCACGATGCCCGTTCTGCTGCTGCGCGCGCGCTGCGCCGGACCGGACGCCACCGCCGAGGACCAGGCGCTGCTCGCGCGCCTCGACGGCGACCTGTCCGACGACGCCGCGCTCGCCGAGGCCGTCGCGCTGCTGCGCGCCCACGCGGTCGTCGGCGAGACCCGCGCCCAGGCCGTCGCGCTGGCTCACGACGCCGTACGCGTGCTCGAGCCGCTGCCCCCCGGTCCGGTCAAGGACGCGCTCGTCTCGTTCGCCGACGCCCTGGTCGACCGCGCGTCCTGACGCGACCGGCCGAGCCCTCGCCGGCTGCGGGGATCAGGAGCCGTCCGTCGCCGTGAGGGTGTCCCACGGGTCGGCGACGTGGATGTTCAGGACGGCCTTCGCGTGGCAGTCCATGCACTCGAAGATGTTCGTCCGGATGATGCTGGGCAGACCGAGCTCGGTCCATCGCACGTCGATCTCGCCGGTGTGGTCGCAACGCATGGGGCGTCCTTCTCGTGTCGGTCTCGGGGGAGCCCGAGGCTAGGCCCGCCCACCGGCACCGCCACCCGTGCGGGTGACACCCGACCGCACGACCGTCTCGCGGTACGACCAGCCCGCCCCGTCCTGGGCGCGGACCGGCCGAACGGATCGGGCGCATCTGGCACGATTCTCGCGGCAGGCCGGGGATCGCGAGAGCGGACCGGCCACCGCGACGAGGAGGGTGGCGAGCGTGAGCGTCAAGCTGTGCGGCACGTGCGGGGCAGAGCTCGAGGCGGGAGCGATGTTCTGCGCCGAGTGCGGCGCACGCGTGCAGGCCGCCCCCGCGTCGACGCCTCCCGTCCCGCCGGCGCCCGTCGCTCCCGCTCCGTCGGTGGCCGCGTCGGGACCGGCGCCCGCTCCCGCCGCTCCCGCAACTCCCGCCGGTCCCGCCGCTCCCGGCGGGCGACGGGACGCCCGCGGGGTCGGTGCGTTCCCCGTCGTGCCGGGCAGCGTCGCGCCGGTCGGGCGTCGTGTCGCCGCGTACGCCATCGACGTGGTCGCGCTCTTCCTGCTCGCCGGCGCGGGCGTGCTGATCTCGCTGGCCGTCGCAGGCACCCCCGAGGCGGGCGCGACGCCGAGCGCGGTGTCGTTCCTGCCGCACGTGCTCGCCGGGCTCGGCGGGCTCACGCTGTGGGTCGGCGAGTCCGTCACCGGTGCGACCCTCGGCGGCGCGCTGCTCGGGATCCGCACCGTCTCGGCCGAGACGGGCCGACCTGCCGGCCTGCTGCGGATCTTCGTGCGACAGCTCGTCGTGGGCCTCGGCAGCATCGCGTGCGGGGTCGGGTCGTGGCTCGTCGCCGCGTCGGGGGTCTTCGACAAGTCGCCCGCACAGCGCGGCTGGCACGACAAGGCCGCCGGCACGATCGTCCTGCTCGCGAACGCGACGGGCGTCGCGCGCTCCGAGGACCCCGCGCAGGCGTGGGACCGGGCCGTCGCGCGGGCCGTCGGACCGGTGCCCCCGCCGCCGCCGAGCCCCGCACCCGCATCTGCGCCGCCTCCGGCTCCCGTCGCGCAGGCGCCCGTCGTCGCCCCCGCGGCATCCGCACCGGCGGTCGCCGCGCCCGTGATCGGCACGCCCGCCGCGACCACTCCCGCGGCCGGCTCGGTCGACGCGTCGGTCCCGCCGGCCGCGACCGACGTCCCGTCGGCGAACGAGCCCGAGCCGTCTCCGACGATCAGCCTCGTGCCGCTGCCGCCGGGTGTCGGGACGGGCCGCCCCACGGAGCGCCCGCCGGCCGGTGGCCTCATCACGGGCCCGCCCGTCGGGGCGCCCGCGGCGCCAGGAACCACGCCGACGTCCGCCTCCACCCCAGCGTCCACCCCGGACTCCGCCCCGTCGCCCGCCGCCGGGCCGGCGTCGCCCGCGGCCACCGCGGCGACGTCGGGCTGGTCCGACGCGCTCGCGGGCGAGGCCCGGCGCGCGTCGGGCGACACCCCGCCCTCGGGTCACGACCAGGTCGAGCCGCCGCGGAAGCCCGCGGAGACCACGGCGACCGCCGCGCAGCCTGTCGTGCGGTTCGCGAGCGAGCACCCGCGCTGGACGGAGGAGCTCGACGACATCGAGCTCACGCGCCTGCGCACGCCCGTCACGGGTCTGCCGCCCGTCCCGCCGGGCCTGCGCCTGGTGTTCGACACGGGTGAGCGCGTCGACGTGATGGGCGACGGTGTCGTCGGGCGCGCGCCGCAGGGCGAGGTCCCGCACGTCGTCGCGATCGACGACCCCGCGCGGTCGCTGTCCAAGACGCACCTCGCGTTCGGCCCGGCGGAGCCGGGCACGCTGTGGGTCGTGGACCGCGGCTCGACCAACGGCACGCTCGTCGTGCGCCCCGACGGGACGGCCGCGACGCTGCCCGCGGGCACGCGCGCGACGGTCGGCCCCGGCTGGTCGCTGCGCCTCGGCGAGCGCACCGTGCGCGTCGAGGCCCGCTGACGTCAGGTCGTCGACGGCGTCCAGGCGAGCTGCACGACCTGCAGCCCCGCCTCGCGCGTGACGAGCTGCGCGCGGCCCGGCACGGACGGCACGGGCCGTGCGGCGCCGACGAGCGCGCCCTCGTCGGGACTGCCCGACATGACGATCCCGGGTGCGGCGAGGTCGCGCACGGCCTGCAGCACCGGGTCGTACAGCGAGCGTGACGCGCCGCCGGTGCGGCGCGTGAGCACGAGGTGGAGCCCGACGTCGCCGGCCTGCGCGAGCAGCGGGACGAGCGACGTGAGCGGGTTGCCCGACGACGTGGCGACGAGGTCGTAGTCGTCGACGAGCACGTACACCTCGGCGCCGCTCCACCAGGACCGCGCGCGCAGCTGGTCGGGCGTGACGTCCGGGCCGGGCAGGCGGCCGCGCAGGTAGCCCGCGAGGTCGGCGATCTCGGCGGTCGCCTGCTCGTGCGTGGTCAGGTAGCTCGTGAGGTACGGCTCGGGGATCTCGCCGAGCATCGCGCGGCGGAAGTCGACCGCGATGATCTGGGCTTCCTTGGGCGTGTGCAGGCGCTGCACCTCGCTCGCGACGGCGCGCAGGAACGCGGACTTGCCCGCGCCCGAGTCGCCGAACGCGTACAGGTGGTGCTCCTCGCGGACGTCGATGACGACGGGTGCGAGCGCGGCCTCGTCGATGCCGAGCAGGATGCCGGGCGCCTGCGGCGCGCGGGCGCGCAGCTCGTCGAGCGTGACCTGCTCGGGCAGCAGGCGCAGCTTGGGCGGGGGTGCGCCGCGCCACGACTGCGCGACGGCCTGCACGAGGTGCTGCACGCCGGCGCCGAGCGTCTCGGCGGAGCCGTCGCCGTCGATGCGGGGCAGCGCGGTGAGGACGTGGTGCTTGGACGCCACCATGCCGCGTCCCGGGCGGCCCGTGGGGACGGCGGCGGCGACCTTGCGGTCGAGCTCGGAGTCCGTCGGGTCGCCGAGCCGCAGCTCGAGCCGCGTGCCGAACAGGTCCTTGATCTGGGTGCGGAAGTCCATCCAGCGGCTCGCGGACGCGAGGACGTGGATGCCGAACGTCAGGCCGCGACCGGCGAGCGCCTGCAGGCGCGGCTCGAGCTCGTCGAACTCCTGACGGATCGTGGACCAGCCGTCGACGACGACGAACACGTCGCCGTACCCGTCGTCGACCTGACCCGCGACGCGGCGCTGGCGGTAGGTCTCGATGGAGTCGATGCCGTGGGCCCGGAAGTACCGCTCGCGTGCGTCGACGATCCCCTCGACCTCCGCGACGATGCGGCGCACGACGTCGGGCTCGGCGCGTGTGCCGACCCCGGCGACGTGCGGCAGCCCGACGAGCGGCGTGAACGTGCCGCCGCCGAAGTCGAGCACGTAGAGCTGCACCTCGAGCGGGGTGTGCGTCAGCGCGAGGCCCGTCGTGACGGACCGCAGCACGGTGCTCTTGCCGGAGCGCGGGCCGCCGACGACGGCCATGTGACCGCCCGCGCCGGCGAGCGAGATGGTGAGGTTCTCGCGCCGCTGCTCGAGCGGGCGGTCGACGATGCCGAGCGGGAACGTCAGGGCACCGGCCTCGCGCCAGCCGCGCGAGACGAGCCCGAGCTGGGGGTCGACCGCGAGGTCGGGCATGAGGCGGTCGTACGTCTCGGGCACGACGAGCGGCGGGAGCCACACCTGGTGCGCGGCGGGACCCTGGCCGCGCATGAGCGAGACCGCGATGTCGAACGTGGCGCGCTTCTCGTCGTCGTCGATCTCCGGCTCGTCGGGCTCGTCGCGACCCGTGGCGGCGGTCAGGACGGGCGCGGCCGTGAACGACTCGAGGCGCGCGCGACCCGTGGCGACGGGACCGGCGCCCGCGGCGGAGCGGCGCCGCGCCTTGGGCGGACCCGAGACGTAGGAGGCGCGGAACTGGATCATCGTCGTCGGGTCGGGCTTGAGGTAGCCCATGCCGGGGACGGGCGGCAGCTCGTACGCGTCGGGCACGCCGAGCACGGCGCGCGACTCGGACGCGGAGAACGTGCGCAGACCGATCCGGTACGACAGGTGGGACTCCAGGCCGCGCAGGCGGCCCTCCTCGAGGCGCTGGCTGGACAGCAGCAGATGCATCTGCAGCGACCGGCCGAGGCGTCCGATCGCGACGAACAGGTCGACGAACTCGGGCTTGGCGGCCAGCAGCTCGGAGAACTCGTCGGCCACGATGAGCAGCGCGGGCAGCGGCTGCAGGTCGGGCCGGTCCGTGCGGCGCGCCTTCTCGTAGTCGGCGACGTTCGCGAAGTTCCCCGCCGCGCGCAGCAGCTCCTGGCGGCGCACCATCTCGCCCTGCAGCGCGTCCTGCATGCGGTCGACGAGCGTGAGCTCCTCGCCGAGGTTCGTGATGATCGCGGACACGTGCGGCATGTCCGCCATGCCCGCGAACGTCGCGCCACCCTTGAAGTCGACGAGGACGAAGTTGAGGTCCTCGGACGAGTGCGTGAGCGCGAGCGCGAGGACGAGCGTGCGCAGCACCTCGGACTTGCCGGACCCGGTCGCGCCGATGATGAGCCCGTGCGGCCCCATGCCCTGCTGCGCGGACTCCTTGATGTCGAGCGCGACGGGCTGCCCCTGCGGGGTCAGGCCGATCGGGACGCGCAGCCTGTCGCGCGCGAGCCGCGGACGCCACGCGCGCGACAGGTCGAGGTCGCGCACGTCGCCCAGGCCCAGCAGGTCGACGAGCTCGGCCGAGACCTGGCCCTCCTCGCGCTGCGGCCCGGCGTCCACGTACAGGGGGAGCAGACGGCGCGCGGTGGCCTCGGCCTCCGGCAGCGAGAGCTGGTCGCCCTTGAGCCGCGTGGGCTCCATCCCGACGCGCAGCACCTCGACGGGCACGCCGCCGTCCGGCAGCGCGGCGCCCAGCAGGAACCGCAGCGTGTGCGTGTCCTCGAGCTCCTCCCAGTGCTCCGGCAGCTCGAGCACCGTGATGCCGAGGACGCCGTCCGGCGTGAGGATCCCGTTGCCGACCGGCACGTGACCGCCGTCGACGACGACGAGCAGGTGCGGCTGGGGCGTCGAGCCGACGGGCGCGCGGCCGAACCGCGGCCGGTCCGCGAGGCCTTCGGGGAGCAGGTTCTCGATCTCGGCGAGCGTCGTGCCGATCATCCGCGCGGGGCCCACCGCGTCGCGCTCGCGGGTCGAGTGCGCGTGCGGGAGCCACTTGACCCAGTCCCACGCGGGCAGGGCGCGCTCGCTCGCGAGGACGGCGATCTGCAGCTGGTCGGGGGAGTGGAACGTCGCGAGCTGCGCGACGACCGCGCGCGCCAGCCCGCGGGCCTCGGTCTCGGCGCCCGCGACCTCGATGCGCGCCGCGCTGCGCACGTCGACCGCCAACGGGATGTCCTGCTGCACGCGGTGCGTCACGAGGAACCGGTGCGCGGCCGAGGCCGCCACCGGGTCGAGCTGCGCGAGCGGGGGCGTCTGCGGCGCCTCGAGCTGCAGCGCGAGCTGCTGCGCGCCCGTCCCGAGGCGCGCGCGCAGGAACTCCGGGTGGTCGGGCGTGCGCTCCCACGCGCGCGAACGCTCCTCGGCGATCGCCGGCAGCGCGCCCGGCTCGGGCGCGAACCACTGCGCCGCGCGCCGCTGCGCACGCGCCGCCTGGCGCACCGTGCGGCGCAGGTCCGCCAGGTAGGCCAGGTACTCGCGCCGTGCGCCGACGACCTGCGCCTGGTGCTGCGCGCGCTGACGCCACCCGTTGACCGCGACGAAGCCGAGCGACGCGACCAGGAACATGCCGCCCGCGATCATGCCCTTGCCGCCGGGCTGCGACATCGAGATGAAGACGATCGAGCCCACCGAGCCGAGCATCGGCACGAGGTTGGAGAGCACGCCGCTGACGCCGTCGGACGGCTGGATCTCCGGGGGCGGCTGCATGACCACCTGGCCCGTGGGGACGGGCGGGGGGCCGGCCTGAACGCCTCGGTCGGCGGTGATCGACATCGCTCTCCTCGCTGCCCGGAGCGTGCGCCGGGGTCGAGCATGCACGGGACGGCGCAACGGTACCCGCACCGGGGCGATCCGGACCCGTAGCATGTGGGCGGCCACCCGACCGGGTTCGCAGGTGGCGGGCCCGCGCAAGGCGCAGGACGACGAGCACGACGACGAGCACGACGACGAGCGCGACGACCAGCAGGACGGACCCAGCAGGACGGACCCAGCAGGACGGACCCAGCAGGACGGACGAGGAGGTGGGCGTGGCGGCACCCGGTTCGGCGACCGACGCCCGCCCGCACTCGCACGTGCGGCTCGTCGTCGCCGTCGGCACCGAGCAGCGGCACGTGGCGCTGCGCCGCGACGTCGTGCTCGGTGACGCCCTGCGCGCCGCGCTCGTCCCGCTCGACGACCCCGCGACCCTCGTCCTCGACTCCGCCGGGCAGCGCCTCGACGTGCGCGCCGCGGTGGGGGAGCAGGTCGCCGACGGCGCCGCGCTGCACGTCGTGCGTCCCGCGCCGAAGCCGCGCCGTCACCGCACCGTCGACCCCGAGCTGCTCGCGCGCCGCCCCCGCCCGCAGGCCGGGCTGCTCGCGCTCGCGGGCGCTCTCGGCGCCGTCCTGCTGCTCACCGCGATGCTCGGTCCGGTCCCGGACCTGCCGGCATGGGCCTCGACGGGCGTCACCGTCGCGCTCACGCTCGTCGCGCTCGCCGTCGCCGTCACGGGCCGCACCGGGCGGGGAACCGCACCGTCCGCGTCCGTCGCCGCGACGCTCGCCGCGCCCACGCTCGGTGCCGCGGCCGGCGCGTGGGCCGTGCCGCCCGACGACGGACCCGGACGCCGGCTCGCCGTCGTGGTCGCGCTGGTGTGCGCCACGGTCGCGGCCAGCGCCCGCACCGTCGTGACGCGGCGCCTGCGTGACGGCGAGGACGTCGCCGTCGTCGTCCTCGGCGGGCTCACCGTCGCCGTCGCCGCCCAGTCCGCGACGCTCCTGCTCGACCTGCCCGCGCAGGCCGGCGCCGCGCTGCTCGTCGGCCTCTCACCCCTCGTGCTGCGCATCGCGCCGCGCCTCGCGCTCGGGATCCCCGACGAGCAGCTCGTCGACGTCTCGCAGGTCGCCCGCACCGCGGAGTCCGTGCGTGCCCCGCGCCCGCGCGCGCTCGGCCGCGTGAGCCAGCGGCTCGTCGCGCGCACCGTCGAGGGCGCCGAGCGGCGCGTCATCACCGCGACCGCCCTCGCGTGCCTCGTCGCCGTCGCGCTGCTGCCCGGCGTCGTCTCCGCCGCACAGCAGGCCGACGGTCCGGTCGCGGCCGTGCAGCGATGGGGCTCGTACGCGCTCGTCGCGTGCGTGCTGCTCGCGTTCGTGCTCGTCCCGCGCAGCTCGCGGGACACCGCCGGGCGGTGGCTGCCGCGGCTCGCCGCGGGAGCCCTGCTCGTCGAGGCCGGGGCCGCGGTGCCGCTCGAGTGGCGCGTGCCCGTCGCGGTCGGCGCGCTCGCGCTCGGGGCGGTCGTCGCGGTCGTCGGCACCGCGCTCGCGCGCGGGTGGCAGTCCGTGGTCGCGTCGCGGCTCGCGGACATGGTGGAAGGGCTCGCGGTCGCGCTCGCGCTGCCGGCGGCGGTCGTCGCGTCCGGGCTCGTCGAGGTGCTGCGGAGGACGGTGGGCTCATGAGCGAGCAGACCTGCGCGTCGTGCGGACGCGCGCTGCGGGAGGGCGCGCGGTTCTGCACGAGCTGCGGCGCGCCCGCCGCGCCGATGATCGTCGTCGAGGCGCAGCCGCCGGTCACCCGCCGCAAGGCGTCGGGCGGCCGCCGCGCCGCCGCGCGGTCGTCGTCGCGTCCGTCCGTCCCGACGACGGCCGCTGCCGGTCCCGTGGCGGGCGCTACGGCGGGTGCTGCGGCCGGATCCGGCCTCGCCGGCGCGCCGGGCCTGGTGAACGGCCTGGGGGCCGCGTTCGACGGGGTCCGGACCGTCGGCGTCGGTGCGCGGCTCGGCGCCTTCCTCATCGACACGCTCGTCGTGCTCGGCGCCGCGGGCGCGGTGCTCGGGGCCACGCAGCAGCCCGTGCTCGCCGCGCTCGTCGCGCTCGAGCTCGCGGTCGGGTTCGTCGTGTGGGAGGCCCGCACGGGCCGGACCGTCGGCAACCTCGCGCTCGGCCTGCGCGCCGCCCGGGTCGAGACGCCGTACGCGCCCGGCCTGGGCCGCGCGGCGCGGCGTGCGCTCGTGCTCGGCGCCGGGCACCTCGTCGGCGGGGTCGGGCAGTGGGTCGTCGTCGGGTCCGTCGCGGGGGACCGTTCCCCGCTGCGGCAGGGCTGGCACGACCGGGCCGGCCGGGCCGTCGTCGTCGACGTGCGCAGCCCCCGGGCGACCGTCACGCGCGCCGCGGCATCCGCCGCGCCGTCCGTCACGTACTCGGGACCGCCGCTGCCGGGGTCGTCGGCCCCCCTCGCACGCGGTGCCGGCGGGACGTACGCCGGAGCGCCCGGAGGGCCGGGCGCCGGGCAGGCTCCCGCAGCGGTCCTCCCGCCCCCGCCCGCGACCTTCCCGTCCCCGCCCGGCGGCTACCCGCCGCCCCCCGGTGGCTACCCGCCGCCGCCCGGTGGCTACCCGCCGCCGCCCGGTGGCTACCCGCCGCCGCCCGGCGCCGGGTTCCCGCCCCCGCCCGCCGGCCCCGCGCACGCCGCGGCGACGACCGGCGCCCCGCACCCCGCCCCGGTGCACCACGTGCCGCAGCAGCCGTCGCACCCGCCCGCACCCGCGCGGCCGCGGACGTTCGTCCTCACGCTCGACACGGGCGAGGCGATGAGCGTGAGCGGACCGGGCGTCATCGGGCGCGCGCCGCGTCCGCGCGACGGCGAGCGGTGCGACCACGTCGTGACGGTCGACGACCCGCAGCGGTCCCTGTCCCGCACGCACGCGCGGTTCGGGATCGACGCGCGCGGGCTCTGGGTCGCGGACGCGGGCTCCGGCAACGGCACGGTCGTCGTGCTGCCCTCGGGGCAGTCCGTCGTGGTCGAGCCCGAGCGCCCGACGCCCGTGCCGAGCGGGTCGACCATCCGCATCGGTGACCGCTCGGTGCTCGTGGAGCAGCTCCCGGGCTGACCGCTTCACACGGCCGCGCACGGCTTCTGCGCTGCGCGGTCCAGGGCGGGACGGGTGACGAGGGCCGAGTGGGTCCGAGCCGTCCACGTGCGCCGCGTCTGCGGCACCGGGTGCGACGTCGTGCGCGGCGCATCGAGGACTGCTCGGCGCATCGAGGACTGCTCGGTGCACGTGGAGCAGCCTCCCGGCCGCCGCCACGGCAGGTGGACTCGGAGGCCCCGCACCCGCGGCGTGGGGCCTCCGCCCGTCAGCGGGTCGTCACCAGGTCTCGTCCTCCTCGGGCGTGCTCACGGTGACCTTCGGGGCGTCCTCGCGCGACCCGCGGGCGAGCCCTGCGGAGCGCGACGTCGTCGTGGGCTCGTCCTCGTCGAGCTCAGGTGCGACGTAGCCGAGCGAGCCCGCGCGCCGCTTGCGCTTCGAGCTCCCCGCGGCCCCGCCGCCGGCCGCGCCGACCATGCCGTTCGTCGCGCCCCCTCGGCCGCCCGCACCCGCGGCGGCGCCCAGCGCGCCCCCGCGTCCGGCCGCCCCGGCTCCTGCCGGACCGCCGCCGAGCACGGCTGCTCCACCGACACCTCCGGCCGCCCCGGGCGTGCCCGCGAGGACGCCGCCCATCGCGCCGCCGAGCGCGCCACCGCCGATGCGGGCCGCACCCATCGCGCCGAGCGCGGTGCCACCGACCACAGCGCCACCCGCGAGGGCACCACCGGCCACCCCGCCCGAGCCAGGACCGCCGATCGTGCCGCCGCCGGCGCCGGGACCACCGATCGTCCCGCCGCTGCCGGGGTCACCGCCGATGATGCCGCCACCGCCGATCGCGGGACCGCCGACGACCGGCGCGACGGGCGAACCGGGGCTGGGCCGGTCGTCGCCGTGCGTGTCACGCGGGTTGCCGATGACGGGCTCGGTCGTGATCGGAGTCGGGCCGACGGGCGTCCCCGTCTCCGGGGGCTCGTAGGGCGTCACCGTCTCCGGGGGCTCGTAGGTCACGGGGGGCCGGACCGGCGCGTCGACGGGGTCGGGGTCGGGGTTCCTGCCTCCACCGCCCGGCGGGTCGACAGGGTTCTGGACCCCAGGGTTGGGGACCGACGGCGGCACGTACGGCGTCCGAGGCGTGCGACCACCGCCGTCGTCACCCGGGTTCTTGGGAGTGGGCTCTTCCTGGCGGTCCTGGTCCGCGAGACCCTTCACCTGGAGCGAGAGCTCGTTGAGGCGCGCGTTCACCGTCGAGAGAGCGGCTGCTGCCTCTCGCTCGCGCTCTTGCGCGCGAGCGTTCTCGATGTAGGGGATGCCGGTCGAGGCGCCGTTCGCCTCGAGCTCGCGTCGCTCGGCGTAGGTGAGCCGTCCGAGAGGGAGGGCCCGGTACTCGCTCTGCGCGGTCTCGACAGTGCTCGCCGCCTCCTTGACGACGACCGCGATCGCCGCCAACGCGTCGACCTTCGCGAGCATGCTCCTGGCAGTGTCCGCGATGCTCGCCTGCGCGGCGTCGCCGGACATGCCCTCGAGCCCGAGGTCGCTCGCGAGGCGGCGCAGCTCGGTGCTGATCTCCTGGAGCGGCTCCCCGAGCGCCTCGAGCCTCTCGGCGTCGGCGATCGCCGCGTCCGGGTTGGCGTCGAGCGCCCGCTGGAGCTCGGCGGAGGACTTCTCGGCCATCGTCACTTGCCCCCTTCTGGTAGGTCCGGACCGTGCTCGTCTGCCGTCTGTGCGGCGCTGGGTGGGATGTCGTGTGCGGGGACCCTGCGGCGTCGGCGTGCCGCCAGGAGCGCGATGGCGGCGATGGCTGCAGCCAGGATGCCACCGCCTGCGGCCAGGAGCACCGGGGCGTTCGTGCTCGACGTTCCCTCGGACCCCGTCGCGGTGGGCTGCGTCGTCTCGGTCGCGTCTGCGGTGCTCGTGGGCGCGGGGGTGGTCGGTGCGGGGCTGGATGTCTCGCGTCGGGGGGAGTCGCGCAGGGTGGGGTCGTCCAGGAGGGAGAGGTCCTGGACCTGCTCGTAGGTGGGGATGCTGTCGGGGTCGTGGTCGAGCAGCGGGTTCTCGTCCGGGTACGTCGTCGGGTCGTGCTCGAGCATGTGCCGGACGTTGACGATCCCGTACCCGGCGAGCGGGTCGTGGTAGAGCTCGTGGTCCTGGCCGTCGGTGTTGCGGATGAGGGTCTGGATGATCTGGTTGCCCGTGGCCTCGGGGTAGGCCGACCAGACGAGCGCCAGTGCTCCGGCGGTGAAGGCCGTGGCGGCTGACGACCCGTTCGTCAGGACGTAGGAGCTCAGATCGTCGTCGAGATGGCGGATCGACTCGCCGGGCGCGATGACGTCCGCCCCGGGACGTGACCCAGGACGCACGTTCCCGTCCGGACCGGCCGACTCGACCGTGACGACCCCGTTGAACGAGCCCGGGTGAGGCTGGCCGGGGTCGTCCGACAGCGCCACGACGACGATGACCCCTTCGTGCAACGCGCGCGTGACGGCCCAGTAGTCCAGCAGGATGTTGCTGCTCAGCGAGATCGAGATGATGTCCGCCCCGTCGGTCACCGCCTGGTCGATCGCCTCACCGAACGCGAACTTCACGTCGCCGACGGCTTCCGGGTTGCAGGCCTCCTCGCCGTCAGGGCCGACGAGTGTGGAGTAGAACCAGACGTCCGCGTCGGGGGCGACGCCGAGGATGCCGGGTTGCCCGTTCTGGCCCTTGCCGGTGCCGACGACGAGCGAGGTCATGTTGGTGCCGTGCGCAGCTCCGGCCGTGCGTTGCGCGGCGGGCAACGGGTCGCCGAGCACCTCGTCGGCGCAGAACGACGGCTCGTGCACGCGCACGGATGTCCCGGCGAGGTCGCCGGCGTCGGGCCAGATCGCCGTGTCGACCACCGCGACCTGCACACCCTTGCCGGTGGTGCGCTCGTGGAGGTCCGCCATGCGAGTGGCGGTGTAGTACCACATGCCGTCGTCGGCATCCGCCGCCACCGCGGGGACGCCCGCGGCGACGGCCAGGAGCAGCCCGGTCGCGGCCACCGCACCGGTGCGCGCGGCTCTCATCGAAAGTCGTCGCCTGACCCCGAGGGGCGCCAGGGGGACACCGGGTCCGCGCCGGGCGCGACCGGCCCGGGGTAGCCGGGCGGGAAGTACGGGGTCGTCGACGGCTTCGGGTCGAACCGCTCCAGCTGGCCCTGGACCTCGTCGTCGGTGCGTGCTTGCGCACTGGCGCTGAGGCGCAAGTTGTCGCGGATCAGCTCGACGCGTTCGCGCAGCGTCGCGAACTCGGTCTCCAGCTGCGTGATCTCGGCGCGATACACCGCGGCGAAGTCCTGGGCGGCGGGCATCGTCGACCAGGTCGCGGAGTCCTGGTTCGAGCGAACGACCTGCGTCCGCCCGATGACGACGTCGATGCGGTCGAACAACCGCAGCAACGTGCTCACCTGCTGCTCGAGCAGGTCGATGTCGACGCCGACGTCGTTCTTCGACACGGATCCCCCCGGGTGGTCATGCGAGATGCGGTGCGGGCCGGCCACGACGAGGGTGGTGGCCCGCGGCTGCACCGGGCGGGGTGCAGCGTGGTGGAGACGTGGGTGCGTGCGTCGGGCGGGTGCCGGTCGCCCGGTCACCCGCCCGACGCCGGTCAGGTCACCAGCGGGCGGCGTTGGCTCGCTCGGTGGCCTGGTAGTCGTCGTTCGACGTGGCGACGGCGCGGCCGATCTCGGCCAGCAGCGCCTTCATGTCGGTGATCGCGGCGGTCCACTTGGCCCGTGCGGCCTCGTAGGAACCGGCGGCCTCACCGGACCAGTTCGCGCGCAGCGGCTGCAGCGAGGAGTCCATGTCGTTCAGCTTGGACTCGATGTGCGAGGCACCGGACTGGATGTCGGCGGCGGCGGTGGACAGGCCACCGAAGTTCACCTTCAGGTCGCTCATGATCATCCCCTCGTTCAGCCCAGGCGCCCGGACAGGCGCGAGAACGTCGACTGCTGCGTCTCGTCCGACGCGGAGTACGTGGACTGCGACGTGCGCAGGTTCTGCTCGAACTCGTCGAGCGCGGCGACGATCTTCGACGCGTCGTCGCGCCAGCGGACCATCAGCTGGTTGAACGCGACCGCGCCCTGGCCCTGCCAGTGCGACCCGATCCCGGACAGCTTGCCCTCGAGCGAGCTCAGCTCCGAACGCAGCTCGCTTCGCGTACGCGCGACCACGTCCGCGCCCTGCTTGATCGCACCATCTGCTGCGGAGACCTCAGCGGCCATGACACCTCCCCCATGCCCGACCCCTGCGGGCCGACGCCGGCACGCGACCCGGACGAGCCACGTCGGTTCCGGACGAATCGGTCGCGAAACCGGCCCTACCCTAACCGGACCGACCCGACCCGGTGGATGGGTCAACCACCTGGTGGGCAGGTTCGCCCGATCGGTTGACCCGAACGGGTGCTCGGGACCGTCGAGCGGGTGGTGCGTGCGTCGGGCGGGTGCCGGTCGCCCGGTCACCCGCCCGACGCCGGTCAGGTCACCAGCGGGCGGCGTTGGCTCGCTCGGTGGCCTGGTAGTCGTCGTTCGACGTGGCGACGGCGCGGCCGATCTCGGCCAGCAGCGCCTTCATGTCGGTGATCGCGGCGGTCCACTTGGCCCGTGCGGCCTCGTAGGAACCGGCGGCCTCACCGGACCAGTTCGCGCGCAGCGGCTGCAGCGAGGAGTCCATGTCGTTCAGCTTGGACTCGATGTGCGAGGCACCGGACTGGATGTCGGCGGCGGCGGTGGACAGGCCACCGAAGTTCACCTTCAGGTCGCTCATGATCATCCCCTCGTTCAGCCCAGGCGCCCGGACAGGCGCGAGAACGTCGACTGCTGCGTCTCGTCCGACGCGGAGTACGTGGACTGCGACGTGCGCAGGTTCTGCTCGAACTCGTCGAGCGCGGCGACGATCTTCGACGCGTCGTCGCGCCAGCGGACCATCAGCTGGTTGAACGCGACCGCGCCCTGGCCCTGCCAGTGCGACCCGATCCCGGACAGCTTGCCCTCGAGCGAGCTCAGCTCCGAACGCAGCTCGCTTCGCGTACGCGCGACCACGTCCGCGCCCTGCTTGATCGCACCATCTGCTGCGGAGACCTCAGCGGCCATGACACCTCCCCCATGCCCGACCCCTGCGGGCCGACGCCGGCACGCGACCCGGACGAGCCACGTGAGTCCGCGGCTTCGTCGCGAACCGGTGGCAACGTAACCGACCCGGGCACGACCGCGCTCGGGCCGGGTGACGCCCTGTGGACAACCGGCCGCACGCGTCGACCGCACCTCGCCACCCTGCTCGCCTGGCTATGCTGACCGCCGACCTGCCGACGAGCACGAGGACGCCGATGACCGATCCGAGCACACCGACGGCCCCCGTCGGCACCTTGCTGCGGATCTCGGTGACGGCGGGCGACCGCCGCATCGACCTCGGGGCCCCGGGCAACGTGGCCGTGGTGGAGATCGTGCCGGGGCTCGCACGTGCCCTCGGGGTGCTGGACGCCGCGTCGGTGTACGGCGGCTACCGGCTCGTGACGGCGGAGGGCGAGAGCCTCGACCCGGCGCGCAGCCTCATCGCGTCCGGCGTCGAGGACGGCGCGGTGCTCGCGCTCGAGTCCGGCGCCGAGCAGCCCGAGCCGCGCGTGTACGACGACGTGGTCGAGGCCGTCGCGGACGCGGTCGAGGCGCGTTTCCGTCCGTGGACGCCGCACGACAGCGCCCTGGGCGCCGCGTGGGGCGCCGCGGCGATCGTCGCCGCCACCTCGCTCCTGCTCCTGACGGCCGAGCGCTCGTCGCAGCTCGCGCCCGTCGTCGCGGCGCTCGCCGCGCTGCTCGCGGTCGCCGCCGGCACCGTGGTGGCGCGCACGGGTCGCGACGCGTCCGCGGGCCGGGTGCTCGTGCTCGCAGCGGGGCTGCCCGCCGCGGTGGCGGGGCTGACCGTCGGCACGCAGAGCCCGTCGTGGGGCTGGCCGGCCGCGCTGGCCGGCGCGGGCCTCGTCGTCGCGGGCCTGCTCGCCGTCGTCGCCCTGCCCTCGGGCCGGGAGACCGCGATCGCGCCCATCGGCCTGGGCCTGGCGCTGGGCGTCGTGGGGGCCACGGTCGAGCTGACCGGGACGGCCGCGCAGGACGTCCTCGCCGTCGTCGTCGCGGTCGTGCTCACCGCGAGCATCGGCGTGCCCTGGCTCGCGCTGGCGAGCACGCCGCTGCGCGTGGTGTCGCCGCGCACCGACGCGGAGATCCTGCTCGACCCGGCCCCGGTCGACCCCGACCGCGTGCGCCGCCAGCTCGACGCGGGCTACCGCATCCAGCTCGCGCTGCGCGTCGCGGTGGGCGTGCTCGCGCTCGTCGCGACGCCGGCGCTGGTGGCCTCGGGGCTGCTCGGCACGACGCTGCTCGTCGTCGGCTGGGTGGGTCTGCTGCTCGCGACGCGCCAGTCGTACGCGCGTGCCGACGTGCTCGTCGTGGTGTGCCTCGGGGTCACGGGGCTCGCGCTCACGCTCGTCGTCGCGGCGCTCGTGCACCCGTCGTGGCGCACCGCGCTCGTGTGCGCGGCGGCCGTGGGCGTCGCGGCGCTCGTCGCGCTCGGGCTGGTCGCACCGCGACGCCGTGTCGCGCTCGCGCGCGTGGGGGACACCGTCGAGATGACCTGCCTGGCCGTCCTGCTCCCGCTCGGCGTCGCCGCCGCGGGCATGGTCTGACCCGGGAGCGGGCGTGGCAGCGAAGCGGGACCTCGTCGAGGCGCAGTCCTTCAGCCGCCGCCGGCTGCTGACGGCGTTCGTCAGCGGCGCGCCGGGCGGCCAGGAGCTCGAGCCGACCAAGCCCATGCGCGGCGTGGTCGCGGGCGTGTCGCTCGCGGTGCTCGTCGTCCTCGGCTCGCTCGCCTGGGGCGCGATCCGCAGCGACCCGAAGGGGTGGGAGTCGAACAAGCTCGTCGTCGTCAAGGGCGAGGGCACGCGGTACGTCTCGCTCGCGGGCGTGCTGCACCCGGTCGTCAACACCACGAGCGCGCGGCTCGCGGTCGAGTCCGGTCAGTTCGGCGTGGTCGAGCTCGCGCCCGGCGTCATCGCGGACACCGAGCGCGGCGAGACGATCGGCATCGTCGGTGCGCCGGACACGCCGCCGTCGGTGTCGTCGCTGGTCGCGGACGGGTGGACCGCGTGCGTGGCGGGCACCGAGGTGGCCGCGTCGGTCGGGGTCGAGCTGCCCACCGAGTCGGGCGGTGCGCTCGTCGCGCGGTCGGCGGGGGAGACGTTCGTCGTGGCGGGCGGCCTGCGTCACCGCGTGCCGTCCGACGAGTCCGCGGTGCTGCGTGCCGTCGGCCTGGACACCGTGGCTCCCGTGGACGTCCCCGCGACGTGGCTGAACCTCGTGCCCGAGGGCTCCGACCTGCAGCTCCTGACGATGGACGGCGCGGGCGACCCGCTCCCGGCGGGCTCGGCGCTCGGCGACCTGACGGTCGGCACGCTGATCCGCGTCGCGGGCACGGGCACGGCGGACCGCTGGTACGTGGTCGACGACGAGGGCGAGGTCGCGCCGCTGACGCCGTTCGCGGTGAGCCTGTACCAGGCGCGGACCGAGGCCGTGACCCTCACGCTCGCGGACGTGGGCGCCGCGCAGACGGCGGACGCGCTCGCCCCCGCGGACTGGCCGGAGCAGCCGGTCACCGCGGTCCCGGCCGACGCGGCGCCGTGCGTCGTGCTGACCCCCGGCGACGAGGGGACGGTCGAGCTCGTCTCGACGACGCAGGAGCTGCGTCCCGGCGTGCACGTCGCACCCGGCGGCGGCGCCCTGGTGCTGTCCCGCACGGGCGGCGGCAAGGGCGTGCACGCGCTGATCGACGAGACGGGCCGCCGGTTCGGCCTGTCGTCGGTCGACCAGGGGGACGACGACGTGCTCACGCGGCTCGGGTACGACCGCGAGCACGTGACGGTCGTGCCGCCCGCGTGGGTCGACCTGTTCGAGCCCGGTCCGGACCTCACGGTGGACGCGGCGCGGACCCCGGTGACGTCGTGACGCGAGCCCCTGCCGCCCAGCGACGAGCGGGTCGCGCGCGTCGGGGCGTCGCGGCGGTGCTGCTCGGGGGCGCGGGCCTGCTCACGGGCGCGCTCGTCGTCGCGCCCGCGGCGCAGGCCGCGCCCGAGCAGGGGTGCGGCGGCGAGGCGCCGCGGTACCTCGACGAGGAGCCGCCCGCGCTCGCGCAGCTCGGCGCGAGCAAGGCGTGGCAGCTCGCGACGGGCGCGGGAGTGACGGTCGCGGTCGTCGACTCGGGCGTGGACGACCGCAACCCGCACCTGGCCGGCGCGGTGCTCCAGGGCACCGACGTGGTCCGCGCGGGCACGGCCGACGCGGGCCGCAAGGACACGTGGGGGCACGGCACGACGGTCGCGGGCATCATCGCGGCGCGCCCGGTGGACGGCTCGGGCGTGCGGGGGCTCGCGCCCGACGCCCGCATCCTGCCGGTGCGTGTGTACTACGGCGAGGACTTCGAGGACGAGCGCGACGGCACGGACCCGGACCCCGACCGCATCGCGGAGGGCATCCGGTGGGCCGTCGACAACGGCGCGCAGGTGGTCAACGTGTCGATGTCGAGCGACGCCGACGTCCCCGCGCTGCGGGCCGCGGTGGAGCACGCGACGGCGCGCGGCGCGCTCGTCGTCGCGAGCGCGGGCAACCGCAACACCGCCGAGGACGACTCCGACAGCCCCCGGTACCCCGCGGCGTACCCGGACGTGCTGGCGGTCGCGGCGGTCGACCGGGACCTGAACCCCACGGACGCCTCGATCCACGGCGACCACGTCGACGTGGCCGCGCCCGGCCAGGACGTGCTCGGGGTGTACCGGGGCGCGGGGGACTGCTGGTTCGCGACGGAGGCGCCGGCGCCGAGCTGGTCGACGGCGTACGCGTCGGCGGCCGCGGCGCTGGTCGCGCAGCGGTTCCCCGACGAGACGCCCGCGCAGTGGGCGTACCGGCTCGAGGTCACGGCGGCGCGGTCGGTCGAGCACCTGCGCACGCCCGAGACCGGGTGGGGCGTGCTGCGCCCGGACGAGGCGCTGCAGCACGTCGACGACGGCACGGCGCTCGGCCCGCAGAACCCGACGAGCACGCGTGCGCCGTCGGCGGCGGTGACGCCGGTCGCGGTCGCCGAGAGCGTCGACCCGCTCGAGCCGGTGCGCCGGACGGCGGTGTGGTGGGTGCTCGTCGCCACGACGGTGGTGACGCTCGTCGCGCTGGCGTGGCGGCTCGTCGGGCCGCGGAGGTCGCGATGAGCGGGTCGATCGGGTCGTCGTCCGGATCGTCGTCCGGGTCGTCGCCGGGGGCGCCGTTCGAGCTGCGCTGGGGTGCCGCGACGTCGCAGGGCGGCCGGTCGCACAACGAGGACGCGCTGCTCGCGGACACCGACGTGTTCGTCGTCGCGGACGGCATGGGCGGGCACGACGCGGGCGAGGTCGCGAGCGCGACCGCGGTCGAGGTGCTGCGCTCGCTCGTCGGGCGGGCGGCGGGTCCCGACGAGGTGCGCGCGGCCCTGCTCGAGGCGCACGAGCGCGTGCGCGCCCTCGGGAGCGAGACCGGACGCCGGCCGGGGACGACCGCGACGGGCGTCGTGCTGACGGTGCACGAGGCGACGTCGTGCTGGGTGGTGCTCAACGTCGGCGACTCGCGCACGTACCGCATGGCGGGCGCGGTGCTGGAGCAGGTCACGCGCGACCACTCGGAGGTCGCGGAGCTGGTGGCGGACGGTCTGGTGCGGCCCGACGAGGCGGCGCACCACCCGTGGCGGCACGTCGTGACGCGTGCGCTCGGCGGCGGTGCCGCGAGCGTGGAGCCGGACGTGGACGTGCTCGCGGTCAGCCCGGGCGACCGGATGCTGGTGTGCTCGGACGGTCTGACGGACGCGCTGCCGGACGCGCGCATCGAGGCGGACCTGAAGGCGGAGGCGGACCCTCAGGCGGCGGCGGACCGGCTGGTCGCGACGGCGGTCGCGGCCGGGGCGGCGGACAACGTCACGGTCGTGGTGGTCGACGCCCCGGCGACTCTTCCGCGCTGACGCGCGCCTGCGCTCGTCGTCCGAGTGCCGCGGCGCGCGACGTGCGCACGGCGTCGACGGTGAGCAGCGCGAGCGCGAGCCACACGAGCGCGAACCCCCACCACCGTGCGGGCGGCATGGGCTCGTGCAGGACGACGACCCCGATCACCAGGTGCAGCAGCGGTGTGAGGTACTGCAGCAGCCCGACGACGGACAGCGGCAGCCGGGCGGCCGCGGTGTTGAACAGCACGAGCGGGACGGTCGTCGCGACGCCGGACAGCGCGAGCAGCAGCGCGTGCCCGACCCCGTTCCCGACGAACGTGCCCGTCCCCTGGACGTGCAGCCAGACCAGCCACCCGGCGGCGACCGGGGCGAGCACGAGCGTCTCGGCGGCGAACCCTGGCACGGCGGCGACGTGCCGGCCGACGCGGGACTTGATGAGGCCGTAGAGCCCGAACGAGACCGCGAGGGTGAGCGCGATCCACGGCACCCGCCCGTACCCGACGGTCAGCACGGCGACGGCGGCGGCGCCGCAGCCGAGCGCGACCCACTGCACGGTGCGCAGCCGCTCGTGCAGCACGGTGACGGCGAGGGCGACGGTGACCAGCGGGTTGACGAAGTAGCCGAGCGAGGCGTCGACGACGCGGTCGGTCGCGACGGCGAGGACGAAGACGAGCCAGTTGGTGGCGAGCAGCACGGCGGCGAGCGTGAGCAGGCCGAGCGTGCGCCGGTCGCGCAGCACGACGACGAACGCGTGCCAGGTGCGGGTCGTGGCGAGCAGCGCGGCGCACACGAGCAGGGACCACAGCGCGCGGTGGGCGACGATCTCGTCGGGCCCGGCGGGGGCGAGGACCGTGAAGTAGAGCGGCAGGAACCCCCACAGGGTGTAGGCGGCGACGCCGCTCGCGAGCCCGCGCCGGTCGGCGGGCGGGTTCGTCGGGGAGGCCGTGCGCGCGGGGTCGGGGGAGGGGGTCTGGTCCGCGCGCATGGCGCGACCCTAGGGCGGCGCCGGGCGCGGGGCGCTCCGCGACACCCGTGCGGCCGACCGGTTGACGAGCCCACGGGACAGCCCTACTGTCCGTTTGCAGCAAGTTGCGCCCGTCTTGCAATGCTCTTGCAACGCGGGTGTCGAGTACGGGGCGCGCCCCGGACGCTCGTCGTCCGGCCACCTCCTCCTCGTCCGTCCGCGGACGTGGCGCCCCGAGCCGGCCATGGCCGGCGCACGGTCGTCGCAACGGTGCGACGGCCCGATCCGGCCGGCGACGGTGCCGGCCCGACCAGGAGGAGCTGTCGTGCGCACCACCACCATCCCCCGAGGACGCCGCCACCCCGCGCGGCGCGCCCTCGCGGCCCTCGTCGGCGCCGCACTCGCGCTCGCGGGCACGCTCGTCGTCGCGACGTCCCTGGGCGCCGCCCCGGCGACCGCCGCACCGCCCGGCACGCGCAACGTCGGCGTGAACCTGTTCCAGTGGACGTGGAACGCGATCGCGGACGAGTGCACCACGCACCTCGGCCCCGACGGCTACGCGTGGGTGCAGACCTCCCCGCCCAACGAGCACCCCGTGCTCGGCGGCCAGTGGTGGACGTCGTACCAGCCCGTGAGCTACAAGGTCGAGTCCAAGCTCGGGACGCGCGCGGAGTACAAGGCGATGATCGACGCCTGCCGTGACGCGGGCGTCGACGTCATCGCGGACGTCGTCGTCAACCACATGTCCGGCCAGACGAGCGGCACGGGCTGGGCCGGCACGACGTTCACCGAGGAGCGCTACCCGGGGCCCGAGGGCGGGTACGGCCCGCAGGACTTCCACGCGTGCCGGTCGAACATCGCGAGCTACACCGACCGGTACCAGGTGCAGAACTGCCGCCTCGTCGGGCTGCAGGACCTCGACACCGGTGCGCAGTACGTCCGCGAGGAGATCGGGCGGTACCTGAACGACCTGATCGCGCTCGGCGTGCGCGGGTTCCGCGTCGACGCGGCCAAGCACATCGCGGCCGCGGACCTCGCCGCGATCAAGGCCCAGCTCTCCGACCAGAGCGTCTACATCGTGCAGGAGGTCATCGGCGCGGCCGGGGAGCCCGTCCAGCCGAGCGAGTACCTGGGCGTCGGCGACTCGCACGAGTTCGCCTACGCCCGCCACCTGAAGAGCGCGTTCACCGGCAGCCTGACGTCGCTGAACGGGCTGACGGGCGCGTCGTGGCTCCTGCCCTCGGCCCAGGCGGGCGTGTTCGTCGACAACCACGACACCGAGCGCAACGGCGAGACGCTCAGCTACAAGAACGGCTCGACCTACCGGCTCGCGAACGTCTTCATGCTCGCCCACCCGTACGGCTGGCCCACCGTCTACTCCGGGTACGCGTTCTCGAACCACGACGCGGGCGCCCCGCAGACCGGCTCGGGCGAGGTGCTCGACGCGGTGTGCGGCCAGGGCGCGTGGACGTGCGCGCACCGCTGGAACGAGACGGCGCACATGGTCGGGTTCCGCGACGCGGTCGGTACGACGAGCGTCGTGCACTGGTGGGACAACGGGTACGACCAGATCGCGTTCGGCCGCGGGGACAAGGGCTTCGTCGCCATCAACCGCTCGGGCAACCCGCTGACCCGCACGTTCACGACGAGCCTGCCCGCGGGCTCCTACTGCGACGTGATCTCCGGCAGCGCGGGGTCCTCGTGCTCCGGGACGACCGTGACCGTCGGCTCGTCGGGCGCCGCGACCTTCACCGTGCCCGCGAACGGCGCGGTCGCGCTGCACGTCGAGGCGCGCCCGGGCACGGGCACCCCGAGCCCGACCGCGACGCCCACCGTCCCGACGAGCGCGGCCGTGTCGTTCGGCGTGAACGCGACGACCGTGTGGGGTCAGAACGTGTTCGTCGTCGGCGACGTCGCGGCCCTCGGCGGCTGGGACCCCGCGAAGGCGGTCCCGCTCTCGTCGGCGACGTACCCCGTGTGGCGGGCGTCGGTGACGCTGACCCCGGGCAGCACCGTCGCGTACAAGTACGTCCGCAAGGAGGCGAACGGCTCGGTGACCTGGGAGACCGGTGCCGACCGCACCGTCACGGTCCCGGCGAGCGGGACCCTCACGCTCACCGAGTCGTGGCGCTGGTGACGCAGCGCTGACGGACGGCCGCGCGCCCCTGCCCCGGGGTGCGCGGACCGCGGGCGGGGTGGTGCGGGCGCGTGGAGGTGCGCGCACCACCCCGTCGCCGCCGGTCGTCGGATGGCCCGCATCGTGGGCGATTGTCCGCATGCTGGCAGGGGTGTCCAACAGGTGGCTGAGGTCGGCCTAAGATGGCGCGCAGCAACCCGCCCTGCCTGCCGTGACCGCGCCTCGAGGGCCGTCCCGGGCGCACCTCGGAAGGCCGTCCGAGGGCTGGTTCCACGAGGACAGCGGGGCGTCTGGTCCCCCGATCGGAAGGTCCGCCCGTGAGCACCCCGACCCTGCGCGTCGCCGTCGTCGGCGCCGGTCCCGCCGGCATCTACGCCTCGGACATCCTGTCCAAGACCGACCTCGACGTCAGCATCGACCTGTTCGAGCGCCTCCCCGCGCCGTTCGGCCTCGTGCGCTACGGCGTGGCCCCCGACCACCCGCGCATCAAGCAGATCATCGTCGCGCTGCACAAGGTGCTCGAGCGCGGCGACATCCGCCTCCTCGCGAACGTCGACTACGGCACGGACCTCAAGCTCGACGACCTGCGCCAGTTCTACGACGCCGTGATCTTCTCGACCGGCTCGATCCGCGACGCGGCCCTGCCGATCCCCGGCATCGAGCTCGAGAGCTCGTACGGGGCCGCGGACTTCGTGTCCTGGTACGACGGGCACCCCGACGTGCCGCGCACCTGGCCGCTCGAGCACCGGACCGTCGCGGTCATCGGTGCGGGCAACGTCGCGCTCGACGTCGCGCGCATCCTCGCCAAGCACGCCGACGACCTGCTGCCCACCGAGGTCCCGGCCAACGTCTACGACATCCTCAAGCAGAACCCGATCACCGACGTGCACGTCTTCGCGCGCCGCGGCCCCGCGCAGGTGAAGTTCTCCCCGCTCGAGCTGCGCGAGCTCGGCCACGTCCCCGACGTCGACGTCGTCGTCTACCCCGAGGACTTCGAGTTCGACGACGGCTCGATGGCCGCGATCCACTCCTCGAACCAGACCAAGCAGGTCGTCAAGACCCTCACGGACTGGACGCTCAAGGAGCCCGAGGAGCTCACCGCGTCGCGCCGCATCCACCTGCACTTCCTGCACAAGCCCGCCGAGGTGCTCGGTGAGGACGGCAAGGTCGTCGGGCTGCGGACCGAGCGCACCGCGCTCAACGGCGACGGCAACGTCACCGGCACGGGCGTGTTCCACGACTGGCCCGTCGAGGCCGTCTACCGTGCGGTCGGGTACTTCGGCTCGCCGCTCGTCGACATCCCGTTCGACGACGTCGCGGGCGTCATCCCCAACCGCGAGGGCCGCGTCGTGGACGTCGACGGCGAGCACCTGTCGGGCGTGTACGCCACCGGCTGGATCAAGCGCGGCCCGGTCGGCCTCATCGGGCACACCAAGTCCGACGCGTCCGAGACCATCCGCCACCTGACCGAGGACGTCGAGGCGGGCGGCGACGCGTTCTACACCGCCACCGACCGCGACCCCGCCGCGATCACCGAGTTCCTCGCCGCGCGCGGCGTCGAGGTCATCGAGTGGTCCGGCTGGCAGCTGCTCGACGCGTACGAGCGCTCGCTCGGCGAGCCGCACGGGCGCGAGCGCGTCAAGGTCGTCCCGCGCGAGGAGATGGTCGACATCTCGCTGGGCCGCGGCACGCAGGGCTGACCCCGCACGACCGTCCGAGAGGCACGGCACCCGTCCGCGGGGCCGTGCCTCTCGTCGTGTCCCCGATGAGTGCCCCGGGAACGTGATGTGATCGTGGTGCGTTCTTCGACGTGGACGACCAGCGGAGGGACAGCATGACGACTCGGCACCACTTCAACGGCCTCAAGACGGCGGCCCTGTTCGGCGTCATGTGGGCGGTGCTGCTGGGGCTGGGCTGGATCCTGGGCCGCGGCACGTCGCGGTTCGTCCTGCTGTTCGCCGGGCTCGGCGTGCTCATGACGGCCGTCAGCTACTGGAACTCCGACAAGATCGCGATCCGCACCATGCAGGCGGTCCCCGTGACCGAGGTCGAGCAGCCCGCGATGTACCGCATCGTGCGTGAGCTCTCCACCCGCGCGGGCCAGCCCATGCCGCGCCTGTACGTCTCGCCGACCATGGCGCCCAACGCGTTCGCCACGGGCCGCAACCCGCGCAACGCCGCCGTGTGCTGCACGTCCGGGATCCTGCAGATCCTCGACGAGCGCGAGCTGCGCGGCGTGCTCGGGCACGAGCTGCAGCACGTCTACAACCGCGACATCCTCACGTCGTCCGTCGCCGCCGCGGTCGCCGGCGTCATCACGTCGCTCGCGCAGTTCGCGTTCTTCTTCGGCGGCGGCGGGGACCGGCGCGAGGGCGCCAACCCCATCGCGGGGCTGCTGATGGTCGTCCTCGCCCCGTTCGCCGCGATGATGATCCAGATGGCGATCAGCCGCACGCGCGAGTTCGACGCCGACGAGGACGGCGCGAGCCTCACCGGCGACCCGCTCGCGCTCGCGTCCGCGCTGCGCAAGCTCGAGGCCGGCACCAAGGCCCGCCCGCTGCCGCAGGACCAGCGGCTCGAGAACGTCTCGCACCTCATGATCGCCAACCCGTTCAAGGGCGCCGGCGTCGCGCGGCTGTTCGCGACGCACCCGCCCATGGCGGAGCGCATCGCCCGCCTCGAGGCCCAGGCGGGTACGCAGGGCGGCATCACCCGCTACTGACCGGCACGCGCCCCTTCCGGTCGCCTCAGGGCACCTCGAGCGACGACGCCGGAACCCCGGGGTCGACGAGCACGCCGGCGTGCTGGAAGGTCGCCAGCAGCTCGTCGATCGCGGCGCGGACGGCGTCCGGGTGCCCGGTGATGCCGCTGCGCAGCGCGACCGTGATCGTCGTCGTGGGCCCCTCGGTCGCGACGTCGAGCGTGAGCCGGGCCTCGCCCTGCGGCTTCCCCCTGAGCCACCGGACGGCGTCCACCCAGAACAGGTCCCGCACGACGTCGCCCCAGAACGACGAGTACGCGAGCTGCACGCGCGGCGCGTCCGCGGGCTCCAGGAGCCGGTAGCCGGCACGCGTGAGGACGTGGAGCGCGGTGGCGCGCGCGGCGCCGGGGTCGCCGGAGACGACGATCGTGCGCGCCGGGAAGTACCGCCGTCCGCGCTCCATGGCCGCGCGTGCCCGCTTCTCGTCGCGCCTCATGGCAGGACGCGGCGCAGGAGTGCTCGGCGCCGCGGCGGCGCCGAGTACTCGCGGGCAGGTGGGCGGTTCAGCGGTAGTTCACGAACTGGAGCGCGGCGTCCACGTCCGAGCCCTTGAGGAGCGCGATCACGGCCTGCAGGTCGTCGCGGCTCTTCGCCGAGACGCGCAGCTCGTCGCCCTGGATCTGCGTCTTCACGCCCTTGGGGCCCTCGTCGCGCACGATCTTCGCGAGCTTCTTCGCGACCTCCGACGACAGGCCCTCCTTGATGCCGGCGGCGAGGCGGTACTCCTTGCCCGACGGCTTCGGCTCCTTGTCGCCCAGGTCCAGCGCCTTCAGCGAGATCCCGCGCTTGATGAGCTTCGACTCGAACACGTCGAGGATCGCGAGGACGCGGTCGGGGGAGTTGGCGATCATGAGCACCGACTCGCCGGACCACGCGATGGATGCGCCGACGCCCTTGAAGTCGTACCGCTGGGCGATCTCCTTCGCCGCCTGGTTGAGCGCGTTGTCGACCTCCTGCCGGTCGACCTTGCTGACGACGTCGAACGACGACTCGCTCGCCATGGAATGCCCTCCCGTGCTGTCGCGACAGCCGCTTCCCGGCCGTCGCTCGTCCTCGTGCGGGCCGCCGTTTTCTCGGTGGGGCCCGGGTGTTGCTATCCTTCCACGGCACGCCGCGCGAGCGACGACTGCGATCACGGCCATCCCCCTCGTGGGACGGCGGTGGACACGGTCCGACGATCGTCGGCACGCACCCTGGCGGGTTACCCGAGTGGCCAAAGGGGGCTGACTGTAAATCAGCTGGCAACGCCTACGGGGGTTCGAATCCCTCACCCGCCACCGACCGAAGGGGCGTCCCACCCGGGACGCCCCTTCGCCGTTCCCGGGGGTGGTTCCCCTCGCCACCCTCCCGCGCCCACCCACCCCCGCCCCCACCCCCTCCGCCGAGTGCGCACGGTGATGCGCGAGTGCACCGGTAGAGCGTGCGCACTCGACCCGGACCGTGCGCACTCGCCGGTCCTGAGGCAGGGCGCGCCCGGACCTCCCGCCGGTCGCCTCCCGCCGTGAGACCGCGCCCGTCACCCGGGCCCCTTGCGTCGAGTGCGCACGTCGGTGCGCGAGTGCGGCCGTCGGGCGTGCGCGCTCGGTCCGGGACGTGCGCTCTCGGCGGGGTGGGGGCTCGGGTCGGGTGGCGGGGTGGGCTGGGGATGGCGGACCACGCGGTGCCGGCGCCTGTGCCAGGGTGCGGCGGCGACGGTGCCGGGCGACGGGTGGAGGAGCGCAGTGGGGGCGACGAGCGGGCTCGTGGTCGGTGGTGGGGCGGCGGCGGTGCGCGACCCGGGGCTCGTACGCGTGCGGCGCGGCGCGTACGTGGGCCGGGAGCATTGGGACGGGCTCGGCGACGACGAGCGGTATCTCCTCGTCGTGCAGGCGACCGCCGCCGTGGCCACGGGTGAACCGCTCGTGTCGCACTGGTCGGCCGCGGCGGTGTGGGGACTGCCCACCGTCGGCCGGCCCGACGAGCGGGTCCACGTCACCGTGCCCGCGGCGCCGGGCGGGCGCTCCGCGCGCGGGATCGTGCGGCACACCCGTTCCGGTACCCCCAGCGAAGGCGTCGCGGGCGGGCTGCGAGTGACGAGCGTCGCGCGCACCGTGGTCGACCTCGCCCGCGTCGGCGGTCTGGCCTCGGGTCTCGTGGCGGCGGACGCGGCGCTGCGCGCCGGCATGACGTCGTCCGACGAGCTCGCGCGCGAGGTCGCAGCGGTCGGGTCGGGTCGCGGCGCGCTCGCGGCGCGGGCCCTGGCGCGGCTGGCCGACGGCGCGTGCGAGTCGCCGGGTGAGTCCCTGAGCCGTGCGCGGATGCACGAGCACGGGCTACCGGCACCCGTGCTGCAGCACGAGCTGTTCGACGACCGCGGGTTCGTCGCCCGGGTCGACTTCTGGTGGCCGGACTGCGGTGTGGTCGGCGAGTTCGACGGCAAGGTCAAGTACGGCGGCGCCAGGGGCGACGCGCTGTGGCGCGAGAAGCTCCGCGAGGACCGCCTGCGCGCCCTGGTCCGCGCGGTCGCCCGCTGGACGTGGCAGGACGCGATGCGGGGCGGCCCGATGGTCGACACCCTCCACCGCGCGGGTCTCCGCCCCACCCCCCGAACCCCACCCACCGGCCCCGCCGACTGCTGACGTCCCTGCCCGACTGCGCCCGTCGAGCGTGCGCGCCCGGTCCGCGACGTCCGCACTCGGCAGGTGAGGGGTCGCGCCGACCGGCCCGGCGTCCGGCCCGGCGCTCGACCGCGCGTCGTCGGCCCGCGCGCCGACCGCTGACGTTCGTGAGCGAGTGCTGGCGTGGTGCGTGCGCGGTCGAGATGGAACGTCAGCAGTCGGGTGGCGGAGGGTGAGACGAGGGGGAGGGGTGGGGTGCGGGGGCGGATTTCGCGGGGGGCCTGTGGCCGTGTAGCCTGTTCCGCGCTGCCCCGATAGCTCAGTCGGCAGAGCGTCTCCATGGTAAGGAGAAGGTCAAGGGTTCGATTCCCTTTCGGGGCTCTGTGGTGTGTTCGGGGGTGCGGTTGGTCCGCACCCCCGGCCCGCACCCGAGGCGGGGTAGCTCAGTTGGTGAGAGCGCACGACTCATAATCGTGAGGTCGCGGGTTCGAGTCCCGCTCCCGCTACAGACATCGAAGGCCCGCCGGTCACCGGCGGGCCTTCGTGCTTTTCTGTCTTTGCTTCATGCAGAGCTACCTGGCCCTGGGAAGCCTGTACGTGGTCGACCTCACGACGGCCGGCGGCCTCGCCGTGGTGGTCCTCCTGACCTCGGCGGCCGCGGTCGTGGCCGGAGGGCTGCGAGCGGGCGGTGCCGGACAGGAGCCGTCGTGACGTACCCGGCACGGCCGGGGCCGGTCGGTGCGCTATTCTTGTCGGCGGTCTGTGTGCGTGTGCATCGACGGCCGCCCGGGCCGGCCCCGGGGCGTGCCGCTCGGGAGCGCAGTCGCCTGAGGGCGCGACACGACCACCGTTGACCCCGAGGGTGCCGCCGGTGCCCGCCGTTCGAACGCAAGCGCCGTGGTGGCGCGAGAGGTGGCAAGACCATGGCCAGCAAGAGCTCGGACGTCCGTCCGAAGATCACGCTCGCATGCACGGAGTGCAAGGAGCGGAACTACATCACGAAGAAGAACCGTCGGAACGACCCCGACCGTCTCGAGATGAAGAAGTTCTGCCCGCGCGACAACCGCCACACGCTGCACCGCGAGACCCGCTGACCCTGGCGATGCCGGTCGACACCGGGTACGCCGGGCGGGTCTACCCGCCGAACGCGGTCTACGAGGTCGGGCGCGAGCACCTGCGGTCGTTCGCGGCCGCGGTGGGCGCGCAGCACCCCGCGCACACGGACGTCGAGGCGGCGCGTGCGCTGGGGTACCCCGACGTCATCGCGCCCCCGACCTTCGCGGTCGTGGTCGCGCAGCGCGCCGAGGCCCAGCTGTTCGAGGACCCCGCCGCGGGCATCGACTTCAGCCGGGTCGTGCACGCCGACGAGCGCTTCACGCACCACCGCCCCGTGCGCGCGGGCGACCGGCTGGTGACGGTGCTGCACGTCGACTCGATCGTCGAGCGCGCCGGTCTGGCGATGATCACCACGCGCGCGGAGATCGCGGCGGAGGACGGCGAGGCCGTCGCCACCGTCGTGTCGACGCTCGCCGTGCGTCCCGAGGAGTCCTGATGGCGCCGCGTCTGCAGGACCTCGAGGTCGGCCAGGAGGTCGCGCGCCGCGAGGTCGTCGTCGACCGCGCGCGCCTCGTGCGGTACGCGGCGGCGTCGGGTGACTTCAACCCCATCCACTGGAACGAGCGCGTCGCGCTGTCGGTGGGCCTGCCCGGCGTGATCGCGCACGGGATGTGGACCATGGGCGCCGCGGTCGGCCCGGTCGTGGACTGGGTGGGGGACCCGGGCCGGGTCGTCGACTACCAGGTGCGGTTCACGCGGCCGGTGCCGGTGCCGGACCCGGGGCACGCGACGGTCGATGTCGTCGGTGCGGTGGGCGCGCTCGACGCGGAGGCGGGCACCGCGCGCATCGACCTGACGGTGACGGTCGAGGGGCAGCGCGTGCTCGGCAAGGCGCAGGCGGTCGTCCGCCTGTCCTGACCTCCTCGCGAGGGATCGTTCGTCGAACGGGCCCCCTCCGCGCTCAGCGCGGGGCGGGGCCCGTCGTCGTCCCTGGGCGCAGCGTCACGGGCAGGACGGTCGGGTCGGGGATGTCGCCCGCGAGCAGCGAGGCGACCGCGCGTCCGACGACCATGCCCTTCTCGGCGAGCGGCTGCACGACGGACGTGAGCACGTCGGGCGCGAGCCACGGCAGGTCGAGCCCGTCGAACCCGGCGATCGACACGTCGCCGGGCACGGCGAGCCCGAGCTCGCGCGCGGCGAGGACGACGCCCGAGGCCAGCAGGTCCGACTGGCAGACGACCGCGGTGGGGCGGTCCTCGCGGGAGAGGATCGCGAAGCCCGCGGCCTTGCCGTGCTCGACGAGGGAGGCGGGCGTCTCGTACACCGCGTCGGGTGTGACGCCGGCGTCGAGCACGCCGTCCAGGCGGCGCCGCGTGACCTGCCAGACGACCTCGTCCCAGCGGGCGGGCTCGACGAAGCCGTCGCGGCGCTGCCGGTCGAACGCGAGGGTGACGCACGCGAAGCGCTCGTGCCCGAGCTCCTGGAGGTGTCGGACGACGTCGGCCATGCCGCGGCGGTCGTCGATGCCGACGGTCGCGACGTCCGGCTCGGGGATGCCCTCGACGACGACGGTCGGGACGCCGCGGCGGCGCAGCGCCTGGAGCACGGGGTCCTCGGTGCCGCTGCCCCACAGCAGCACGGCGACGTCCATCGCGGCGGACAGCACGAGCGGGTCGACGGGCACCTCGGCGGGGTCGGTGGGGCCGGGGATGAGCAGGACGCCGAGGCCCATCTCGCCAAGGGTCCCGACGAGTCCGTCGAGCACCTGGATGGAGACGGGGTCGCGGAACGAGCGGCGCAGCGCGTCGCCGACGACGACGCCGACGATGCCGGAGCGTCCGCTGCGCAGCTGGCGGCCGAGCGGGTTCGGGCCGAGGTAGCCGAGGTCGGCAGCGGCGGCCAGGACGCGCTCACGCGTGGTGGACGCGATCGGGCCGGCGCCGGAGAACGCGAGGGAGGCCGTGGAGACGGACACCCCGGCGGCTGAGGCGACGTCGGCGAGCGTCGGGCGCTGGGACGACAGCGGGCACCTCCGGCGGGCGGCTCGGTGTGGCGAGCGGGGCGTCGAGTGGTCGACCTGGTCGGACGAGAGTGCAGGTCCGGGCGGTCGTGCGGGGCTGGTCAGCGGCCGCGAACCGGTCCTCGCGTGCGTCGTTTGACGCAGCGGTCAGCGTACCCGCAGAATAGCCGTCTGCCATCAAATCGATTCGACCTGACCGTCCGCCGCTCTGTCGAATCGATTCGATCTTGGCTCCGCCTCGCCCCGCCCCACCGGCCCGGGCTCGTCCCACCGGCCCCGCCTCGTCCCGCCCCACCCCGGAGAACCCCTGTGACCCTGCGCGCGCCCCACGCGCGAACGGCCGCCGAGCGTGCCGAGCCCGCCGCGACCACCGTGCCCGCCGCGACCACCGTGCCCGCCGTGGCGCCCGTCGTCGCGCGCGCCCGCCTGCACCTGCTCGGCCTGTTCGCGCTGCTCGGCATCGTCTTCTCGAGCTGGCTCGCGCGCCTGCCCACGGTCCGGACCGAGCTCGACCTGTCGACGTCCGCGCTCGGCGGCGTGCTGCTCGTCGGCTCCGTCGGCGCGCTCGTCACCGTGACGTTCGCGGGGATCGTCGTGCAGCGGTGGGGGAGCCGGGCGGCGATCCTCGCCTCGACCGTGCTGCTCGCCGTCGCGTACGTGCTCATGGGGGTCGGGCCGGGCGCAGGGTCCGTGGTGCTGCTCTCCGTCGGGGTGTTCCTCAACGGCATGTCGATCGCGCTCGGCAACGTGCCCCTCAACGTCGAGTCGGCGCGCGTCGAGCGCGCCATGGGTCGCACGGTCATCCCGCAGTTCCATGCCGCGTTCTCGATCGGCGCGGTCGCCGGCTCGGGCCTCGGCGCGCTCGCCTCCCGCCAGGGCGTCCCGCTGCCGGTGCAGTTCACGGCCGTCGCGGCGGTCGCGGTCGCCTGGCGCCTCGCGTCGCTGCGCGGCGTCGTCCTGCCTCCGGACGCGGACGGGCAGCCGCGGACCCTCGTACCCGTCCCGGCGCAGGCCGTGCCCGCTGCCCGCCGCCGCCGGATCGGCACCGCGCTG
Source organism: Cellulomonas palmilytica (assembly GCF_021590045.1). Taxonomy (NCBI): domain Bacteria; kingdom Bacillati; phylum Actinomycetota; class Actinomycetes; order Micrococcales; family Cellulomonadaceae; genus Cellulomonas; species Cellulomonas palmilytica. The sequence continues at coordinate 3,654,872 of NZ_CP062221.1, read as the reverse complement.
GACGCGTGGCGCGAGCCGCGCACGCTGCTCGTCGGTGTCGTCATCATGGCGGCCGCGCTCTCCGAGGGCGCCGCGAACGACTGGCTGTCCATCGCGGTCGTCGACGGGTTCGGGCGCACCGAGGCCGTCGGCGGCGTGGTCCTCGCGCTGTACGTCGCGGCCATGACGCTCGTCCGGCTCGCGGGGACGCGGCTGATCGACCGGTACGGCCGCGTCGCGGTCCTGCGCGGGTCCGGCGTCGTGTCGGTCGTCGGGCTGCTGCTGTTCGGGTTCGCCCCGTCCTTCTCGCTCGCGTCCGTCGGCGTGGTGCTGTGGGGGTTCGGCGCGGCGCTCGCGGTGCCGATCGGTATCGCCGCCGCGTCCGACGACCCGCTGCGAGCCGCCGGGCGAGTCGCGGTCGTGTCCTCGTTCTCGTCGGTCGCGTCGATCGCCGCCCCGCCCCTGCTGGGCCTCGCGGCCGAGTCGATGGGCGCCCGGCAGGCACTCGCGCTCATCGCGGTCGCGATGGTCGCGAGCGTCTGCCTCGCACGCCAGGTCGCGCCGCCCGCCACCGACGAGACCCCGCCCGGCCAGTCGGCCGACGGCACCGACGCCGCAGCAGCCCGCACGCTCGTCGTCCCGACGCCGCACGAGCCGCTCGACGACACCCGTGCCGACCCGCCCGCCCCGGCGCTCGTCGGCGCCGCCTCACCCACCGCACCCGTCCCGACACGCCAGGAGGTACGCGTACCGTGAGCCGCACGCGAGACCACGACGAGGTGGAGGACAGGTCCGTGACCGCAGGGATCCGACGCGACCCGGTGAACGCCGCGTCGTTCGCGGTGTTCGCCGTGTTCTTCCTCTCCGGGTTCAACTTCGCGAGCTGGGCGTCGCGGCTGCCCGCCGTGCGCGACGGCCTCGAGCTGTCCGCGGGCCGCATGGGCCTGCTGCTGCTCGTGGGGTCGGTCGGCTCGCTCGTCGCGCTCCCGCTGTCCGGGACGATCATCGAGCACCTCGGCGCCCGCCGGACCGTGCTGTACTCGGCGCTGCTCAACGCGAGCGGGCTCACGCTCGCCGCGGTGGGCGTCGCCGCCGGCTCGGTGCCGCTCGCGGCGCTCGGGCTCGTCGTCTACGGCGTGGGCACGGGCGTGTGGGACGCGGCCATGAACGTCGAGGGCGCGGTCGTCGAGCAGCGGCTCGGGCGCACCGTGATGCCGCGCTACCACGCGGGCTTCTCGCTGGGCACGGTCGCGGCGGCCGGGGTCGCGGCGGTCGCGGCCTGGCTGCACGTGCCCGTCGTCGTGCACCTGCCCGTCGCGCTGGGGCTGTCGATGGTCGCCGTGGTCTGGTCGGTCCGGCTGTTCCTCACGGACCACGAGGCGCAGCTCGTGGTCGAGCACCACGAGGACGCGCCCGCCGGGCAGGGCCGGGCACGACGAGCGTTCGCCGCCTGGCTCGAGCCGCGCACGCTGCTCATCGGCCTCGTCGTCCTCGCGGCCGCGCTGACCGAGGGCTCCGCGAACGACTGGGTGAGCCTCGCGGTCGTCGACGGCTTCGAGACGCCGCACGCGCTCGGCGCGGTGGCGCTCGGCATCTTCCTCGCGTCCATGACGGCCATGCGCTGGTTCGGCACCGCGCTGCTCGACAGGTACGGGCGCGTGTTCGTCCTGCGGCTGTGCGCGCTCCTCGCGCTCGTCGGTCTCGCGCTGTTCGGGCTCGCGCCGACGATGTGGCTCGCGCTCGTCGGGATCGTCGCGTGGGGTGCGGGTGCCGCGCTCGGCTTCCCGGTGGGGATGTCCGCCGCGGCCGACGACCCGCTGCGCGCCGCGGCGCGCGTGAGCGTCGTGTCGACCATCGGCTACTCGGCGTTCCTCGCCGGCCCGCCGCTGCTCGGTCTGCTCGCACAGCACGTCGGCTACCGGCACGCGCTCCTGGTGATCCTCGTGCCGGTCGCGCTGGGCATCTTCGTCGCGGGGGCGGCCGCGCCGCTGCAGGTGGGCCGCGCGGCGGACGTCCAGGACGCGCACCCGGCCGACGACGTCACGGCGGACCCGCACGACGAGTCCCGCCCCCGCCCGTAGCCTGGGGCCATGACCGTCGGCACCGCACCCCGTCTCGCTGACCTCACGACGCTCGGCGTCGGCGGGCCGGTCGCCCGCTACGTCGAGACGACGAGCGAGGCCGAGCTGATCGACGCGGTCCGCACCGCCGACGAGTCCGGCGAGCCCGTCCTGGTGCTCGGCGGCGGGTCGAACCTGCTGGTGTCCGACGAGGGCTTCGACGGCCTCGTCGTGCGCGACACCCGCACCGGCATCGAGGTGCCCGACCACTCGGCGTGCGCGGGCGTGACGTACACGGTGCCCGCGGGCACGCCGTGGGACGACGTCGTCGCGGAGGCGACCTCGCACCGCTTGTACGGCGTCGAGGCGCTGTCCGGCATCCCGGGCTCGACCGGCGCGACGCCCGTGCAGAACGTCGGCGCGTACGGCCAGGAGGTCGCGCAGACCATCGCGACCGTGCGCGTGTGGGACCGCGAGCGGGCGCGGGTGCGGACGCTGCCGCTCGTCGACCTGCGGTTCGGCTACCGCACGTCGCTGCTCAAGCGCTCCCTGCTCGCGGCGGACGACCCGCGCCGTGACCCCCGCGACCCTGCCGACGAGCGCGCGCCGTGGGGCCCGACGCCCCGCTACGTGGTGCTCGACGTGACGTTCCAGCTGCGTCAGGGGACGCTCTCGGCGCCCATCGCCTACGGCGAGCTCGCGCGCACGCTGGGCGTGGAGATCGGTGAGCGCGCGCCGCTGCTCGACGTGCGCGCGGCCGTGCTCGAGCTGCGCGGTCGCAAGGGCATGGTGCTCGACCCGGCGGACGCGGACACGCGCAGCGCAGGCTCGTTCTTCACCAACCCGCTCCTGGACGAGACGGCCGCGGCGCGCCTGCCCGCCGAGGCGCCCCGCTACCCGGCGGGCGACGGCGTGGTCAAGACGAGCGCCGCGTGGCTGATCGAGCGCGCGGGGTTCGCGCGCGGCTTCGGCACGCCCGGCCCGGCGGCCGTGTCGACCAAGCACACGCTCGCGCTCACCAACCGGGGCGGTGCGAGCGCCGCGGACGTCGTGGCCCTCGCGCGGCAGGTGCGCGACGGTGTGCGGGACGCGTTCGGGGTGACGCTCGAGCCCGAGCCGGTGCTCGTCGGCCTCACGCTCTGAGCGGCCTCAGCGGGGGAGCGTGACCCCCGTGAGCGCGGCCAGCCGCTCGAGCAGCTGCTCCTGCAGCGCGACGTCGGACGCCTGCGGGTTCGCCTCGAGCACCTCGAACCGCTTGAGGTAGCGGCCCGTGACGCGCGCGGCGTCGTCGTCGGACGTCGCGAGCCACACCTGCGTCGCGGCGCCGTCGCCGACCTCGTCCCACGCGTCCGGCCCGCCGAGCTTCGTCTTGATCCAGCCCGGGTCGACGGTCGTCGACAGGACGTCCGGCCAGAGGCGGGCCACCGCGAACGCGAGCATCACGTCGTACAGCTTCGAGTCGGAGTACGCCTGCATGCCGTCCCACGGGCGGGACTCCCACAGCAGGTCGTCGAACGTGGCGCGACCGTCCGACTCGAGGCCCGACGTCAGGTAGACGAGCCGCGCCGGACGCGGCATGAGCGCGGTCAGCACGTACGGCGCGACGGTGTTCACCTGCAGGATCCGCTCGAGGCCGTCCGCCGTCGGTGTCCGCGGCGCGCCGCCGCCGACCCCCGCGTTGTGGATCACCGCGTCGTACGCGCCGCCCGCCGCGGTCGTCGCCGCGTCCGCGAGCGCGCGCGTCTGCGCGAGCGAGGTCAGGTCGCCGACGACGACGTCGCGCAGACCCGGCAGCGCCGCCCTGACGTCCGCCGCGCGCTGCGCGTCGCGCGCGTGCGCGACGACGTCGTGCCCCGCGTCGAGGAGCCGGCGGGCGGACTCCAGGCCGATGCCGTCGGTGGAACCGGTGACGAGGACGAGCGACATGGGTGACCTCTCGGGACGGAGGGCTGCCGGCGGCAGCGCGGAGGGTGGCGGGAGCGGGCGGACGCCCGCGGCTAGCGGTCCGTGGCGGCGGACGCGAGCGCCGGGTCGGGGGCCGGCGCGGCGAGCCACGCGTCGACGCCCGCCAGCAGGCGGGCCCGGGTCGCGTCGTCGGCGCGGCTCGCGCGGATCGAGGAACGCGCGAGGTCCGCCAGCGCGGCGTCGTCGAACCCGTGCACGTCCCGCGCGACCTCGTACTGCGCGACGAGCCGCGACCGGAACAGCAGCGGGTCGTCGGCCCCGAGCGCGACCTGGGCGCCCGCGTCGACGAGCGCACCCAGCGGGACCGCCGCCGCGTCGGGGTAGACGCCGAGCGACACGTTCGACGCGGGGCACACCTCGAGCGCGACGCCCCGCTCGACGACCTCGCGCAGCAGGTGCGGGTCCTCGCCCGTGCGCACCCCGTGCCCCAGCCGGTCCGGGTGCAGGTGCGTCACGACGTCGTGCACGTGCACGGGGCCGAGCAGCTCGCCCCCGTGCGGCACCGCGGCCAGTCCCGCGCGGCGCGCGATCGCGAAGGCCGGCGCGAACTCCGCGGTGTCGCCGCGACGCTCGTCGTTCGACAGCCCGAAGCCGACGACCTCGCCCGGCCCGTCGCCCGCGTACCGCGCCGCGAGGCGCGCGAGCGTGCGGGCCTCGAGCGGGTGCCGCATCCGGGACGCGGCGACGACGACGCCGACCGACACGTCGTGCCGCGCGCTCGCGGCACGCGCCTCGTCGAGCACGATCTCCAGCGCCGGCGTGATCCCCCCGACGAACGGCGCGTACGACGTCGGGTCGACCTGGATCTCCAGGCGCCCCGACCCCTCGGCGCCGTCGTCCGCGACCGCCTCGGCGATCACGCGGCGCATGTCCGCCTCGCCGCGCACGCACGCGCGCGCCGCGTCGTACAGACGCTGGAACCGGAACCACCCGCGCTCGGTGGCGGGGACGTGCAACGGGTCCGCGTCGAGCAGCGCGCTCGGCAGCCGGATGCCGTGCCGCTGCGCGAGCTCGCCGAGCGTGCTCACCCGCATCGAGCCGGTGAAGTGCAGGTGCAGGTGCGCCTTCGGGAGCCGGGCCAGGTCGCGCACGGCGGTCAGTCTGCCACCCTGGCAGGTGAAATCTGACCGGAGGTTGGCGCAAATCGCTCACGGCGCCTGGTGCCTCCCCCCTACAGTTGCCTGTTCGTCGCCCGCCGGCGGCGCATCAGCCCGACAGGGGGTTCCATGACTCACGACCCGACCGCCGCCGCTCTCGACGACCCGTCGACGTCCCCCGCCGAGCTCGCCCGGCTCGCGGCCGAGCGACCCGACCTGCGCGCGCGCATCGCCGCGCACCCCGCTGCCTACCCCGAGCTGCTCGGCTGGCTCGCGGCGCAGGGCGACCCGCAGGTCGCCGCCGCGGTGGCCGCGCGCACGGCCGCCACGCAGCCCGCCGCCCCGGCACCTGCCCCGGCACCTGCCCCGGCGCCTGCGCCTGCGCCGGCACCCGCCCCGGCCCCGGCCGCGTTCGGCGACCCGGCCGGTCCGGTCGCGTACGTCGTGCCCGAGAACGGCGACGCCCCCGGCGCGGAGTACGCGCCGGTCGGCGAGCAGCCGCGCAAGCGACGCACCGGCCTGTGGGTCGGCGTGGCCGTCGCAGCGGTCGCGGTCGTCGGCGCCGGCGGGTACGCGGCGTGGGCGACCGTGCTGAGCAAGCTCGGCGGCGCGGGCTCGCCCGAGGCCGCGGTGACGCAGCTCGTCGAGGGCGTCGCGGACAAGGACGGCGTCGCCGTGTACGGCGTGCTCGCACCGTCGGAGGTCGCCTCGTTCCGCGACTCGTTCGACGGCCTCGAGGACTTCGCGGGCGACGACAAGACGGTCGACCCGGAGAAGCTCCGCGAGGCGCTCGAGGCGCTGAAGGTCGACATCGAGGGGCTGGACCTCAAGGTCGAGGAGGTCGACGAGGGCCTGGCGAAGGTCTCGATCGCGGGCGGGACGCTCACGGTCGACGGCGACGCCGAGGAGCTGACGGACCTCGCGATCGAGGCGTTCACGCCCGTGCTCGAGGCGTACGGCCAGGCCGTGCCGACAGGCGCCGAGCGCGACGAGGCGATCCAGCAGGCCGACGACGCGCTGCCGTGGTCGGTCGACGCGGCCGAGCTGACCTTCGAGGCGCAGGGGGAGGAGCAGCTGCCGTTCCTCATGGCGGTCGAGGAGGGCGGCGACTGGTACGTCAGCCCGCTCATGACGATCGGTGAGTACGTCACCGTCGCGCAGGGCGGGACGCGCGGCGCCATGCCGACGGACGGCGGCAAGGCCGCGGGCTCGCCGCAGGACGCGGGCGTCGCGTTCACGGAGGCGCTCGCGGGTCTCAGCACCGGCGACCTGGACGCGCTGTCCGGCACGCTCGCGGAGGGTGAGCGTCGCTTCATGGACGTGTACGTCTCGCAGTGGGTCGGCGACTTCTCGGCGTCCGACACCCCGGTGACGGTCGACGAGGCGTCGTTCGACGCGCGCGACCTGGGTTCGGGTCGCCAGCTGCTGCAGCCGAAGAAGGTCGCGCTCTCGGGCGGCGGCGAGACCGTCCTCATCGAGGGCACGTGCGCGACCGTCGAGGGCGAGAAGCGGTGCATCGCGGACAACAAGGGCCTCGTCGAGCTGGGCCTGGACGAGCTGGGCCTCGTGGCCGTGAAGGAGGACGGCGGGTACCGCGTGTCCGTCCTCGGCACGGTCGCGCACGTGTACGGCACGATGCTCGACAACCTGCTGCGCCTGCAGAAGGAGGGCAAGCTCGAGGACCAGCAGTGGATCGAGGACAACTTCGGTGACCTCGGCTCGAGCCTCGGCCTGGGCGCGCTCGGCGGTCTGGGTTCGCTCGGCACGGTGCCGGACCTCGGGGACCTCGACGGCGGCCTCGACGACCTCGGCGGCCTCGACGACGACGAGTGGACGTACGACGACGGCGACATCGACGCCGGCGGCGGGTCCGACGACGGTGAGGACACGTGGGACTGGGACGAGTCGTCCTGGTCGGCGCAGAGCGACCTGTACTCGCTCGGCATCGAGGCCTCGATCTACTACGTCGACCCGTCCGCGGGTCCGCTGACGCCGAACGCGTTCTCGATCCAGGGCGGCAAGTACGTCTTCACGACGCCCGCGGGGTCGAGCGACGTGACCGACGTGTCCGAGGGCGTCGAGGCCGTCACGTTCGACCCGGGCTCGAACGACGGCACGGACTACTGCGTCGGGCTGGAGCTCGCCGACGGCGCGCAGTGGTCGTACACGCCGGAGGACGGCGCGGTCGAGGCCGCCTGCAGCTGACGCCCGGTTCCTGCCGCCCGCGTGACCCGATCGGTCAGGCGGGCGGCAGGATGCCGCGCGACATGGCCACCGTGACCGCGTGCGTGCGGTCGTCGACCCCGAGCTTGGCGAACACCCGCAGCAGGTGCGTCTTGACGGTGGCTTCGGAGATGAACAGCTCGGCACCCACGGCGGCGTTCGAGAGCCCTCGCGCGACGGCCGCCAGCACCTGCGTCTCGCGCGCGGTGAGGCGTTCGCCCGTGCCGCGCACCTGCTGCACGAGGCGCCGCGCGACCGACGGCGAGAGCGCGGCCTCGCCGCGCGCGGCCGCGCGCACGCCCGCGACGAGCTCCGCGCGCGGCGTGTCCTTGAGGAGGTAGCCGGTCGCACCGGCCTCGACCGCGCGCAGGATGTCGGTGTCGGTCTCGTACGTCGTCAGGACGAGCACGTGCGTGCCGGGAAGCTCGGCGACGATCCGCGCGGTCGCCCCCGCCCCGTCGAGCCGCGGCATCCGCAGGTCCATCAGCACCAGGTCGGGGTGCAGCGCGTGCGCGAGCGCGAGCGCCTCCTCACCGTCGGACGCCTCGCCGACGACGTCCACGTCGGGCTCGACCCCGAGCAGACCGGCGATGCCGGAGCGCACGACCGGGTGGTCGTCCGCGACGAGCACGCGGATCGTCGTGCGGCCGTCGTCCGCGGCCTCGTGGGTGCTCATGCGAGCGCATCCTTGCGCACGTCGTCGGGGGTGGTCGGCAGGCGCAGCACGACGCGCGTGCCCGCACCGGGCGTCCCGTGGAGCTCGAGCTCGCCGCCCGCCGCGCGGGCGCGCTCGCGCATGCCGCGCACGCCGTTGCCCTCGCCGTCGTCGTCCCGCATGCCACGTCCGTCGTCGAGGACCTCGAGCTCGACGACGTCCGACGACCTGCCCAGCCGCACGGTGAGGCCCGACGCCCCGGCGTGCCGACGCACGTTCGCGAGCGACTCCTGCGCGGCGCGCAGGAGCGTCACCGCGGTCTCCTGCGGCAGCTCGCCCACGTCGTCGGTCTCGACCCGGACGTCGAGCCCTGCCTGCGTGCGCAGCTGGTCACCGAGCCGGTGCAGCGCGGCGGCGAGCCCGTCGTCGAGCGCGGGCGGGGCGAACGCCGCGACGAGCGCTCGCGCCTCGGCGAGGTTGTCGCGCGCGACCGCCTCGATCTGCGCGAGCCGCTCGCGCGCGGCTGGTGCCCGGCCCGCGTCGAGCTCGGCGGAGGCGGTCTGCGTCAGCATGACGACGCTCGTGAACCCCTGCGCGAGCGTGTCGTGGATCTCCTGCGCGAGCCGCGCGCGCTCGGCGTGCACGCCCTGCTCGTGGTGGCTCGCGGCGAGCGCCGCCTGCGTGGCGCGCAGGTCGTCGAGCAGGACGGCACGTTCTTCGCTCTGCTCGGCGACGTACGTGACCCACAGCCCCAGACCGATCGAGAAGACCATCCCGAGGGTCGCCTGCCCCGCGATGGACGGCAGGTCGACCGCCTCGGCCCGCACCCGCAGGGCGGTCGCGACGACGACTCCCGCGGTGAGCAGCACGGTCCACCCGACGCCCTGCAGGCGTGACAGCGCGAAGAACCAGATGTGCGAGTACGCGACGAACAGCAGGACGATGCCGAGAGCGGCAGCCCACGTCTCGAACGTGACGACGAGGACGAGCACGACGAGGTAGGTCTGCGTGAGGCGCGCATCGCCCCGGCGCGCCCCGCGCCGGCCGAGCGCGAGGTACGCGAGCGACAGGACGGCGAACCCGGCCAGCACCGAGACGGCGTGCCCCGTCGTCTCGGCGTCGGGAACGGCGAACGCCGCGCTGATCGCGAGCATGACCCAGAACGCGACGTCCCACGCGCGCATCGAGTGGCGCCAGAACTCGTCGCGGCGACTGCTCACGCCGCGGTCCTCCCGGTCACGCACGCCCGCACGGTCGTCGGAGGGCGACGCCGACGGGCGGTCCGGCGCGCCGCCGGGACCGCCCGTCCGTGCGTGGTGCACGGCCATGCGCCCGCCGTCAGCCGTCGTCCCGGCGGCGCCACCGGAAGGTGCGCACGCCGACGACGAGACCGACGACGAGCCACACGAGCAGCACCGCGGCGATCGCGCCGTGCTGCCAGGACCCTCCGACCTCGAGCTGCGCGGCCTCGTCGGGCAGGAACACCGAGCGCATGCCCTGCGCCATCCACTTCAGGGGGAACACCGACGCGACCTGCTGCATCCACGACGGGAGCTGGTCGAACTGGAAGAACACCCCGGAGATGAACTGCAGGACGAGGACGATCGGGGTCACGACGGCGCTCGCGGACCGTCCGCTGCGCGGCAGCGACGAGAACGCGACGCCGCAGACCGCGCCCGTCGCCGTGCCGAGGAGCAGCACCCACGCGAACGTCGCCCAGTGCGCGACGTCCTGCGGCATCGGGACGTCGAACACGAGCGCCGCGACGGCGAGCAGCACCACGACCTGCATCGTGCAGTTCACGAGGACCTGCCCGACCTTGCCCAGGAAGTACGACGTGGCCGGCAGGGGAGTGGCGCGCAGGCGCTTGAGCCCGCCCTCGTCGCGCTCGACCGCGATCGAGAGCGCGAGGTTCTGGAAGCTCGTGAGCATGACACCCGTGGCCACCATGCCGGGCAGGAAGTACTGCGCGAACGGGATGTTCCCGTTCGCCGTCTCGATGCTCGCGTCGTCCTGCCCGAACACCGTCGCGAAGATCGCGAGCATGATCACGGGGTAGGCGAAGATGAAGATCACCGCGTCGCGCTCGCGGAAGAAGGTGCGCAGCTCGTAGCCGGTGCGGGCGAGCCCGAGCGTGAGCGTGCCCGGCAGGGCGGGGCGGGTCCGCGGTGCGGTCCCGGCCTGGGTCGTGCTCATCGCAGCACCTCCGCGCGCTCGTCGTGCGTGGCCGGTGCTGCGGCCGCGTCGCCGATCAGGGACAGGTAGACGTCCTCGAGCGTGGGCCGCAGCACCTGCAGCCCCGGCACCTCGCCGTGCCGCTGCGCGAGCTCGCGCACGAGCGCGGTCGGGGTGTCCGTACGCTCCTCGCGCGGTCCGTCGGGCGTCGTCCAGCGGACGAGCGCCTGCCGCGCGGTACGTCCGCCCAGGTCGGCGGGGGTGCCCTCGGCCACCACCCGGCCGGCGTTCACGACGACCACGCGGTCCGCCAGGTGCTCGGCCTCCTCGAGGTAGTGCGTCGTGAGCAGGATCGTCGTCCCGTCCTCACGCAGCCCCGCGACGAGGTCCCAGAAGTCGCGGCGCGCCTGCGGGTCGAACCCGGTGGTCGGCTCGTCGAGGAACACCAGCTCGGGGCGCCCGACGATGCCGAGCGCGACGTCGAGGCGCCGGCGCTGACCGCCGGACAGCTGGCGGGCCCGCGTGCGGACCTTCTCGCGCAGGCCGACGGCGTCGATGACCTCGTCCACGTCGCGCGCGCCGGGGTAGAAGCGCGCGAAGTGGTGCACGAGCTCGCCGACCGTCGCCTCCGCGAGGTCGTCGGTGCCCTGCAGGACGACGCCGATCCTCGAGCGCCACGCCCGCCCGGCCCGCGCCGGGTCCTCGCCCAGCACGCGCACGTCGCCGCCGTCGCGCTCGCGGAACCCCTCGAGGATCTCGACCGTCGTCGTCTTGCCGGCGCCGTTGGGGCCGAGCACCGCGACGATCTCGCCGCGGGCGACGACGAGGTCCAGACCGTCGACCGCCTTCTTCTCGCCGTAGGCCTTGCGCAGCGCGCTGACCTCGACCGCTGGTCCTGGTGTCATGGCTCAAGCCTGGACCCGTCACGACGCGCGCGACAGGACCGTCGGTCGGGACCGCGTGTCCACCGATCGGTGGGCACCGCCGTCATCCGCGGCGCGTCAGCGTGCCTCGGCGAGCAGCGACTGGATGCGCGAGACGCCCTCGACGAGGTCGTCGTCGCCGAGCGCGTACGACAGGCGCAGGAAGCCCGACGGGCCGAACGCCTCACCCGGCACGACCGCGACCTCGACCTGCTCGAGGATGAGCGCCGCGAGCTCCGCGGACGTCGTCGGGGTCACGCCGCGGATCGTGCGGCCCAGCACGCCCTCGACCGAGGGGTAGGCGTAGAACGCGCCCTGCGGCGCGGGGACGACGACCCCGTCGATCTGCGACAGCATCTCGACCATCGTGCGGCGCCTGCGGTCGAACGCGGTGCGCATCTCGTGCACCGCCGCGAGGTCGCCGGTGAGCGCGGCGATCGCGGCCCGCTGCGAGACGTTCGCGACGTTGGACGTGAGATGGCTCTGGAAGTTCGTCGCGGCCTTGACGACGTCGGACGGGCCGATCATCCAGCCGACGCGCCAGCCCGTCATCGCGTACGTCTTGGCGACGCCGTTGAGGACGATCGAGGTGTCGACGAGCTCGGGCACGACGCGCTGGATGGGCGTGAACACCGCGTCGTCGTACGTGAGGTGCTCGTAGATCTCGTCGGTGATCACCCAGATCCCGTGCTCGAGCGCCCAGCGCCCGATCTCCTCGGTCTGCGCGGGCGAGTACACCGCGCCCGTCGGGTTGGACGGCGAGCAGAACAGCAGGACCTTGGTGCGCTCGGTGCGCGCCGCCTCGAGCTGCTCGACGGTCACCAGGTAGCCCTGGTCGACGCCCGCGAACACCTCGACGGGCACGCCGCCCGCGAGGCGGACCGCCTCGGGGTACGTCGTCCAGTACGGCGCGGGGAGCAGGACCTCGTCGCCCGGGTCGACGACCGAGGCGAACGCCTGGAACACGGCCTGCTTGCCGCCGTTGGTCACCAGGACGTCGGCCGGGCTCACCTCGTAGCCCGAGTCGCGCAGCGTCTTGGCGGCGATCGCCTCGCGCAGCGCCGGCAGGCCGGCGGCCGGGGTGTACCGGTGGTTCGTGGGGTCGTGCACCGCGGCCGCGGCGGCGTCGACGATCGCGCTCGGCGTGGGGAAGTCCGGCTCGCCCGCACCGAAGCCGATCACGGGGCGGCCCGCGGCCTTGAGGGCCTTGGCCTTCGCGTCGACCGCGAGCGTCGCCGAGGGTGCGATGGCGGCGAGGCGCTTCGAGACACGGGAACGGGGCTGCGACGTCTGCTGGCTCACCCGGTCATAGTGGCAGAGGTCACGCGCCGGACGCGTGCGCATTCCGGTGCGCGAGCAGCGCTCGGGTGCCGTCCGTGCGCCGTCCGTGCGCCGTCCGCCGGGTGCCCGTCGGCCGCCCGTCGCGTGCCCCTCGTCGGTTCGTCCCGGACGCGGTTCGACCCGGGGCGCTCCGTCCCGTATGGTTGTCCACCGGCGGTTGACGTTCGCCAAGATGACCTGTGCCCGCACGGGCCTCGGGAGCATGCTCCTGAGCACGTGGGGAGCTCGTCGTCCTGGACCGGGACCGCCGTAGGGCAGTGGCGCAATTGGTAGCGCAGCGGTCTCCAAAACCGCAGGTTGCAGGTTCGAGTCCTGTCTGCCCTGCGCAATCTCCCTGTCTGCACTCCCGTGCAGACAGGGACAGTCCGAGCATCGACGAGACACAGAGGCCGACACGTGAGCGAAACCGCAGCCTCCGCGGCGTCCGGCGCCGAGGGTTCGGCGCGGAAGACCGCGCCGAAGGCCCCGTCCGGCGAGCGCCGTGGCCTGTTCGCGCGCATCGCGCTGTTCGTGCGCCAGGTCGTCGCCGAGCTCAAGAAGGTGGTCCGCCCCACGCGGCAGGACCTCATCACCTACACGTCGGTCGTGCTGGTGTTCGTCGCCGTGGTCATGGCGTTCGTCACCCTGGTCGACCTGGGCATCGGCAAGGTCACGTTCTGGGTCTTCGGGGGCTGACCCCCGCGGCCCGCGTGGCCCGCCAGGCTCGGTCGAGCCGCACCTCCGCACTGGAAGAAAGCAGGTTCGTACGTGTCGCACGAGTCGTCTGAGCCCACCCCGGCCGACGTCGAGCTGTCGGACGCCGTGGAGTCGGTCGACGCCGTCGAGGCGTCGGTCGCGGACGAGGTTGCGTCCGACGAGGTCGTCGTCGACGAGTCCGCCACCGAGGAGCCGGCCGACGAGCCCGGTGCCGAGGAGAGCGACGAGGTCGACCCCGACGAGGACCCGGTCGCCGCGTTCAAGGCGCGTCTGCGCAGCCTGCCCGGTGACTGGTTCGTCATCCACTCCTACGCGGGCTACGAGAACCGCGTGAAGGCGAACCTCGAGAACCGCACGCAGAGCCTCAACATGGAGGACTTCATCTACCAGGTGGAGGTCCCCATGGAGGAGGTCGTGGAGATCAAGAACGCGCAGCGCAAGGTCGTGCGCCGCGTCCGGATCCCCGGCTACGTCCTCGTGCGCATGGACCTGACCGACGAGTCGTGGGGCGCCGTGCGGCACACGCCGGGCGTCACGGGCTTCGTCGGGCACACGCACCAGCCCGTCCCGCTCACGCTGGACGAGGTCTTCTCGATGCTCGCGCCCACGCTCGAGACGAAGGCCCCGGCGGCCCCGGCCGCCGCGGCGAAGGCCGCCGCCGCGATCCAGGTCGACTTCACGGTCGGCGAGTCGGTCACGGTCACCGACGGCCCCTTCGACACGCTGCCCGCGACGATCTCCGAGATCAACGCCGAGGCGCAGAAGCTCAAGGTGCTCGTCTCCATCTTCGGCCGGGAGACCCCGGTCGAGCTGTCGTTCAGCCAGGTCGCCAAGATCTGACCGGACGCGCCCCTCGGGGCGTCTCGTGCCCGCGCCGCGGGCACGACCTGCAACCGGGTCATCGCCCACGGCGTCGGCCCACAAGCAAGGAAGAGGTGGCGTCATGCCCCCCAAGAAGAAGGTCACCGGCCTCATCAAGCTCCAGATCAACGCCGGTGCGGCCACGCCCGCCCCGCCGATCGGCCCCGCGCTCGGTCAGCACGGCGTGAACATCATGGAGTTCTGCAAGGCGTACAACGCGGCGACCGAGTCGCAGCGCGGCAACGTCATCCCCGTCGAGATCACCGTGTACGAGGACCGCTCGTTCACGTTCATCACGAAGACGCCGCCGGCCGCCGAGCTCATCAAGAAGGCCGCGGGCGTCGCCAAGGGCTCGCCCACGCCGCACACGGTCAAGGTCGCGACGCTGACCCGCGAGCAGGTGCGCGAGATCGCGTCCACCAAGCTCGAGGACCTCAACGCGAACGACCTCGACGCGGCCGAGAAGATCATCGCCGGCACCGCCCGGTCGATGGGTATCAAGGTCGAGGGCTGACCCCTCGTCCCCACCCCCAGTGGCAGGGCCCTGTGCGGCCCGTCTGACCACGACTGCTCACCAAGGAGAAGCAGATGCCCAAGCACAGCAAGGCGTACCGCGCCGCCGTCGAGAAGATCGAGGACGGCAAGGTCTACAGCCCCCTCGCGGCCGTCCGTCTGGCGCAGGAGACCTCCGTCTCCAAGTTCGACGCGACCGTCGAGGTCGTCTTCCGACTCGGTGTCGACCCGCGCAAGGCGGACCAGATGGTCCGTGGCACGGTCAACCTGCCCCACGGCACCGGCAAGACCGCGCGCGTGATCGTGTTCGCGAACGGCGAGCGTGCCGAGCAGGCCCGCGCCGCCGGTGCGGACGAGGTCGGCGGCGACGAGCTCATCGAGAAGGTCGCCGGCGGCTGGACCGACTTCGACGCCGCGGTCGCGACCCCGGACCTCATGGGCAAGGTCGGTCGACTCGGCAAGGTCCTGGGCCCGCGTGGTCTCATGCCGAACCCGAAGACCGGCACCGTGACGATGGACGTGGCCAAGGCCGTCGCGGACATCAAGGGCGGCAAGATCGAGTTCCGCGTGGACCGTCACGCCAACCTGCACTTCATCATCGGCAAGACGTCGTTCTCCGACGTCGCGCTGGTCGAGAACTACGCCGCGGCGCTCGACGAGATCCTGCGTCTCAAGCCCGCCGCGTCGAAGGGCCGCTACATCACCAAGGCGACCATCTCGACCACGAACGGCCCCGGGATCCTGCTCGACCAGAACAAGACCCGGAACCTGACCGCCGAGGACGAGGACTGAGTCCCCAGCACGTCTGAGGACCGAGCACGGTCCACCAGCACGAAGGGTCCGACCCCCACGGGGGTCGGACCCTTCGTCGTACCCGCGGACCGGCGTCCGCTCAGCTGCGGGAGTCTCCCCCCGAGCTCCCCGCAGCCCGCACGCCGGCGCGGAAGCCCGCGACGTAGGCCGAACGCGCCGCACCGCGACGGGCGGCCTGCGCCCGGAGGGCGAGCGCCTTGACCGCGGCGCGGTACGCCGCGACGTAGCCCGCGCGGTACGCCTGCCGTGCGACGCGCGTCGCCGTCGCGCCACTCGCCGCCGCCCCCGCGCGACGACCCGCGCGGACACCCGCCGCGTACGCGGCACGTGCCTGCGTGACCCCGATCCGCCGGCCCGCGACGTACGCCGCGCGCGTCCGCCGGGCGTCGGCGGCGGCCTCGGTGAACGGCTCCGTGAACGGCTCGGTGAACGGCTCCGTGAACGGCTCCGTGAACGGCTCCGTGAACGGGTTCGCTCCCAGTGCCTCGGTGAACGGCTCCGTGAACGGCTCCGTGAAGGGCTCGGTGAACGGCTCGGTGAACGGGTTCGCTCCGAGTGCCTCGGTAGACGGCTCCGTGAAGGGCTCCGTGAACGGCTCGGTGAACGGCTCGGTGAACGGCTCGGTGAACGGCTCGGTGAACGGGTTCGCTCCGAGCGCCTCGGTGAAGGGCTCCGTGAACGGCTCCGTGAAGGGCTCCGTGAACGGGTTCGTACCGAGCGCCTCGGTGAACGGCTCCGTGAAGGGCTCCGTGAAGGGCTCGGTGAAGGGCTCCGTGAAGGGCTCGGTGAACGGCTCCGTGAACGGGTTCGCTCCGAGCGCCTCGGTGAACGGTTCGGTGAACGGCTCGGTGAACGGCTGGGTCGACGCCCCGGCGAGCCGGGACGCCCCCTGCGCGTCCCGGTCGCCGGAGGCGTCGGCCGCGGCGCCGTCCGCGCCGTCGGTGCGGGCGCCCCCCGACGCCCGGCGCCCTGACGTGGCCCGCAGCCGGTCGCGCCACGTGCGGGGCGCGGCGGCCACGGACACCCCCAGCGTGTCGAGCACGACGTCGATGGGGCTCGCGACGGAGAAGCTCCCGTCGTCCTCGCCGGCCCACAGCAGCCCGACGACGACCCCGTCCTCGTCGACGATCACGGAGCCGGAGTCCCCGCCGGCGGAGAACCGCTCGGCGCCGTCGGCGGGCTCGACGCGGATCTGGTCGCGCAGCGTGCGCAGCCCGACGCCGGGCCCGAAGTCGACGGCCGTCGTGTAGTCGGTGGACACGACGGTGCCGACGGTCAGGCCGGTCGTGCGTCCGGACTTGCTGACGGTCGAGCCGACGACGGCGGGGCCTGCGCCGGTGACGGCGCCGATCCCGACGATGCCGGGGACCCACGGCGCGCCGGGTGCGAGCGCGACGACGGCGGCGTCCATACGGTCGGTGACGGCGCCGCGCACGAGCGCGCCGAACCGGTCCGCGCGTGCGCGTCCGCCGTCGGCGATCGCGGGCTGCAGCCACGACGACCCGACGTCCTCGCGCCCGTCACCTGCGGCGACGTGCCAGTTGGTGAGCGCGAACGGGCGCCCGGTGTGGCGCTCGCGCACGACGACCCCGAGGGTGCCGTTGACGCTGCGCAGCTGCGCGCGGCCCTCGACGGGGATGGTCACGGCGTCGGACGGGCCGATGCTCAGCCCTCCGGCGAGGGGACGCACGCGCGCGGCGTGGCCCGCGGCACCGGTGCCGCCGGTGGCGGCCAGCGGCGAGACGCGGCCGCTGACGACGTCGGTGGGCACGCCGTCGTACTCGGCGGGGATGCGCTCGTCGTCGGACAGCTCGTCGAGGGGGCGCTTGCGCTCGACGTGCACGACGATGGCCTGCTGCCCGGTGGGGCGGCCCTGGGACCACTTCTCGGCGATGTCGACGCCGACGACGCCGGAGCGGGAGAGCAGGACGTCCTCGACGCCACGCTTGGTGGGGCGGATCCGGGCGCGCTCCTCGAGCGGTCGGGTCGCCGTGGGCTGCGCCTCGTCGGGCTCGGGCGTCGGGTCGGTGCGGGGGTCCTGCTCGGTCATCGGGACGACACTCCTCAAGACGGGTGACGGTGGCCAGGGGCTGCGAGGGCCGCCGGTCAGGAGCGTCGGGGGGCGGGCCTGATACATCTGCGCCCGCCTGACTTGCGCCTGACCTGCGCGGACCTCGTCGTCGTGCGCGCCGGTGCGGGCCGGCGCGGGCGCCCCCTGGCTGAACGCTAGTGCGCCCGTCACCCGCTCGGGTGAACTTCACCCGCTGTCCGTCCGGTGCGTATCTGGGTCCCGCGCGCGTGCTCCTCGACGACGACCCGGCTCCGCGTGCGCCAACGTGCTTGTCGGGTTTGTCCAGGCCGTCCTAGTGTCATGGGACGGCCGCCCGACGGGACCGGTCGAGTGAGGGGCCAATGATGAGTGACGACCTGGTGGAGCCGGTGGACACCGCGCTCCGCGGCCAGGGGGAGGGGCTCGCCGACCAGGCGGCCCGGGCTGTGCTGGCGTACCGCGACGGCGATCCTGCGCCGCTCGCGGCTCTCGTGCAGGTGATGACGCCGCTGCTGTGGCACACCGTGCGGGCGCAGGGCGCCGGCACGGAGCAGGCCCAGGACATCGTGCAGAACGTGTGGCTCGCGCTGGTGCGTGAGATCGACACGATCCGCGACCCCCGGGCGACGTTGCAGTGGACGCTCGTCACCGCGAAGCGCGCGGCCTGGCGTGCGGTGCGCCGCTCGCGCGAGGAGGCCGCCCGCACGGACTCGGACGAGGCCGCGACCGAGTGGCTCGCGGCGCCGGCCGACGAGCTGCCGGACGTCCGTGCGGTGCGCGACGAGCGGGACCGTGTCCTGTGGGACAACGTGCGCACCCTGCCGGAGCGGTGCCGTCGCCTGCTCGGCCTGGTCGCCATGGTCGACCGACCCGACTACGCCGTCGTCTCCCAGTCCCTGGGCATGCCGGTGGGCAGCATCGGCCCCACGCGCGGGCGCTGCCTCGCCAAGCTGCGCGCAGCCCTCGCCTCCGACCCTTCCTGGAGCATGTCATGACCCCCGACGACGTCACCGTCGCCCTGCTCGCCGGGGGCGCCGTCGACGACCTCGACATCGAGATCCTCGACCGTCTCGCCGCGCTCGTGGACGCTGCGGACCCCGTGCCCGAGGGGCTGGTCGACAGCATCGGCCTGGCCCTGACGATGGAGGCCCTGCACGCGGAGCTCGCCGAACTGCACCTCGTCGGCGAGCCGGCGCTCGCGGTACGGACCGACGAGACGAGCATCGAGGCCGGCACGATCACGTTCACCACGGACGTCCTGACCGTGATGATCTCCGTGCACCACGAGAACGACCTGGTACGCGTCGACGGGTGGGCCGCGCCCGCGGGGGAGCTCGCCGTCGAGCTGCACCAGTCGGGCCACGTCACGACGACGACGTCGGACGAGGACGGTCGGTTCGCGTTCGTCGACCTGCACCGGGGTCCCGCGCGGCTCGTGCTGCGCCGCCCGTCGGACCCGACCATGCCGGTCGTGACCCCGCAGATCGAGCTCTAGCGGGCACCATGGCCGAACGCTCCGGTCCGGCCTCCGCCGGGCCGCTGCCGGGCGGCGACCACCGCACCGCTCTCGAGCGCGTGGCGGTGGACGTCGCCCTGGCCGAGGCGGACAACGCCGAGGGCCACCCGAACCAGGCGCGTCGTCGGCTGGTCGCGGCGCTCGGGCGCCTCGACCGGCTCCCGGGCGACGACGAGCTGACCGACCCGTTGCGCGTGCGCGTGCGAGCGCGGGCGCTCATGGAGCTCGCGAAGTGCGAGTTCGAGACGCGCGGCGGTCCGCAGGCGGCACTCGCGCAGCTCGACGGGCTCGTCGCGGCGGGTGCCGCGCACGCGTGGCCGGGTATCGTCCCCGCGGCGGCGGGGGTGCGGGGGCTGCTGGCGCTGCGCGGCGGGCGGCAGGACGAGGCGCTCGTCGCGCTGGACGCCGCGGTCGCGCAGCTCGACGTCGCGGACCCCGTGGACGGGTGCCGCGCGCTGCTCAACCGCGGCACGCTGCACAGCGAGCGTCGGGACACGGCGGCGGCGCGCGCGGACTACTCGGAGTGCGCGCGCCGGGCGCGCGACGCGGGTTTCGACCTGCTGGTGTTCAAGGCGGAGCACAACCTCGGGTACGTGCACTTCCGGGAGGGGCGTCTGCCGGAGGCGCTCGCGACGATGGAGGCGGCGGCCCGCAGCCTGCCCGGGCCGGTGCGGCCCACGGCGCTGCGGGACCGTAGCGAGGTGCTGCTGGAGGCGGGCCTGGTCGGCGTCGCGGACGCGACGCTCGCGCAGGCCGCGCAGATGTTCGCCGACGAGAAGCTGCCGCGCGAGGTGGCGGAGTGCGAGCTGGGTCGTGCGGAGTGCGCGCTGCTGCGCGGCGACCCGGTCGCCGCGCGGCACTGGGCGTCGAGCGCGCGGCGCCGATTCGCGCGGCGCGGCGACGAGGCGTGGGTGGTGCGTTCGTCGCTGCTGGAGCTGCAGGCGGACGCGGGGGTGCTGGCACGCCAGAGCGAGGGCCGCGCGTCGCGCAGCGGCTGGGCGGGCGTGGCGCGGCGGGCCGCGGAGGTCGAGGAGCTGTGCCGGACGACCGGTCGGCCGACGTGGCAGCGGGCGGCGTCCTACCTGCGCATCGAGGCGGACCTGGCGCGCGGCGTGGGGCCGGACCCCGAGCGGGTGCTCGACGGGCTGGGCACGGTGCAGGCCGAGGAGCCGCTGACGTTGCGCCTGCACGGTCGTCGGATCCGGGCGCTGCTGGCGGTGGCGGCGGGCCGCCCCGACCGGGCGGCGCACCACGTGCGGGCGGGGCAGCGGGACCTCGCGCTGCACCGCAGCCGGTTCGGCTCGCTCGACCTGCGCACGGCGGGCGCGGTGCACGGCACGGCGCTCGCGGAGCTCGACATGCGGCTCGCGCTCGCGACGGGGCACCCCGAGCGCGTGCTCGAGTCGGCCGAGCGCGTGCGTGCGGTCATGGGCGGGGCGCCGCGCGTCAACCCGCCCCGCGACCCCCGCACGGCCGAGCTGCTCGCGCAGCTGCGCAGGCTCGTGGAGGGCAGCCGTCCCGTCACGGGCCGTCCCGCGGCGGACCCGGAGCGGCGCAAGCTGATCGCGGACGCGCAGCGCCTCAAGCTGGAGATCCTCGCGCGGTCGTGGCACGAGCCGGGGCGCAGCGCGCGCGACGAGCGCGAGGGTCGGGCGCACGAGGTGCGCGCGCTGCTCGCGCGACGTCCGCAGACCCTGCTGCTCGACGTGATCGACCACGAGGGGCGCCTGCTCGCGGTGAGCATGGGCGTGGCGGGGTCCGAGCTGGCCGACCTGGGGGAGGCCGCGCCGGCCGCGGAGCTCGTGCGGCGCGTGCACGCGGACCTCGAGGTCGTCGCGAACCCGCTGGTGCCCGCGGAGCTGCGTGCGGTCGCGGAACGGTCGCTGCGGGGTGCGCTCGAGCGGCTCGACGCGGTGGTGCGGCCGGTGCTCGACGGCGCGGACGAGCTCGTCGTCGTCGCGGGCGGGTGGCTGGGCGTGCTGCCGTGGTCGATGCTGCCCTCCCGGCGGGGCGCGCCCACGGTCGTCGCACCTTCGGTGCACCACTGGATGCGGTACGCGGGCGCGGGCCTGCCGGACGCCCCGCTGACGGCGGCCGCGGGCCCGGGCCTGGTGCACGCGGCCGACGAGGCGCGGCACGTCGCCAAGCTGTGGCCGGGTGCGCGTGTGCTGGTCGAGGACGAGGCGAGCGTCGCGAACGTCGCCGAGGCGCTCGCGTCTCCGGGTGTGGTGCACCTCGCGGCGCACGGGCGGCACGAGCCGGACAACCCGTTGTTCTCGTCGCTGCGGCTGGCCGACGGCCCGTTGTTCGCGCACGAGCTGGACGCGGGCGGCCGGGTGCCCGACCTCGTCCTGCTGTCGTCGTGCGAGGTCGGCCGTGCGACGATCCGGGCCGGGGGAGAGGCGCTGGGCCTGGCGAGCGTGCTGCTGCGCACGGGCGTGCCGTGCGTGGTGGCGGCGATCGCGCCGCTGCCCGACGAGACCGCGATGCACGTGATGTCGGGCGTGCACGAGCGCATGCGCGCAGGCGTGCCGGTGGCTGCGGCGGTCGCGCAGGCGTGCGCGGAGCACGAGCGCGGTGGCGGTGGGCTGGTGCCTCTCGTGTGCCTGGGCGCGCCCGTGTGACCGAGCCCTCGTGCGCGGGGTCCGGCGGCGATTTGGTCGTCGGCCGTCGCTGCCGTAGTCTCGTGGGGCCCAAGACCGCCGGTCGTCGTCTCCGTTCGTCGGAGCGACCGAAGTCCCGCAGCTCGCGGAGGCCAGCGCAGGTGAGAGTTCCACATGATGGTGCGGTTCGTCCGCCCCGCCCTGTCGAGCCCCGCGCCTGCGCGGGGCTCTTCGTCGTTCTGGGGACCGACCGGCACCACCATCGGAAGGATTGCCATGGCGAGGCCGGACAAGGCAGCCGCCGTCGCGGAGATCGCGGACAAGTTCCGTGCGTCCAACGCGGCCGTGCTGACCGAGTACCGCGGGCTCTCCGTGGCGCAGCTCAAGACGCTGCGTCGCGCGCTCGGCGGCAACGCAACCTACGCCGTGGTGAAGAACACGCTGACCGCGATCGCGGCCAAGGAAGCCGGCCTGACGGGCCTCGACGACGCGCTCGCGGGCCCGTCGGCGATCGCCTTCGTCACCGGCGACCCGGTCGAGGCCGCCAAGGGTCTGCGTGACTTCGCCAAGGCGAACCCCGCGCTGGTCATCAAGGGTGGTGTCCTCGACGGACGCGCCCTGACCGCCGCGGAGGTCACCAAGCTCGCGGACCTCGAGTCCCGTGAGGTCCTGCTGGCCAAGGCGGCCGGCGCGATGAAGGCCAAGCTCTACCAGGCTGCCTACGTCTTCACCGCGAACACCGCCCAGGCCGCTCGTGTCATCGATGCCCTGCGTCAGAAGCAGGAGTCGGAAGGTGCGGCTGCCTGACCCGGGCCCCGGCCTGGTCAGCGCTCCGCGCATCACCCCACATCCCGCTTCCGACGCACGACGCGTCGCGGAGCACCGAAGAAAGGAACGCCTCTCATGGCGAAGCTCAGCACCGAGGAGCTCATCGAGCAGTTCAAGGGCCTGACCCTGATCGAGCTGTCCGAGTTCGTGAAGGCCTTCGAGGAGGTCTTCGAGGTCACCGCCGCTGCCCCCGTCGCCGTCGCCGCCGCGCCGGCCGCCGGTGGTGCGGGCGCGGACGCCCCCGCCGAGGAGGAGAAGGACTCGTTCGACGTCGTCCTGCTCGCCGCCGGTGACAAGAAGATCCAGGTCATCAAGGAGGTGCGCGCGCTCACGTCGCTCGGCCTCAAGGAGGCCAAGGACCTCGTCGACGAGGCGCCGAAGCCGGTTCTCGAGGGCGTCAACAAGGAGACGGCCGAGAAGGCGAAGGCGCAGCTCGAGGGCGCCGGCGCGAGCGTCGAGCTCAAGTGACCTGACTCCGCCCGGGGCCTCGCCCCGGAGCGGAGGTGCTCACGCACGAAGGCCCGTCACCCCCGCGTGGGGCGGCGGGCCTTCGTCGTCCCCACGGACGGCAGCCGGGAGAGCGTCGTGGCCTCCGGCTTCCCCCGGGCGCGGCTCGTGTGCCACCATGGCCGCGGCGACGACGAGGTCGCCCGTCCGGCCGGAGGGCCGGGCGCGGCCGCGGACCGCAGGGTCCGGCTGGAGCGGGTGCGACGAGAGCGCGCCGGAAGCCGGTGGACTTTCGCGCCAGGGCCGAGTATGCTAGCGCTTTGCGCTGGCCTGTGCCCGCGATCTCAGATATCCCGACTCGGAGCTCGACGTACGTGCGCGTCGAACACCGTCGTCGCGGCCGGGGATCGCGCCTTGCCAGGCAGCGCAGCGTGCTCTCGACCGCAGGGAAGGACCCCTCTTGGCTGCCTCGCGCACCCCTTCTGCACCGACCGCCGACGCCATCGCGAACCGCACCGCCTCTCGCCGCATCTCCTTCGCCAAGATCCACGAGCCCCTCGAGGTCCCCGACCTGCTCGGTCTGCAGACCGAGAGCATGGACTGGCTCCTGGGCAACGAGCGCTGGCAGGCGCGCGTGGCGGCAGCGGTCGAGGCGGGTCGCAACGACGTCCCGCAGACCGCCGGCCTCGAGGAGATCTTCGAGGAGATCTCCCCGATCGAGGACTTCGGCGGCACCATGTCGCTCTCCTTCCGCGAGCACCGCTTCGAGCCGCCGAAGTACACGGCGGAGGAGTGCAAGGAGAAGGACTTCACCTTCGCCGCGCCGCTGTTCGTCACCGCCGAGTTCGTCAACTACACGACCGGTGAGATCAAGTCGCAGACGGTCTTCATGGGTGACTTCCCCCTCATGACCGAGCGCGGCACGTTCATCATCAACGGCACCGAGCGCGTCGTCGTCTCGCAGCTCGTGCGTTCCCCGGGCGTCTACTTCGAGCGCACGGCGGACAAGACGTCCGACAAGGACATCCTCACGGCCAAGGTCATCCCGAGCCGTGGCGCGTGGCTCGAGTTCGAGATCGACAAGCGCGACAACGTCGGCGTGCGCGTCGACCGCAAGCGCAAGCAGAACGCGACCGTCCTGCTCAAGGCGCTCGGCATGACCGAGGGCGAGATCCGCGAGGAGTTCGCCGCGTACCCGGCCGTCATCGAGACGCTCGAGAAGGACCACGTCCAGACGCAGGACGAGGCGCTGCTCGACCTCTACCGCAAGATCCGCCCGGGCGAGCCGCCGACGGTCGAGGCCGGCCGCGCCCTGCTGGAGAACTTCTACTTCAACTCCAAGCGCTACGACCTCGCGAAGGTCGGCCGCTACAAGGTCAACAAGAAGCTCGGCCGGGACGCCGCGCTCACCGACTCGGTGCTCTCGCTCGAGGACGTCGTCGCGACGATCAAGTACCTCGCGGCGCTGCACATCGACGCCACGACGCTGCCCGGCACGCGCAACGGCGAGGCGATCGAGGTCCGCGTCGAGACGGACGACATCGACCACTTCGGCAACCGCCGCATCCGCGCGGTCGGCGAGCTCATCCAGAACCAGGTCCGCACGGGCCTGTCCCGGATGGAGCGCGTCGTGCGCGAGCGCATGACGACGCAGGACGTCGAGGCCATCACGCCGCAGACCCTGATCAACATCCGCCCGGTCGTGGCGTCGATCAAGGAGTTCTTCGGCACGTCGCAGCTCTCGCAGTTCATGGACCAGAACAACCCGCTCGCGGGCCTGACGCACAAGCGGCGTCTGTCGGCCCTCGGCCCGGGTGGTCTGTCCCGTGACCGCGCCGGCATGGAGGTCCGTGACGTCCACCCGTCGCACTACGGCCGCATGTGCCCGATCGAGACCCCTGAGGGCCCGAACATCGGTCTGATCGGCTCGCTCGCGTCGTTCGGTCGTATCAACCCGTTCGGCTTCGTCGAGACCCCGTACCGCAAGGTCGTCGACGGCAAGGTCACGGACGAGGTGCACTACCTCACGGCCGACGACGAGGACCGCCACGTCATCGCGCAGGCGAACGCGCCGCTCAAGGAGAACGGCGAGTTCGAGGAGGACCGCGTCCTCGTCCGCACCAAGGGCGGCGAGATCGACTACATCCCCGGCGAGCAGATCGACTACATGGACGTCTCGCCGCGCCAGATGGTGTCGGTCGCGACGGCCCTGATCCCGTTCCTCGAGCACGACGACGCGAACCGCGCGCTCATGGGCGCCAACATGCAGCGCCAGGCCGTGCCGCTGGTCCGCTCCGAGGCGCCGCTCGTCGGCACCGGCATGGAGCGTCGTGCGGCGGTCGACGCGGGTGACGTGATCGTCGCGACGAAGCCGGGTGTGGTCACGGAGGTCTCCGCGGACCTCATCACGGTGGCGAACGACGACGCGACGACGTCGACGTACCGCGTCGCGAAGTTCCGCCGCTCGAACCAGGGCACGTCCTACAACCAGCGCGTGCTCGTCGACAGCGGCCAGCGCGTCGAGGTCGGCTCGGTGCTCGCGGACGGCCCGGCGACGGACGAGGGCGAGCTCGCGCTCGGCCGCAACCTGCTCGTCGCGTTCATGTCGTGGGAGGGCCACAACTACGAGGACGCGATCATCCTGTCGCAGCGCCTCGTGCAGGACGACGTGCTGTCCTCGATCCACATCGAGGAGCACGAGGTCGACGCGCGCGACACCAAGCTCGGCCCCGAGGAGATCACGCGGGACATCCCGAACGTCTCCGAGGAGGTCCTCGCGGACCTCGACGAGCGCGGCATCATCCGCATCGGTGCCGAGGTCGGCGCGGGCGACATCCTCGTCGGCAAGGTGACCCCCAAGGGTGAGACCGAGCTGACCCCCGAGGAGCGCCTGCTGCGCGCGATCTTCGGCGAGAAGGCGCGCGAGGTGCGCGACACCTCGCTCAAGGTCCCGCACGGCGAGTCCGGCACGGTCATCGAGGTGCGCACGTTCTCGCGCGAGGACGGCGACGAGCTGCCCGCGGGCGTCAACGAGCTCGTGCGCGTCTACATCGCCCAGCGCCGCAAGATCACCGCGGGTGACAAGCTCGCCGGCCGCCACGGGAACAAGGGCGTCATCTCGACGATCCTGCCCGAGGAGGACATGCCGTTCCTCGAGGACGGCACGCCGGTCGACATCATCCTCAACCCGATGGGTGTCCCGGGCCGTATGAACGTCGGCCAGGTGCTCGAGGTCCACCTCGGGTGGATCGCCGCGCAGGGGTGGGACATCTCGCTGGCCGCCGAGGGCGACCTGTCCTGGAAGGACAACGTCCCCGCGAACGCCGCGAGCAGCGAGCCCCGCAACCCGGTGGCGACGCCGGTGTTCGACGGTCTGCAGGAGGACGCCCTCGCGGGTCTGCTCTCCAGCACGCTGCCGAACCGCGACGGCGAGCGCATGGTCGGCCCCGACGGCAAGGCGCGCCTGTTCGACGGGCGCTCCGGCGAGCCGTTCCCGGAGCCGGTGTCCACGGGCTACATGTACATCCTGAAGCTGCACCACCTCGTCGACGACAAGATCCACGCGCGTTCGACGGGTCCGTACTCGATGATCACGCAGCAGCCGCTGGGTGGTAAGGCGCAGTTCGGTGGCCAGCGCTTCGGCGAGATGGAGGTGTGGGCCCTCGAGGCGTACGGCGCGGCCTACACGCTGCAGGAGCTCCTGACCATCAAGTCCGACGACGTCCCCGGGCGCGTCAAGGTGTACGAGGCGATCGTCAAGGGCGAGAACATCCCCGACTCGGGCATCCCGGAGTCGTTCAAGGTTCTGCTCAAGGAGATGCAGTCGCTCTGCCTGAACGTCGAGGTGCTGTCGTCCGACGGCGTCTCGATCGACATGAAGGAGAACGACGACGAGGTCTACCGCGCTGCGGAGGAGCTCGGCATCGACCTGTCGCGTCGCCCCAACGCGAGCAGCGTCGAGGAGATCTGACGTCGAGCGGCTCGTCGTGCCGCCCACCTGCGGGTGAGAGCGCACGACGAGCCGCCCGCACCACCCCTTGCACCATTCCGTCCGCCGCAGGCCCGTCCCGGGCCCGGCTAGCGAAGGAAGTAGGACCCCCTTGCTCGACGTCAACGTCTTCGACGAGCTGCGTATCGGCCTGGCCACGGCCGACGACATCCGTGCCTGGTCGCACGGCGAGGTCAAGAAGCCCGAGACCATCAACTACCGGACCCTGAAGCCGGAGAAGGACGGTCTCTTCTGCGAGAAGATCTTCGGTCCCACCCGGGACTGGGAGTGCAACTGCGGCAAGTACAAGCGCGTGCGCTTCAAGGGCATCATCTGCGAGCGCTGCGGCGTCGAGGTGACGCGTTCCAAGGTGCGCCGTGAGCGCATGGGCCACATCGAGCTGGCCGCCCCCGTCACGCACATCTGGTTCTTCAAGGGTGTGCCGTCGCGTCTGGGCTACCTGCTCGACCTGGCGCCCAAGGACCTCGAGAAGGTCATCTACTTCGCGGCCTACATGATCACGTGGGTCGACGAGGAGGGCCGTCACGAGGACCTCCCGAACCTCCAGAACGAGATCGACCTGGAGCGCAAGGAGATCGCGGACCGCCGCGACAACGACATCAACAACCGCGCCGCGAAGCTCGAGGCCGACCTGGCCGAGCTCGAGGCGGAGGGCGCCAAGGCCGACGCGCGCCGCAAGGTGCGTGACTCGGCGGAGCGCGAGATGGCGCAGATCCGCAAGCGTGCGGACGCGGAGATCGAGCGTCTCGAGCAGGTCTGGGACCGGTTCAAGAACCTCAAGGTCGCGGACCTCGAGGGCGACGAGATGCTCTACCGCCAGCTCCAGGACCGCTACGGCAACTACTTCGAGGGCTCGATGGGCGCCGCGGCGATCCAGAAGCGTCTCGAGGCGTTCGACCTGGAGGCGGAGTCGGAGAACCTGCGCGAGATCATCCGGACGGGCAAGGGCCAGCGCAAGACGCGCGCGCTCAAGCGCCTGAAGGTCGTCAACGCGTTCCTCACGACGAACAACTCGCCGACGGGCATGGTCCTCGACGCGGTGCCGGTCATCCCGCCGGACCTGCGCCCGATGGTCCAGCTCGACGGTGGCCGCTTCGCCACGTCGGACCTGAACGACCTGTACCGCCGCGTCATCAACCGGAACAACCGCCTCAAGCGGCTCCTGGACCTGGGCGCTCCGGAGATCATCGTCAACAACGAGAAGCGGATGCTCCAGGAGGCCGTGGACTCGCTGTTCGACAACGGCCGCCGCGGCCGCCCGGTCACGGGCCCCGGCAACCGCCCGCTCAAGTCGATCTCCGACATGCTCAAGGGCAAGCAGGGCCGGTTCCGTCAGAACCTGCTCGGCAAGCGCGTCGACTACTCGGGCCGTTCGGTCATCGTCGTCGGCCCGCAGCTCAAGCTGCACCAGTGCGGTCTGCCCAAGCAGATGGCGCTCGAGCTGTTCAAGCCGTTCGTGATGAAGCGCCTCGTGGACCTCAACCACGCGCAGAACATCAAGTCGGCCAAGCGCATGGTCGAGCGCGCGCGCCCGGTCGTGTGGGACGTGCTCGAGGAGGTCATCACCGAGCACCCGGTGCTGCTGAACCGTGCGCCCACGCTGCACCGTCTCGGCATCCAGGCGTTCGAGCCGCAGCTCGTCGAGGGCAAGGCGATCCACCTGCACCCGCTCGTCTGCGCCGCGTTCAACGCGGACTTCGACGGTGACCAGATGGCCGTCCACCTGCCCCTGAGCGCGGAGGCGCAGGCCGAGGCCCGCATCCTCATGCTCTCGAGCAACAACATCCTCAAGCCGTCGGACGGTCGTCCGGTGACCATGCCCTCGCAGGACATGATCATCGGTCTGTACCACCTGACGTCCGACAAGGCCGGTGCCGAGGGCGAGGGCCGGGCGTTCAGCTCGGTCGCCGAGGCCGTCATGGCGTTCGACCAGGGCACGCTCGACCTCAACGCGGTCGTCAAGATCCGGTTCGACGACCTGGTGCTGTCCGAGGACGACGCGCCCGAGGGCTACGAGTACGGCCAGACGCTGCTGTTCGAGACGACGCTGGGCCGTGCGCTGTTCAACGAGCTGCTGCCCGTCGACTACCCGTACGAGAACGGCGTCGTCGACAAGAAGCGCCTGTCGGTCATCGTCAACGACCTCGCCGAGCGCTACCCGAAGGTCGCCGTCGCGGCGTCCCTCGACGCGCTCAAGGAGGCCGGCTTCCGCTGGGCCACGCGGTCCGGCGTGACCATCGCGATCTCCGACGTCGCCACGCCGGCGGCGAAGGCCGGGATCCTCGAGGAGCACGAGGCGCGCGCGGCGAAGGTGCAGGGCCAGTACGAGAAGGGCCTCATCACCGACGACGAGCGTCGTCAGGAGCTCATCGAGATCTGGACGCAGGCCACCGACAAGGTCGCCAAGTCGATGCAGGAGAACTTCCCTGCGCGCAACACGGTGTTCCGGATGGTCGGCTCGGGTGCGCGTGGTAACTGGATGCAGGTCCGTCAGATCGCCGGTATGCGCGGTCTCGTGGCGAACCCGAAGGGCGAGATCATCCCTCGCCCGATCAAGTCCAACTACCGCGAGGGCCTGTCCGTCCTCGAGTACTTCATCGCGACGCACGGTGCCCGCAAGGGTCTGGCGGACACCGCTCTGCGGACCGCCGACTCGGGTTACCTCACGCGTCGTCTGGTGGACGTCTCGCAGGACGTCATCGTCCGCGAGGAGGACTGCGGCACGGAGCGCGGCCTGACGATGCCGATCGGCGTCCCGGGCGCGGACGGTGCGCTGCGTCGTCACGACAAGGTCGAGACGAGCGTCTACTCGCGCACGCTGGCGACGGACATCGAGGTCGACGGCGAGGTCATCGGTCACGCCGGTGACGACGTCGGCGACGTCCTGCTGGACCGTCTGCTCGAGTCGGGCGTCGACACGCTCAAGGTGCGCTCGGTGCTCACCTGCGAGTCGCGCGTCGGCACGTGCGCGAAGTGCTACGGCCGTTCGCTGGCCACCGGCAAGCTCGTCGACATCGGTGAGGCCGTCGGCATCATCGCGGCGCAGTCGATCGGTGAGCCCGGCACGCAGCTGACGATGCGTACCTTCCACACCGGTGGTGTCGCCTCCGCGGAGGACATCACGCAGGGTCTGCCGCGTGTCCAGGAGCTCTTCGAGGCCCGTACCCCCAAGGGTGAGGCGCCGATCGCGGAGTTCTCGGGCCGGGTGGCGATCGAGGAGGGTGACCGTTCGCGGCGCATCGTCCTGACGCCGGACGACGGCTCGGAGGAGATCGCGTACCCGATCACCAAGCGCTCGCGTCTGCTCGTGAACGACGGCGACCACGTCGCGGTCGGCACGCAGCTGGTGCAGGGTGCCGTGGACCCGAAGAAGGTCCTGCGCATCCTCGGCCCGCGCAAGACGCAGGAGCACCTGGTGGACGAGGTGCAGGAGGTCTACCGCTCGCAGGGCGTGGACATCCACGACAAGCACATCGAGGTCATCGTGCGGCAGATGCTGCGTCGCGTGACGGTGCTCGACTCCGGCTCGACCGACCTGCTGCCCGGCGAGCTCGCCGAGCGCGGGAAGTTCGAGGACGCGAACCGTCGGGCGGTCGCCGAGGGCGGTCAGCCGGCCTCGGGTCGTCCGGAGCTCATGGGCATCACGAAGGCGTCGCTCGCGACGGACTCGTGGCTGTCGGCGGCCTCCTTCCAGGAGACCACCCGCGTGCTCACCGAGGCGGCGATGTCGGGTCGTTCCGACCCGCTGCTCGGCCTCAAGGAGAACGTCATCCTCGGCAAGCTCATCCCCGCCGGCACCGGCCTGCCGCGTTACCGCGACATCGCCGTGGAGCCGACGGAGGAGGCGAAGGCCGAGCTGTACCCGACGTTCGGCTACGACGAGATCGACTTCCCCGCCCTGGGCTTCGGCTCGGGCGAGGCGATCCCGCTCGAGGACATCGACTTCGGCGACCTGCGCTGACGTCGGTCTCCTGACCCGACCCGAGGGGGTCCACCGCACTCCGGTGGGCCCCCTCGGGCGTTCCTGGCCGGGGCGGCGGGCGACGACGAGGAGGTGTGCGGTGGGTGGTGTGGCGTACGGGCGGAAGGTCGACGAGTCGCCCGACGAGGTGCGGTACGCGTTCGGCGCGACGCCGGAGCTGGGCGAGGGCGTGCTCGTCGTCCCGGTGGCGGACCTCGACGCGTGGTGCGTCCAGGGCTCACCCGAGCGGCCGCTGTCGGCGCAGTGGGTGCTGGTCAAGGCGTTGCGCGTGCGGCGGACGTCGGGGCGGTGGCCCGAGCGGGTCGCGTTCCGGTCGTGAGCGCGCGCGACCGCGCGTAGCGTCGGGGCAGCGTCACACCGTCGTCCTTTGACGGTGTGTGGGCGGCCAGGTAACGTTGGACACCGTGCCCGCGCCGTCGGGCCCTCGCGCGTGCACTCGCACGGACGATGTCCGGTTCGCCGGACGGGCGTCACGACGAGTGCGGCAAGCGATCCCCCGCCACTCGCGCGGCACCCGCCGTCCAGCTCCTGCTGGGCTCCGGCGCCGCGAAGGACCGGGGCGACACGCCCGAGCGCGGGGGTCGGTGCGGGAGGAAAGACCAGGCGATAGCCGCGCGACGGGCGGCGACTCGCGCACTTGCCGGCCGTCCTGGGTGACGGGGTCCGGTCGACCAGAGCTCATCTACCAGACGGAGACGTAGTGCCTACGATCCAGCAGCTGGTCCGCAAGGGCCGGCAGGCGAAGACGAACAAGTCGAAGACGCCTGCCCTCAAGGGCAGCCCCCAGCGTCGCGGTGTGTGCACGCGCGTGTACACCACGACCCCCAAGAAGCCGAACTCCGCCCTGCGGAAGGTCGCCCGTGTGCGCCTGTCCTCGGGCGTCGAGGTCACGGCGTACATCCCCGGCGTGGGCCACAACCTCCAGGAGCACTCGATCGTGCTCGTCCGCGGTGGTCGTGTGAAGGACCTCCCCGGTGTCCGCTACAAGATCGTGCGCGGCGCGCTCGACACGCAGGGCGTGAAGAACCGCAAGCAGGCGCGCAGCCGCTACGGCGCGAAGAAGGGCTGAACCGATGCCTCGTAAGGGTCCCGCCCCGAAGCGGCCGCTGATCGTCGACCCCGTCTACGGCTCGCCGGTCGTCACGCAGCTGATCAACAAGATCCTCCTCGACGGCAAGAAGACCGTCGCCGAGTCCATCGTCTACGGCGCGCTCGAGGGCGTCCGCGAGAAGACCCAGTCGGACCCGGTCGTCGTGCTCAAGCGTGCGCTCGACAACGTGCGCCCGTCGCTCGAGGTCAAGTCGCGCCGCGTCGGTGGTGCCACCTACCAGGTGCCGGTCGAGGTCCGTCCCGTGCGTGCGACCACGCTCGCGCTGCGCTGGCTGACCGACTACTCGCGCGCTCGTCGTGAGAAGACGATGACCGAGCGTCTGATGAACGAGATCCTCGACGCCTCCAACGGCCTGGGTGCCGCTGTGAAGCGTCGCGAGGACATGCACAAGATGGCCGAGTCCAACCGGGCCTTCGCGCACTACCGCTGGTGATTCCAGCCGGTGCGGCCGGCACGCCCACGCGCGAGCCGGCCGCACCCCACCGAGCCAACCGACAAGGGGCAGACCAACGTGGCACTTGACGTGCTGACGGACCTCACGAAGGTCCGCAACATCGGCATCATGGCGCACATCGATGCCGGCAAGACGACGACCACCGAGCGGATCCTGTTCTACACCGGGGTCAACTACAAGATCGGTGAGACGCACGACGGTGCGTCGACGATGGACTGGATGGAGCAGGAGCAGGAGCGCGGCATCACGATCACGTCCGCCGCGACGACCTGCTACTGGAAGAACAACCAGATCAACATCATCGACACGCCCGGTCACGTGGACTTCACCGTCGAGGTCGAGCGCTCGCTGCGCGTCCTCGACGGCGCCGTCGCCGTGTTCGACGGCAAGGAGGGCGTCGAGCCCCAGTCGGAGACCGTGTGGCGCCAGGCGGACAAGTACGACGTCCCCCGCATCTGCTTCGTCAACAAGATGGACAAGCTGGGCGCGGACTTCTACTTCACCGTGAAGACCATCGTCGACCGCCTCAAGGCCAAGCCGCTGGTCCTCCAGCTGCCGATCGGTGCCGAGAGCGACTTCATCGGCGTCGTGGACCTCGTCGAGCAGCGTGCGCTCGTCTGGCGCGGTGAGACCGCGCTCGGCGAGAAGTACGAGATCGAGGAGATCCCGGCCGACCTCGTCGAGAAGGCGGAGCAGTACCGCGCCGAGCTCATCGAGGCCGTCGCCGAGACCGACGAGTCGCTGCTCGAGAAGTACCTCGGCGGCGAGGAGCTGACGGTCGAGGAGATCAAGGGCGGCATCCGCAAGCTGACGGTCGCCTCCGAGGCGTACCCGGTGCTGTGCGGCTCGGCGTTCAAGAACAAGGGCGTGCAGCCCATGCTCGACGCCGTGATCGACTACCTGCCGACGCCGCTGGACGTCCCCGCGGTCGAGGGGCACGACGTCAAGGACCCCGAGGTCGTCGTCGAGCGTCACCCGGACGCGACGGAGCCGTTCGCGGCCCTCGCGTTCAAGGTCGCCGCGCACCCGTTCTTCGGCAAGCTCACCTACGTCCGGGTGTACTCGGGCAAGGTCGAGCAGGGCGCCCAGGTCCTCAACGCGACCAAGGGCAAGAAGGAGCGCATCGGGAAGCTCTTCCAGATGCACTCCAACAAGGAGAACCCGGTCGGCGAGGCCCAGGCGGGCCACATCTACGCCTTCATCGGCCTCAAGGACGTCACGACCGGTGACACGCTCACCGACCCGAGCGCGCCCGTCGTGCTCGAGTCGATGACGTTCCCCGAGCCCGTCATCGACGTCGCGATCGAGCCGAAGACCAAGGGCGACCAGGAGAAGCTCTCCGTCGCGATCCAGAAGCTCGCCGAGGAGGACCCGACGTTCCGGGTCAAGCTCGACGAGGAGACCGGCCAGACCGTCATCGGCGGCATGGGCGAGCTCCACCTCGACATCCTCGTCGACCGCATGCGTCGCGAGTTCAAGGTCGAGGCGAACGTCGGCAAGCCGCAGGTCGCGTACCGCGAGACGATCCGCCGCACGGTGGAGAAGTTCGACTACACGCACAAGAAGCAGACCGGTGGCTCCGGGCAGTACGCGAAGGTCCAGATCACCTTCGAGCCGCTCGAGTCCGACGAGGGCGAGCTGTACCAGTTCGAGAACGCGGTCACCGGTGGTCGCGTCCCGCGCGAGTACATCCCGTCGGTCGACGCCGGTATCCAGAGCGCGATGCAGCTCGGCGTGCTCGCGGGCTACCCGCTGGTGGGCATCAAGGCGACGCTCATCGACGGTGCGGCGCACGACGTCGACTCCTCGGAGATGGCGTTCAAGATCGCCGGCTCGATGGCCCTCAAGGAGGCGGTCCGCAAGGCCGACCCGGTTCTTCTCGAGCCGGTCATGGCCGTCGAGGTCCGCACCCCCGAGGACTACATGGGTGATGTCATCGGCGACCTGAACTCGCGCCGCGGCATGATCCAGTCCATGGAGGACGCGACGGGCGTGAAGGTGATCCGCGCCCAGGTGCCGCTCTCCGAGATGTTCGGGTACGTCGGTGACCTGCGGTCGAAGACCCAGGGTCGTGCGGTGTACTCGATGCAGTTCGACAGCTACGCCGAGGTTCCTCGTAACGTGGCCGAAGAGATCATCAAGAAGACCCGGGGCGAGTAAGTCCCACAGGTCGAAACCTGTAGTTCCATCACACAAACCGACCCGTGGGACCGCACGTCCTGCCGGTACCTTCCGGAACCAGCAGCCGGGCAGTCTCTACCAAGTCCTGAGGAGGACACCTAGTGGGCAAGGCGAAGTTCGAGCGGACGAAGCCGCACGTCAACATCGGGACCATCGGTCACGTCGACCACGGCAAGACGACGCTGACCGCCGCGATCTCGAAGGTGCTGCACGACAAGTACCCCGACCTGAACCCCTTCACGCCGTTCGACGAGATCGACAAGGCGCCGGAGGAGAAGCAGCGCGGTATCACCATCAACATCGCGCACGTCGAGTACCAGACGGAGAAGCGTCACTACGCGCACGTCGACGCTCCGGGTCACGCCGACTACATCAAGAACATGATCACGGGCGCGGCGCAGATGGACGGCGCCATCCTCGTGGTCGCGGCCACCGACGGCCCGATGGCCCAGACGCGTGAGCACGTCCTGCTCGCCCGTCAGGTCGGCGTTCCCTACCTGCTGGTCGCGCTGAACAAGTCGGACATGGTCGACGACGAGGAGATCCTCGAGCTCGTCGAGGTCGAGGTGCGCGAGCTCCTCTCCTCGCAGGGCTTCCCGGGCGACGACGTCCCGGTCGTCCGCGTCTCGGGCCTCAAGGCGCTCGAGGGCGACCCGGAGTGGGTCAAGTCGGTCGAGGACCTGCTGGACGCCGTCGACGAGAACGTGCCGGACCCGGTGCGTGACATCGACAAGCCGTTCCTCATGCCGATCGAGGACGTCTTCACGATCACCGGCCGTGGCACGGTCGTCACCGGTCGTGTCGAGCGCGGTCAGCTCAAGGTGAACGAGGAGGTGGAGATCGTCGGCATCAAGGAGAAGGCGATCAAGACCACCGTCACCGGTGTCGAGATGTTCCGCAAGCTCCTCGACTACGCCGAGGCCGGCGAGAACGTCGGTCTGCTCCTGCGCGGCACGAAGCGCGAGGAGGTCGAGCGTGGCCAGGTCGTCGTGAAGCCGGGTTCGATCACGCCGCACACCGAGTTCGAGGGCCAGGTCTACATCCTGGCGAAGGACGAGGGTGGCCGTCACAACCCGTTCTACGGGAACTACCGCCCGCAGTTCTACTTCCGCACGACGGACGTCACCGGCGTCATCACGCTGCCCGAGGGCACCGAGATGGTCATGCCCGGCGACAACACCGAGATCTCGGTCACGCTGATCCAGCCCATCGCGATGGAGGAGGGCCTCGGCTTCGCCATCCGCGAGGGTGGCCGCACCGTCGGCTCGGGCCGCGTCACGAAGATCATCAAGTGATCCCTGCCCCTCGGGGCTGATCACGTCACGCAGGGCCCGGGAGCTTCGGCTCCCGGGCCCTGCGTGCGTCTGTCGCCGTGTGGTCGTCCGCGCTGGTGGCGGGCATCGCCCGGCCGGGGGAGGGGCGACCCGGACGGGCGGCTCCAAAACGTTTCAGTCGTCGGGCGATTCGTCCGGATCCCTCGCGTGCGCGACACGCGCGCGGTTAGCGTCCTGCGCATGTCCGCTGAGCTCCCCCCGCCGCGCGCCGCGGCCGGTGGCCGTCGCGACGCCGCGACCGCCGTCGACACCCCTCCCACGTCCCCGTCCTTCGACTCGGTCGTCACGTCCTCGGCCACGCCGGCCGCGCCCGCCGGGCGCGGCAAGGTCGTCGGCTGGGTCGTCGGTCTCGCCATCGCGATCGTCGTGGGCATCGGTGCCTACGCCGTCCTCGGCGGTGGCTCCGACGACGACAAGGCCGACGACGCGAACGCCGGGACGAGCGCGTCCCTCGCGCGCGGTGACGCCGCCTCCGCGACCCTGCGCATCGAGGGCTCGGTCGGTCAGGTCCAGCTGAGCGCCGACGCCCCGGCGGACCAGCTCCTGGCGCTCGCCGCCACGGGCGCGGACGCCGCGGCGCAGGCGGCCGAGGGCAGCCCCGCCGTCGCGACGCTCTCGGGCGAGACGTCGACCGTCAAGGTGGCCGCCGACGCGGAGTGGTCGTTCGTCCTGGACGTGCAGACCGACACGGTCGCCGGTGACCTCTCGGCGGCGCGCGTCAAGGACCTGCAGGTCGTCGCGGGGACCCGGTCGGTCGACGTGCACCTCGGCGAGCCGACGGGCACGTCCGTGATCAACCTCGAGGCCGGCCTCGGGTCGTTCCTGCTCACCGTGCCGGAGGGTGTCGCCGTGAAGGTCGAGGTCTCGGGCGGCGCGGGCCAGGTCATGATCGACGACGTGACCGAGAACTCCGTGACCTCGGGCTCGTCGTTCACGACCAAGGACTTCGACGAGAGCCAGCCGCACTACCTCATCACGGTGCCCAGCGGGGTCGGGACCCTCATGGTCCACCACGCCTGAGCCTCACCGACGCTCGACGGGAGCCGTCCACCGCACGCGGTGGGCGGCTCCTGCCGCGTCCCCAGGGCGGGCGACCGGCTCGACCGGGGCGTGGGGTGGCCGTGCTACGGTCGCCCGGGTTGTCCGGAGCGCGCCGGTCTCGGCGCGTCGCCAGTCGGCAGGGGAGGTCACGTGGGCGGTGGGCTCGAGGCGAGGGCGGAGTCCCTGGAGCGGTCGGCGTCCGCGCTGCTCGGGGTCATGACGACGCTGCGGCCCGCGGACCCCTCGACCTGGGCGGCGGGCACGGGCGCGTACGGGTTCACCTCGCTCGCGGACGCGATGGCCGAGGCGCGCACGCAGCTCACGCAGCGCATCGACGACGTCGAGGGTGTGACGGTCGGCTGCGGGATCCGGCTCCAGGAGTGCGCGACGGCGTACCGCGAGGCCGACGAGCGCGTGCAGCAGCTGTTCCAGCGGCTCCTCGGCGCGCTCGGGGTCGGCGGATGAGCGTCCTCCCGGGCGACCCGGCCGCGGTGGGGCGAACCGCGACGTCGGTCGGGGACGCGGCGCGCGCGGTCACGGGCGCGGGGACCCTCGTGCGCACGCAGCGCGGCGCGATGGACTGGACCGGCGCGGCCGCCGAGGCCTGCGACGCGCGCCTGGCGGCCGTCGAGGGTGGCGCTGACGCGGTGGCGCAGAGCCTGACCGCGATCGAGTCCGCGTTGCGCACGTACACCGCCGCGCTCACCGACGCGCAGTCCGACGCGCAGGGCGCCGACGAGCGGCGTCGTCGCGCGCGGGCGCGCGTCGAGGCGAACCCGCTCGACCTGCCGGCGTGGTTCGACCACCAGCGCGCGCGCCTCGACGCGTGGCTCGCGCTGCAGACCGCGCAGTCCGCCGCCGACCGGGCCGCTGCCGCGGTGCGGGCGGCGCTCGGCACGGGCGCGGACGCGATCGCCGAGCTCTCCGCGGCCGCGCGTGCCGACACGGCCGTGCCCGACGACGTGCTCACCGGCTCGGCGGACCAGGCGGACGTGCGCCAGCAGCAGATCGGATCGTGCTACCTGCTGTCGTCGCTCATGGGGTACATGCGCACCGACGCGGGCGACGCGCTGCTGCGCGGCAACGTGCGCTGGGACGAGCTGCGCCAGGGCTACTGGGTCACGCTGTACGTCGACGGCCGGCCTAAGGAGGACTTCGTCGACGGCGTGTACGACGGCGGCGTACGCCAGCCCGCGGGCACGGTCGGGCTCGTGTCGCTGTACGAGGCGGCGCTCGGCGCCGAGCTCGGGTTCGCCGACCTGGACGACGGCGGGTACCCCCGGGACGCCATGGAGATGATCACCGGGCACGCCGGCACGGAGTACACGACGTCGGACACGTGGTGGCCGTGGGACGACGAGTTCGACGGCAGCCGCGACGACATCGCCGACCGGCTCCAGCGTGGCGCGGCGGTCACCGCGGACACGGGCGGGCGCCCGGACGTCGAGGACCTGACGGTCGAGGTGGAGCGTGGCGGCACGGTCGTCGAGACGCAGGTCGACGTCGTCGGCGGGCACGCGTACATGGTCGAGCGGATCGACGACGACGGCGGCGTGTGGGTGCGCAACCCCTGGGGGTCGGGCAACGGCGCCGACGGCGGCGAGGTGTTCCGGATGGACGCGGACGAGTTCGCGCGGGTGTTCGGCCGCGTGACGGTCTCGGAGGTGCCGTGAGCGAGTCGTTCGAGCTGCGGCGCGGGACGCAGCGGGAGGTCGCGGGGGCGCTCGTCGGCGTGGTCGGGCTCGACGTCGTCGGCGGCGACGTGCGCGCGCGCCTCGCGGTCGGGCTGGGGGGCGACCGGCACCGGGCGTGGGTCGACCGGGGCGGCGTGCTCGTCGTGCCCGGCTGGGGGACGCTCGCGCTGCGTGACGTGGTCGCGTCCGGCGCGGGGCGTGCGGTGCTGGAGTTCGTGCCCGACGAGGGCGCTGCGTGAGCGGCGAGCACGAGGCGGGCGCCGGGTCGCGGCGCACCCGGTGGGCCGTGCTCGCGGGGGTGGGCGCGCTGGTCGTCGCACTCGGGGCGGTCGTGGCCGTGAACGCGCTCGACGACGGCGACGACGAGCCGCGGGCGTGCTCGCGCACGGCCGACGCTCCCGCCGGCGGGACGGTGCAGACCGTCGCGCAGGGCGCGCAGCTCGTCGTCGGCGAGGTGCGGCTCGGGGTCGGAGGGCTGTCCGAGGACGGGTGCGCGGTCACGACGTTCGGCGACGTGTCGTCGCTCGAGGTGGGGGAGCGCGTCGAGGTCGCGGGCGTGCCGGTGGTGCTGCTGGGCGTCGAGGCCCGCGGCGGGGACCAGGTGGGCGGCGCGTTCGAGGCGCGCGTCTGGGTGGGCGCGCAGCAGTAGCGCGTGGCACGGCCGCCCGGGCGTCGGCGAGGTGAGTCCGAGGTCACCACCGGGGCCGGTTGGAGTTCGGGGGGCTCGTCTGGCACACTGTTCAGGTTGCCCGCTACGGGTGTGCCTTCGTGTGCGCCTGAGGCCGGGCAGACAGACGTGGCGAACCGCGTCAGCCCCGGGGTCCACCCGGTGGTGGCGGTTCGACGACAACCACCGATCCTGTACCGCACGGTACGCAGCGCCCTGGTGCGTCGCTGAATGCGACACGCCCGAGCGCGGGGGTCGGACAGGACTGGTTCGAAGAGAGAGAAGTAGAGGACGCCATGGCGGGACAGAAGATCCGCATCCGGCTCAAGTCCTACGACCACGAGGTCATCGACAGCTCGGCGCGCAAGATCGTCGACACGGTGACTCGCGCTGGTGCGTCGGTCGTGGGTCCGGTGCCGCTGCCGACGGAGAAGAACGTCTTCTGCGTCATCCGGTCGCCCCACAAGTACAAGGACAGCCGCGAGCACTTCGAGATGCGTACGCACAAGCGGCTGATCGACATCATCGACCCCACGCCGAAGGCCGTCGACTCGCTCATGCGTCTCGACCTGCCCGCGGACGTGAACATCGAGATCAAGCTCTGATCGCTGGGAAGGAACTGATCCTCATGGCTACCCAGCAGAACGCGCGCCCCGTCACGGCGCTGCTCGGCCGCAAGCTCGGCATGACCCAGCTCTGGGACGAGGCCGGTCGCCTCGTGCCCGTCACGGTCGTCGAGGTCGGCACGAACGTGGTGACGCAGGTCCGCTCCGCTGAGGCTGACGGCTACGCGGCTGTCCAGCTGGCCTTCGGCCAGATCGACCCGCGCAAGGTCACCAAGCCGCTCAAGGGCCACTTCGAGAAGGCGGGGGTCACCCCCCGTCGGCACGTGGCCGAGATCCGCACGTCGAACGCGGCCGAGTTCACGCTCGGGCAGGAGCTCGACGTGACCGTCTTCGAGGCAGGCTCGCTCGTCGACGTCATCGGCACCACCAAGGGCAAGGGCACCGCCGGTGTCATGAAGCGCCACGGCTTCGTCGGCGTGAGCGCGTCCCACGGTGCGCACCGCAACCACCGCAAGCCGGGCTCGATCGGCGGCGCCTCGACGCCGTCGCGCGTGTTCAAGGGCCTGCGGATGGCCGGTCGGATGGGCGTCGCCCGTCAGACCACCCAGAACCTGACCGTGCACGCGGTCGACGCCGAGCGGGGCCTCCTGCTCGTCAAGGGTGCCGTCCCCGGCCCCAAGAACGGCGTCGTCGTCGTGCGTACCGCTGTGAAGGGTGCGTGACCTCGATGAGCGACACGCTGACCGTCGACGTCCTGGACCCGAAGGGCAAGAAGGCCGGTACGGCCGACCTGCCCGGTGAGGTCTTCGACGCCCCGACCAACGTCCCGCTGATCCACCAGGTGGTCGTCGCGCAGCTCGCGGCGGCTCGCCAGGGCACCCACGACACCAAGACGCGTGGTGAGGTCCGTGGTGGCGGCAAGAAGCCGTACAAGCAGAAGGGCACCGGCCGCGCCCGTCAGGGTTCGACGCGTGCTCCGCAGTTCGCCGGCGGTGGCACCGTCCACGGCCCGCAGCCGCGTGACTACTCGCAGCGCACCCCCAAGAAGATGAAGGCCGCGGCGCTCCGCGGTGCTCTCTCGGACCGCGCCCGCGCCGGTCGCGTGCACGTCGTCTCCGGCTTCGCGCCGGGTGAGGCCCCGTCGACGAAGGCCGCTCTCGCGGTGCTCGACAACCTCA
The DNA here is from genome assembly GCF_021590045.1 of Cellulomonas palmilytica. Lineage (NCBI taxonomy): Bacteria > Bacillati > Actinomycetota > Actinomycetes > Micrococcales > Cellulomonadaceae > Cellulomonas > Cellulomonas palmilytica. The sequence goes on along the minus strand of NZ_CP062221.1, from coordinate 3,613,910 downwards.
CCGTGCGTCGCCACGTCCTGGTGGTCGTGGAGCGCTCGGACGAGATCACGTGGAAGTCGCTGCGCAACGTCGAGCGCGTGCACCTGCTCGTCGCGGACCAGCTCAACACCTACGACGTCCTCGTCTCGGACGACGTCGTCTTCACGCAGGGCGCGCTCGACGCGTTCCTCGCGGGCCCGGTCAAGGGTGCGAAGGCGACGGCGACCTCGACCGAGGCCGAGGAGGAGTCCAAGTGACCAACGTCGGCAAGGACCCCCGCGACATCCTGATCGCGCCGGTCGTCTCCGAGAAGAGCTACGGCCTGCTCGACGAGGGCAAGTACACGTTCCTCGTCGACCCGCGGGCGAACAAGACCGAGATCAAGATCGCCGTCGAGCAGGTGTTCGGCGTGAAGGTCGACTCGGTCAACACCGCCAACCGTCAGGGCAAGGCCCGCCGGACCCGTTTCGGCATCGGCCGCCGCAAGGACACGAAGCGTGCGATCGTCACCCTCCGCGAGGGCACGATCGACATCTTCGGTGGTCCGGTCGGCTGAGAAGGACTGAGGACTCATGGGTATCCGTAAGTACAAGCCGACGACGCCGGGTCGCCGTGGCTCGAGCGTGGCCGACTTCGTCGAGATCACGCGCTCCACGCCGGAGAAGTCGCTCGTCAAGCCGCTGACCAAGTCGGGCGGCCGCAACAACACGGGTCGTGTGACCACGCGTCACCACGGTGGCGGGCACAAGCGCGCCTACCGCGTGATCGACTTCCGTCGTCACGACAAGGACGGCGTGCCGGCCAAGGTCGCGCACATCGAGTACGACCCCAACCGCACCGCGCGCATCGCGCTGCTGCACTACGCGGACGGCGAGAAGCGCTACATCATCGCGCCGAACAAGCTGTCGCAGGGCGACGTCGTCGAGGCCGGTCCCGGCGCCGACATCAAGCCCGGCAACAACCTGCCGCTGCGCAACATCCCGACCGGTACGGTCATCCACGCCATCGAGCTGCGGCCCGGCGGCGGTGCGAAGATCGCCCGCTCGGCCGGCACCTCGGTGCAGCTCGTCGCGAAGGACGGCCCGTACGCGCAGCTGCGCATGCCGTCCGGCGAGATCCGCAACGTCGACCTGCGCTGCCGCGCGACGATCGGCGAGGTCGGCAACGCCGAGCAGTCGAACATCAACTGGGGCAAGGCGGGCCGCATGCGGTGGAAGGGCAAGCGCCCGACCGTCCGCGGTGTCGCGATGAACCCGATCGACCACCCGCACGGTGGTGGTGAGGGCAAGACCTCCGGCGGTCGCCACCCGGTGAGCCCGTGGGGTCAGCCCGAGGGTCGCACCCGCCGTCCGAACAAGCCGAGCGACAAGCTCATCGTGCGCCGTCGGCGCACCGGCAAGAAGCGCTGATAGGAGCCCGAGAGAATGCCTCGCAGCCTCAAGAAGGGCCCGTTCGTCGACGGCCACCTGCAGAAGAAGGTCGACGCGCAGAACGAGGCCGGCACGAAGAACGTCATCAAGACGTGGTCGCGTCGTTCGGTCATCACGCCGGACTTCCTCGGCCACACCTTCGCCGTCCACGACGGTCGTAAGCACACCCCGGTGTTCGTGACGGAGGCGATGGTCGGGCACAAGCTCGGCGAGTTCGCCCCGACGCGCACGTTCCGCGGCCACGAGAAGGACGACCGGAAGGGCCGTCGCCGCTGACCCCCGGGTCAGCAGGTGACGCCCTGACGGCAGAGACAGGAGCAGACACGATGGAAGCCAAGGCGAAGGCGCGGTTCGTCCGCGTCACGCCCCAGAAGGCCCGACGCGTCGTCGACCTCATCCGTGGCAAGCAGGCCGGGGAGGCCGTGGCGGTGCTGAAGTTCGCGCCGCAGGCGGCCGCGGAGCCCGTCCTCAAGACGGTGCAGTCGGCGATCGCGAACGCGGTCGAGGGCGCCAAGCGCAACAGCGAGCGCCTCGACGAGGCCAACCTCTACATCTCGGAGGTCTTCGTCGACGAGGGCCCGACCCTGAAGCGGTTCCGGCCGCGTGCGCAGGGTCGCGCCAGCCAGATCCTCAAGCGCACGAGCCACATCACCGTGGTCGTCGCGGAGCGTGAGACGAAGGGACGGTCCTGACAGTGGGGCAGAAGGTCAACCCGCTCGGGTACCGCCTGGGCATCACCACCGACCACCGCTCGCGGTGGTTCGCCGACTCGACCAAGCCGGGTCAGCGCTACCGCGACTACGTCCGTGAGGACGTGCAGATCCGCAAGCTCATGAGCACGGGTCTGGAGCGCGCGGGCATCGCGAAGGTCGAGATCGAGCGCACGCGTGACCGCGTCCGCGTCGACATCCACACCGCCCGCCCGGGCATCGTCATCGGGCGTCGTGGCGCGGAGGCCGACCGCATCCGCGGCGAGCTCGAGAAGCTCACGGGCAAGCAGGTCCAGCTCAACATCCTCGAGGTCAAGAACGCCGAGCTCGAGGCTCAGCTGGTCGCCCAGGGCATCGCCGAGCAGCTCGCGAGCCGCGTGTCCTTCCGTCGCGCGATGCGCAAGGGCATCCAGTCCGCGCAGCGCGCCGGCGCCAAGGGCATCCGCGTGCAGGTCTCCGGCCGTCTCGGCGGCGCGGAGATGAGCCGCACGGAGTTCTACCGCGAGGGTCGTGTGCCGCTGCACACGCTCCGCGCGAACATCGACTACGGGTTCTTCGAGGCTCGCACCACCTTCGGCCGCATCGGCGTCAAGGTGTGGGTCTACAAGGGCGACATGACCGAGAAGGAGTACGCCCGCGAGCAGGCGAGCGCCGCTCCGCGTCCGTCGCGCGGTCCGCGCGGCGACCGCGGTGACCGCGGCCCGCGTGGTGGCGGTCGTCGTGAGCGCGAGGCGCAGGCTCCGGCCCCCGCCGAGGCTCCGGTCGAGGCGAACCCCGAGGCGACCCCCGAGACCGGAACGGAGGCCTGAGCCGTGCTGATCCCGCGCAGGCTGAAGCACCGCAAGCAGCACCACCCGAAGCGCTCCGGCGCGGCCACGGGTGGCACCACGATCTCGTTCGGTGAGTACGGCATCCAGGCTCTCGAGCCCGCCTACGTCACGAACCGCCAGATCGAGGCTGCTCGTATCGCGATGACCCGCCACATCAAGCGTGGCGGCAAGGTCTGGATCAACATCTACCCGGACCGTCCGCTCACGAAGAAGCCCGCCGAGACCCGCATGGGTTCCGGTAAGGGTTCGCCCGAGTGGTGGATCGCCAACGTCAAGCCCGGCCGAGTGATGTTCGAGCTCGCCGGCGTCCCGGAGCCCCTGGCGCGCGAGGCCATGCGCCGCGCGCAGCACAAGCTCCCGATGAAGACCCGTTTCGTGGTTCGCGAGGGTGGTAACTGATGGCTATCGGAACCAAGGACCTGGCTCCCAGCGAGCTGGACGCCTTCGACGACGAGAAGCTGGTGAGCGAGCTGAAGAAGGCCAAGGAGGAGCTGTTCAACCTCCGCTTCCAGTCCGCGACCGGTCAGCTCGAGAGCCACGGGCGTCTGAAGGCCGTGCGCCGTGACATCGCGCGGATCTACACCATCCTGCGCGAGCGTGAGCTCGGCATCCGTACCGCGCCGACCGCGAGCGAGTGAGGCTGGACATGAGCGAGAAGCACACCACCGCCACGGCTGAGCACCGCGCGTACCGCAAGACGCGTCGTGGTTACGTCGTGAGCGACAAGATGGACAAGACCGTCGTGGTCGAGGTCGAGGACCGGGTCAAGCACCCGCTCTACGGCAAGGTCATCCGCCGCACCTCCAAGGTCAAGGCGCACGACGAGCAGAACACCGCCGGCATCGGCGACCTGGTCCTCATCATGGAGACCCGCCCGCTCAGCGCGACCAAGCGCTGGCGCCTGGTGGAGATCCTGGAGAAGGCCAAGTAAGATCACGCGGCTTCGGCTGCGTGAAACGGCCGCCGTCCGGCGGTCACCACAGTTGCCCACGGGCGGCGGGGAAGTCCGGTCCGAGTGCTCGATCCGAGAGCTCGAGCCGGCTCCCCGCCGCGACGTGTGCATCACGGCAACTATCCGTTCGGCCAGGCTCGGCGCGATCAGCGTGACCGAGAACCCGCCAGACGACAGGAGTAGGTAGATGATCCAGCAGGAGACGCGGCTTCGCGTCGCCGACAACACGGGTGCCAAGGAGATCCTCTGCATCCGTGTGCTCGGCGGTTCCGGCCGCCGCTACGCCGGGATCGGCGACGTCATCGTCGCCACCGTCAAGGACGCCATCCCCGGCGGCAACGTCAAGAAGGGCGACGTCGTCAAGGCGGTCGTCGTGCGCACCCGCAAGGAGCGCCGCCGCCCGGACGGCTCGTACATCAAGTTCGACGAGAACGCGGCCGTGATCCTCAAGAACGACGGGGAGCCCCGCGGCACCCGCATCTTCGGCCCCGTGGGCCGCGAGCTGCGCGACAAGAAGTTCATGAAGATCATCTCGCTGGCTCCGGAGGTGCTCTGACCATGGCGAAGATCAAGAAGGGCGACCTCGTGGTCGTCATCTCGGGCCGTGACAAGGGCAAGCAGGGCCGTGTGCTCGAGGTCCTCACGCAGACCCAGCGCGTCGTCGTCGAGGGCGTCCAGCGCGTGCAGAAGCACGTGAAGGCCGGCCAGACGGCTCGTGGCACCCGCACGGGTGGCATCGAGACGGTCGAGGCGCCCATCCACATCAGCAACGTGATGCTCGTGGACCCGGAGACCAAGAAGGGCACCCGGGTCGGCTACCGCACCGAGCAGGTCGAGCGCGACGGCCGCACGCGGACGGTTCGTGTCCGCGTCGCCAAGCGCTCCGGGAAGGACGTCTGACATGACCGAGACGACGATCCAGGCTCCGGCCCTGCCCCGCCTCAAGACCAAGTACAACGACGAGATCCGTGCCGCCCTGCGTGAGCAGTTCGGCCACGAGAACATCAACCAGGTCGCGCGCCTGGTGAAGGTCGTCGTGAACATGGGTGTGGGCGAGGCCGCCAAGGACTCCAAGCTCATCGAGGGCGCGATCCGCGACCTGACCCAGATCACGGGCCAGAAGCCGCAGGTCACCAAGGCCCGCAAGTCCATCGCGCAGTTCAAGCTGCGCGAGGGCATGCCGATCGGCGCGCACGTCACGCTGCGCGGCGACCGTGCCTGGGAGTTCCTCGACCGCCTGCTGTCGACCGCTCTGCCGCGCATCCGCGACTTCCGCGGCCTGTCGCCCAAGCAGTTCGACGGCAACGGCAACTACACGTTCGGCCTCGTGGAGCAGTCCGTGTTCCACGAGATCGACCAGGACAAGATCGACCGCGTCCGCGGCATGGACATCACGGTCGTCACGACGGCGGGCACCGACGACGAGGGCCGCGCGTTCCTCAAGCTCCTCGGCTTCCCGTTCAAGGAGGACTGACCCCATGGCGAAGACCGCTCTGATCAACAAGGCGAACGCCAAGCCGAAGTTCGCGGTGCGCGGCTACACGCGCTGCCAGCGCTGCGGCCGTCCGCACTCGGTGTACCGCAAGTTCGGCCTGTGCCGGATCTGCGTGCGGGAGATGGCCCACCGCGGCGAGCTCCCCGGCGTCACCAAGAGCAGCTGGTAATCCGTTCGCAAGACCCAGTCGGTAGGTCCCGTGCCGCGCAGCGGCCCGGGATACCCCGGCAGAAAGGCTGACAAGCCATGACCATGACCGACCCGATCGCAGACTTCCTGACGCGTCTGCGCAACGCGAACTCGGCGCACCACGACACGGTGACGATCCCGTTCTCGAAGCTCAAGTCGCACATCGCGGAGATCCTGCAGGCCGAGGGTTACATCCAGGGCTGGAAGGTCGAGGACGCCCCCGTGGGCAAGAACCTCGTCGTCGAGCTCAAGTACGGCCCGAACCGCGAGCGTGCGCTCGCCGGCGTGAAGCGCGTGTCCAAGCCGGGCCTGCGCGTCTACGCCAAGTCCACCAACCTGCCGAAGGTGCTCGGCGGCCTCGGCGTGGCGATCCTGTCCACGTCCTCGGGCCTCCTCACCGACAAGCAGGCCGCGAAGAAGGGCGTGGGTGGGGAAGTCCTCGCCTACGTCTGGTGAGCTGAGACCAGGAAAGGAGCAGAATCCATGTCCCGCATCGGACGGATTCCCGTCCCGGTCCCGGCCGGGGTGGACGTCACCATCGACGGCGCCGTCGTGACGGTGAAGGGCCCCAAGGGCACCCTCACGCACACGGTCGCCGCGCCCATCGAGGTCAAGCAGGAGGACGGCACGCTCGTCGTGTCCCGTCCTGACGACGAGCGCAACTCGCGTTCGCTGCACGGCCTCACCCGCACGCTCCTGGCCAACCTGGTCACGGGTGTGACGGAGGGCTACACCAAGAAGCTCGAGATCGTCGGCACCGGTTACCGCGTGACCGCCAAGGGCACGGACCTCGAGTTCGCGCTCGGCTTCAGCCACCCCGTCGTCGTCTCGCCGCCGGAGGGCATCTCCTTCGTGGTCGAGGCCCCGACGCGCTTCTCGGTGCAGGGCATCGACAAGCAGCAGGTCGGCGAGGTCGCCGCGAACATCCGCAAGATCCGCAAGCCCGAGCCGTACAAGGGCAAGGGTGTGCGCTACGCGGGCGAGAACGTGCGCCGCAAGGTCGGAAAGGCTGGTAAGTAAGCCATGGCGATCAGCATCAAGGGCAAGGGCAAGGCGATCTCGCGCAAGCGTCGTCACCTGCGTCTGCGCAAGAAGGTCACCGGCACCGCGGCTCGTCCGCGTCTCGTCGTGACGCGCTCGGCGCGCCACATCACCGCCCAGGTCGTCGACGACGCGATCGGCCAGACGCTCGCGTCGGCCTCCACGCTCGAGGCGGACCTGCGCGCGACGGACGGCGACAAGACGGCCAAGGCGAAGAAGGTCGGCGAGCTCGTCGCCGAGCGCGCGAAGGCCAAGGGCGTCGAGGCGGTCGTGTTCGACCGCGGCGGCAACAAGTACCACGGTCGTGTGGCCGCGGTCGCCGACGGTGCCCGCGAGGGCGGCCTGGCCCTGTGACCACGACGAACCGGAAGAAGAGGACTCACTGATGGCTGCTCCTGCACGCAGCAACACCGGTGCTCAGGGCACCGGCGGCGAGCGCCGCGACGGCGGTCGTCGTGACGGAGGCCGTCGCGGCGACGCGGCGGAGAAGAGCGCGTTCCTCGAGCGCGTCGTGACGATCAACCGCGTGGCCAAGGTCGTCAAGGGTGGTCGCCGCTTCAGCTTCACCGCGCTCGTCGTGGTGGGCGACGGTGACGGCACGGTCGGTGTCGGTTACGGCAAGGCCAAGGAGGTGCCCGCGGCGATCGCCAAGGGTGTCGAGGAGGCGAAGAAGAACTTCTTCCGCGTCCCCCGCATCCAGGGCACCATCCCGCACCCCATCACGGCCGAGGCCGCTGCCGGCATCGTCCACCTGCGCCCCGCGGCGCCCGGTACCGGTGTGATCGCCGGTGGCCCGGTGCGTGCGGTGCTCGAGTGCGCCGGCATCCACGACGTGCTGAGCAAGTCGCTCGGCTCGTCGAACGCGATCAACATCGTCAAGGCGACGGTCGAGGCCCTGCGCGGTCTCGAGGAGCCGCAGGCCGTGGCCGCGCGCCGTGGTCTGCCGCTCGAGCACGTCGTGCCCGCCCCGCTCCTGCGGGCGCAGGCTGCCGGCCAGGCCGCGAAGGCCGCCGAGAAGGTGGGTGCGTGATGGCCCGTCTCAAGGTGACGCAGAAGCGCTCCGGCATCGGTGGCAAGCAGAACCAGCGCGACACGCTCCGCACGCTTGGTCTCAAGCGCATCGGCGACGTGGTCGTCAAGGAGGACCGTCCCGAGATCCGCGGCATGGTGAAGACCGTGCAGCACCTCGTGGTGGTCGAGGAGGTCGAGTGACCATGGCTGACGAGACGAACGAGGTGACCGAGGCGCAGGACGCGCCGAAGGCCGCCAAGAAGGCCCCGGCCAAGAAGGCGACGGCTGCTGCCGCCGAGAAGGCGCCCGCGAAGAAGGCGTCGTCGAAGGCTGCGGCGAAGGACGAGGCGGCTGCGGCCGCCCCGGCCGCCGCCGCGAAGAAGGCCCCGGCTGCCAAGTCCGCCGCTGCCAAGAAGGCGGCGGAGGAGGCGGCGAAGCCGGGTGCCGGCGGCACGCTCAAGGTGCACCACCTGCGTCCGGCCCCGGGCGCCAAGACCGCGAAGACCCGTGTGGGCCGTGGTGAGGCGTCGAAGGGCAAGACCGCGGGCCGTGGCACCAAGGGCACCAAGGCCCGCTACCAGGTCCCGCAGCGCTTCGAGGGTGGCCAGATGCCCCTCCACATGCGCCTGCCGAAGCTTCGCGGCTTCAAGAACCCGTTCCGCGTCGAGTACCAGGTCGTCAACCTGGACAAGCTCTCGGCGCTGTACCCGGACGGTGGCGACGTGACGGTCGCCGACCTGGTCGCCAAGGGCGCGGTCCGCAAGGGCCAGCCGGTCAAGGTGCTCGGCACCGGCGACATCACGGTCAAGGTCTCCGTGGCTGTCGACGCCCTCTCGGCGTCCGCCAAGGAGAAGATCGTGGCGGCCGGCGGGTCGGTCCAGGAGGACTGACCTCGCGACGAGATCGCCGCAGCGGGCGGTCCTGGGAGAGATCCCGGGGCCGCCCGCTTCGTCGTGCCCGGGGCCCCTCGCCGCGGGCCGCGTGCGCGGCGTGGGCGTGGCAGTCGGCTGACCTGCGTCATCACCGCGGTGCCGTGTGCATCCGGGTTTGTCCTGCGGTGCCCGGAGAGAGGGTGAGGTGCTGCCACCCAGGGGCGATCCCGGTCACACCTTCGTCCCTTCAGGTCGCTCGTCCAACTCCCGATGATCGGTGCGGGCCCGCCCGGGTCCGTGTCCGGAGGAGGGTTGTCGATGAGCTCGCGGCTGATGCGTGCGGCGTGGACGGCGGTGGCCGTGCTCGTCGTCGCCGCCGCCGGCGTCGCGGTGCAGCCGGCCGCACCGGCCCGGTCGGCGGTCGGCGACGCGAGCTCGTCCAGCGGGTCGGGCGCGCCCGTCCGGGCGACCACGGGCAGCGGGCTGTACCGGGACCGCATCCTGTGGGTCAACTGGGGAGCCCAGGGCGCGTCGCTCAACGCGACGAGCACCACGGTGTGGACGTACCTCCAGGTGGGCGACCTCACGCGTCTCGAGGTGCAGTGCACGCTCAGCGGCCGCAGCGGGGACTCCCTCCAGGCGTACCGCTCGGGCCAGTGGGGCGCGGACGGTCTGCAGGTGCTCTACAACACGCCCGCCAACGACCTGGTGAACGGCATCGGCACGGTGAACCAGGGTGTCGCCGCCACGTTCAACGTGGGCTGCGGGACGGCCCGGCTCGCGACGTACGCGTCGTCGGCCTTCACGGGGGCGCCGACGTCCACCGCAGCGGTCACGCTGTCGGGCCTCGTGTTCGCCGACGCCGAGTCGACGAATGGCGGCGAGTTCACGCGCGCGACGCCGACGCCGAGCACGGCGACCTGGCGGATTCTCGACGTCTACCCGGGGACGTGCTCGGCGACCTACCGGGTGCAGCGCGACAACGCGAACCGGCTGACGCTCGGCTCATCCGCGGAGTGCTCGGCGCCCGGACGTTCGGCGACCGCCGTGGCGTTCGCCGACGGTGCGACGACGCTCGCGGTGAGCCTCGAGGGCTCGGGACTCGCCGCCGCCGCGTTCGGCGTCGTGGTGGGGGTCGACTACGGCGACGCCCCGGCCTCGTACGGCCTCGGGGGCGGAGTCGTGCAGCCGACGTGGTCGGGCGGCAGCCCGCCGGTCAACAGCATCTTCAACACGTGGACCACGCTCGCGAGCAACGGGTCGGTGTCCTTCACCCGTGCCGTGCTCGGACCGCCGGCGACCCGCCTCGGACCGAACGCGGTCCCCGAGCTGCTGCCCGCGTCGTCGGCCGACGCCTCGGGTGACACGCCCGACGAGGACGCGCTCGCGGCGGCGTTGGCGGACATCACCTACGTGCGCGGCGTGACGACGACGTACGCCGTCGCGAACATCCGGTGCGCCGCCGACGGCGCGACCACGTACGTGCGCGGGTGGCTGGACTGGAACCGCAACGGCCAGTTCGACGCGGGCGAGGCGTCCAGCGCGGACGCCACCTGCACGTCGACGACCTCGACCAACGTCACGCTGAGCTTCGCCGTACCGAGCGCCGTGCCCGAGGGGCAGGCAGCCGGGGGTGACCGGACGTTCCTGCGCCTGATGGCCTCGACCGTCCAGGCGCAGCTCGCACCCACCGGGTTCACGGCGCGCGGCGAGGTCGAGGACTGGCCGGTGCGCCTGCGGGTCCCGCGCCTCCAGGTCACCAAGACGGCGAACGCGACGGTCATGCCGGCCGCGGGCGGGGTGGTCACGTACACGGTCGTCGCGACGAACGTCGGCAACGGCTCCTACACGGCTGCGACGCCGGCGCGCGTCTACGACGACCTGACTGCCGTCACGGACGACGCGACGCGCGGCACCGTGACGTCGAGCCCGACGGGCGTGACCGTGTCGGGCCAGCTCGTCTCGTGGTCCGGTGCGCTGGACCCCGGCGCGTCGGTGACGCTGACGATCCCGGTCACCGTGCTCGCGACCCCGGGGGACCGCGTGATGACCAACGTCGCGCGCGTGTCCCACACGGTGCTCGCGGCGGGTTCGGTGACGTGCGCCGCGGGGTCGTCCGACGAGGCCGCGCAGCTCTGCGCGCGCCACGTCCTGTACCGCTCCGAGGTCCGCGTGACCAAGGAGGCGTTCACGAGCGCGGCGTTCACGACGCCGATCACGTCCGGCGCGTCGCTCGCGCCGGGGACGACCGTCTACTGGCGCTACACGGTGCAGAACACCGGCTCGGCGCCGCTCACGGACGTGGTGCTCACCGACACGGCGACGGACACCCGTACCGATGCCGGCGGCACGACGTCCGCCACGACCTCCCCGGTCATCTCCTGCCCGGGGACTCCCACGGTCACGCCAGGCACGAGCGTGACGATCTCCTCCCTCGCGGCCGGCGCCAGCCGGGTGTGCACCGCCACCGCGCCGGTCGGCGTGCTCTGACCGGATCCAGACCGCCCGAGCCCGGACGGACTGCGGCCCCTCGCGGGGCGAACCCTCCACAGAAAGGCACGACCATGAAGAACAAGACGAAGGGCGTCATCGCCGGGCTCGCCGGTCTCGCGCTCCTGTCCGGCGGCACGACGTTCGCCCTGTGGTCCGACTCGGACTCGATCCCGGGCGGCACGATCACCAACGGTGAGCTCGGCGTGTCGGCCACGAGCGTCGGCTGGTTCGACGTGTCCCCGGACCGCACGGACGTCACGGTCGCCGCGACGCCCGTGACCGAGCTGGACGGCCACACGGTCGACCTGCAGACGTGGCGCATGGTCCCGGGTGACGTCGCCGAGGGCACGTACGGCCTGGACGTCACGCTCGTCGGCGACAACCTCGTCGCGAACCTCGACGTCACGAGCTCGGGCGGCACGACGCCCCTGCCCGAGGGCCTGGTCGTCTCCTACCAGGTGTTCGACGCGAACGGCACCGACGTGACCGCCGGCGTGCTCGACGGCACCTCGACGACGCTGCGGTTCGCCGCGCCGCGCACCGGCCAGGCCGCGGGCGCCCCGGTGAACACCGGCACGGTCGTCGTCGACGGCACGACCGCCGCCGACCTGTTCGTGGTCGTCACCGCGGACTGGTCCGCCGAGGCGAGCGGCACGACCGCCGCTTCGACGATGAACGCGGCGACGGCGCTGAAGAACCTGGCCGTCTCGCTGCAGCAGGACCGCAGCGGCGCCGACTTCAGCTGACCGCGCAGGTGGGCGGGGCGTTCGCGTCCCGCCCACCTACCGCCCATCTCCCGCCCTGACGAGCACGAGGAGCCCCGATGACCGCACGACGACACGACAGCGCGCTGTCCGGTGTGCTCTCCGTCCTCATGTGGGCGGTGCTGCTGGTCGTCGTGGCGGCGGTCGCGGTGCTCGTCGTGGTGCCCAAGGCGCTCGGCGGCACCACCCTCACCGTGCTCACCGGCTCGATGGAGCCGACGTTCTCGCCGGGCGACGTCGTCGCGGTGCGGACCGTGTCCGACCCGGCCACCGAGGTCCACGTGGGCGACGTCGTGACGTTCCAGCCGGTCTCGGGCGACCCGACGCTCGTCACGCACCGCGTGGTCGCCAAGCGCATCAGCGCCGCAGGGACGACGTTCGTGACGCGCGGCGACGCGAACGGGGCGGACGACGACCCGATCGAGCCCGCGCAGATCCAGGCGGTGGCGGTGTACTCGGTGCCGTGGGTGGGCCACGTGTCGCTGTGGCTCGGCGAGCGCAAGGGTCTGGCCGTCGCGCTCGTCGCGGCCGCGCTGCTCGGGTACGCCGCGGTGATGATCCTGCGCCCCGAGAGGCGCACGCGCGACGACGAGCCCACCGCCGACGCGCCCGCCGACACGCCCGCCGACGACGAGCGCGCCCCCACGGGCGAGGTGGAGGGCGCCCGATGAGGACCCGGCGCCCCGTCTCCCTCGCCGCCGCGGCCCTCCTCGTCGCGGGTGCCGCGGCGGGGCTGACCTATGCGCTGTGGGGCGCGGGGGTGACCGTCGCCGCCTCCGTGGTGCGCAGCGGCACCCTGGACCTGGCGCTCGTCGGGACGCCCACCTGGACCGAGACGAGCCCGGACGTGAGCCCGGCGCACGCGGTGGCGACGAGGTCGGACGGGATCACCGCCGACCACCTCGCAACGCCCGGCGACTCGTTCCGTGTCGTGCAGCGCTTCCGCCCGGTGCTCCTGGGCGACAACCTCGCGGCGCGCCTGCGCGTCAGCTGGGACTCCGCACCCGCGCTGCTGCCCGCGGGCGGCGTGACGGCGACGTACACGGTCACCCGTCCGGACGGCGTCACGTCCACCGCGGTGCCGGTCGGCACGCCGACCCTGCTGCCGGGCGCACCGGACAACCTCACGGCCGCCGAGGTGGCGGCGTGGGGGACCGCGACGTGGGCGGTGACGGTGACGCTCACGTACTCGGGCGCGGACGTGATGGTCGCGGACACCGCGATCGCCTCGGCGCCGACGACCGGGCTCGGCACGGTCGTCGTGACGTGGGAGCAGGTACGCGACGGCGACGGGTTCTCGCCGTGATACGCGCGACGACGGCCGCGGTCGTGGGGCGGGTGCGCCGCGCGGTGCGCCGGCGGGACGTCGCGGTCGTCGCGGTCGTCGTGCTGGTCGCGGCGCTCGTCGGCGTCGGGACGGGCGGGACGCTCGCGCTGTGGCGCGTGTCCGTGACCGGGACGCAGCGCATGCCCGTGGGGGTGACGGTGTTCGGCGCGGGCGCTCCCGGCAGCCCGGTCTTCGCGACGACGAGCACGCCCCTCGACGCGTCGCGCAACCGCGGCTCGGTGACGTACACGATCCCGGCGGCCGCGACGACGACGCTCTACAACAACAACAGCCTCAGCGGGGGAGCGGTCGCGATCCCGCTGCAGGTCCGCAGCCTCGCGCAGGGGCATCGCGGCCTGGCGTACACGCTGACGGTCGACACCGCGGGCGGCGTGTTCGGCGCGTCGCAGGTCAGCACGTACCGCGTCGCGTCGGCGGCGGCCTGCACGACGAGCCTGACGGGCGCGGGTGCGACGCTCGCCTCGACCCCCTGGACCTCGGCGTACACCGCGTCGACGACGCCCAGCGACGAGTACTGGTGCCTCGTCGCGCGCTACGTGCCGACCCGCTGGACGCACACCGACACCGCGCAGGTGACCGCGACGGGCCCCGCCGGGACGGTGTCCGGGGCGTCGTCCGCGTGGACGGCGACGGCCGCCCGCACGTTCGTCGTCGCGGCGGAGCCCGTGCACACCGTCACGTTCACGTTCACGACCTTCCGGACCACGCCGTGAGGCGCGCGACGAGGGTGCTCGCCGCGGTCGCCGCCGGTCTCACGCTGGCGGTGACGGCCCCGGCCGCCGCCGCGGTGGCCGACGACGAGCTGGGCGTCGGCTGGGCGGGCCCGACGGTCTCGCTCGCGTGGGACGGCACGACGCAGAGCACCGCGACGACGAGCTTCGTCGGGGTGCCCGTCTCCGTGCCCGGTGACCAGGCGCGCCGCACCCTCGTCGTGCGCAACGACGGGCCGAGCGCGGGCCGGCTGACGGCGTGGCTGGTCGACGTCGACCTCGACGCGCCCGCGGGGAGCACCACGACCTTCTTCGACGACGTGCGGCTGCGGTGGGACGGCGGCGAGCGCTCGCTGCGGGCGCTCGCGGACGCGGGCCGCACCCGCATCGCGAGCCGCGTCCTGGCGCCGGGCGAGTCGACCCGGCTGACGGTCGGGTACGTCTTCGACGTCGCCGCGACCTCGGGGAACGGCACGCACGAAGGACGCCTCGAGGCGTCCTTCGACGTGCTGCTGCACCTCGCGGACGTCGCGGTCGCACCCACGCCGGACCCTACGGTCGAGCCCACGCCCGGACCCGGCCCGAGCCAGGACGGGATCGCCCCGACGCCGGCGCCGTCACCCGCGGCCACACCGGGACCGGGGCGGACGCCGCCGCTCGCCCGGACGGGGGCCGACGTCCTGTTCCTGGGCACGTGGGCCGTGGCGTGCGCCACAGGGGGCATACTGCTCCTGCTCGTCGCGCGTCGGCGGCGGCGGGCACGCGTGTAGCGAAGGCGCTCACCCGCGAAGAACCGAGCTCGGTGAGGTTGCAGGTAGTCTTGCCTGCGGCCATCGCCGGGTGGCTGACGACTGCCGCACGAGCGGCTACCCAGGAGGACAGGTGCTAGGCGCATTCGTGCGGGCGTTCCGGACGCCCGACCTGCGGCGGAAGCTGCTCTTCACCATCGGCATCATGGTGGTGTTCCGCATCGGATCCTTCCTGCCCACGCCCGGGGTGTCCTACCCCAACGTGCAGCAGTGCATCGACGAGGCGGGTACGGAGAACGACCTGCTCGGGCTGGTGAACCTGTTCAGCGGTGGAGCCCTGCTCCAGCTGTCGGTGTTCGCGCTCGGGATCATGCCGTACATCACCGCGAGCATCATCGTGCAGCTGCTGCGCGTCGTGATCCCGAAGTTCGAGGAGCTGCACAAGGAAGGGCAGTCGGGTACCGCGAAGCTCACGCAGTACACCCGCTACCTGACCATCGCGCTCGCCGTCCTGCAGTCGACGACGGTCATCACGATCGCGCGCAGCGGCCAGCTCTTCGGCGGGTGCACCGTCGACGTCATCCCGGACTCGTCGTGGACGACGCTCGTCATCATGGTCATCACGATGACCGCGGGCACGGGCCTGATCATGTGGCTCGGCGAGCTCATCACCGAGCGCGGCGTCGGCAACGGCATGTCGCTGCTCATCTTCACGTCGATCGCCGCGAGCTTCCCGACCGCCATGTGGTCGATCGCGGGTGGCAACAACGGCCTGACGAAGTTCATCGTCGTCCTGGCGATCATCGTGCTCGTCATCGCGCTCGTCGTCTTCGTCGAGCAGAGCCAGCGCCGCATCCCGGTGCAGTACGCCAAGCGCATGGTGGGCCGCCGCATGTACGGCGGGTCGAGCACCTACATCCCGATCAAGATCAACATGGCCGGCGTCATCCCGATCATCTTCGCGTCGTCGCTCCTGGCGATCCCGGGGATCATCGCGCAGTTCGGCGACCAGACCGCGGACTGGGTCCGGTGGGTCTCGCAGAACCTCGCCGCGCAGGACGCGCCGCTGAACCTCGCGCTGTACGTCGTGCTGATCATCTTCTTCTGCTACTTCTACACGGCGATCACGTTCAACCCGGACGAGGTCGCGGACAACATGAAGAAGTACGGCGGCTTCATCCCCGGCATCCGTGCCGGCCGCCCGACCGCCGACTACCTCAGCTACGTGATCTCGCGCATCACGGCGCCCGGCTCGCTGTACCTCGCGGTCGTGGCGCTGATCCCGACGATCGCGTTCATCATGCTCGACGTCGGCCAGAACATCCCGTTCGGCGGCTCGTCGATCCTGATCGTCGTCGGCGTCGGCCTCGAGACCGTCAAGCAGATCGAGTCCCAGCTGCAGCAGCGGCACTACGAAGGGTTCCTCCGATGAGCACGCGTCTGGTCCTGCTCGGCCCGCCCGGAGCGGGCAAGGGCACGCAGGCGGCCCGCCTCGCCGAGCGCCTCGCGGTCCCCGCGATCTCGACGGGCGACATCTTCCGCGCCAACATCAAGGGCGGCACGGAGCTCGGCCGCAAGGCGCAGGAGTACTCGTCGCGGGGCGCCTTGGTGCCCGACGAGATCACGAACGCGATGGTCCGTGACCGACTCGCGCAGGACGACACCGCGGGTGGGTTCCTGCTCGACGGCTACCCCCGCAACGTCGCCCAGGTCGCCGAGCTCGACGCGATCCTCGCGGACGCCGGCCTGTCCCTCGACCTCGCGGTCGAGATCACCGCGGACCCCGAGGTCGTCGCGGAGCGCCTGCTCAAGCGCGCCGAGATCGAGGGTCGCGAGGACGACACCGAGGACGTCATCCGCCACCGGCTCGACGTCTACGCCGAGCAGACCGCCCCGATCTCGGACGTCTACTCGCAGCGCGGCCTGCTGGCGCGCGTCGACGGCATCGGCGAGGTCGACGAGGTCACTGAGCGCCTGCTCGTGGCGATCGGCTCGCCCGCCCGCTGAGCGGGCGGAGGACGGTGGTTCACGTGTTCGGCCGCGAACGGATCGAGTACAAGAGCGCCGACCAGGTGCGCGTCATGCGGCGTGCCGGGCTCGTCGTCGCCGACGCGCTCGACGCGGCCCGTGCGGCTGCTGTGCCCGGCGCGACGACGGCGGACGTCGACGCGGCCGCGGCACGGGTGATCGTGCAGGCGGGTGCGGCGCCGTCGTTCCTGGGCTACCACGGGTACCCCGCGACGGTGTGCGTGTCGGTGAACGACGAGGTGGTGCACGGCATCCCCGGCGGGCGGGTGCTCGCGGAGGGCGACGTCGTGTCGATCGACTGCGGTGCGGTCGTCGACGGGTGGCACGGCGACAGCGCGCTGTCGTTCGTCCTGGGCGACGGCACGGTCGAGGACCGCGAGCTCGTCGCGACCGGCGAGGAGGCCATGTGGGCCGGCATCGCGGCGCTCGCCGGTGCCGACCGCCTCGGTGCCGTCGGTGACGCGGTCGAGGACGTCGTGGACGGCGCGCACACGGCCGGGCGCAACGGTGGCGTGCGGCTCGGCGTGGTGGAGGACTACGTCGGTCACGGCATCGGGTCGGCGATGCACCAGCCG
This sequence comes from Cellulomonas palmilytica, assembly GCF_021590045.1. Taxonomy (NCBI): domain Bacteria; kingdom Bacillati; phylum Actinomycetota; class Actinomycetes; order Micrococcales; family Cellulomonadaceae; genus Cellulomonas; species Cellulomonas palmilytica. Next base: position 3,596,734 of record NZ_CP062221.1, on the reverse strand, counting down.
CCGGACGTGCTGAACTACCGCACGCGGGACCGCGGGGCGAAGGTCCGCCCGGGCCTGTGCGTCGCGGTCGAGCCGATGCTCGTGCGCGGTGAGCAGGCGACGCGGGTGCTCGCCGACGACTGGACGGTCGTCACGGAGGACGGCTCGCGCGCGGCCCACTGGGAGCACACGGTCGCGATCCTCGACGGCGGGATCTGGGTGCTCACGGCGCGCGACGGCGGTCTGGCGGGTCTCGCGCCGCACGGTGTGACGCCGACGCCCCTCGACTGACCGGAGCGGGCGACGCCCGCTCCCACCGCCGGTGCTGCGGCCCGGCACGGGCTCCGACGCCCCTGAGCACGCGGCGGGGGAGTCGGACGTCACGTCTCGGGGTCACCGGAGCGGTTTCGTCGAATGGGTGGCATGGCGTAAAGTAGCCCGTTGGGTGTGTGCGCTCTGTTCGTCGTCCGTGACCGGGAGACCGGCCGGACGGCACCGGGGCAGCACCCGCTCCCTTCCACGATCTCGACGACGTTCCGGCGGCATGCCGGTTCGCGTGGACCTCGTGGTGCTCGACACGACCGACAGTTAGCGGAGGACATGGCGAAGAAGGACGGCGTCATCGAGATCGAGGGCAGTGTCGTCGAGGCGCTGCCGAACGCGATGTTCCGCGTGGAGCTCACCAACGGCCACAAGGTGCTCGCCCACATCTCGGGCAAGATGCGACAGCACTACATCCGGATCCTCCCTGAGGACCGGGTGGTCGTCGAGCTGAGCCCGTACGACCTGTCCCGCGGTCGCATCGTCTACCGCTACAAGTAATCACCACGACATCGCCGCCGGTCCCCTCCGGGTCACGCGGCGGCGGAGGAAACACGCGATGAAGGTCAAGCCCAGCGTCAAGAAGATCTGCGACAAGTGCAAGGTGATCCGCCGGCACGGTCGCGTCCAGGTGATCTGCGAGAACCTGCGCCACAAGCAGCGTCAGGGCTGACGCCCACGCATCACCTGCCCTCCGGGGCAACCCAGCGCAGCATCACCTCGGGTCCGGCATCGCCGGGACCGTTGAACCCTCGGCTCGGAGGCCGGGGCCCGCACGAACGCGGGAGGGTGCTGCGGAAGACCTCCGAGCAGTAACAGGAGCCACCAGGCACATGGCACGTCTTGTCGGCGTCGACCTCCCCCGCGAGAAGCGGCTGGAGATCGCGCTCACCTACATCTACGGAGTTGGCCGCACGCGCGCCAAGGAGACCCTTGCGGCCACCGGCATCTCCGGCGACCTGCGCGTGAAGGAGCTCGGCGACACCGAGCTCGTCGCGCTGCGTGACTACCTCGAGGGCAACTACAAGCTCGAGGGTGACCTCCGCCGTGAGGTCGCCGCGGACATCCGCCGCAAGGTGGAGATCGGCTGCTACGAGGGCCTGCGTCACCGCCGCGGCCTTCCGGTGCGCGGCCAGCGCACGAAGACCAACGCGCGTACCCGCAAGGGCCCGAAGCGCACCGTCGCCGGCAAGAAGAAGGCCGGGCGCAAGTAACCGCCCGCCGCTTCCGGCAGCCCGATCCGTAGAGAGAAGAAGAGCAGATGCCTCCCAAGTCCCGTACCGCCGTGCGCAAGCCGCGCCGCAAGGAGAAGAAGAACGTCTCCCACGGCCAGGCGCACATCAAGAGCACGTTCAACAACACGATCATCTCGATCACCGACCCCTCGGGTGCCGTGATCTCGTCGGCGTCGTCCGGCCAGGTCGGCTTCAAGGGCTCGCGCAAGTCGACGCCGTTCGCCGCGCAGCTCGCCGCCGAGGCCGCCGCCCGTCGTGCGCAGGAGCACGGCATGCGCAAGGTCGACGTCTTCGTCAAGGGCCCGGGCTCGGGCCGCGAGACGGCGATCCGTTCGCTGCAGGCCGCCGGTCTCGAGGTCGGTTCGATCCAGGACGTCACGCCGCAGGCGCACAACGGCTGCCGTCCGCCGAAGCGCCGCCGCGTCTGACCCCTCGCCCGTGCCGGGCCGTGCCCCTGCTCGGCCCGGCACGGGCGTAGGTCGTCAAGTCATCTCCCGGGATGCGGACCGAGGCATGACCGGGATCGCAACACCTGCGTGGCGTCATATGGCGGACGTCCGCTGAGAGGAATCACACCGTGCTGATCGCACAGCGCCCCACCCTGGCCGAAGAGGTCATCTCGGAGAACCGTTCGCGGTTCTCCATCGAGCCGCTCGAGCCGGGCTTCGGCTACACGCTCGGCAACTCGCTCCGCCGGACGCTGCTGTCCTCCATCCCCGGTGCCGCCGTCACGTCGATCCGTATCGACGGCGTCCTGCACGAGTTCTCGACCGTGCCGGGGGTCAAGGAGGACGTCACCGAGATCATCCTCAACATCAAGAACCTCGTGGTCTCGTCGGAGAACGACGAGCCCGTCGTGATGTACCTGCGCAAGCAGGGCCCGGGTGAGGTCACCGCCGCGGACATCGTGCCGCCGGCGGGCGTCGAGGTGCACAACCCCGACCTGCACCTCGCGACGCTCAACGACAAGGGCAAGCTCGAGATCGAGCTGACCGTCGAGCGCGGCCGTGGCTACGTGTCGGCCGCGCAGAACAAGACGTTCGACGCCGAGATCGGCCGCATCCCGGTCGACTCGATCTACTCGCCGGTCCTCAAGGTGACCTACAAGGTCGAGGCGACGCGTGTCGAGCAGCGCACGGACTTCGACAAGCTCATCGTCGACGTCGAGACGAAGGCGGCCATCAGCCCGCGCGACGCGCTCGCGTCGGCCGGCAAGACGCTCGTCGAGCTGTTCGGCCTGGCGCGTGAGCTGAACGTCGAGGCCGAGGGCATCGAGATCGGCCCGTCGCCGACGGACGCGGCCCTGGCCGCGGACCTGGCGCTGCCGATCGAGGACCTGCAGCTGACGATCCGTTCGTACAACTGCCTCAAGCGTGAGGGCATCCACACGGTCGGCGAGCTCGTCGCCCGTTCGGAGGCCGACCTCCTGGACATCCGCAACTTCGGCGCGAAGTCGATCACGGAGGTCAAGGAGAAGCTCGCCGAGCTCGGTCTGTCCCTCAAGGACAGCCCGCTCGACTTCGACCCGTCCGCGTCGGCCTACTACGGCGACGACGAGGGCGACTTCGTCGAGGACGAGCAGTACTGACCCTCAGCACCGGTTGGCAGTACTGACTCGGGACCACTGACTCGGTACTTGACGAAGAACTTCAAGGAGATTTGACCAATGCCTACGCCCACCAAGGGTCCCCGGCTCGGTGGCGGACCGGCGCACGAGCGGCTGATCCTCGCGAACCTCGCGACGTCGCTGTTCGAGCACGGCCGCATCACGACGACGGAGGCCAAGGCCAAGCGCCTGCGCCCCCTCGCCGAGCGCCTCATCACGTTCGCCAAGCGCGGCGACCTGCACGCGCGTCGTCGCGTCCTGACCGTCGTCAAGGACAAGAGCGTCGTGCACACGCTGTTCACCGAGATCGCCCCGGCCCTGGCCGAGCGCAACGGTGGCTACACGCGCATCACGAAGATCGGTCCGCGCAAGGGTGACAACGCGCCCCTCGCCGTGATCGAGATCGTGCGTGAGCCGCTCTCGCCGAAGCAGGCCGTCGTCAAGGAGGCCACGAAGGCCACCGCGAAGGCCGCGCCGAAGAAGGCCGAGAAGGTCGAGGACGCCAAGGTCGAGGAGACCGTCGTCGACGAGGCGCCCGTCGTCGACGAGGCGCCCGCCGAGGAGTCGGCCGACAAGGCCTGAGTCCGCACAGCACGTCGCAAGGCCCGGACGCCGTCAGGTGTCCGGGCCTTCGTGCATCCCGGGTCCTGGCGCGCGCCGGGTCAGAGGAACAGGCAGAACGGGTGACCCGAGGGGTCGAGCAGCACCCGGACGTCCGCCTGCGGCTGGACGCCGGCGAGGGTCGCACCGCACTCGATCGCCCAGCGCGTGGCGGCGACGAGGTCGTCGACCCACAGATCGAGGTGCTCGGTCGCGTTCTGCCCGCCCGGGACGGCGGGCCACGCGGGTCGCCGGAACTGCACCTCGCCCTCGAAGTTGAGCGTCGGGCCGTCGGGGACGCGCACCTGCGCCCAGCCGGGGCCCTCGGGGGAGGGCGCTTCGGTGGCGGCCACCTCCCCGCCCAGGAGCCGGGCGTAGAACGCGGCGAGCAGCGCGGGCTCGTCGGTGCCGAGGGTGACGGACGTGAGCCTCACGACGGGCCGGTTCATGCGACCTCCTGCGGTCGGCGACCCCGCCACGCTACGCCCCGTGCTCACCGGGCGCACCGGGCTCCACGGCCCGCCCGGACGCGACGAGGGCGGGCACCCCGCACCGGGTGCCCGCCCTCGTCGCGTCCGTCAGGCCCGGCGCCGCCGGACCAGGAGGACCATCGCACCCGCGGCCATGCCGAGGACGCCGAGGGCCAGGAGCCCGGCCAGGTCCGACCCGGTGGTCGCGAGGTCGTCGTCGCCCGACCCGCTGCCGGCCGTCGGGGACGGGTTCGGCGTCGGCCCGGTCGTCGGCTCCGGGTCCGTCGTCGGCTCGGGGTCCGTCGGGGTGGGCTCCGGCTCCGCGGCGGCGAGCACCAGGACCGCTGCGGTCCCGGTCGCGCCGGACGCGGCCTCGACGACGACGCTGTGCGCCCCGACCGGGGTCCCGGCCGGCACCGTGACCGTCAGGTCGAGCTCGCCGTCGGCGTCGGCCGTGGCGGTGGCCAGCAGCTGCGGCGTGGAGTGCAGCCAGACCTCGACGGCCTCGCCGTCCTGGAGGCCGCTGGCGCGCACCTCGAGGTCCTCACCGACGCGGACCGCACCGGTCGACAGCGTCACCACGACGGGACGCAGGTCGACGGTGAGCGTGACCTCCAGGGCCGCGTCGGCGTCGACGCCGTTGTGCGCGGTGACGACGACCGTCGACGTCCCCGGCGCGGTCGGCGTGCCGACGAGGCGGCCGCCGCCGACGGTCGGCACCCAGGCGAGCCCCGCGGGCAGACCGGTCGCGGTGACCGACGGCAGCGGGTGACCGGTCGCGGTGAACGTCTCGTCGACCGCGCCGCCCAGCGTCACCTGCACGGTGTCGGGGCCGGTCAGCGCCGCGGGCTCCTCGACCACGACGGTCCACGGGACGACGAGGTCGGGGCCGGAGCCGTTCGTGAGCGTGACCTCGACCTCGTGGGTGCCGGACTCGGTCGTCGTGCCCGTGAGCCGGAGCTCGCCGCCGACGACGGCCACGTCCAGCCCGTCGGGCAGCCCGACCGCGGTGGGCGTCGGGACGGGGTAGCCCGCCACCGTCGTGAGTGCCTCGTCGACCGCGACGCCGGCGCGCACGGTCGTCGTGCCGTCGGTGTCCGCCGCGCTCGGCGCGGCGGTGACGACGAGCCGGATCTCGGCCGTGTCGGTGCCCGCGGCGTTGGTCGCGGTCACGGTGACGACGCTGTCGGCGCCCTGGTCGGCCTCGGTGGGGACACCGGAGAGGACCTGGGTGGCCGCGTTGAAGGAGAGCCACGTCGGCAGACCCGACACCGCGAGGACCGGTGCGGGGTACCCGGTCGCGTCGATCCGGTGCGCGTTGGCGACCCCCGCCGCCCACGTGATCTCGCGGTCGTCGCCGAGGTCCGGCGTGGACTGCACGTGGATCAGCAGGGACGTGATCGCGGCCGTGCCGACGCCGTTGATCGCCGTCAGGACGACGGCGTGCGCACCGTCCTGCGTGGGCGTGCCGACGATGCGCGTCCCGGAGCCGTCCGTGACGACCTCGAGACCGTCCGGCAGGCCGGTGGCGGTGACGGCCGGAACGGGGTAGCCGCTCGTCGTGACGACGACCGGGGTGATCTCCTCGTCGACGTCCACGGTGACCGTCACGGGGACAGAGACGCCCGCAGGCTCCTGCACGACGACGGTCCAGTCGAGCGAGTCGGTGCCGACGGTCGAGGTCAGCCCGACCTCCACGTCGAACGTGCCGGTCTGCGACGGCGTGCCGACGAGCCGCACGGCCGCGCCGTCCTGCGCGAGCGACAGACCCGCGGGCAGGCCGACGGCGGTCACGGTGGGCGTCGGGTGCCCGGCGACCGTGAACGCGGCGACGTCGGCCGCCGTGCCCAGGCGCAGGGCCGTCGTGACCGGGGTGGTCGCGAACGTCGGGGCAGCGGTGACGTCGAGCGTCATCGTCACCGGGTCGGCGTCCGTCGGGCTGCCGTCGTACGTGACCTCGAGCTCGACGGTGTACCGACCGGGCGTGGTCGGGGTGCCGGAGACGGTCCCCGCGGCGCCGTCGAGCACGAGGCCCGCCGGCAGGCCGGTCGCCTCGAGCGTCGGACGCGGGTAGCCGCCGACCGTGATCGGCAGGGTCGTCTCGACGCCGACCGGGATCGCGAGCGTCGTCGGTGCCGAGAGCGTCGGGGGCGACGTGATCTCGACCCGGAGCTCCTCGACGTCGGTGCCGTGCGCGTTCGTCGCGACGAACGTGGCGGTGTACGTGCCGGTCGCCGTCGCGGTGCCGGTGAGCGTGATCTCGCCGTGGGCGGCGGTGGCGACGACGCCCGGGGGCAGGTCCGTCACCTCGACCGTGGGCACGGGGTAGCCGCTGTACCGCGCGATCGTCCACGCGCCCAGGTCGTACCCGACGCCCGCCGTGATCCCGCCGACGTTCAGCTCGACCACCGGCGGTGCTGTGACCGTGACGGTCACGTTCGCGACCGCGGTGCCCGTGGCGTTCGTCGCGGTCACCGCGTACGGGCCGAACACGCCCTCGACGCCCGCGGTCGGCTCGGCGGAGAACGTGCCGCTCGCGGCGTCGAAGGACAGCCACGACGGCAGCGTGGAGCCGAGCGTGAGCGTCGGACGCTCGTGCCCGCTCCACACCAGCGTGAGCGCGGCGGACGAGCCCGCGGCCACGGTGAGGCCCGGGGAGGTCTGGGCGAACGACGGGCCGGTCAGCGCGCTCACCGTCACGTCACGCACCACGACGGGACCGACGCCGTTGTCCGCGGTGACCCGGACGACGACCGTGCCGCTCGTGGTGGGCGTCCCGACGACCGCGACGGTCCCCGGGGTGCTCGTGTCGAACGACAGGCCCGCCGGCAGCGCGCCGTCGTCGAGGACCTCCGCGGCGAGCGTCGGGGCGGGGTAGCCGGTCGAGGTGAGGGTCGCGCCGCTCAGCGCGGTGCCGACCGTCGTCGACACCGCCGTCGGCCCGGTGAGCAGGGGGGCCGCCTGAACGGTCCACGCCCAGGTGGCGGTCGCCGTGCCGAACGCGCTCGTCGCGGTGATCGTCGCGGTGCCGGAGGTCTCGGCGACGCTCGTCGGGCGCGTCGGGGTCCCGGTGATCGTCCAGGTGCCGCCGCTCGAGACGACCGAGAGCCCCGCGGGCAGCCCCGTGGCCGACGTGGAGGTGGCACCCGTGGCCGTCAGCGGGATCGCGGTGAGCTCTCCGGCGGTGACGACGGTCGTGCCGGGTGCGGTCACGGTGGGCCGCGGACCGACGTTGATCACGAAGGTGTCGACGTCGGAGCCCCACGCGTTGTTGGCGAGCACCATGACCGAGACCGCGCTGTCGGTGGTCGGGGCGGTGCCGCTGAGGACTCCGCCGGCGAAGTTGGCCCAGACCGGCCGGCTCAGGATGGAGACGTTCGGTGCCGGGTACCCGGTCGTCGTGAGCGGGATCTCGAACGGCTCGCCGTGGACGAGCCAGAGGTCGTCGACCGGTTCGAGGGTGGGCTTCACGCCGACGACGACCTGCGTGCTGAACGGCGCGGTCCGGTAGGCGTTGCCGACGGTCGTCGCCACCGTGTAGGTGCCCGTGGTGGTGGGGGTGCCGGTCAGACGCAGGTCGGAGCCGGACATCGACAGGGACGTGCCCGGGGGGAGCCCGGTGGTCGGGCCGAGGATCGAGGATGCGGGCGTCGACGCCGCGGTGCCGATCGTCGTGCTGGTGACGGTGCCGAGCGTCGCGTTGGCGCCCGAGTAGGTGACCGAGACCGGCGAGGGCACGACCACCGGGATGGTCGCGTTCGTGGTGAGCGAGCCCGCGCCGTCGGCGCGCAGCGAGATCGAGGTGTCGGTGTAGGACGTGCCCGGGTCACCGGAGAGCGTGACGGTCGTCGTCGAGCCCGCCTTGCTCGTCGAGACCGTCATCCACGCCGGCTTCGCGGAGGTGAGGGTGACGTCCGGTGCCGGGTTGCCCGTGACCGTGACCGTGCGGGTCGTGGTCGTCGACGGCGGGAAGACGAGCGCAGCGGTGCTCGTGAACGCGGGAGCCTCGTAGACGGGCTCGCCGTTGCTCGTGCCGATCTGCTGGAGCGTCACCGAGATGTTCTGGTACGAGGTCGCCGCTGCCACGGACAGGGTCACGCTCTTGACCTGCTGGCGGTCGAACCCGGACTGGAAGTTCAGCACCGCGACGTCACCGACGTACGCGGGCGTGTAGCGGACCGTGAGCCAGTCGGACGCCGCGCCGCCGTTGCGGGACAGCCCGCCCACCGTCGCGACCCGACCGTTGACGTCCCTCAGCTCGAGCCCGAACGACACCGCACCGGGCTGGTTGGGCAGCACGTCGCGGTAGCGGAGCTCGATCCGGTCCGCGCCGCCCGCCGTGATGTCGACGCTGCTCGCGGCGGTCCACCGGATCCGCGCGTCGGCGAAGGTGCAGCCGACGGAGTCGGGGACCCGGACGTCGACCGTCAGCGTGCCCGTGCCGGGCGTGGCCGTGGTGCTGCGCGTGGGCTGGCAGTCGTACCCGCTGGGCACGAGGAGCTCGCGCGTGCCCATGGAGGTGCCCGCGAAGTCGTCGACGACGAGGCCGACGGCGGCGGACGCGGGGGCGACGAGCCCCGTCGCGAGGGCCGCGAACGTGAGTGAGGCGGTGGCGAGCGCGGCGGTCACGCGGCGCAGCGGTGCGGTCAGACGCATGAGGTCCTCGGCTCGGAGATGGGGTGTCGTCGACGTTAGGGATCGCGCGCGCGAGGCGGACCACCCGCCGACGAACGCGCCGGGAACGCCCCGTTTGGTCACAGGGCCGGACGGGTGACCTAGGTCCCGGGTGTCCGGAGTACGGTCGTGCACGTGGGGGACGTGGGGGTGGTGCTGGTCCACGGGGTGCGGACGTCGCGCACCATGTGGCGGCCTCAGGTGGAGGCGCTCACGCGCGCGGGCGTGCCGACGACCGCGGTCGACCTGCCCGGGCACGGCACACGTGCCGCGGAACGGTTCACGGTCGACGGAGCGGTCACGACGATCGCGGACGCGGTCGACGGGCTCGGCGGGCGCGCGCTCGTCGTCGGGCTGTCGCTCGGCGCGTACGTCGCCGTGACGCACGCCGCGCGCCACCCTGAGCAGGTCGCGGGGCTCGTCGCGGCGGGCTGCTGCACGCGGCCGCGGCGCTTGCTCGTCGGCGGGTGGGCGGCGCTCGCGTCGGCGATCGCGCGGCTGCCCGACCGGGGTGCGGGGCTCAACGACGCGTTCGTGCGTCTCATGCTCCCGCCCGCCGCGGGCGAGGACCTGGGCGCGGGCGGGTTCGCGCTCGACGTCATGGCGGACGTGCTGCGCGAGGTCGGCGCGCTCGACCCGGTGGGTGACCTCGCGCGCGTGCCCGCACCGGTGTGGCTGGTCAACGGTCGCTACGACCACTTCCGCGGCGACGAGCGCGCGTTCCTCGCCGCGTGCCGGGACGGGCGGCTCGTCGTCGTGCCCGGCGCGACGCACCTGGTGAGCGTGGTCGCGCCCGTGCGGTTCACGCGCGCCGTGCTGGAGGCGTACGACGAGGTGGCGGGCCTGGCAGGTGCGCGCCGCGGTCAGTCGGCGGCGGGGTAGCGCAGCGTCCCGTCGACCAGGCGAGCGGCCGGGTTGAGCGGGTGCGGGACCGTCTTGCCGGGGCCCATGAGGTGCAGCACCCGCCAGCCGTGCGCGGTGAGGTCGTCGGCGATGAGCCGGCGGTGACAGCGCCACCACACCGCCTCGGCGCACATCACCGCGCACCGCTCGCGCCGAGCGCGGTCCACGAGCACCGCGCGGGCGCCGGTGTACTCCTCGCTCGCGAGGTGGTCCGCGTAGCCGCGGAACGCCGCGACGCGCCACGCGCCGTTGGGCGAGTCCGGCGCGGGACTGCGCCGCCCGCCCAGCGCGGGCAGCGGCAGGTACGCCTCGCCGAGCTGTTCGCGCAGCGCGTCGGGGGAGTACTGCGGGTTGCGGCGCGAGCCGGCGAACCGGCGCACGTCCACCAGGCACGTCACGCCCGCGTCGTCGAGCATCGCGCGCAGCTCGTCGAACGGGCGCGTCGAGTGCCCGACGGTCCACAGCGTGGGTGGGCTCGTCGGACCGTTCGTCGTGTCGCCGGCCATCGGGCCATCGTGCCCGCGGCGCTCGCGGACGGCAGCGCGAGCGGCGGCCTCAGCGCTTCGTGCGCCTCGCCGCGCGGCGCGCGCGGCGGCTGGGGTCGATCAGGCCCATCGCCGCGAGCGCGTCCGCGAACGCGCCCTCGACGTGCACCTCGACCTCGACGTCCGCGTGCGCCGTGATGCGCTGCAGCGTGCCGTCCGGGGCGCGGTAGAACACGTCCGCGTCGATCGCGTCCGTCTCGCTCTGGCGCAGGCGCGCGATGGTCGCCATGAGGTGCGCGGCGCGCAGCACGTGCTCGTCGCGCACCGCGTGCACCAGCAGCGAACGCGCGTCGGGCAGCGCGACGAGCAGGCCATGCGGGGTCGGCTCGTCGTCCACCGTCGCCAGCAGGTCCTCGACGACGAGCGCGCGGCTCGCGGTCAGGGCGTCACCCGAGAACGCGTGCACCGCGAACGACGCGACCTGGTGCTCGGGTGCGGGCAGCGCGCGCAGGTCCGCCAGTGCAGCCTCGTCGACCGCTGGCGCCTCGCCCTCGCGGAGCGTCGCGGTCGAGCCGTCCGGCAGGGCGACCGCCACAGGATCCTGCGGCTGCTCGGGGCTCGGCGCATCGGTCGACATGGCGTCCGACTGTACCGAGCGCGCGGCGAGATCGGTCAGCCGACGATCGGCGCCGCCTGCCGGGTGGTCAGCTCGCGCGGGTGAGCGTCCAGGCGCGCACGCCGCCGACGATCCCGGCCTGGTTCGGCACGACGACCACGTCGTCACCGAGGCGCTCCAGCACCGTCGGGGTCACGTGCCGCGCGTTGCCCCCGCCCAGGTAGAGGCGGTCCCAGTGGAACACCGGCCGGAACCCCTCGACCACGCGCTGCACGCGCCGCGACCACAGCGGGTTGCCCAGCCGTCGGCGCTCCGGCTGCCCGATGTACTCGTCGTACGTCACCCCGCGCCGCACCGGCGCGTGCGACAGCTCCAGGTGCGGCGCGATCGCCCCGCCGTCGAACAGCGCCGACCCGAGCCCCGTGCCGAGCGTCAGCACCAGCTCCAGCCCCGTCCCCGAGACCACGCCCGCCCCGTGCACCTCGGCGTCGTTCAGCACGATCGTCGCCAGCCCCAGCCCGGCCTCGAGCGCCGCGCGGATGTCGCACCCCGCCCATGCCACGACGAGGTCCGGGTCGACCGCCGTCCGCGGCCCGTGCTTCGTCACGTAGTGCGGGGTCGCGACGACCACGCCGTGCCGGATCATCCCCGGCATCCCGACCGTCAGCCGGTCCGCGCGCGGCAGGTCCGCCGCGATCCCCGCGATCGTCTCCACGAGCCGCTGCGGCGGCAGCGGGTACGGCGTCGGCACCCGCACCGCGGGCGCGTGCAACGTCCCGGCCGCGTCGAGCACCGACGCCTTGATGCCACCCCCGCCGCAGTCCACGGCGAGCGTGTACGGCTCCACCTCAGGCACACCGCCACGCTAGAGGACGCCCCGCGCCCACGTGGAGCGCGACAAGCCGCCCCGACTGACCACCGAGACGAAGGTCCCGGGACAAGCCGGGTCAATCGGCCGCGCATCCTCGGTGAACGGAGCGGCGCCCACGACCGCGGGCTACGAGTACGACGCGGCCGGGCGGCAGACCTCCCGGCCGGGTTCGGGGCCGCTGGTGTGGGACGGTGAGGGTGAGCTCACGGCGGTGGGCGCTGCTGGGTCGAGGACCTCGATGCTCTACGACGCGAACGGTGAGCGTCTGACCCGCACGGACTCCTCCGGCACGACGGTCTACCTGCCCGGTGGGCAGGAGATCCGCGTCGAGCACGGCAAGGTCGTCTCCGCGGTGCGGTACTACTCGTTCGACGGGCAGACCGTGGCCGTGCGCACCGGCAAGGGTCTGGGGGCGGTCACGTCCCTGTTCGCCGACCTGCACGGCACGGCCCTGATCGCGATCGCGAACACCACATGGACCGCGGCCGGGGTCGTCAAGCAGTACACCGACCCGTTCGGCGCGGCCCGCGGCGCGGGCGTCGACGTCCCCGGTGAGCGGCAGTTCCTCGACAAGACCCGAGACGTGAGTACCGGTCTGACGCAGGTCGGTGCCCGCTACTACGACGAGACCACCGGCCGGTTCATCTCCGTCGACCCGGTGCTCGACCTGACCAACCCTCAGCAGTGGAACGCCTACGTCTACGCCAACAACAACCCGACCACCTGGTCCGACCCCACCGGCCTGTTCAGCTGGGGGTCGATCGGGGATGTTCTCAGCGGGTTCGGCAAGGGCACGTACAACACCGTCACCTCCGTCACGCGGTCGCTCAACCCGGTGTCCGTCGTCCAGTCCATCACCGCGATGCCGGCAATCGCGAAGGAGAACGGTGGCGGCGCGTGGGGCTGGTACACGTCTGCGACGTTGACGTTCAACCCGATGTACGGGGCGGTCGCGAACACCTATGCGACCGTGGACGCGGTGCAGGCAGGGGACGTCGAAGCCGCGGCGTTCCACGCCACCAGCGCAGTCCAGACCACTGCGATCACCGCCGCCACCTTGTACCTCCCCGCCAAGGGCGGAATCGGCGCCATGACCGGCAAGGGGACGCGCCCCACCACCACGGTCAACGGCGGCGGAGGCCGCCGTGCTACGGTCCCCGAGGCAACAACACCTGAGTTGCCCGCGACTGCCGCAAACACCGCGAGCGAGGTCGCGACCGTTGCACCGAGGGTCGTTCACGGCAACTCCGCGTCGAGCCCGGCGACGGCGTACCTGTACAGGCTCTCAAGCACGGAGACGGGCTACTTGAAGACGGGCATCTCCCAGAACCCGATGACCCGTTACAGCCAAACCTTCATGCAGGACAAGACCATGGAGATCCTCCAGTCCGGGACCCGCCGCGAGATGCTCAACCTGGAGCGGTTCATCGTCGAGCGAGACCCAGGCCTGCTGAACTTCGAGCGATGGGCTGGCCAGTTCGCAGGAGACATCCCGTGATACGTGATCGGGAGGAGCAGGCCAAGGTCTTCTCGATCGGATCGGTCGTCGGCGGTCGCACGGCGGGAAATCGGGCGTGGACAGATGAGATCGCGCGGCTCACGTCGGAGGTCGCCGCAGTTCGCACTGGCATGGAGGCGCCCCTGAACCTGAATGTCGTGTTCCACGTTGCCGGGCACCTGATCCAACCGGACTTCGAGGGGGTGCGAACCGGCACCTTCCGCAAGGCTCAGAGGCTGCTCATGGTTCAAGTCGCGCTTGCCGAAGCGGCACCGGCGGAGCCGCGAGCCGAGCTCCTGGCGCTGCTCGAGGACGCCGTCGCCGAGGCGGAGGCGTGGTCGCTCCGGCGGCGTGTGGCGTTCGACCGTGAACCGTTCACCCGGGTCCTGGGCAGTCTGGCGGGACGTTGATCGTGCGGCTCAGGGCGACGGTGTGGCACGTCTTGGCGGCGGCCCTTGCCGTCATGTTCGCCCTACTCGGGGCTTCGCCATCGGCTGCGGCGACGCACGCCTCCACCTACGACTCGCCCTCCTACGTCTACGACGCCCCCGCGCTGTTGTCGTCGCAGAGCGCAGCGGCGTCGTACGTGCGGGGTTCGCCGTCGGGGCCGGAAGCGGTGCCGTGGGCGAGTCCTGTCTTCGTCGCGCGTGGCGTAGTTGCCGCAAACACCGCAAAGTCGGTGCCGTTCGAGCTAAAGAGTCTCGGGAACTCGGTCTATGAGTCGCCGGCTGGTTTGATCTACGGCCCTGGGTCGAAGCATGGGCATCGGCTGACGCATGTGCTACAGCACAGCATCGCGGATCCGACCAAGAAGGCGCACTCGGTGTTCTCGAGTGGGAATGGAGCTTTGAAGACCGTCGACGAGGCGTGGACCCTGCGCGGGGCGCCAGAAGTTGGTGACCCGGGAGCGTTCGTGGTTCAAATGGGCCGCCAGGTAGGGACAGCCGGCGAGACCGGAGTCCGCATCATCGTCAAGCCAGGGACCAGCGAGGTCATCTCGGCCTACCCCTGGGCGGTGCAGTGATGATTCTCTGTCCTCGATGCCATCAGGGAACCGTGGCGCTCTACGCGATCGACGCGACCAGCGAACGCTTCCAGATCTGCGACGAATGCGACGCCACATGGCTCCCAGACGCTGAACTCAGAGTTCCTGGTTTCATGCATCTTTTCGAGATCTTTGCCGAGCGCGGCCTGCCTGAATCCTGGGAACACCTGATTCCGGTCGCCCAGGCAGGTCGAGAGGGAGAGACATGAACTGCACCGCTGATCCTCCAGCGAGGTTGCCTTGGTCACGCGCCGTCCTGACGGCGCTGATCACGCTCTGCGCTCTCGTCCTAGCCGCTGGAACGGCATCGGCGGCAACGGCACCCGCGCCCGAAAATCGCATCCGGGCTTCCAGTATCGCGGCGCAGACTCTCGACCGGCCGCCGCAAGATGTTTCCGCAGATCAGCGGCTAGGAAACGAGCCTCCGCGGGCCGAAGTCGTGGTGGCTACCGGTGTTGCCGCAAACACCGCGCCGCGACTGCTGTCGCCAAGTTCACTCGCCGACGAAGTAGCGAACGCCACGGGCGGAGTCCTCAAGACGAACAAGGGCGGCTTCACGATCGACGTCCCCAACGGGGCCCGCGGCATCTCCGTCCGCGTGATGGAGCGCGGAGGGTCGAGGACCAACTACTACCGGGTGAGCGTTCCCGGAAAGGAGACCTACACCGTCACCGGCGAGGCATCGACCGACGCGGCACTGACGCACATGGACATCGGGGAGTCGTCACTTGACGACATCCTCTCGATCATCGCGCGAATCCAAGGAGCCGGCTGATGTCCATCTCCACTGATGCCCTCTGGGGTGGCCGGTTGACGGCTGTCGCCTTCGACCCGGTGGTCCACGAGCTCACGCTCCAGGTGGAAGTGCTCGACGAAGGTGTGACCACCGCCTACGACGTGGTTTGTCCCGGTGTCTCGGACTTGCGCTTCGCCAACTCAATCCCCGAGCCGTGGTCATACGCCGAGGTCACGGAGATTCACGTCACCCAGACCACCTCCGGCCGGTGTGCCGTCGAACTCCTCCTATGGTCCGAGGATTCCGAGCTCGTCTGGACTTGCAGCTCGCTTGAGGTGACGGTGCGCTCATGAAGCGCCTTCTCGTGCTGACCGTCGCGCTCGTCGTTGCGTGGCTCGGCTTGTTGCCGCAGACCGCCGGCGCGGTTCCGCTCGCTCCCCAGGCAGTCGCCTCCCACAGCTACGACGGCTACCGCGAGGACGCCGGGTCGATCTGCACGACGACCGAGCGTGGCCCACCCGCGAGGTGTGAGCACAACACCGCCTACGACGCCGGCGACCGTTGGTCGTGCGGCGCTTCGGCGAGCCCGAACCCACCCAGAACCCGCCTGGCCTACGGCTACGACGTCCTCGGTCGGTTTGCACAGAGTGCCCGCAGTAGTCGCGGTGCCGAGGAGCAAGTCGAGCAAGTCGGCAGCGCCGAGCCGGGTCCTGTCGTCGTTCGACGATCGCGTGTTGCCGCAAACACCGCAGTTCGCCCTGCGCAAGTGGCTTTCGGGCCGGTGCCCGAGAACGCGTGGGCGACCTTCGGCAGGGTGCAGTCCAAGGGGTCGCCGCTGCCTGGCTACAAGGGCGGCTCGACGTTCGGAAACACCGGGCAGGCTGGCGGTCAGGTTCTCCCTCGGTCGACCAGCGGAGGGAGTCCGATCACGTACCGGGAGTGGGACGTCAACCCGTACGTGAAGGGAGTTGATCGCGGAGCTGAGCGGATCGTGACGGGTAGCGACGGGTCGGCCTACTACACGAGCGATCACTACCGTTCGTTCATCCAGTTCTGGTCCGGTGGCTGATGGACCCGAGGGCTCTGCTCGAGATCCACGGATCGGCACCGCTGATGCTGCTTCGCGGTGATCACAAGCGTGCGGCCGAAGAGGTGCGCGGGTGGGGGGAGGCAGGCCTCACGGCGCGGCTTGTTCGCGGTCGGAAGATGCGGACGGTGAGCAAGCTCTTCGACGAGGTCTCCGCTGCGCTTCAGTTCCCGTACTACTTCGGCGAGAACTGGCCTGCGTTCGACGAGTGCCTGGCCGATATGGACTGGCTGCCGTTGCGGGTGGGCGTCGTGGTCGTGGTCGTCGACGCAGCCGAGGTGCTGTCCGACGAGCCTGCGGCGGAGTTGACCACTCTGGTGCGGGCGATCGCTCATGCCTCGGAGACCTACGCCGAACCGATCGACTCGGGTGAGTGGTGGGACCGCCCGCCGCTGCCATTTCACGTGGTCCTGCAGGTCCAGGAAGGCGAGGAAGCGCTGTTGCGCACACGCTGGGGTGCGTCGGGCGCGGTGCTCTCCGTACTCAACTGACGGCGGCGCGGCGGGCGTTGGTCAGCTGGCGTCGGTGGTCAGGGCGCGGAGCTTGGTCTTGGTGACGAGGGCGTCGAGGACTTTGAGTAGTGCTGCTTGGTCGTCGGGGGGCAGGGTGGCGAAGGCTGCGAGCTGGTCGGCGAGGGCGTTGGTGGGGGCGTGCAGGGGCCGGCGGGGTGCGTCGGGGAGGACGAGGTAGTCCACGGTGACGTCGAAGGTCTCGGCGATGGGGACTGCTGCGGGGCTGGTTGACACTCCATCTGTGGGACGAGGTCCCGCTGGAAGGATGTTGCTGTGCCCAAGAAGTTCCCTCCCGAGTTCAAGCGTGACGTCGTGCGGGTCGCCCGTCGTGGCGATCTGAGCCACGCCGAGGTCGCGGCCGACTTCGACATCTCCATCGAGTCGGTCCGGCGCTGGGTGCGCCAGGCCGACATCGACGACGGCGTCGTGGACGGCAAGACCACCAGCGAGCAGAACGAGCTGGTCCAGTTGCGGCGGGAGAAGCGCCGCCTGGAGATGGAGAACGAGATCCTGCGCCGCGCCGCGGCCTACTTCGCCGCCGGCTCGCTCCCAAAATGAGCTACCCGCTGGTCCGTGACCTGGCCGCCGAGGGCATCCCGGTGTGGTTGACCTGCGGGGTGCTCGGCCACTCCAGGCAGGCGTACCACGCCTGGCTCGCCGATCCGATCAGCGATCGCGAGCTGCAGGACGCCTACCTGACCAACGCGCTGATCGACGCCCACGGCGACGACCCGGAGTTCGGCTACCGGTTCCTGGCCGACGAACTCGAACGCGCCGGTCACGACGTCGGCGAGCGTCGCGTCTGGCGGCTGTGCTCCCAGCAGAAGCTGTGGTCGACCACGGTCCGCAAGGGCCGCCGCGGGACCGGGAAGTCCCCGGGACCTGCGGTCCACGACGACCACGTCCAGCGGAACTTCACCGCGACCGAGCCGGACCGGGTGTGGGTCACCGACATCACCGAGCACCCGACCGACGAGGGCAAGGTCTACTGCTGCGCGATCAAGGACCTGTTCAGCAACCGGATCGTCGGCTACTCGATCGACGAGCGGATGACCGCCCAGCTCGCCGTCACCGCGCTGCGCACCGCCGTCGCCCGCCGCCGGCCAACCGCTGTCGTGGTGGTGCACTCGGACCGAGGCTCGCAGGGCGGACTCAACCGGTCGTCGCAACACCTCGTGATCACGGAGGTGTCAGGTGGTGCGACGGCAGCAGCAGGCGGACCGGGCGTTGCGACCGGCGATGCGTTCACCGGGGCGGCCGATTCCCGCTCGGCATGTGGAGCGGGAGTTCTGGCGGTTGATCGCGGCGGGCAAGAGTTCCGAGGAGGCCGCGGCCGGGGTTGGTGTGTCGTGGCCGGTCGGGTCGCGGTGGTTTCGTCACGCTGGCGGGATGGCGCCGTTGCCGCTGGCCGAGCCGACCGGCCGCTACCTGTCGTTCCACGAGCGCGAGGAGCTCGCACTTCTCAAAGCGCGCGGGCTTGGTGTTCGCGCGATCGCCCGCGAGCTGGGGCGTGATCCGGGGACGATCTCGCGGGAGCTGCGACGCAACGCGGCGACCCGGGGCGGCAAGCCCGAGTACCGGGCGACGGTCGCGCAGTGGAAGGCGCAGACCGCCGCCCGGCGCCCCAAGCCAGCCAAGCTCGTCATCAACGCTCGTCTGCAGGAGTACGTCCAGGTCCGGCTGAGCGGCCAGTTGCGCCGACCGGACGGGACGCTGGCGGCAGGGCCGGCGACGACCTGGAAGGGCCTGAACAAGCCGCACCGCAGCGACCGGCGGTGGGCGACGGCCTGGAGCCCGGAGCAGATTTCGCGGCGGCTGGTCATCGACTTCCCCGACGATGAGGACATGCGCATCAGCCACGAGGCGATCTACCAGGCGCTCTACATCCAGGGACGCGGGGCGCTGCAGCGCGAGCTGGTGACCTGCCTGCGGACCGGCCGGGCGCTGCGCAAGCCCCGGGAGCGGGCCCGCAACAGGCCCCAGGGGCACGTCACGGCTGACGTCGTCCTGGCCGAGCGGCCCGCCGAGGCCGAGGACCGGGCAGTGCCCGGGCACTGGGAGGGCGACTTGATGATCGGGCTGAACCGGTCCGCGATCGGCACCGTCGTGGAACGCACGAGCCGCTACACCCTGCTGGTCCACCTGCCACGTCTCGAGGGCTACGGGACAGTCCCACCGGTCAAGAACGGGCCCGCGCTTGGCGGCTACGGCGCCATCGCGATGAAGGACGCCCTGACCGCGACGATGACCACGATGCCGTCCGAGCTGTTGCGGTCGTTGACTTGGGACCGCGGCAAGGAGCTGTCCGCCCACGCGCAGTTCAAGATCGACACCGGGATCGCCGTCTACTTCGCCGACCCGCACTCACCCTGGCAGCGCGGCACGAACGAGAACACCAACGGGCTGCTGCGCCAGTACTTCCCCAAGGGCACCGACCTGTCCCGCTGGCCGGCCGAGGACCTCCTGGCCGTCCAGGCCGCGATCAACAGCAGACCCCGCAAGGTCCTCGGCTGGAGAACACCGGCCGAGGTCCTCGATGAGCAGCTACGGTCGCTCCAACGGGCAGGTGTTGCATCGACCGGTTGAACCCAGTCAGTTTCGAGCGCGAAGCTTCCGGGCGGTCCTGACCGCCGCCGGTCTGCAGGGATCGATGGGTCGCGTCGCCTCAGTCGGCGACAACGCCGCCATGGAGTCATGGAACGCACTGCTGCAGAAGAACGTTCTCAATCGTCGCCGCTGGACCACCCGCGACGAGCTGCACGACGCGATCGTGTTCTGGATCGAGAGGACCTACAACCGTCGCCGCCGCCAGCGCGCCCTCGGCAAGCTCACCCCGGTCGAGTTCGAGCTCGCCTTCACCGCCCAGAACGCCGCCCTTGCGGCATGATCACCACTCACCCGGTGTCAACCGACCCTGCAGCAGTCCCAGTCGTGGGGCGCCGGATCAGCCGACGCCGTGCTCGGCGCGGTCGACCTCGTCACCCCAGGAACCATCGGGCGGTTCGGGAACCCGAACACCAACAGCATCTACGCGTACTCCGACGACATCGGAGAGTGGGCCGGCCCCCAGATCCTGATCGGCGGGAACGCGGGCAACGCCGCCAAGGCGACCTCCTACGTCGGTAACGTGGGAGAGAGGGTACTTGCGGAGGCCGCGGCGTCACTCTCCGCTCGCGCAGCCGTCGAAACGGCGGCGAATTCCGCCGGGCGCGTAGCTGATGACGCCGTCGAGCTGTTCAGGCGGTCGGAGTTCGGGAGTTTGACTCTGTGATGACAACTGGCCGTTTCGACCCGGGCGGGAACAGCCTCAACGCTCGCCAGTTCGCGACGACGCTCGACGAAGCTCTCCGATATGCAGATTGGGACCTTTCGAAGGTCGCGGTGCTCAAGGCAACAGTGAATAGATCGGCGATCGACGGAGTCGCAGAGTTTTCCACTCGCATTGATCCGCTGATCTTCAGAAACGGCGTGCACACCGTTCAGCCGGGGTGGCAGAGCGACGTGTTTCATGCCGGGCTCATAGGGGTTACGCATGCATTCTGAATCGAAAGAGCTCTCGGTTCGACGGGCGCTGATTCGTTTCCTTCGGTCTGAAGAGGGTGGGCGGGCGAGCGCGCCGCTGTCTGGTGTTCGCTCGCAACTGGAACTCGGCGAGTTCCAGACCTCATGTGTCGTCGAGAGCGCTACGGGCATTTCGCATTTTGCGCTCGGCGGAGAGGTGCTTGTCGACATTCGAGTAATGCACCCTCAAATGCTCGGCGCGGCATTTGCTCAGCTCGAGAAGGTCGAGCTCTACGAGGGATCGAGGCTCGTCGCTTCCGGAAAGTTCGTTCGGGGGGCGCATGAGGTCCGCGCGAGCTTCCGCGGCCCATCGCAGTCGAGGGTGTAGTCGTGAAGCGCCGGTTTCGAGCAGGCTGCGGACGATGTAGCTGGTCAGGTTGCGGAACCCGAGGGCGGGTCTGCTGCACGGATAGGTGACACCTTACTTGTGGTGCCGTGAGGTGCCGCTGGAACGATGTGAATCGTGCCCAGACCCCATCCCAAGGAGTTCCGCGACGACGTTGTGGCGATCGCCCGTCGGGGCGAGGCCCCGGTCTCCCAGATCGCGAAGGACTTCGGCATCAGCGACTCGTGCCTGCGCAACTGGATGCATGCCGCGGACGTCGAGGACGGCAAACCGTCCGGGCGTGACGGCGAGCGAGTCGGTCGAGCTGCGTGAGCTGCGCCGCCGCAACCGGCTGCTCGAGCAGGAGGTCGAGGTGCTGCGCCGGGCGGCGGCGTACCTGTCCCAGGCGCATCTGCCGGGAAAATGATGTACCCGCTCGTGAAAGAGCTCGCCGGTCACGGGATTCCCGTCGCGGTGACGTGCCGGGTCCTCAAACTCGCCCGACAGCCCTACTACCGCTGGCTGACCGCACCGGTGACCGCCCGCGACCTCGCGGAGGCGTATCTGGTGAACGCGCTGTTCGACGCGCACCGTGACGACCGGGAGTTCGTGCACCGGCTGCTGGCCGACGAGGCCGCCCGGGCCGGCATCCGGGCGTGTGACCCGCGGGGTGTGGCGGATCTGCCGGGACAACCGGTGGTGGTCGAGTCTCGATGCGCACGAACCGCCTCCCGAGGTTCGGCGCCGCAGCGTCCCACGCAGTAGGGATTCGGCTGAACGCGGGGACGACGCGGCCGACGTTCGCGGTCCACCACCCGGCTGCGGCCCGGCGGAGCGGACGCGCCCTGTGGATGGCCCAGCGGAGCGCGCCTGACGTCGGGCGGGTTTATCGGCTGCCCCGGTGAGCGATCCAGGCGACGAGCGCCGGGACGACGACCGCGCCGAGGACGAGTGCGTACGTCGTCGAGCACCCTGCCAGCGAGTCGGGCCCGCGACAAGAGCTTCAGCGCGGGCTGTGGACAACCGTGCGTGCGGGTCGTCGCCGGTCCGGGGCGGAGCAGGTCGGCTGGGCCGGTAGCGTGGCGGCGTGAATGCCGTGCGCCTGCGTCTGGATCTCGCGTACGACGGGAGCGACTTCGCCGGGTGGGCGCGTCAGCCCGCGCTGCGGACCGTGCAGGGGACGCTCGAGGACGGGCTCGCGACGATCCTGCGCACGGGTCCGCGCGGGGTGCCCGCGCCTCGGCTGGTGGTCGCGGGGCGCACCGACGCCGGGGTGCACGCGCGTGGGCAGGTCGCGCACGTGGAGGTGGACAACCACGCGCTCGCTGCGGCACAGGGGCGTAGCGAGCGTGACCCGCTCGACGCGGTGGTCACGCGGCTGGCAGGGGTGCTGCCGCCGGACCTCGTCGTGCACCGTGTGACGCTCGCGCCGCCGGGGTTCGACGCACGGTTCTCGGCGCTGCGCCGCCGGTACTCCTACCGGGTGTGCGACGACGCGGCGGCGCGCGACCCGCTGACCCGCAGCCACGTGCTGTGGCACGCGCGCGCGCTGGACGTCGACGCGATGTGCGAGGCGGCAGCGGCGCTCGTCGGGCTGCACGACTTCGCGGCGTACTGCAAGCCGCGCCCGGACGCGACGACGATCCGCACGCTCGAACGCTTCGAGTGGACCCGACCGGCGGAGGGTGCCGATGCCGGGCTCGTCGTCGCGACTGTGCAGGCCGACGCGTTCTGCCACTCGATGGTGCGCTCGCTCGTCGGCGCGAGCCTGGCCGTGGGCGAGGGGCGGCGCGCGGTGTCGTGGCCCGCGGAGGTTCTCGCGGCGCGGCGGCGTGACGCGGCCGCGCACGTGGTCGCCGCGCACGGGCTGACGCTCGAGGCCGTGCAGTACCCGGCCGACGACGAGCTCGAAGCTCGTGCCGAACAGACGCGCGCGCGTCGCGGCGAGCACGAGGTGCGCCCGGCGGCCGACTGCTGCTGAGCCGTGGCGCCCGGCCGGGCACCCGGCCAGGATGAGGCCATGACGGTCGCGCCGGAGCTCGCCGCCCACGCCGAGACACCCGATGCGGTGTTCACGACCCTCGCCAGCTCGCCCGACGGGCTCACCGAGGCGCAGGCGGCTCACCGGCTCGCCGAGGTCGGCCCGAACCGGCTGCCCGAGCCGCCGCGCAAGAACGTCGTCCTGCGCTTCCTCGAGCACTTCGACGACGTGCTCATCTACATCCTGCTCGCCGCCGCGGTGCTCAAGGCGATCCTGGGTGACTGGGTCGACTTCGCGGTGATCCTCGCGGTGGCGGTCGCGAACGCGGTCGTCGGGTTCGTGCAGGAGGGGCGCGCGGACAAGGCGCTCGCGGGCATCGCGACGATGCTGTCGCTCGAGGCGGACGTGCGACGTGACGGCGGGTGGCGCACGGTCGCGGCCGACGACCTGGTGCCGGGTGACGTGGTGCGCGTGCGGTCGGGCGACCGGGTGCCCGCGGACGCACGGCTCGTCGAGGCGACGACGCTGCAGGTCGAGGAGGCCGCGCTCACGGGCGAGTCGGTGCCGGCGAGCAAGGACGTGGAGCCGGTCGGGGCGGACGCGGGCGTGGGGGACCGGTCCTCGATGCTGTTCTCCGGCACGATCGTCACGGCCGGGCGCGGGGTCGCGGTCGTCACCGCGACCGCGGGTGCCACGGAGATCGGACGGATCCAGCAGCTCGTCGCGGAGGTCGACCACCTCGACACCCCGCTCACGCGCCAGCTCGCGCGGCTCGGGAAGCAGCTCAGCCTGCTGATCCTGCTCATGGCCGCCGCGATGCTCGTCATCGGCCGCGTGATCCACGACTTCGCGCTCGACGAGCTCGTGTCCGCGGCCATCGGGTTCGCCGTCGCCGCCGTCCCGGAAGGGCTTCCGGCGCTCGTCACCGTGACGCTCGCGCTGGGCGTGCAGCAGATGGCGCGTCGCCGCGCGATCACGCGCAAGCTCACGTCCGTCGAGGGGCTGGGCTCGGTCACGACGATCTGCTCCGACAAGACCGGCACGCTCACGCGCAACGAGATGACGGTGCGCACGGTCGTCACACCGGAGGCGACGTACGACGTCGAGGGCCTCGGGTACGAGCCCGTGGGCGCGGTGCGCGTGCACGACGACGAGGGGCCGGGCGACCCGGCCACGCTCGACACCCGGGCGGACCTCGCCGCGCTCGTCGGCGCGGGCGTGCGGTGCAACGACGCGCGCGCCGTGCAGACCGACGGGCACTGGGGGATCGTCGGGCAGCCCACCGAGGGCGCGGTCGTCGTGCTGGGCGACAAGCTGGGGTACGCGCCCGCGGGGCAGCGGCTCGCGCAGGTGCCGTTCGAGTCGTCGACGAAGTTCGCCGCGACGCTCGACGACCTGGGCGACGGCACGCGCGTCGTGCACCTCCTCGGTGCGCCCGACCGTCTGCTGGACCGGTGCACCACGCAGCGCGACGACTACGGCTCCGCACCGCTGGACACCGCGTACTGGGAACGGCAGATCGACGAGCTCGGCGCGCAGGGCCTGCGGGTCCTCGCGGCCGCCCGCCGCGACGCGACCGACGAGACCGCGCTGACCGGCGACGACGTCGGCACCGAGCTCGAGCTGCTGGGGCTGTTCGGGATCGTGGACCCGCCGCGGCCCGAGGCGGTCGCGGCGATCGCCGACTGCCACCGCGCAGGCATCCGGGTCAAGATGATCACGGGCGACCACGCGGGCACCGCGCTCGCGATCGCACGTGAGCTCGGCATCGTCGGCGGCCGCGTGGCAGGCGAGGCGGGTGAGCCGCACGACGACGCCGAGGTCATCACGGGCGCCGAGCTCGAGGCGATGTCCAACGAGCAGCTGCGGCAGCGTGTGCGCGGGGTCGACGTGTTCGCGCGCACGTCACCCGAGCACAAGATCCGCATCGTGCGCGCGCTGCAGTCGCACCGCGAGGTCGTCGCGATGACGGGTGACGGCGTCAACGACGCGCCCGCGCTCACGCGCGCCGACGTGGGCATCGCGATGGGCATCAAGGGCACCGAGGCCACCAAGGAGGCCGCGGACATCGTCCTCGCCGACGACAACTTCGCGACCATCGAGCGCGCGGTCGAGGAGGGGCGGCGGATCTACGACAACATCCGCAAGTCCGTGGCGTTCCTGCTGCCGACGAACGGCGCGCAGTCGCTCGTCATCCTCGTCGCGGTGCTCGCCGGGCTCGCGCTCCCGCTGACGCCCGTGCAGATCCTGTGGGTCAACCTCATCACCGCGGTCACGCTGTCGCTCGCGCTCGCGGGCGAGCCTGCCGAGCCGGACGTCATGACCCGCCCGCCCCGCTCACCGGATGCGCACGTGGTCTCGCCGCGCTCGCTCGGGCTGATCCTCGTGGCGTCCGTCGTGATCGGCGCCTCGACCCTCGCGGTGTTCCTCCTGGAGAAGGAGCAGCTCGGCGTGTCCGACGAGTACGCCCAGACCGCGGCGGTCCTGATGCTCGCGCTCGGGCAGCTCGCCTACCTGTTCAACTGCCGGTTCCTCGGCTCGACGAGCCTCACGTGGCGCGTGCTCGTCGGGAACCGGCTCGTGTGGGTCGCCGCCGGGGCGCTGCTGGTGCTGCAGCTCGTGTTCACGTACGCGCCGTTCATGCACGACTGGTTCGGCTCGGCGTCGATCGGCGCGCGCGAGTGGGGGATCGCCGCGCTCGGTGCGCTCGTCGTGTTCCTCGTGCTGGAGGCCGCGAAGGTGGTCACGCGGCGCACGCTGCGCGAGTGACGCTCAGCCGAGGAACACCTGCGCGCACAGCGGGCCGCGGTCGCTGTCGGTGCAGCCCACGCCGATCTCCGTGAAGTCCCCCAGCAGGTTGTCGCGGTGCCCGGGGGAGTCCAGCCATCCGTCGACCGTCGCCTGCGCGGTCGGGTAGCCCAGCGCGAGGTTCTCCCCGACGGACCGGCTCCCGCAGTCCCGCAGGATCGGCTCGAGCGGGTCGTGCTCGAAGCGCCCCTCGGCGACCAGCACCGCCGTGCGGCTCGCCGCCTGGTCGGCCGCGCACGTGGAGACCTCGAGCGGCTCGAGTCCCGCGTCGCGGCGGGCCTCGTTGGTGAGTGCCACGATCTCGTCCTCGATCGTGGGTCCGGCCTGCGTCGTCGGCGACGACGAGGGTGCGCTCGTCGCACGCGGGGACGACGAATGACGCGTGGGAGCCGGGGAGGCGTCCGCGTGCCGTGCGGGCTTCTTGGTCGCCGGGGGCGCGGTGCTCGGTTCCGGTGCCGTCGTGGTCGCCGGTGCGCTCGGCGTGGCCGTCGCGGTCCGCCGGCCCGAGCGGCTCGCGGGGTCGCGTGTCGCGTCGCGGGTCTCGGACGCCGGGGTCGTCGGCGCCGCCGGGACCTCGACGACCGCGCCGGCCTCGTCGGGACCGTCCGGGGAGAGCACCGCGGGCACGACGAGCGCGAGCGCACCGAGCGCGACGAACGCCGACGCCACGACCGTCAGCCGACGCCACCGCCGGCGCGTCCGACGCGACGCGGCGCGACGCCGCAGGTCGCGGCGGCGCGGGTCACGGGGCAGAGCGCCGTGCACGCCCAGGTCAGGACCCTGCGGGCGGCGTCCGGGGGAGGAGGGGGGAACCGGCACGAACCGGACGTTATCGGATCGTGACCTGACGCGGCAGCCCGTCCCGGAAGACTGCCCCCGATCGTGTGCTCAGTCCTCGTCGCGGTACGCGGGGTCGACGTAGACCTCCTCGACCACGTGCATCGCGGCCTCCTCGGCGCTCGCAGCCCCGCCCGCGACTCCCGAGTCGACCGCGAACGCGTCGGTGCCGCCGGCCGTCACGGCGTCGTCGTCCTCCACCAGCCGACCGGCGCGGTTCTCCTCGCGGTCACCCGTCACCCGCGGCGTCTGCTCCCAGACCTCGGGCTCCTCCTGCCCGATGCGCTGGTCGATCGTCTCGCGGTGCTTCTCCTCCCACGCCGTCTCGCCGTAGTGCGAGCGGTTGTCCCGCTCGGGCGGGGAGTAGCCCTCGTCGAGCAGGTCGTCGACACCCCGGTCGACGAGCGTGTCCTCACGGGGGAGCTGGTCGGTGTCGCCCTCCGAGCCGAGGGCCGGGTCGGTGCTGCTGGCAGGCGTGTCGGTCATGACTCGACCTTCGCACCGCCGCACCGCGCTCGCCACCGGCGCAAACACTTTGGCCCGGACGGCGCAGCGCCCCACACTGACGGTCGTGGGACACCTCGACGTCATGGGTGTCGGGTACGTGCTGCCCGACGGCCGACCGCTGCTCGACGACGTCACGTTCCGGGTGGGCGACGGTGCGCGGGTCGCGCTCGTCGGCCCCAACGGGGTGGGCAAGTCCACGCTGCTGCGCATCGTGACGGGCGACGAGCAGGCCCACGCCGGTTCGGTCGCGCGGTCCGGTGGGCTGGGCGTCATGCGCCAGGACGTGGGGCGCATCGACGACGACCGCAGCATCCGGGACCTGCTCGCCTCGCTCGCGCCCGCGGCGGTGCGTGACGCGGCCGCCGAGCTCACCGCGGCCGAGCTCGCGATGATGCAGGTCGACGACGAGCCCGCGCAGCTGCGGTACGCGCAGGCCCTCGTCGACTGGGCGGACGTCGGCGGGTACGAGGCCGAGGCGGGCTGGGACCGGGTGACCGACGCGGTGCTGTCGATCCCGTTCGAGCGCGCGCAGTACCGCGAGGTCCGCACGCTGTCCGGCGGCGAGCAGAAGCGGCTCGTCCTGGAGGCCCTGCTGCGCGGTCCCGACGAGGTCCTGCTGCTCGACGAGCCCGACAACGCGCTCGACGTGCCCACCAAGCGCTGGCTCGAGGACAGGCTCGTCACCGCGGGCAAGACCGTGCTGCTGGTGAGTCACGACCGCGAGCTGCTGTCCCGCGTCGCCACGCACGTCGCGACGCTCGAGCCGTCGCCCGCGGGCGCGTCGGTGTGGGTGCACGGCGGGAGCTTCGCGACGTACCACGAGGCCCGCGAGGAGCGTCTGAGCCGGGCCGACGAGCTGCTGCGCCGCTGGGAGGAGGAGCACACCAAGCTCCGCACGCTCGTCACGACGCTCAAGCAGAAGGCCGCTTACAACGACGGCATGTCCTCGCGCTACCAGGCCGCGCAGACCCGCCTGCGCAAGTTCGAGGATGCCGGCCCGCCCGCGGTGCGCGTGCGCGAGCAGTCGGTGACGATGCGCCTGCGCGGCGGCCGCACCGCCAAGCGCGCGGTCGTCGCGAAGCACCTCGAGCTGACCGGGCTCATGCAGCCGTTCGACCTCGAGGTGTTCTACGGCGAGCGCGTCGCGGTCCTCGGCTCCAACGGCTCGGGCAAGTCGCACTTCCTGCGGCTGCTCGCGGGCGGCGGCTCGGACCCGGGCCCGGAGCACGAGCCCGCCGACGACGCCGTGGTCGAGCCGGTCGAGCACACCGGCACCGTGGTGCTCGGCTCGCGCGTGCGGCCCGGCTGGTTCGCCCAGAACCGCACCCACCTCGACCTCGAGGGGCGCACGCTGCTCGACATCTTGCACCGCGGCGACGGCCGCCGCGCGGGCCTGGGGCGCGAGCAGGCGAGCCGGGCGCTCGACCGGTACGAGCTCGTCGCGCAGGCCGAGCAGCGCTACGAGACGCTGTCCGGCGGTCAGCAGGCGCGGTTCCAGATCCTGCTGCTCGAGCTCGGCGGCGCGACCCTGCTGCTGCTCGACGAGCCCACCGACAACCTCGACCTCCACTCGGCCGAGGCGCTCGAGGACGGGCTCGCGGCGTTCGACGGCACGGTCCTGGCCGTCACGCACGACCGCTGGTTCACGCGCACGTTCGACCGCTACCTCGTGTTCGGCGCGGACGGCCGCGTGCGCGAGACGCCGACCGCCGTGTGGGACGAGGGGCGCGTCGACCGCGTGCGCTGAGGGGCGCTCGCTCGTCGTCGGCCCGTCAGGCGACGACGAGCGTGACCGCCAGCGTCGCCATGACGGCGGCGACGACGAGGTCGAGCACCTGCCACGCGCGCGGCCGGGCGAACAGCGGCGCGAGCCGCGTCGCCCCGAAGCCCAGCGCGCTGAACCAGCCCGCGCTGCCGAGCACCACGCCCACGCCGAACCCCCACGGGTGCGGCTGCACGTGCGCGAGCGAACCGAGCAGCACGACCGTGTCCAGGTACACGTGCGGGTTGAGGAACGTCAGCGCGAGGCACGTGGTGACCACGCTGCGCCGCGACGCGGGGCCGGCCGCGGCGGGGTCGAGGCGCTCGGGGTGGCGGGCGCGGCGCACGGCCGCGACGGCGAGCCAGGCGAGGAAGACCGCACCGCACCAGCGCGTCACGGTCAGGGCCGCCGGGTGCGCCGACACGAGCGGCCCGAGCCCCGCGATCCCCGCCGCGGTGAGCACGACGTCGCCGGTGAGGCACAGCGCGACGACGACCGCGACGTGCTCGCGGCGGATGCCCTGACGCAGGACGAACGCGTTCTGCGCCCCGATCGCGACGATCAGGCCGAGGCACGTGACGAACCCGGCCGCGAGGGCACCGAGGAGGGAGGGCACGACGACGACGCTAGGTCGATCGCTCGGATGCAGTCCATCTCAGGTTTCTTGGTTAGCATTAGCCTGGCTTCATGAACCTGGATGCCGAGCAGCTCCGCGCGCTCGCGGCCGTGCTCGACGAGGGCACGTTCGACGCCGCCGCCGCCCGCCTGCACGTCACCCCGTCCGCCGTGAGCCAGCGCGTGCGCGCGCTCGAGCAACGGGTCGGCCGCGTGCTCGTCGTGCGTGCGCGGCCGTGCCGCGCGACCGAACCCGGCGCGGTGCTCGCGCGCCTGGCGGGTCAGCTCGCGCTGCTCGAGCGCGACGCCGTGGCCAAGCTCGGGGGCACGAGGTCCGACGCCGCGTCCGACGAGAGTGCGGCCGGATCGCCCACGCGGCTCACGGTCGCCGTCAACGCCGACTCGCTGTCGAGCTGGTTCCCCGCCGCGCTCGTCGGGCTGCCCGAGGGCGTCGTCGTCGACCTGCGACGCGAGGACCAGGACCGCACGGCCGAGCTCCTGCGCGACGGCACCGTCACCGCGGCGGTCACGGCCGACGCGCACGCCGTCCAGGGCTGCCGGGTCCGGCCGCTCGGCGCGATGCGGTACCTCGCGCTCGTCGCCCCCGCGGCCCGCGACCGCTGGTTCCCCGACGGGGTCGACGGCTCGTCGCTCGCGCGGGCCCCGATGGTCGCGTTCAACCGCGCCGACACGCTGCAGCACCGGTTCGCCGCGGCGCTCGTCGGACGCGAGGTCGGCCCGCCGGTGCACTACGTGCCGTCCAACGCCGCGTTCCTCGAGGTGCTCGCCGCGGGGCTCGGCTGGGGGATGGCGCCGGAGTCCGCCGCCGGGTCGGGGCTCGCGGACGGCACGCTCGTCGACCTCGCGCCGGGCCGCTGGCTCGACGTCCCGCTCTACTGGCAGCACTGGTCCCTGCGCACCCCGACCCTCGACGACCTCACCACCCGAGTCGTCCGCGCCGCCACCACCGCCCTCCGCTGACCCGAACCGCCCGGCCGACCCCAACCGCCCGGCTGACCCCAACCGCCCGACCGTCCGACTGACTGGCCGCCGAACCCGGGGTTGCTCCGGCTCTCGTCGTCCATTCCCGGAGCAACCGCGGTCTCGACGAAGGAGGACCGGTCGACCCCGCGGTTGCTCCGGCTGCCGGCGCTCATAGCCGGAGGGATGGCGGGGTCGGCGGTGTGGGGGAACGAGGAGTGGGTGACGGTAGGGCCCAGGGGTGACGGGAGGGCCCCGGGGTGACGGCGCGCAGGGGTGGCGGTGTGACGGACGTGGTTTTGACCCGTGTTCTCGGGCACAGGTAGTCTGTTGAGTCGTTGTGCGTCCCTGTCGTGCGCCCGTGGCTTCTCACCACGCGGAGGCGATGGTAGGTCGGTGCGTTCCCACTCGCCGGTCGCGGATGCGCCACCGACAGCATCGACCGTCCCGCCGCGCCCGCGCGCGGATGGACGGCCGCCACACGACGCAACACGAGACAAAGGCAACGACCGTGCGTACGTACACCCCGAAGCCGGGCGAGATCGAGCGGAACTGGTACGTCATCGACGCGACCGACGTCGTCCTCGGCCGTCTGGCCACCCACGTGGCCACGCTGCTGCGCGGCAAGCACAAGGCGACCTTCGCGCCGCACGTCGACGGCGGTGACTTCGTCATCGTCATCAACGCGGACAAGGTCGCGCTGACCGGCAACAAGCGCGAGACCAAGCTCGCGTACCGCCACTCCGGCTACCCGGGCGGTCTGCGGGCCACCCCGTACTCGGAGCTCCTGGCCAAGCAGCCCGAGCGGGCGATCGAGAAGGCTGTCCGGGGCATGCTCCCGAAGAGCTCGCTCGGCCGTCAGCAGCTCGGCAAGCTCAAGGTCTACGCGGGCGCCGAGCACCCGCACCAGGCGCAGCAGCCGAAGCCGTTCGAGATCACCCAGGTCGCGCAGCAGGCCTGACGGCCGGCGCGACAGTAGAGACGACAGGACATCCCCGTGGCAGAGACGACGGTCGACATCGACCTCGAGGGCGACGCGCCCAGCAGCTACACCAGCGAGACCTCGGCCCCGACCGGCCGTGGCCAGAGCATCACCGCGCCGGGCCAGGCGCTCGGCCGCCGCAAGGAGGCGATCGCGCGCGTGCGCCTCGTCCCCGGCACCGGTGAGTGGAAGATCAACGGTCGCACCCTCGAGGACTACTTCCCGAACAAGGTGCACCAGCAGCTCGTCAACTCCCCGCTCAAGGTCGTGGACGTCGAGGGTCGCTTCGACGTCATCGTCCGCGTGACCGGTGGTGGCGTGTCCGGCCAGGCCGGTGCCGTCCGCCTCGGCATCGCGCGTGCGCTCAACGCGATCGACGCCGAGTCGAACCGCCCGGCCCTCAAGAAGGCCGGCTTCCTCACGCGTGACGCGCGTGTGGTCGAGCGCAAGAAGGCCGGTCTCAAGAAGGCCCGCAAGGCGCCGCAGTACTCGAAGCGCTGATCTTCCAGCGCGGCCCGATGGCCCCGCGGTCGCACGACCGTCGGGGCCATCGGCATGTCCGGGCCGCGTCCTGCGGGACGCCGGTGCCCGCCCGCGAGCAGGTCGCGGGACCAGTAACGTTGCAGCGCGACGACGAAGGGGTCTGACATGGGCCAGCTGTTCGGTACCGACGGGGTGCGCGGGCTCGCGAACCGGGACGTCACGGCGGAGCTCGCGCTCGACCTGGCGGTCGCGGCGGCGCACGTGCTCGGCACACGCGGGGAGTTCGAGGGGCACCGGCCCCGTGCGGTGGTCGGGCGCGACTCGCGTGCGTCGGGCGAGTTCCTGACCGCGGCGATCGCCGCCGGCCTCGCGTCGGCGGGCGTCGACGTGCACAACGTGGGCGTGCTGCCCACGCCCGCGGTCGCGTACCTGACCGCGACGACGGGCGTCGACATCGGCGTCGTGCTGTCCGCGTCGCACAACCCGATGCCGGACAACGGCATCAAGTTCCTCGCGCGCGGCGGGCACAAGCTCGACGACGACCTCGAGGCGCAGATCGAGGCGCGCATCGGTGAGGACTGGGACCGCCCGACGGGTGGCGCGGTCGGCCGGATCCGCGTCGACACGGGCGGCGCGGGCGACGCGTACGTGCAGCACCTCGTCGGCAGCATCGGCACGCCGCTGACCGGGCTGCGCATCGCGGTGGACTGCGCGAACGGCGCGGCGAGCGAGGTCGGCCCGGTCGCGCTGCGCGAGGCCGGCGCGGACGTCGTCGTCATCAACGCCTCGCCCGACGGTCGCAACATCAACGAGAAGTGCGGGTCCACGCACCCCGAGCAGCTGCAGGCGTTCGTCGTGGCGTCGGGCGCGGACCTGGGCGTCGCGTTCGACGGCGACGCGGACCGCTGCCTCGCGGTGGACCGCTCGGGCACGCTCGTCGACGGCGACCAGATCATGGGCGTCCTCGCGGTCGCGCTGCGCGACGCGGGCGAGCTCGCGCAGGACACGCTCGTCGCGACCGTGATGAGCAACCTGGGGCTCAAGCTCGCGATGGAGTCCGTCGGCATCCGGGTGCTCGACACCGCGGTGGGGGACCGGTACGTGCTCGAGGCGATGCGCGCGGGCGGGTACACGCTCGGCGGCGAGCAGTCGGGGCACATCATCATGTCGAAGCACGCGACCACGGGTGACGGCGTGCTGACGGCGCTGCACCTCGCGTCGCGCGTCGCGGCGACGGGCACGCCGCTGCACGAGCTGGCCAAGCTCGTCGAGCGCCTGCCGCAGACGCTCGTCAACGTGCCGGGTGTCGACAAGAACCGCACGGACGACGAGGCGCTGCTCGCGGCCGTCGCCGCGGCGGAGGCGAAGCTGGGCCGCACGGGCCGCGTGCTGCTGCGTCCCAGCGGCACCGAGCCGCTCGTGCGCGTCATGGTCGAGGCGGCGACGCAGGCCGAGGCGGACGACGTCGCGGCGGGCCTCGCGGACGTGGTGCGTGAGCGGCTCGCCCTGTGACGTCGCTGGACGCCCGGCTGCGCGACCTGGTCCTGCGGGTCGTCGAGGCGGCCGGTGAGGACGTCGCGCCCATCGTGCGGGCGGGGCACCCCGTGCTGCGGGCCACGGCGCACCCGTACGACGGTCAGCTCGCGGACGACGAGCTCGCGGCCCTCGTCGCGCTCATGCACCGCACCATGCGGCACGCACCCGGGGTCGGGCTCGCGGCACCGCAGATCGGTCTCCCGCTCGCGATCGCCGTGGTCGAGGACCCGGGAGTGACCGACGAGCGCGTCGCGGAGGTGCGCGAGCGGGTCCGCGTGCAGCCCCGCGTGCTGGTCAACCCGTCGTACGCGGCGGTCGACGACGAGCGCGCGGCGTTCTACGAGGGCTGCCTGTCGGTCCCCGGCTACCAGGCGGTCGTCGCGCGGCACCGCCGCGTGCGGCTCACGGGCTCCGACGAGACGGGTGCCGCGCTCGACGAGGTGCTGACCGGCTGGCCGGCGCGCATCGTGCAGCACGAGACCGACCACCTGCGCGGCACGCTGTACCTGGACCGGGCGGAGCTGCGCTCGCTCGCGGCGTCCGACGAGCTCGGGCTGCGGTGGGCGGGCGAGCCGCGCCCCGAGGCGGCCTCGGCGGCGCTCGGCTTCCCGCTGCCCGCCTGACCGGGGGCGGCCGACCAGGACGGACGCGTCGGGCACGGAACCCTGAGGTGCCCGCGCGCGTTGGGGCAGGCGAGGCGGTTGCCCGATCAGGTGGTTCGGCCCCGACCAGGGGGTGAGCCCCGGGTGGTCACGGATGCCACGAGGGGTCGCGGGCCCGTACGGTGGACCAGGGCGCGTGGTCAGCGGGCCGCGAGGGGGACCTGAGGGGAGCGGGATGGGCTTGGAGCAGTGGGCGCTCGATCTCGCGGCCTCGCCGTGGATCTACCTGGTCATGTACCTGTTCGCGACGATCGACGGCTTCTTCCCGCCGATCCCCAGCGAGTCGGTCGTGATCGCGCTCGCCGCGCTCGCCGTCGGCCCGGGCGGTGAGCCGAACCTGTGGCTCGTCGTGCCCGTCGCCGCGCTCGGCGCGTTCACGGGTGACCAGATCGCGTTCAGCATCGGGCGCAAGGTGCCCGTGCACCGGTTGCGGATCTTCCGTTCGGGCCGGGGGCAGTCCGCGCTGGCGTGGGCCGAGCGGGCGCTCGAGCGACGCGGCGCGTCGTTCATCATCGCGGCGCGCTACATCCCGGTCGGTCGTGTCGCGGTGAACATGACCGCGGGTGCGGTCGGCTTCCCGCGCCGGCGGTTCACGTTCCTGGCGGGGATCGCCGCGGTCACCTGGGCGGTGTACTCGACCGTGATCGGCGTGAGCGCGGGCGCCGCGCTGCGCGACCACTCGCCGCTGTGGGGCGTCGTCGTCGGGGTCGTCGGGGGTGTCGTCATCGGCATCGTCGTCGACTGGGCGCTGCGCAGGTGGCTCGCGCGCAAGGACCCCGAGGGTGCCGCGATCCTCGAGGCCGACGAGGCGTCGGGTCGCGACGGCTCGGACGAGCCCGCCGCGATCGCACCGGCCGACGAGGTGCGCACGCCGCAGCACCACGGCCGGCCCACCCCGTAGCGGCCCGGCGAGCGGCCCGGCGAGTGGCCCGGCGCGGCGCTCAGAGCTTGCGCAGGCGCACGCGCTGGACGCTGTGGTCCGAGCCCTTGGTGAGCACCAGAGTCGCGCGGCTGCGCGTCGGCAGGATGTTCTGCTCGAGGTTCGGGGAGTTGATCGAGTCCCAGATCGACTCGGCGCGCTCGACGGCCTCGTCGTCGGACAGCGACGCGTACCGGTGGAAGTACGACGCCGGGTCGGCGAACGCGGTCTGCCGCAGGCTGAGGAACCGGTCGACGTACCACTGGCGCACGTCGCGCGGCTTGGCGTCCACGTAGATCGAGAAGTCGAAGAAGTCGCTCACCGCGAGGCTCGAGCTGCCCTCCGCGGACGGCCGCGCGGGCTGCAGGACGTTGAGGCCCTCGACGATGAGCACGTCGGGGCGCCGCACGACGATGTGCTCGTCGGGGACGATGTCGTACGTCAGGTGCGAGTACACCGGCGCGGTGACCTCGGGCTTGCCCGCCTTGACCTTGGAGACGAACCGCAGCAGCGCGCGCCGGTCGTACGACTCGGGGAAGCCCTTGCGCTGCATGAGGCCGCGACGTTCGAGCTCCGCGTTGGGGTACAGGAACCCGTCGGTGGTGATGAGCTGCACGCGCGGGGTCGCGGGCCACCGGGCCAGGAGCTCGCGCAGCAGGCGGGCCGTCGTGGACTTGCCGACCGCGACCGAGCCCGCGACGCCGATGACGAACGGCGTGGGCGTGATGTCCTCGCGCAGGAACGTCGACGACGCGGCGTGCAGGCCGCGCGTGGCCTCGATGTACAGGTCGAGCAGCCGCGAGATCGGGCGGTAGATCGCGTCCACCTCGGCGAGGTCGATCGGGTCGCCGATGCCCGCGAGGCGCTCGACGTCCGCGTCGGTGAGCGGCAGGGGGGTGGACGCCGACAGCCGCCGCCACGCCTCGCGGTCGAGGTCGACGTACGGGGTGGCGGGAGCCAGGGACGGCGTCGACGACGACGGGAGCACACACCGATTGTGCCGGACGCGGCGAGCAGGGACGTGACGGGCGGCGACGTGACGTGGGCGACCTGCCGCGCCACCGGTCGCGCACGGGGCGGCGGATAGACTCGCCGGCATGTGTGGAATCGTCGGCTACGTCGGTAGCCCGGTCGCCAGCGCCCGCCCCCTCGACGTCGTGATCGAGGGCCTGCGGCGGCTCGAGTACCGCGGGTACGACTCCGCGGGCGTCGCGCTCGTCGGCACGTCGGGTGCGCTCGCGACCGCCAAGAAGGCCGGCAAGCTCGCCAACCTCGTCGAGGAGATCGACGCGCACCCGCTGCCCGACGCGACCGCCGCGATCGGCCACACGCGCTGGGCCACGCACGGCGGTCCGACGGACGTCAACGCGCACCCGCACGTCGCGGGCGACCTCGCGGTGATCCACAACGGCATCGTCGAGAACTTCGCCGTGCTCAAGGCGCAGCTCGTCGCGGACGGCGTCGAGTTCGCCTCGGAGACCGACACCGAGGTCGTCGCGCACCTGCTCGCGCGCGCCTACCGCGAGACCCGCGACCTGACGACCGCGATGGGTCGCGTCGCGCGCGCGCTCGAGGGCACGTTCACGCTGCTGGCCGTGCACGCCGACGTGCCGGACACGGTCGTCGGCGCGCGGCACGACTCGCCGCTCGTCGTCGGGCTGGGCGAGGGGGAGAACTTCCTCGGCTCGGACGTCGCGGCGTTCATCGCGCACTCGCGCGAGGCGCTCGAGCTGGGCCAGGACCAGGTCGTGACGATCACGCCGACCTCGGTGAGCGTCACCGACTTCGACGGCGCTCCCGCCGACGCGCGCCGCTACACGGTCGACTGGGACGCGGCCGCCGCGGAGAAGGGCGGCTTCCGCTCCTTCATGGACAAGGAGATCCACGACCAGCCGCACGCGGTCGCGGACACGCTGCTCGGCCGCACGGACGTCAGCGGCCGCCTGGTGCTCGACGAGGTGCGCATCGACGAGTCGGTGCTGCGCTCGGTCGACAAGATCG
This sequence comes from Cellulomonas palmilytica, assembly GCF_021590045.1. NCBI lineage: Bacteria > Bacillati > Actinomycetota > Actinomycetes > Micrococcales > Cellulomonadaceae > Cellulomonas > Cellulomonas palmilytica. The sequence continues at coordinate 3,560,136 of NZ_CP062221.1, read as the reverse complement.
TCGTCGTCGCGTGCGGCACCGCCGCGTACGCGGGGCACGTCGCGAAGTACGCGATCGAGCACTGGTGCCGCATCCCCGTCGAGGTCGAGCTCGCGCACGAGTTCCGCTACCGCGACCCGGTCGTGAACGAGCGCACGCTGGTGGTCGCCGTGTCGCAGTCCGGCGAGACCATGGACACGCTCATGGCCGTGCGGCACGCGCGCGAGCAGGGTGCGAAGGTCCTCGCGATCGTCAACACGCACGGCTCGACCATCCCGCGCGAGTCCGACGCGGTGCTCTACACGCACGCGGGTCCGGAGATCGCGGTCGCCTCCACCAAGGCGTTCCTCGCGCAGATCACCGCCGCCTACCTGCTCGGCCTGTACCTCGCGCAGCTGCGCGGCAACATGTACGCCGACGAGGTCGCGCGCACGCTCGACGAGCTGCGTGCCATCCCGGACAAGATCCAGCAGGTCCTCGACCGCGCGGGTCGCGTGCGTGAGATCGCGCGCTGGATGGCGGACACGCAGTCGGTGCTGTTCCTCGGCCGGCACGTCGGGTTCCCCGTCGCGATGGAGGGCGCGCTCAAGCTCAAGGAGCTCGCGTACATCCACGCGGAGGGCTTCGCCGCGGGCGAGCTCAAGCACGGGCCGATCGCGCTCATCGAGCCCGGCCAGCCCGTGTTCGTCGTCGTCCCGTCCCCGCGCGGCCGGCACTCGCTGCACTCCAAGGTCGTCTCGAACATCCAGGAGATCCGCGCGCGCGGCGCCCGCACGCTCGTGATCGCCGAGGACGGCGACGAGGCGGTGCGCCCGTTCGCGGACGAGGTGTTCTACGTGCCGCAGACGCCCACGCTGCTCGCGCCGCTGCTCGCGGTCGTGCCGCTGCAGGTGTTCGCGTGCGAGCTCGCGACCGCCAAGGGCCTCGACGTCGACCAGCCGCGCAACCTCGCCAAGTCCGTCACGGTCGAGTGACCGGTGGAGCTCGCCGACGCGCAGCGTGAGGTCGAGACGATCAGCCGCGTCTACGCGCGGCTGCACGGCATCGAGCGCACCGACGACTGGGCGGTCCTCAAGCTCGGCGAGGAGGTCGGCGAGCTGACGCGCGCCTACCTCGCGGCGACCGGCCGCTCACGCCACCAGGGTGAGCCCGCCGAGCTCGCGGACGCGCTGCGCGACGAGGTCGCGGACGTGCTCGGGATGCTCATGATCGTCGCGCACCGGCTCGGCGTGGACCTCGACGAGGCCGTCGAGCACAAGTGGCTGCGCTGGCGGCACCTGGTCGAGGAGCAGGACCTGGAGCCGCAGCCGTGATCGTCGGGGTCGGCATCGACGTCGTCGACGTCGCGCGGTTCGTCGCGACCCTGCACCGCGTCCCGGCGCTGCGTGAAAGGCTGTTCACGCCCGACGAGCGCGTCATGCCCGAGACGTCGCTCGCGGCGCGGTTCGCCGCGAAGGAGGCCATCGCCAAGGCCCTCGGCGCGCCGCCGGGGATGTCCTGGCAGGACGCGACCGTGCGCCGCGTCGTCGGCGCGCAGCCGGTCGTCGAGGTGACCGGCACGGTGCTCGCCCGGGCCGCCGAGCTCGGCGTCACCCGCTGGCACCTGTCGATCTCCCACGACGCGGGCATCGCCTCGGCGATGGTCGTCGCGGAGCGTGACTAGGGCGACCCTTCCGGGCGACCGGACGGCGTCAGGTGGCGATCGCGTCCGGACGACGGGCCGCGAGGCGGGCCTGCTCGTCGGCGATGATCGCGCGGGCCAGGTGCGGGGCGGAGACGTCGACGGCCGCGGCGGCGGCCTCGGTGAGCTCGGACTCGCGCACGTACGCGTCGAACACGCCGCGCTTGGTCTCCAGGGTCTCGAGCAGGCGCTGGTCGACGGTGTCCTCGACGAGCAGGCGGTGCACGCGCACCGCGCGGACCTGGCCCATGCGGTGGGCGCGCGCGATGGCCTGGGCCTCGAGCGCGGGGGAGACCTGCGGCTCGCACAGCACGACGACGGACGCGGCCTGGATGTTGAGGCCGACGCCGCCGGCCCGGACCTGGGCGACCAGCACCGCGGGCTCGGGCGAGGCGGTGAAGTCGTCGACGAGCCGCTGGCGCGCGGCCGGGGTCGTGGAGCCGGTGAGCGGCCCGAACGTCGGTGTCGTGGGCGCCAGTGCGGCGTGCACGACGTCGAGGACCTCGCGGAACCACGAGAACACGACGACCTTGGCGCCGTTCGCGCGGGCCTCGGCGCAGATCTCCAGCAGGCGCTCGAGCTTCGCGCACTCGCGGGGGTCGCCGGAGACGAACGCGGCGCGGCGCATCGCCGCGAAGCTCCCCGCCTCGACCGCGGCGCGGTAGGCGGCGCCGTCGACCGCGCCGAGCTCCTCCCACTCGTCGACCTGGACGAGCGGGGGCAGCTCGCCCAGCACGTCGTCGAGGTTGCGGCGCAGGTAGACGGGCGCGACGGCGGACCGGAACGCGTCCGCGCCGGCGACGCCTGCGGCCGGGTCGATCGTGTCCGCGAGCTCGGGCTGCAGGTAGCGCACGAGCGCGCAGAACTCGTCGACCGTGTGCTCCATGGGCGTCCCGGTGAGGAACAGCACGCGCTGCGACCGCTCGGCGAGGCGCGCGACCGCCCGGCTGCGCTTGGCGTCGGGGTTCTTCACGAAGTGCGCCTCGTCGACGACGAGCAGGGCGGGTGCCGCGTCGTCGAGCGTGAGCCGGCGCAGCGTGCTGAACGTCGTGACGGCGACGCCGCCGTGCGCGAGCCAGTGCGCCGCGGCCGCGTCGCGCTGGTCGCCGTGCAGCAGGAGCGCCGTCAGCGCGCTGTGCGTGGCGAGCTCGCGCACCCAGCTGTGGACCACGGACGCGGGCGCGACGACGAGCACGTGCGTGGCACCGCCCGCGACGAGGTGCGCCGCGGCGGCGATCGCCTGCACGGTCTTGCCCAGGCCCATCTCGTCGCCGATGATCACGCGCCGCTGCACGAGCGCGAACCGCGCGCCGAACGCCTGGTACCCGCGCAGGGACGCGTGCAGCAGCGACTCGTCGAGGCGCTGCGCCTCGATGCGCTCGACGATCTGCGAGGGCAGGAACCCGGTGGCCGCGGCGACGTCCTCGCGCAGGTCGACGAGCGGTGCGAGCAGCGCGTAGTACGTGGCGGAGCGCCGCTCGAAGTCCGCCCACAGCGCGGGTGGTGGCACCACGTGCCGCGTCGCGTCGGCGACCCGTGCGGCCGTGCGCTCGAGCCCCGTCTCCCTCGCCCAGGCGACGAGCCCGGAGACCCGGGCGACGGCCTCGTCGGCCGCTGCCTTGCGGGCTCCGCCCATGAACAGCCGCCGCCACGACCCCGCTGCGGCCGGTGCGGCGACCGCCGCCTCGCGCGCGACGTCCGCCGCGAAGGCCCGCAACCGCGGGACGAGCGCCTCGTCCGCGACGAGCTCCTCCCACCGGCGGACCGCGCGCAGCAGCTCGGTCGCGAGGCGGTCGGACGGGTCGACGTCGATGCGCAGCTGCACGCTCTCGCGCGCCGCGCGGGCGATCTGGTCCGCCGCGGCGACGATCCGCGCGGCGGACTGCGGGCCGATGCCCGGCACGGCCTGCAGGCCGTGCGTGCCCACGCGCAGCACGTCCGCGACGGTGCGGAGCCCGTGGGCGGCGAGCCCGTCGAGCGAGAGCCGCCCCTCGGTCACGTCCCGCACGCGCTCGACGCCGACGCGCGCGAGGTCCGCCTCGGCGCGGCGGGCGCGCATCGCCTCGAACGCCCCCACGACGGCGGCGCGGGCGTCGTCGACGTGCCCGACGAGCGCCGTGGCCCGGGCCGCCTCGGTGTGCGCGTCGGCGAGCAGCGCGGCGACCTCGGCGCGGCGGGGTGGCCGCGGTCGGTCGACCGCACCTGGCCAGTCGCGCGTCTCGATGGTCACGGCGCCGAACCTAGTGCCTGGCCGCGGCCCCGCGACGCGCGAGGGCCCGCCACCGCCGAAGCGGTGACGGGCCCGGGAGCAGCGCGTGCGATCAGCGGGAGATCGCGGCGGTCTGCTTCGACGTCGCAGTGCCCGCGAGGTAGCCGTCGCGCTTGGCCGTGACCTTGACCGAGAGCTTCTTGCCGGCGTCCGACGAGGTGAGCACGTAGGTGTTCTTCGTCGCGCCCGAGATGGCCGTGCCGTTGCGCAGCCACTGGTACGTGAACGTCAGACCCGAGGAGTCCCAGGTGCCGCGCGACGCGGTGAGCGTCTTGCCGACCTTCGTCGTCCCCGTGATGGCCGGCAGCGCCTTCGCGACGGGCGCGTTGCCCGCCATCACCGCGGCGGTCTTCGTCGACGTCGAGAAGCCGTACGCGTTGCCCGCGATCGTCGGACGGTGCGTCGCCTTGACCGAGATCTTCGTGCGCAGGTCCGCGGCCGTGAGCTTGTACGACGAGGCCGTCGCGCCCGAGATCTCCTTGCCGTCACGCAGCCACTGGTAGCTCGTCGTGCCGGCGAGCGACCACGTCGCGGCCTTGACCTTCAGCGTCGCGCCGACCTTGGCGGTGCCCGTGATGCCGACCGCCGTGGTCGCCTTCGCGCCGAAGACGTAGATGTCCGCGGTCGAGGCGCCCGCCTTGAACGTGCCGGCGGCCGCGAGGTTCTTCGTCACGACGCGCTTGGTGCCGCCGTAGTAGTAGGCGTTGAGGAACTGGTCGTTCGACCCCTCCTCGTCGTAGTGCGGGAACGAGAGGGTGTAGCTCGCGCCCGGGAACAGGCCGCCCGTCGGGAGCGACATCTGGACGGTGCTGCCGCTCTCCGCGGGACGGTCGAACGAGGCGCTGCCCGGCTTCGTGACGCCGAACGCCGAGGACGCCGCCGTGGGCATCTCGCCGTACGACCCCGCGTACCCGGAGAACCGCGCGGTGCCGGGCTCGACCAGGTACGGACCCGAGTGGTCGTACCACCAGCTCGGCGGCTCCGAGAGGTACGGCGCGATGACGCGGACGGTCGTGGGCCCCGCCGCCTTGACCGGGCGGACCGTGATCTTCGAGCCGGTCTTCACGGCGGTCGCCTCGGCGGACGTCGCGACGTACTTCGACGACCCGGCGTAGTAGCCGGTGGCCACCTTGCCCTGGAAGTCGATGATGCTGACCTGGTACGACTTGCCGGCGACGAGCTCGTCGAACTTGAAGTCGCCGGCCTCGTCGACCTCCGTCGTCTCGGCGAAGTCGGCGCCCTTCGCGCCGGGCGCCCACGCGACCGCGAGCTTGTACGGCGCCTCGACACCCGAGGGCAGGACGACCTTGCCGACGATCGAGCCGGTCGCGGCGGACGCGGGGGCGGCGACGAGCAGGGAGCCGACGGCGAGCGCGGGGAGCGTGGCGAGCGCGACGGCGAGTCGCGTGCGGGTACGGGCCTGAGTCATGCGGATCCTTCGGTCGCTGGAGGACGAGGTCTGCCTCGCCCCGCGCGAGAATCCCGCAGGTAAGATGCCCTTTTGCAGGGGGTCACCCGGTCGAACCGCGCGAGTTGCCCCGGTACCGCCCGCGCCGTCCGACTAGCGGCGAGGTGCGTCACCCGGTCGGGCGAGCCCGGACGTCCCGACCGCCACCCGTGTGCGTGCGGTACCGCCGGGTGAGGTCGGGCGACGTTCAGCGCAGCTCCGGGACCACCTGGTCGGCGAACAGCTCGATGCTCGAGCGGTCGTACGCGGCGTCCGCGAAGTACGTGATGGCGTACTCGAGGCCGAGCCCGCGCAGCGCGGTGAGCTTCTCGACGACCTGCTCGGGGGTCCCGACGAGCGGGCCGTTGCGGAAGTCCTCGGCGAGTCCCGGCGCCTTGGCGGGCACGGTCAGCGCGTAGTGCTCCTCGACCCACGCGATCTTGTCGTCGACGTCCGCCTCGGTCTCGCCGATGACGGCGTTGTAGTTGGCCGAGCGCGTGATCTCGGCCAGGTCGCGGCCGATCGCGGCGCAGTGCTCGGCGAGCACGGCCGACTTGTGCGCGAACCCCTCGGGCGTGCCGTCGAAGTTGGTGTACTGCGCGTGCTCGGCCGCGATCCGCAGCGTCTTCTTCTCGCCGCCGCCCGCGATCCACAGCGGCGGCCCGTCGACCTGCAGCGGCAGCGGCGACAGCTGCGCGCCGTCGACCTGGTAGTGCTTGCCGGCGAACGTCGCGACGCCGTTCGTCCACAGCTGCTTGAAGATCTGCACGCCCTCGTCGAGCATCGCGATCCGCTCGCCCGCCGTGGGGAACCCGTACCCGTAGGCGCGCCACTCGTGCTCGTACCAGCCGGCGCCGATGCCCATCTCGACGCGACCGCCCGAGATGACGTCGGCGGTCGTCGCGACCTTCGCGAGGTAGGCGGGGTTGCGGTACGCCATGCACGTGCACATCTGGCCGAGCCGCACGCGTGAGGTGCTCGCCGCGAACGCGTTGATGAGGCTCCACGCCTCGTGCGTCGCCTCGCCGTTCGGCTCGGGCACCGCGTGGAAGTGGTCGTAGACCCAGATGGACTCGAACGCGTCGCCCTCGTCCGCGTACCGCGCGAGCCCGCTCATCACCGCCCAGTGCTCCGAGGCGTCGATGCCCGTGAGGTCCTGCCGCCAGCCCTGGGGGATGAAGAGTCCGAAGCGCATGGGCGCACCGTACCCGCGCCGCACCGGCAGGCGCAGGTCAGCCGGGGAACGTCTCACCGAAGCGCACGACGAGCGCGGCGAACCCGGTCCCGACGGTCGCGGCCAGCGCGATCGCCGCGACGATCAGCGTCAGCGTCGCGCGGGTGGTGCGGCCCTGCCGGCGCGGGGTCACGTCGGCCGGGTTGCGCGGGTCCACCCAGACCGTGCCGTCGAACGTGTACGGGACGCCCGGAGCGCGCACGAGCCACACGAACAGCTGCGTGCGCAGCGGCCTCCCGTCGGGGCCGGGGTACTCGACGTCGACGAACGTGCCCGGCCCGACGTACGACGACGACAGCTGCCGAGCGGGGACGCGCACGCGCTGCACCCCGCGCGCGGCGGCGAGCCACCGGAAGCCCACGGTCGCGAGGACCGCGGTGACCACGGCGCACACCGCGCAGACGACGCCCAGCACGGCGGCGGGGGACGGGTCGCTCAGGGCGGAGTCCACGGGTTCCTCCTCGCTGCGGGTGACGGCGCGAACCGGGAACCGTAGCAAACCGGGCTCTCGTTGGCCCCGCCCCCGATCGGGCGCGAGGATGGGCAGGTGCTGCTGTCCTGGACGTCCGCGCAGGTCCGCGCCGCGGAGGCGCCGCTGCTCGCGGCCGGTGCGCCGCTCATGCAGCGCGCGTCGTTCGCGCTCGCGGGCGCGGTGGCGCGCGTGCTGCGCGAGCGGCGCGGCCGGGTGGTCGGCGGGTCGGTCGTGCTGCTCGTCGGGCCGGGGAACAACGGCGGCGACGCCCTGCACGCGGGGGCGCACCTGCGGGCTCGGGGTGTGGACGTGCTGGCGCTCGCGCTCGCGCCGCGCGTGCACGACGAGGGTCGCGCGGCGCTGCTGGCGGTCGGCGGGCGCGTGCTCGTCGTCGACGAGGACGGCGTCGAGGCGGCCGCGGCGCGCGCGGCCCGCGCGGACGTGGTGCTCGACGGGGTCCTCGGCATCGGCGCACGCCCCGGTGGCCTGACGGGCGTCGCGGGGGCGCTCGTCGCGCGGCTGTCCGCGGACGACGAGCGTGCGCCCGCGGTCCCGGTCGTCGTCGCGGTCGACACGCCCTCGGGGATCGGCGTCGACGACGGGTCCGCGGCGGGGACCGTGCTGCGCGCCGACCGGACCGTGACGTTCGGCGCCCCCAAGCCCGGGCTGCTGCTGCCGCCCGCGACGGCGCTCGCGGGCGAGGTCGAGGTCGTCGACATCGGGCTCGACCTGCCGGACCCTCCCGCGGTCGCCCGCCTCGAGGACCACGACGCGGCCGAGCTGTGGCCGGTCCCGACCCCGGCTGCGCACAAGTACTCGCGCGGCGTCGTCGGCGTCGTCGCGGGCGCACGCCGGTACCCGGGTGCCGCGGTGCTCGCGACCTCGGCCGCGGTGCTCGCGGGCGTGGGGATGGTGCGGTACCTGGGCGACGTCGCGGACCTCGTCGTCGCGCGGCGGCCCGAGGTGGTCGTCGGGCCGGGCCGCGTGCAGGCGTGGGTGTTCGGACCGGGGGTGTCGCCCGACGACGCGGCGCAGCGACGGCGCATCGAGCACGCCTTCGAGGGCGTGGTGAACCGCGGCGAGCCCGCGGTCGTGGACGCCGGGGCGCTCGAGCTGCTCCCGCCGCACGTGCCCGCGCACGTCGTGCTCACGCCGCACGCGGGCGAGCTCGCGCGGCTGCTCACCGACCGCGGGCACCGCGTCGACCGCGCGCACGTCGAGGCGCACCCGCTGCACCACGCGCGGCTCGCGCACGAGCTCACCGGCGCGACCGTGCTGCTCAAGGGCCACGTGACGCTCGTCGTCGGACCCGGGGGCGCCACGTACGCGCAGGCCGACGCGCCCGCGTGGCTCGCGACCGCGGGCGCGGGCGACGTGCTCGCCGGGCTGCTGGGCGCGATGCTCGCGGCCCGCGCCGCGGACGTCGTCGACGACCCGTCGCTCACGGCGGCCCTCGCGGCCGCGGCGGCGCTCGTGCACGGGCGCGCGGCACGCACCGCGAACCCCGACGGCCCCGTCACGGCGCGCGGGATCGCGCTCGCGCTGCCCGAGACCGTGCGCGCGCTGCTCGCCACCGGCCGCGCGACGACCGCGCGCTCGGCCGGTCCGGCCGGTCGCGGTGGGAGGATGGGCCGGTGACCTTCCCCGCCCGAGCCGTCGTCGACCTGTCCGCCATCGCGTCCAACGTCCGCTCGCTGCGGGCGCACGCGCCCACCGCGCAGGTGATGGCGGTGGTGAAGGCGGACGCGTACGGGCACGGGCTCGTGCCGTCGGCGCGCGCGGCGCTCGCGGGCGGTGCGACGTGGCTCGGCACCGCGCAGATGGACGAGGCGATCGCGCTGCGCGCCGCGGGGATCAGCGCGCCACGCGTGCTCACGTGGCTGTACGCGCCGGGCGCCCCGATCGCCCGCGCGATCGAGTCCGACGTCGACGTGTCCGTCTCGTCGGCCCCCGCGCTCGACGAGGTCGTGTCCGCCGCCCGGCTCGTCGGCCGCACCGCGCGCGTGCACCTCAAGGTCGACACGGGCCTGGGACGCAACGGCCTGACGCCCGACGACCTCGCCGACCTGCTCCCCGCGGCGCTGCGCGCGCAGGCCGAGGGTGCCGTCGCGCTCGTCGGGATCTGGTCGCACCTCGCGTTCGCCGACGAGCCCGACCACGCCACGGTGCGCGCGCAGCACGACGTGTTCGCGGACGCGGTGCGGCTCGCGGAGGCCGCGGGCGCGGCGCTCGAGGTCCGGCACATCGCGAACTCCGCCGCGACCCTCACGTCGCCGCAGGTGCACTACGACCTCGTGCGGCCCGGCATCGCGGTGTACGGGCTGTCGCCCGTGCCGCAGCTCGGCGGCCCGGGCGAGTACGGGCTCGTCCCGGCGATGACGCTCGAGGCCGAGCTCGCGACCGTCAAGCGCGTCCCCGCCGGGCACGGCGTGTCCTACGCGCACCAGTACGTCACGCCGCGTGCCACGCGCCTCGGCGTCGTGCCGCTCGGGTACGCCGACGGCATCCCGCGGCACGCCTCGGGGGCGCAGGACCGGCTCGGCGGGCCGATCCGCGTCGGGGACCGCACGCTCGGCGTCGCCGGGCGCGTGTGCATGGACCAGGTGGTCGTCGACCTCGGGCCGGACGCGACCGAGCGGGCGGGGGACCGCGTCGAGCTGTTCGGCACGGGCGCCGACGGCGGCCCGACCGCGCAGGACTGGGCGGTGGCCGCCGGGACCATCTCGTACGAGATCGTCACGCGCCTGTCCGGCTCAGTGCCGCGCGAGTACGTGGGGCTCGAGGTGCTGGACGACGAGGTGTCCGGCCAGGCCGCCGCTACGGCGGGAGGCGCGCGATGAGCGACGTCGTCGTCCGGCTGCCCGACGCGGACGCCACGCGCGCGTACGGCCGCGCGCTCGCGGGCGTGCTGCGCGCCGGGGACCTGCTGGTCCTCACCGGTGACCTCGGCGCGGGCAAGACCACGCTCACGCAGGGCATCGGCGCGGGCCTCGGCGTGCGCGGGCAGGTCGCGTCGCCGACGTTCATCATCGCCCGCGTGCACCCGGGGCTGGTGCGCGACGACGGCACGGCCGGACCCGACCTCGTGCACGTCGACGCGTACCGGCTGTCCTCGCTCGACGAGGTCGAGGCCCTCGACCTCGACTCGAGCCTGGAGGACGCCGTCACGGTCGTGGAGTGGGGCCAGGGCTGGGTCGAGTCGATCGCGACGGACCGCCTGGAGGTCGCCATCACGCGCCCGCGCGGGGGCACCGCGCCCGGCGACGACGCGGTGGACGACGACGGCGGCGCGGGCGAGCGCGTCGTGACGCTGCGCGCCGTCGGCGAGCGGTGGGCCGGGGTCGACCTGGCCGCTCTCGGGGACACGGTTCTCGGGGACACGGTTATCGGGGACACGGTTCTCGGGGATACGGCGCTCGGGGACACGGCGCTCGCGGTGCGGGCGGACGAGGGCTCGGCCACCGACCAAGGCGTGGCAGGCTGAGCGTCGTGCCCCTGCTCGCCCTCGACACGTCCTCGTCCGTCTCCGTCGCCGTCACGGACGACACCGGCACCGCGCTGGCCCGCCACCGCGCCGACCTGCCGCGCCACCACGCGGAGCTGCTCGCGCCATTGGTCGCCGAGGCGCTCGCCGACGCGGGCGTCGACCGTCGCGAGCTGTCCGCGGTCGTCGTCGGGACCGGTCCGGCGCCGTTCACGGGGCTGCGCGTCGGTCTGGTGACCGCCCGCACGCTCGCGCTCGCGCTCGGCGTGGACGCGCTCGGCGTCCCGAGCCTCGACGCGCTCGCCGCGGCCGCGACCCGCGCGGTCCCCGTGGGTGCGCCGCTCGTCGTCGCGACCGACGCGCGCCGCCGCGAGGTCTACTGGGCGGCGTACCGGCGCGACGAGGCCGGCGCGCTGCACACGGTCGTCGCACCGCGTGTCGGGCCGGCGGGCGACGTGGCCGACGAGGCCGCGGTGGCCGGGGGCTTCGTCGTCGGCGCGGGCACGCACCTGTACCCGGACGCGTTCGCGCACCTGACGCACGTGCCGGACGCCGACGACCTCGACGCGGCCGAGCTCGTGCCGCTCGCGCTCGCGCGCCGCGCCGCGGGCGACGCGCTGACGACCGACCCGCTGTACCTGCGCCGTCCCGACGCGGTGCCCCCGGCCGGCAGCAAGCGCGTCCTCGGTGGCTGAACGGCGGATGGTCGGCAGATGAGCACGGCCCGGACGCCGCTGCGGCTGCGGCCGCTCACCCCCGACGACGTCCCGGCGATGGACGTGCTCGAGCGCACGCTGTTCGGCGCGGCCGCGTGGTCGCCCGCGAGCCTCGCCGAGGAGGTCGTCGGCCCGGGGCGGTGGTACGTCGGCGCGCAGTACGGCAGCGGCCCGCTCGTCGGGTACGCGGGGCTGTGGTTCGACGGGTACGACGCGCAGGTCATGACGATCGGCACCGCGGTCGAGCACCAGGGCCACGGGATCGGTCGCGTGCTGCTCGACGCGCTCGTCGCCCGCGCGCGCGAGCTGGGGGCCCCGTCGGTGCTGCTCGAGGTGCGCGTCGACAACGAGCCCGCGCTGCGGCTGTACCAGCGGGCGGGATTCGAGCGCCTGGGCTTGCGCCGCGGGTACTACCAGCCGGAGAACAAGGACGCCTGGACCATGCGCCTCGACCTGACGCAGGCTCCGGGCGAGGGGTCTACCGCGACCGCGGGACCCGGCGACGAGACGGGGGATCGGGCATGACGAACAGGGCGACGACGGACGCGACGACGGACGCGACGACCGACACGACGCGTGCGGCCGTGCTGGTGGACGCGGTGACGCTCGCCGGTGAGCTCGCAGGGGAGCTCACGGGCGACGAGCCGCCCGTGCTGCTCGACGTGCGCTGGGCGCTGGGGCGCACGGACGGTCACGAGCAGTACCTCGCGGGCCACCTGCCCGGCGCGGTGTACGTGGACCTCGACACCGAGCTCGCGGCGCCGCCGAGCGCGGCGGCGGGCCGTCACCCGCTGCCCGACGTCGCGGCGCTCGAGGCCGCGGCGCGGCGCTGGGGCGTGCGCGAGGGCGCGCCGGTCGTCGCGTACGACGCGAGCGGTGGCACGTCCGCGGCGCGCGCGTGGTGGCTGCTGCGCTGGGCGGGGGTCGCGGACGTGCGGCTGCTCGACGGCGGGCTCGCGGCGTGGACCGCGGCGGGGCTGTCGACCGAGCCGGGCGAGGTCACGCCCGAGCCGGGCGACGTGGTGCTCGCACCGGGCGCGCTGCCGACGATCGACGCCGACGACGCCGCCGCGTGGTCGGCGACGGGCACGCTGCTCGACGCGCGCGCGCCCGAGCGGTACGCGGGGGAGGTCGAGCCGGTCGACCCGCGCGCGGGGCACATCCCCGGTGCGGTCAGCGCGCCGACCGCGGGGAACCTCGCGGCGGACGGCACGTTCCTGCCGCCGGACGCGCTGACCGAGCGGTTCCGCGCGCTGCGGGCGCGGGCGGGCGCGCCGGTCGCGGTGTACTGCGGCTCGGGGGTCACGGCGGCGCACCAGGTCGCGGCGCTCGCGAGCATCGGCGTCGAGGCGGCGCTGTACCCGGGCTCGTGGTCGCAGTGGTCGTCGGACCCGGAGCGCCCGGTCGCGACGGGCACCTGAGGCCCGGGACGGACCTGAGGGACCGGGTCGGCCGCGCGCGGCCGACCCGGTCCGCTCGTCAGGCGGTCGCGGAGACCTGGTCCCAGGTGAGGCGCGCGGCGCGCGGGTGGTGCGTGCCCACGCCGTCGCGGTGGCCGACGAGCACGAGCAGCTGCGACTGCCAGCCGCTCTCGGCGAAGAACTCGGCGTCCACGCCCGCGGCGTCGAACGCGCCCATCGGCCCGGCGTCGAGGCCCGCGGCGCGCAGCGCGGTCACCAGGTAGCCGGTCTGGATGTGCGTGTTGGTGCGGGCCATGGCCTCGCGCGTGGCGACCTGGCCCTCGAGCCCTTCGACCATCGCGGCGCGGTGCGGCGCGAGCACGGGCAGGTGGCGGTGGAACGCCGGGTCGGCGGCGACGACGAGCGTGACGGGCGCGGCGAGGATGCGGTCGCGGTTGCCCTCGGCGGCGAGCGCCGCGAGCCGGGCCTTGGCGTCGTCGGAGCGCACGACGAGCAGGCGCAGCGGCGTGATGTTCATCGCCGTCGGACCCCACTTGAGCAGGTCGTAGGCCGCCTCGAGGTCGGCGTCGGTCACGGGCTCGTCGGTGAACGCGCCGACGGTGCGGGCGTCGCGGAACAGCAGGTCGGCGGCGTCGTCGCCGATCGCGTACGCGGGCGTCGGGAAGTCGAGGGAGTCGATCGTCGCGGTCTCGGTCGTCATGAAGTACGTGAAGTCTCAACCACCTCGGTCGCTTCCCCCTGTCGTGGGTGACGCTCGCCACACCCCGTCGGCCGCGTCTCGGGCCAGGTCCCGGCCCGGCGGCCGCTCCGGTGCCGGACGGACCGCGCGGGCGGCCTAAGGTGGTCGGCATGCCGAACAGCGAGCCCCTCGTCCTCGGGATCGAGACCTCGTGCGACGAGACCGGGGTCGCGCTCGTGCGCGGGTACGACCTGCTGGTCGACGCCGTCGCGTCCTCCGTCGACGAGCACGCGCGGTTCGGCGGGATCATCCCCGAGATCGCCTCGCGCGCCCACCTCGAGGCGATGGTCCCGACGATCGAGCGCGCGCTCGCCACCGCGGACGTCACGCTCGAGCAGGTCGACGCGATCGCGGTCACCGCGGGTCCCGGGCTGGTCGGGCCGCTCACGGTCGGCGCGTCCGCCGCCAAGGCCCTCGCGATCGGGCTCGACAAGCCGCTGTACGGCGTCAACCACGTGATCGGCCACGCGGTCGTCGACGAGCTCGTCGACGGCCCGTTCCCGGAGCGCGTCATGGCGCTCGTCGTGTCCGGCGGGCACTCGTCGCTGCTGCTGGTCGACGACACCGTCAACGTCACCGAGCTCGGGTCGACGCTCGACGACGCGGCGGGCGAGGCGTTCGACAAGGTCGGCCGCCTGCTCGGCCTGCCGTACCCCGGCGGCCCGCACATCGACCGGCTCGCCCGCGAGGGGAACCCGGAGGCGATCCGCTTCCCGCGCGGCCTCACCGCGGCCAAGGACCAGGCGAAGCACGCGACCGACTTCTCGTTCTCCGGGCTCAAGACGGCGGTCGCTCGGTGGGTCGAGGCGCGGCAGGACGCGGGCGAGGAGCTGCCGCTCGCGGACGTGTCCGCGTCGTTCGCGGCCGCGGTCGCGGACGTGCTGACCGCCAAGACCATCGCGGCGTGCCGCGCGCACGGGGTCTCGACGCTCGTCGTCGGCGGCGGGTTCTCCGCGAACTCCCAGCTGCGGGACCTGGCGGCGCAGCGGTGCGCGGAGGCCGGCATCGAGCTGCGCATCCCGCCGATCCGCTACTGCACCGACAACGGCGCGATGATCGCGGCGCTCGGCTCGGCGGTCGTGCGCCGCGGCATGCGCCCGTCGTCCCTCGACATCCCCGTGGACTCCTCGATGCCGCTCACGCAGGTCCTCGTCTGACGCGTCCTGGCCGGGGGCGCGAACTGCGCATCTAGGTCGGAAGTCACGCGCGACCGGCGCGGACGGCTCCCTAGCGTGGGGGTGGCGCGGCGCGGGCACGCCGCGTGGCGTGCGGGCGACGAGGCCCGTCGCTCCAGCCCGCGAGGAGGGCGCGACGTGAGCGTGCACGACGAGCGCGTGACCGTGACGGTCGACGGCCGCCAGGTCGAGGTCGGGTCCGGTACGACGATCCTGCGGGCGCTGGCCGCCGAGGGGATCGCGATCCCGTCGCTGTGCCACGACGTGCGCCTCGAGCGCTCCAACGCGAGCTGCGGGCTGTGCGTGGTCGAGGTCGGCGAGGGCAGCCCGCGCGACGTCAAGGCGTGCCTCACGCCCGTCACGGACGGCATGGTCGTCACGACGCGGTCCCCGCGCCTGGAGGCGTACCGCAAGGTGCGCCTGGAGCAGCTGCTCACGGACCACAACGCCGACTGCGTCGCCCCGTGCGTGCAGACGTGCCCCGCGGGCGTCGACGTGCAGACGTACCTGCAGCACGTCGCGGACGGCAACTACGAGGCCGCGGTGCGCGTCATCAAGGACCGCAACCCGTTCCCGTCGGTGTGCGGCCGCGTGTGCCCGCACCTGTGCGAGTCGGCGTGCCGGCGCAACCTCGTCGACGAGCCCGTGGCGATCAACTACGTCAAGCGGTTCGCGACGGACTGGGACATGGCGCGCGAGACCCCGTGGGTCCCGCGGACGGCGCCCGCGACGGGCAAGCGGATCGCGGTGGTCGGCGCCGGACCGTCCGGGTTGTCCGCGGCGTACTACAGCGCGCTCGCCGGCCACGCGGTCACGGTCTTCGAGAAGCAGGAGCACGCGGGCGGCATGATGCGCTACGGCATCCCCGAGTACCGCCTGCCGAAGACCACGCTCGAGTCCGAGATCGACGTCATCCGGGCCCTCGGCGTGCGGGTCGTGACCGGCAAGGCGCTCGGCACGCACCTGAGCCTCGAGGACCTGCGCCGCGACTTCGACGCGGTGTACCTGGCGATCGGCTCGTGGCGCGCGACCCCGCTGCGCATCGACGGCGAGAACCTCGACGGTGTGTGGCTCGGCATCCAGTACCTCGAGCGCGTCGCGAAGGGCGACGAGATCCCGCTCGGCCGCACGGTCGTCATCGGCGGCGGCAACACCGCGATCGACTGCGCGCGCACCGCGCTGCGCACGGGCGCGTCGCACGTGCGGCTCGTCTACCGGCGCACGCGTGAGGAGATGCCCGCCGAGCCGTTCGAGGTCGAGGAGGCGCTCGCGGAGGGCGTCGAGATGCTGTACCTCACGGCGCCCGAACGGATCAGTGCCGACGAGGACGGCTCCAAGCGCCTGACGTGCCTGCGCATGGAGCTCGGCGAGGCCGACCGCACGGGCCGGCGGCGACCGGTGCCCGTCGAGGGCAGCCAGTTCGACATCGAGGCCGACACGATCATCGGCGCGATCGGCCAGAGCACCGACACCGGGTTCCTCTACTACGAGAACCCCGTGCACATCAGCTCGTGGGTGCGGGGCCGACCCGCGCACGGCGCCGAGGAGGCCGCGTACGCGGACCTGCCCGTGCGGCTCAACCAGTGGGGCGACGTCGAGGTCGACGGCCGGACCATGCAGTCGTCGGAGGACAAGATCTTCGCCGGCGGCGACTGCGTCACCGGCCCGGCCACGGTCATCCAGGCCGTCGCGGCCGGGCGGCGGGCCGCCGCGGCGATGTCGGACTTCGTCCTGCGCGGCTACGTGCGGCCCGGCCACGAGGACTACTCGTGCTCGCGCGGCACGCTCGAGGACCTGCCGCGCCACGAGTTCGAGGACGTCGTGCGCGTGCCGCGCGCGACCATGCCGTCGATCCCGCTCGAGCAGCGCCTGGCCGGGTTCGACGAGGTCGAGACCGGGCTCACGCAGGAGCAGGCGCGCACCGAGGCGGCGCGCTGCCTGTCGTGCGGCTGCGCCAAGCAGGACTGCTGCCAGCTGCGCGACGAGGCGACCGCGCACGGCATCGTGTTCGAGACGCCGCTGCACGTGCGGCCGTACGAGCCCGTCGTCGCGGACCACCCGTTCATCGTGCGGGACAACAACAAGTGCATCGCGTGCGGCCGGTGCGTCACGGCGTGCGCCGAGATCGAGGGCCCCGGGGTGCTGGCGTTCCAGTACCACGAGGGCCGGCTCGTCGTCGGCACGCACAACGGGCTGCCGCTCGACCAGACCGACTGCGTGTCCTGCGGGCAGTGCGTGCGCGCGTGCCCGTGCGGCGCGCTCGACTACGTGCGCGAGCGCGGCGACGTGTTCACCGCGATCAACGACCCGCACAAGGTCGTCGTCGGCTTCGTCGCGCCCGCCGTGCGCTCGGTGATCGCCGCGGAGTACGGCATCGCGCCCGCCGAGGCCAGCGCGTTCATCGCGGGGATGATGCGCAAGGTCGGCTTCGACAAGGTGTTCGACTTCTCGTTCGCCGCGGACCTGACGATCCTCGAGGAGACCACCGAGTTCCTCGACCGCGTCGGGAGCGGCGGTGTCCTGCCGCAGTTCACGTCGTGCTGCCCGGGCTGGGTCAACCTCGTCGAGCGGCGCTACCCCGCGCTCATCGACCACCTGTCGAGCTGCAAGAGCCCGCAGCAGATGATGGGGACCACGGTGAAGCACCACTTCGCGCAGCAGGCCGGGATCCCGCTCGACGAGCTGTACGTCGTGTCGATCGTGCCGTGCATCGCGAAGAAGTACGAGGCCGCGCGTCCGGAGCACGCGACCGACGGCGTGCGGGACGTCGACGCGGTGCTCACGACGACCGAGTTCCTCGAGATGGTGCAGATGCTGCGGCTCGAGCCCGCGGACGTCGAGCCCGGCGAGTTCGACGAGCCGTACGCGCGCGTGTCCGGCGCCGGCGTGCTGTTCGGCGCCTCGGGCGGCGTGGCCGAGGCGGCGCTGCGCATGGCGGTCGAGAAGCTCACCGGCGAGCCGCTGGTGGAGCACCTCGACTTCCACGAGCTGCGCGGCACGGCGGGCCTCAAGGAGGCGACCGTCAGCGCCGGGGGAGTCGACGTGCGCGTCGCGGTCGTCTCGGGGCTGGGCAACGCCGAGCCGCTCATCCGGCGCGTGATCGCGGGCGAGGACGTCGGGTACGACCTCGTCGAGATCATGGCGTGCCCCGGCGGCTGCGTGAGCGGCGCGGGCCACCCCGTGCCGACGTGCGCCGACGAGACGCCCGGCCGTCAGCAGGTGCTCGTCGACATCGACCAGCTCTCGCCCATCCGCAAGTCGCAGGAGAACCCCGACGTGCTGCGGCTCTACGACGAGTTCTACGGCGCGCCGGCCTCGCCGCTCGCGCACGACCTGCTGCACACCACGTACGCGCCGTTCCGCGGCTGAGGTGAGGACCGACATGAGGCGGACCGTGACGACGCTCGCGGCGACGGCGGCGCTCGCGCTGCTCGCGGCGTGCGGGACGGGCGCGACGGCGGGGTCACCGACGACGAGCCCGACGACGAGCCCGACGACGAGGCCGCACGTGCCGGTCGCCTCCGCGGAACCGCCCGAGCGGGTCACCGTCCGGGTCGCCGCGCTGACCGGCCCGACGACGATCGGGCTCGTCGGCCTCATCCGCGAGGCCGACGCGGGCACGGGCCTGCAGGACTACGAGGTCACGACGTACGGCACGCCCGACGAGGTCGTCCCGCTGCTCGTCAAGGGCGAGGTCGACGTCGCGCTCCTGCCCGCCAACCTCGCCGCGGTGGTGCACCAGCAGACCCGCACCGACGACGACCCCGGCGTGCAGGCCGTCGCGGTCAACACCCTCGGCGTGCTGTCCGTCCTGGAGCACGGCTCGAGCATCACCTCGCTCGCGGACCTGCGCGGCCGCACCCTGTACTCGACGGGCAAGGGTGCGAGCCCGCAGTACGTGCTCGAGCACCTGCTGCGCCAGTCGGGGCTCATGCCGGGCTCGGACGTCACGGTCGAGTACCGGTCGGAGGCCACCGAGGTCGCGGCGCTGCTCGCCGCCACGCCCGGCGCCGTGGGCGTCCTGCCGCAGCCGTACGCGACCGCCGTGACCGCGCAGACCCCCGAGGTACGCGTCGCGGTGGACCTCACGCAGGCGTGGTCGGAGCTGGGCAACGCATCGCAGCTCGTCACCGGCGTGACGGTCGTGCGCTCGCAGTTCGCGCGCGAGCACCCGCAGGCGCTCGCGGACTTCCTCGCAGACGACGCGGAGTCGGTCGCGTTCGTCAACGCCTCGCCCGCCGAGGCCGCCGAGCTCGTCGTCGCCGCGGGCATCGTCAAGGCCGCGCCCGTGGCGCAGGCCGCGATCCCGGCGTGCCACGTCGTGCACCTCGTGGGCGACGAGCTGCGCCCCGCGCTGCAGGGGTACCTGCAGGTGCTGCACGCCGCCGAGCCGAAGGCCGTGGGCGGTGCGCTGCCCGGCGACGACTTCTACCTCGACGCGGGCTGACGGGCCTGGCTGATCGGGCGGTCGGGATGAGCGACACCGGCGGACGCACGGACGAGGGCCCCCTCGCGCGGCGCGCGAGGACGGCCGCGGCCGTCGCGTGCTGGCTCGTGGTGTGGCAGGTCGCGGCGCTCGCGCTCGGGCAGCCGATCCTGCTCGTCGGACCGTGGGACGTCGTCGTGCGGCTCGTCGAGCTCGTCCCGACGGGCGAGCTCTGGGCGACCGTCGGCCGCACGCTGACGAACGTCGCGCTCGGCTTCACGCTCGCGCTGGTCGCCGCCGTCGCGCTCGCGGCGGCCGCCGCGGCGTGGCGGTGGGCGGACGCGCTGCTGGCGCCGCTGGTCTCGACGATCCGCGCGACCCCGGTCGTGGCGTTCATCATCCTGGTGCTGCTGTGGACCGACTCGGCGCGTCTCGCGCTCGTCGTCGCGTTCCTCATGGCGCTGCCGGTGCTGTACGTCAACGTGCTCGAGGGTGTCCGGCAGCGCGACGAGCGGCTGCTGGAGATGACGCGCGTGTTCGCGGTGCCGTGGCCGCGGCGGCTGGCCGCGGTCGACGCGCCCGGCGTGCTGCCGTACCTGGTCGCGGGGTGCCGCACGGGCATCGGCCTCGCGTGGAAGAGCGGGATCGCGGCCGAGGTGATCGGGCTGCCCGCGGGCAGCATCGGCGAGCAGATGTACCAGGCGAAGCTGTTCCTCGCGACGGCCGACCTGCTCGCGTGGACGGTCGTGGTCGTCGTCCTGGCCGCGCTCACCGAGCGCGTGGTGCTCGCGCTGCTGGAGCGCGCGCGGCGCGCGCTCGCGGCGGGCGACCGGGTGGTCGCGGGCGGGAGCGGGCGATGATCGCGCTGGAGGACCTCACCGTCCGGTTCGGTGAGCACGTGGTGCTCGACCGGCTCTGCCTGGAGCTGCCCGACGGCGCGACGACCGCGGTGACGGGCCCCAACGGCGCGGGCAAGACGACGCTCGCGCGCGTGCTGCTCGGGCTCGTGCGCCCGTCGTCGGGGCGGGTCCGCGGCCTCGCGGGACGCGCGCGGGCCGCCGCGTTCCAGGAGGACCGGCTGTGCGAGCAGCTGTCCGCGCCGGCGAACGTCCGGCTCGTGCTGCCCCGCTCGTCGGGGGACCTGGCCGCCGAGGGTCTGCGGGCGGTCGGGCTCGACGACGCCGCGTGGCACGGCCCGGTGCGCGCGCTGTCCGGGGGGCAGCGCCGCCGCGTGGCGCTCGTGCGGGCGCTGCTGCCCGCTGCGGACCTCGTCGTGCTCGACGAGCCGTTCGTCGGGATCGACGCCGCGTCCCGCGCCGACGTGCTCGCCTGGACCCGGGACCGGCTCGCCGGGCGCACCGCGCTCCTGGTGACGCACGACCCGGCGGAGGCCGCCGCGCTCGGTGCCACCGTGGTGCGTCTCGAGCCCGCGCGCGGCGCGGCCGGCGCGCACGAGGAGGCGGGCGCGTAGGCCGACGGGCGGGCCGCGGAAATCCGGTTGGCCCGGATCGTTACTGTCGAGCGCATGTACGTCCCCGTCTTCAACGCCATCGACGACGACGCCGCACGCACCCTGGTCGGCGCGGTCGGGTCCGCCGAGCTCGTGACGACCGGAGCGGACGGGTTCCCCGTCGCGACGCTCCTGCCGGTGCTGTGGGAGGGCGACCGGCTCGTCGCGCACCTCGCGCGCGGCAACCCGCAGTGGCGCGAGATCGCGGAGCGTGGCGACGACGGCGCACCGGCGCTCGCGATCGTCGCCGCCCACCAGGCGTACGTGTCGCCGGCCTGGTACGCGTCGAAGGCGGAGCACGGGCGCGTGGTGCCGACGTGGAACTACTCCGCGGTGCACCTGTCGGGCCGAGTCCGCGTGCACGACGACCCCGACTGGCTGCGCGGAGTGCTGACGCGACTCACGGACGCGCACGAGTCGCACCGCGCGCAGCGGTGGCGCGTGAGCGACGCCCCGGAGGTGTTCGTGACGAAGCAGCTGCGCGCGATCGTCGGGGTCGAGCTGCTGGTCGAGCGGGTCGAGGGCAAGGCGAAGCTGAGCCAGAACCGGTCGCCGGCCGACCGTGCGGGCGTCGTCGCGGGACTGCTGGACGAGGCGGTGCCCGGCGCGCGCGTGGTGGCCGAGGCGATGCGCACGGACTGACCCCCGGGGGTTGTGGGGCGCACGAAGGGCGCGTAACGTACAACCACATGGTTGTAGAAATGGATGTCGGCTCGCTCGACCAGGACGAGGTCGACCGGATCTTCGGCGCGCTCGCCGACGCGACCCGGCGCGACATCGTCGTGCGCGTGCTGGCGGAGGAGCAGTCGGTCTCGACGCTCGCCCGGCAGTACGCGATGAGCTTCGCGGCCGTCCAGAAGCACGTCGCGGTGCTCGAACGGGCCGCGCTCGTGCGCAAGCGCAGGCAAGGTCGTGAGCAGATCGTGAGTGGCGACGTCGAGACCGTCCGGGCCGCGGCCCGGCTGCTCGACGCGTACGAGGCGGTCTGGCGCGGTCGCGTCGACCGGATCGCGGACCTCCTCGCGGAGGACGGCGACCACCAGGAGAACCCGCCCCCGAACGACGAGAGGGACCCGTCATGACTGTCGTCAGCACCACGAAGGACACCGAGGCGCTGAGCCTCGTGATCGTCGCCGAGCTCGCCGCACCGCCCGAGAAGGTGTGGACGATCTGGTCCGACCCCCGCAAGCTCGAGCGCTGGTGGGGGCCGCCCGAGTGGCCCGCCACGTTCGTCGACCACGACTTCCGCACCGGCGGGAACGCGAGCTACTACATGACCGGCCCGGACGGGTCGAAGGCGCACGGCTGGTGGACGTTCGTCTCGCTCGACGAGCCGCGCTCCCTCACGTTCGAGGACGGCTTCGCCGACGACAGCGGCCGACCCTCGGACGCGCTGCCGACCATCCACGTCGCCGTCGGGATCGAGGCGTTCGACGGCGGCACGCGCATGACCGTCACGTCGCGGTTCGACACGCTCGAGGACCTCGAGAAGATCGCCGGCATGGGCATGGCCGAGGGCATGACCGAGGCGATGGGCCAGATCGACGCGATCCTCGCCGAGAGCTGAGCGCCGGGCGCGTCCCGGTCGCCGGGCCTACAGCGGCTTGCCCGCGCGGAGCTCGGCGACCAGGGACGCGACCACCGCGTCCAGCTCGCCCGCGTTGCGGCGGGCCACGGCACGCTGGCGTTGGTAGGACGCGCCGCGGCGCAGGATCACGCGGACGTCGTCGAGCTCGGCCGCGCAGCCGAGCCGCTCGGCGACGGGCGCGAGCACCTGCAGCCAACGGGACACCGAGTCGGTCACGAGCTCCTCGTCGCCGACGGCGTCGGTGATGACGATCGCGTCCATGCCGTAGCGCGCCGAGCGCCACTTGTTCTCCTGCACGAACCAGGTGGGCATGCTCGGCAGGGTCTCGCCCGCGTCGAGCAGCGACGAGAAGTGCTCGACGAGGCAGTGCGTGAGCGCCGAGATCGCGGTGACCTCGAGCAGGTTCGTCGCGCCGTCCGCGATGCGCATCTCGAGCGTCCCGAACCGGGGCGACGGGCGGATGTCCCAGCGGACCTCGTCGAACTGGTCGATGACGCCCGTGTGCATCATGTCGCCCACGTACTGCTCGAGCTGCGACCACTCCTCGAACTGGTACGGCAGGCCCGCCGTCGGCAGCTGCTGGAACAGCAGCGCCCGGTTGGACGCGTAGCCGGTGTCCTTGCCGTTCCAGAACGGCGACGACGCGGACAGCGACTGGAGCTGCGCGAACACCGTGAGCATCGCGCGCGAGATCGGCAGCACCTTGGCGCGGTCCTCGACGCCCACGTGCACGTGCACGCCGTAGATGAGCATCTGCCGGCCCCACCACTGCGTGCGGTCGATGAGCGTCGCGTAGCGCTGCTTGTCGCTGACCTTCTGCGTCGCCCAGTTCGCGAACGGGTGCGTGCCGCCGCCCATGAGGTCGATGCGCAGGGGAGCGGCCGCCGCGGCGACCTCGTCGAGCGCGCGCTGCAGGTCCCGCCCCGCCTCGGCGACGGTCGTGCACTTGCCCGACGAGATCTCGACCGTGTTGCGCAGCAGCTCCTGCGTGATGTTCGGGTGGTCGTGCCCCACGGTGTCGAAGATCGCGTCGGCCGCCTGGCGCAGGTCGCCCGAGTCGGCGTCGACGAGCGCGACCTCCCACTCGAGGCCGACGGTCGAGCGCTCGCTGTGCGCGAACGGCAGGTGGACGGGTGCGGCCATCACGCGTCTCCCGGGGAGGTGCCGACCGGGCCGGTCGGGGCGGGGTCGGGTCTGTCGAGCGGTTCGACGACGAGCACGCTCTGCTGCCCGGCGATCCGCGTGAGCACGATCGTGCTCGTCGCCCCGCCGCGCAGGTCGAGCTGCCGACGCAGCTGCTCGGGGACCACGGCGGTGCCGCGCTTCTTGATCGTGAGGCGACCGACGCCGCGCTCGCGCAGGTACGTGCGCAGGCGCTTGAGCCCGAACGGCATGCGGTCGAGCACGCGGTAGCCGGTCGCGAACGGGGTCGCGCTGCGCTCGTCGGACGTCACGTACGCGATCGTCGGGTCGACGAGGCGTCCGCGCACGTCGAGCGCGACGTCGCCCACGAGCCCCGCGCGGATGACCGCGCCGTCCGGCTCGTACAGGTAGCCGCCGACCTCGCCGACGTGCGCGTGCGCGGGCTCGTCGGGCGCGAGGACGTGCGCGGTGTCGTTCGCGAGGACGAGCGCGGACCGCCCGGGACCCTCGGGCGCGAGCGGGCCGAACCACAGCCCGAGCTCCACCACGTCACCCTCGACCGAGACCCACTGCGCGCGCGCGTCCGCGGGCAGGTCGCGGTGCGCGACGCCCGGGCCGAGCTTGAGACCGAGCGCGGGGACGCGCTCGCGGACGGCGAGCACCGCGTCGAGCGGCGGCGCGTACGCGGCCGGGTCGTGGATGCGCGAGCCGCCGCCGGTGCGCCGCGCGGGGTCCGCGTAGACGCCGTCGACGTCCGCGAGGTCGAGCGCGAGGCCGTCGGTGTGCCGGACGACGACCTCGGGGAAGTGGCGCAGGTTCACGGTCGCGATCGCCGCGGTCATCTCGTCGAGCTCGGCGGCGGTGACGCGCAGCCCGACGCCCGCGAACGCGAGCGCGTCCGCGCCGATCCCGCACGTGAGGTCCGCGACGTGCGTCAGCCCCGCGTCGCGGTAGCGGCGCGCGTGGTGTGCGGCGACCTCGAGACGCGTCGCCTGCTCGAGCCCCGCGGGGGTGAACAGCATGCCGTCGGCGAAGTCGCCGAGCTTCGCGTGGGCCTTGGCACGCAGCCGGGACTGCGTGAGCGCGGCCGCGACGAGCGAGGGGTGCAGCCCCTCGGCGCGCAGCCGCTCGCCCAGCGGCATCGCGAGCCGCTCGTCGTACGGCGGCAGGGCGGACAGCAGCGCCCACCCCTCGGGGGCGAGCAGCCGGCTGAGCCCGTCGGCATCCATGGCGGCGATCCTTCCACCTGTCGCGCGCCGTGGTGCACCTGTCGGGCACCAGGTGACCCGGATCCGCCGTGGGCGGACACGGTTAGCACTCGCCTTGACCGAGTGCCAAGGCGTTCCTAGAGTGAGGGAACTGGCACTCTCCTGGCGAGTGTGCCAATGCGCCAGGCCTTCCGGCACCCGCGACGACGGTGGCTGGGCGCGACCCGCTGAACCACTCAACACGCGAAGGGGAGGTCCGCAGTGTCGGTCTCCATCAAGCCGCTCGAGGACCGGATCGTCGTGAAGCCGCTGGAGGCGGAGACGACGACGGCCTCGGGTCTGGTCATCCCGGACTCCGCCAAGGAGAAGCCCCAGGAGGGCGAGGTCCTCGCGATCGGTCCGGGCCGGATCGACGACAAGGGCAACCGCGTCCCGCTGGACGTCGCCGTGGGTGACAAGGTCATCTACTCGAAGTACGGCGGCACCGAGGTCAAGTACGCCGGCGAGGAGTTCCTG
Organism: Cellulomonas palmilytica; assembly: GCF_021590045.1. Classification (NCBI taxonomy): domain Bacteria; kingdom Bacillati; phylum Actinomycetota; class Actinomycetes; order Micrococcales; family Cellulomonadaceae; genus Cellulomonas; species Cellulomonas palmilytica. Next base: position 3,535,128 of record NZ_CP062221.1, on the reverse strand, counting down.
ATCCTCTCGGCGCGCGACGTGCTGGCGGTCGTCACCAAGTGATCGCACGCCGGCCCGCGCCGCCGTCCTGACGGCGACCGCGCGGCCGGCGGGACGACGAAGGCCCCGTCCTGGTGGACGGGGCCTTCGTCGTCCCCGGTGGGTCCGGGAGGTCCTTCGATGGTGCCGGCGGCAGCAGCGGGAGTCAGGCGCTGGTGCGGGCGACGACCGTGCGGGCCCGCTGGGCCAGCAGTGCGGCGCGCTCGTCCTCGGACAGCCCGCCCCAGACGCCGTACGGCTCGCGGACCGAGAGCGACTGCTCGCGGCACTGCTCGAGCACGGGGCAGGTGGCGCACACGGCCTTGGCGGCCTCGGCGCGACGGCGACGAGCGGATCCCCGCTCGCCCTCGGGGTGGAAGAACAGGTCGGGGTCGGCCTGGCGGCAGGCGCCCTCGAACTGCCACTCCCACAGGTCCATCACCGGTCCGGGCAACCTCGAGATCTCGGCCATGCGTCCTCCTCGTTCGATCGTCCGGCTGCGGATCCGGGCGATCTGCTGTCTGGCGGTGGTGCGGTGCTGGGGGCGGTGACCAGGGACCGAAGTCCCAGGTCGAACCGTTGTCGTGACGGGAACGCTACAACCGCGCCAGAATCCGGTCAAGACTCGTTCGCGTGGCAGTTCTGACGCGATTGACGCCACGAGTGTCCCGATTTGCCACGAACGGGGGACGTCCCGACCCCGCGCCGGTGCGCGTAGCGGGTGAGGCGGCTGGCAGAATCGCGCCATGACCTTGTCGCCCGACGACGGCTCTGCCGCGCCCGAGCGCGACACGTCGGACGACACCGTGGCGACCGCCGCCCCCCACCGGCACGCCGCGCCGCTGACGGTCGCGGCCGTCGCCGCGCGCCTCGGCGTCGCCCCCGCCACCCTGCGCACGTGGGACCGCCGGTACGGCCTCGGCCCGTCCGAGCGCTCCGCGGGGTCGCACCGGCGCTACTCCGCGAACGACGTCGAGCGGCTCCTCGTCATGCGTCGCCTCACGCTCGACGGGGTCGCGCCCGGCGACGCCGCACGCATCGCGAGCGTCACCGACGTCGACGAGCGCCCGCAGACCGGCCCGACGAACGTCGACCGCGCGCTGCACGGCGTTGCCGCCGGGGGCACGGGACACGTCGTGCCGTTCGGCACGGGCACGCCCACGGCGCTCGTCGACGCCGCGCTCACCGGCGACGCCGCGACCTGTCGCGCGCTCGTCGCGCTGCCGCGCACCGCGGGCGTCGCCGAGGTCGAGCACTGGTGGACCGGACTGCTCGAGCCCGCGCTCACCGAGCTCGCGCGGCGCACCGTGGTCGACCGGCCCGGGCAGGACGCGCCGCTCACCGTGCGCGCCGCGGCCGTCGAGGCCCTGCGTGCGTGGCTGCCGGCCGCGCCGCGCGGCGGGGGAGTCGTCCTCGTGCTCGTCCCCGAAGGGCAGGAGCGGCCGCTGCTCGTGCACGCGCTCACCGCCGCGCTCGTCGCCGCCGGCGTCGACGCCCGGGCCGTCGGCGGCCCGACGAGCGTGCGCCACGCGCTCGAGCTCGTCGTCATGACCCGGCCCGGGGCGGTCGTGACCGTCTCGCGGCGCGCCGACGTCGACCTGGCGCACGTGACGCACCTCGCGCAGGCTCATCCCGGTCTCGCGCAGTTCGTCATGCTTCCCGACGCGGGCGGCGACGTGCCCGCGGCTGCGTCGGTGACCCGATCCCGGACGTTCCGCGGACTGCTGCACGAGGTGCTGGCCGTCGCGGGTCGTACGCCGAACGGGTGAAGTCCATGGGGGGTCGCACCGTAGGGTGCGGGGGGTATGTGCCGGTGTCGGGCGGAGCCATACCGTCCGATAGCGGCACATGCGGCCATCAAGCACCCATCCGGCGCACGGGACCCCCGCCCGGCGCGCTGGGCGGGCTGGCTAACGTCACGTACCCGAAGGGCCGATAGCACACGCAGGTCCCGATGGGGAACACCTGGAAGAAGGAGGACGCGATGGCGGGTGTGGTCGTCTGCCATGCCTCGACCGCCGTTCGTGAGCGACTGGTCGTGACGTCGATCGGCGTGCCGACGCTGAGCCCTGTTCGAGCGGCCGCCACCGTCGACGAGCTGCTCGCCCACGCGCGCCGCGTCCCGCCGACGGTCGTGCTGCTCGACGCGCACATCCCGGCGCCCGGCGCCGGCGAGGCGATCCGCCGGCTGCGCGCCGTCGCGCCCGGCGTCGCCGTGGTGCTGCTCGCGCAGCCCGACGACTCGGCGGCGCTCGACCGTGCGCTCGCGCTCGGCGCGCGCGGGTTCCTCGCGCCCGACGTCGGTCGCGCGGAGCTCTCGGCGGTCGCGGCGCACGTGCTCGCGAGCCCGGTGCTGCCCGGTGGTCAGCGGCCCGTCGTCGACGTGCCGCGCCCCGCGGTGCCCGCGGCGGACGCCGAGGGCGGCGCGCCCGCGGCGGAGGAGCCGGCGAAGCCTGCCGTGACCCTCACGAAGCGGGAGATCGAGGTGCTCGTCGGCATGAGCAACGGGCGGTCCAACGCGCAGATCGGCGCCGAGCTGTTCCTCTCCGAGGACACGGTGAAGACGCACGCGCGGCGGCTGTTCCGCAAGCTCGGCGCGAACGACCGGGCGCAGGCCGTGGCGATCGGGCTGCGCGGCGGGCTGATCCGCTGACGGTCCCCTCGCGCGCAGGGTTGGGCGCGAGGGACGAGGGACGCGGTCGGGTCCGCGCGGGTGCCGCACGGACCCTCCTCGCGCCGTCGCGCGCGTGGACGGGGCGGTCGGGCACGGTGCCGGGCGACGTATCCTGAACGGATGACGGGACCCGACTCGCCGGCCGACCCCTTCGCTCGCATCGGCCTGACCTACGACGACGTCCTCCTGCTGCCGGGAGAGACCGACGTGATCCCCAGCGAGGTCGACACGACCTCGCGGCTCACGCGTGAGATCGACGTCCGCGTGCCGCTGCTGTCGGCCGCGATGGACACCGTGACCGAGTCGCGCATGGCGATCGCCATGGCGCGTCAGGGCGGGATCGGCATCCTGCACCGCAACCTGTCGATCGCCGACCAGGCGCACCAGGTGGACCGCGTCAAGCGCTCCGAGTCGGGCATGGTCTCCGACCCGGTGACCGTGTCCCCGGACGCGACGCTCGCCGAGCTCGACGAGCTGTGCGGGCAGTACCGCGTCTCCGGTCTGCCGGTCGTCGACGACGAGCGCCGCCTGCTCGGCATCATCACCAACCGCGACCTGCGGTTCGTGCCCGCGGGCGAGTTCGCGACGCGCCGCGTGCGCGAGGTCATGACGGCGATGCCGCTCGTGACCGCGCGCGAGGGGATCGACCGCGACGACGCCGCGGCGCTGCTCGCGAAGCACAAGATCGAGAAACTCCCGCTGGTCGACGACGCGGGCGTGCTGCGCGGCCTCATCACCGTCAAGGACTTCGTGAAGTCCGAGCAGTACCCGCTGTCCACCAAGGACGCCGAGGGCCGGCTCGTGGTCGGCGCCGCGATCGGGTTCTTCGGCGACGCGTGGGAGCGCGCGACGGCGCTCGTCGAGGCGGGCGTCGACGTGCTCGTCGTCGACACCGCGAACGGCCACGCGCGCCTGATGCTCGACATGGTCCGCCGGCTCAAGTCCGATCCCGCGACGCGGCACGTGCAGGTCATCGGCGGCAACGTCGCGACGCGCGATGGCGCACAGGCGCTCGTCGACGCGGGTGTCGACGCGGTCAAGGTGGGCGTCGGCCCGGGCTCGATCTGCACGACGCGCGTCGTCGCCGGCGTCGGCGTGCCGCAGGTGACCGCGATCTACGACGCGTCGCTCGCGTGCAAGCCCGCGGGTGTGCCGGTCATCGGCGACGGCGGCCTGCAGTACTCGGGCGACATCGCCAAGGCGCTCGTGGCGGGCGCGGACACGGTGATGCTCGGCTCGCTGCTCGCGGGCTGCGACGAGTCTCCGGGTGAGCTCGTCTTCGTCAACGGCAAGCAGTACAAGCACTACCGCGGCATGGGGTCGCTCGGCGCGATGGCCTCGCGCGGGCGCATCTCCTACTCCAAGGACCGCTACTTCCAGGCGGACGTGTCGTCCGACGAGAAGATCGTGCCCGAGGGCATCGAGGGGCAGGTGCCGTACCGCGGGCCGCTCGCGGCGGTGGCGCACCAGCTCATCGGCGGTCTGCACCAGTCGATGTTCTACGTCGGCGCGCACACGATCCCGCAGCTGCAGCAGCGTGGGAAGTTCGTGCGGATCACCGCGGCGGGGCTCAAGGAGTCGCACCCGCACGACATCCAGATGACGGTCGAGGCGCCGAACTACACGTCGCACCGGTAGAAGCCGGTCAGGCGTAGGGCGGCGGGCTGTTCGTCGCGGTGACGCGCGCCGGCCCGAACGGCCACCACTGACCGTTCCCCCAGGCGGGCGGGTCCCACCCGCGGCGCAACTGCTTGGAGCCCTTCGAGCGGTTGCACGTGGCGCACGCGCCGACGAGGTTGCTCATCGCGTTCGCCTGCGAGCTGCGCGTGGCGAGGTCGGTGCTCGCGCCGCCGAGCATCCAGTGGACCTTGAGCGGCACGACGTGGTCGACGTCGGCGCACGCCCTCGCGTCGCAGTACACGCAGCGCCCGTGGTTGTCCTGCAGCGCGAGCTGGCGGTCCGGGTCGGGGATCGGCTGGTAGTGGCGGGCGTAGCCGTACCGGGTCCGCGCGTCCTCGAAGCCGATGTCGTACCCGCAGCCCCAGCCGGCCGACTGCCCTTCCTCCTCGTGCGTCTCGTCGTCGTCGTGGAGGTGGAACTCCCGGTCCCAACCGGCCGGGTAGACGATCGCGCCCCGGGCGTGGGTGCCGACGATGCCGGCCACCTGGTTCCTCTGCAGGACCTTCTCCGCGACGAGCTCGTCGAGACCGTCCCGGAACCCTTCCCAGTAGCCACGGCCTGGCCCGTCGCTGTCGAAGAACGCCTCGTCGTACGCCTTCTTGTACCCCGCCCGCGTCCGGCGCAGCGGACCGCCGCCGCCCTCGGCGAGGACGTGCGCGACCTCGTGCGCGAGCACGTGCTCGCCGGGCGCGGTGTCCGGCGCGGCGACGCCGGCGCCCAGCCAGACGTCCGCACCGACCGTGAACGCCTCGGCGCCGAGCGTGCGGGCGAGCGCCGCGGCGGGCGCGCCGTCGTGCAGGCGGACGTGCCCCAGGTCGGCGCCGAACCCCCGTTCGAGGCGCGCCCGGGTCGGCGCGGGCAGTGCGTGACCGCCGTGCGGCGCGGTCAGGGCGCGCGTCGTCGTCGGGTCGGTCAGGCCGCCTGACGCTCCCATCCCCACGGTCGGGGCTGTCGGCACCGCCGGGACTGTCGGCACCGCAGGGGCTGTCGGCGCCGTCGCGCGGCGGAGGTGCCCCGGTGCGGCGGGCGCCGCGAGCGGGGGCAGGCGCGACAGCGCCTCGGCCGCGTGCTCGTCGGCACGGCGCTCGGCGTCGTCGTGCGCGTCGCCGACGACGAGCGGGACCGGCGCAGGGCGCAGGACCGCGGACGGGGTCGGCTGGTCGTCGGCCCGGCGGTCGAGGGTGTCGCGGTGCTCGTGGTCCAGCTCGGTCATGTCGTGTCCCGTCGTGGCGTGTCCCGTCGTGGTGCGTCCCATGGGGTGCCCGTCGCGGACCACGGTCCGCCGTCCCGGCGGGCGGGGCATCGGCAATCGCTACGCAACGCAGGCCTGAACGTTTCAGCGATGGGCTTGGGCAACTGGCGGTCGATACCGTCCCCATCTCGATGCCGTGCGATCGGCGGCGCTCGGATGTGAGCGCTCAACCGGTCGTTCCGGGCACGGCGCCACTCGCACGACGCCGTGCGGCGCGTGCGCGACGGAAGGAGCACACGATGCCCGCTGGAGCTGCGACCGCACGAAGGGCGGGGGTGGCGCTGCTCGCGGCGCTCGCCGTCGTCCTGGCGTGCCTGACCGCCGCGGCCTCGCCCGTCAGCGCGGCGACGACCGCCGGCTGCGGCAAGGCGCCCTCGCTGTCCACCGGCCAGCACACCATCAGCAGCGGCGGACAGAACCGCACGTTCCGGCTCGACGTGCCCTCGGGCTACGACCGGAACAAGCCGTACCGGCTCGTCGTCGGGCTGCACTGGTGGCACGGCACGTCCAACGACGTGATGAACGAGAACTACTACGGCCTCAAGCCGCTGTCCGGGGGCTCCACGATCTTCGTCGCGCCGCAGGGCATCGACAACGCGTGGCCGAACTCCGGCGGCCGTGACGTGTCGTTCATCGACGACATCCTGCGTCGCGTCGAGTCCGACCTGTGCATCGACACCACGCAGCGCTTCGCGCTCGGCTTCAGCTACGGCGGCGGCATGAGCAACGCGCTCGCGTGCGCCCGTGCGGACGTGTTCCGCGCCGTCGCGATCCTCAACGGCGCCGAGCTCTCCGGCTGCTCGGGCGGCACGCAGCCGATCGCGTTCCTCGGGTCGCACGGCGTCAGCGACGACGTCCTGAACATCTCGATGGGCCGGTCGCTGCGTGACCGGGCGCTGCGGAACAACGGCTGCACCGCCCAGAACGCACCGGAGCCCAACCCCGGCAGCGGGACGCACACGCGCACCGCCTACAGCTGCCGCGCCGGGTACCCGGTGGTGTGGCTCGCGTTCGACGGCGGGCACGCGTGGGCCGCACGTGACCGCAACCAGGGGCAGTCCTGGGTGCCGGGTGAGGTGTGGCAGTTCTTCACGTCGCTGACGTCGACGACCGAGACCACGCCGCCCCCCACGGAGACGACGCCGCCGCCGACGGAGACGACGCCCCCTCCGACGGAGACCACGCCGCCCCCGACCGAGACCACGCCGCCGCCGGCGACCGGTGCGTGCACCGCGCGGTACACGACGGTCAACTCGTGGCCGGGCGGGTTCCAGGGCGAGGTGACGGTCACGGCAGGCTCCGCGGGCCTCAACGGCTGGACCGCCACGTGGGACCTCGCGTCCGGGCAGGGCATCTCCCAGGCGTGGGGCGGCGAGTCGAGCGTCAGCGGCGGACGCGTGAGCGTCGCCAACGCGCCGTGGAACGGAACCCTCGCCGCAGGGGCGTCCACGACGTTCGGGTTCATCGGCACGGGCTCGCCGAGCACTCCCACGGTGGCGTGCGCGGCACGGTGAGCGGCGACGGCTGACGTCGCGCACCGCCAGGGGGTCGTCGTCCGCGTCCGGGTCAGCGCGGACGACGACCCCGGGCGTCCGCCGTACGCACACCTCACGCGTGCGTACGGCGGACGCGCGACCGCGTGGTCAGACGACCGGGGCGGGAACCGGGACGGTCATGAGGGCGTCGAGGACGGCCTGCGCCGCCTCGGCGGCCTTGCGGGCGTGGTACGCCGCGCGCCATGCCGCGACCGCGACGCGCTGACGGTCGTGCAGGTCCTCGGGCGTCGCCGCCAGGAGCGCGGGGGAGGCAGCCAGCACGCGCTCCAGGACGTCGAGCGTCGCGAGCGCGTCGGCGTCCGCGGTGTGCAGCAGCCCGGTCGTCACGTCGTGGTGCTCGCACAGGTCGACCAGCCGGCGGCCGCCCTCGCGCGCCGGGTCGGCCATGCGGTCGAGGACCATGGGGTCCAGGACGGGGCGGACCGGTCCGCCGAGCCGGTCGGGGAGCGTGGGCAGGCCGTGCCGGACCAGCTCCGCGTCGAGCACCGCGAGGTCGAAGTCCGCGTTGTAGGCGACGAGCGCGCTGCCGTCCCGCAGCGCCGCCACGATCTCGTCGGCCACCTGGTCGAGCGCGGGACCGGGGGCGACGCCGTGCGCCCGCACGTGCTCGGTCGTCAGGCCGTGCACCGCGCCCGCCGCGTCCGGGATCTCGACGCCCGGGTCGATGAGCCACGTGCGCACGTGCGTGCCGGCGTGGTCCCGGCGCACGAGCGCGGCGCTCACCACGCGGTCGTTGCGCACGTCGACCCCCGTGGTCTCGGTGTCGAAACCCAGGAGGGGAACGTGGTTCCAGGTCGCGGCGTTCACACAGCGCAGCATCGCACCGGGTACCGACACCGCGGGGTCAGCGACACGACCGGCGAGGTCGCCCCGGTAGTCTCTTCGGGTGAGCAACGAGATCGAGATCGGCCGCGGCAAGCGCGGACGGCGGGCCTACTCCTTCGACGACATCGCGGTCGTGCCCTCGCGCCGCACGCGCGACCCGCAGGACGTGTCGGTCGGCTGGCAGATCGACGCCTACCACTTCGACCTGCCCGTGGTCGCCGCCCCGATGGACTCCGTCATGAGCCCCGCGACGGCTGTCGCGCTCGGCCGCCTGGGCGGTCTGGGTGTGCTCGACCTCGAGGGTCTGTGGACCCGTTACGACGACCCGACGCCGTACCTCACCGAGATCGCCGCGCTCGACCCGCAGCGCGCCACGGCCCGCATGCAGGAGATCTACTCCGCGCCGATCCAGCCCGAGCTCATCACCGCGCGGCTCAAGGAGATCCGCGCCGCGGGCGTCACGGTCGCCGGCGCGCTGTCGCCGCAGCGCACGCAGGAGCACTGGCGCACGGTCGTCGACGCGGGCGTCGACCTGTTCGTCATCCGCGGCACCACGGTGTCGGCCGAGCACGTCTCGGGCAACGCCGAGCCGCTCAACCTCAAGCGCTTCATCTACGAGCTCGACGTCCCCGTGATCGTCGGCGGCGCGTCCACGTACACCGCGGCGCTGCACCTCATGCGCACGGGTGCCGCGGGCGTGCTCGTCGGCTTCGGCGGCGGCGCCGCCCACACGACGCGCGTCTCGCTCGGCATCCACGCGCCCATGGCGACCGCCGTCGCCGACGTCGCGGCCGCGCGGCGCGACTACCTCGACGAGTCGGGCGGCCGCTACGTGCACGTCATCGCCGACGGCGGCGTGGGCCGCTCGGGCGACCTCGTCAAGGCCGTCGCGTGCGGTGCGGACGCGGTCATGCTCGGTGCGGCGCTCGCGCGCGCGACCGAGGCGCCCGGCCGCGGCTTCCACTGGGGCCCCGAGGCGCACCATCCGCACCTGCCCCGCGGTGAGCGCGTCGAGGTCGGCACGTCCGGCACGCTCGAGCAGATCCTGTTCGGCCCGGGCCGCACGGCGGACGGCACGCTCAACCTCATCGGCGCGCTGCGCCGCGCGATGGCGACCACGGGCTACTCCGACCTCAAGGAGTTCCAGCGCGTCGAGGTGGTCCTGTCGCCGTACCAGCCGCGCTGACGCACGCCCGGCACGCCACGAGGGCGCGACCCCTGCGCGGGGTCGCGCCCTCGTCATCTGCCCGCCCGCGCCGGGGCGCGGCAGGCGTCAGGCCACGGCAGGTGTCAGGCCGTCGGGAAGCGGTCCGGCTCGTCGTCCAGGCGGTCGTCGAGGCGCGCGTACAGCAGCGCGTGCACCTTCTCGACGCGCGGGATGTCCTCGAACTCGAGCGGGTCGTCGGAGGCGGACTCGATGATGAGCGTCCCGGTGCGCAGGATCCGGTCGACCAGCCCGTGCCGGAACTGCACGCTGTTGATGCGCAGCACGGGGATGTCGATGCCGGAGCGCGTGACGATGCCCTGGCGGAACATCACGCGACGGTCGGTGATGACGAAGTGCGTGGTGCGCCAGGAGACGAGCTTCGCGAGGAACCACACGAGCGCCGCGAGCCACACCGCGCCCGCGGCGATCCCGACGGCCGTCGCGACGCCGTCGGACACCGCGTCGCCCGTCGACCACGCCAGGCCCCAGCCCGCCAGGCCCGTCGCGACGACGAGCGCCAGGCCGGGCGCGAGCAGCGCCTTGACGTGCGGGTGCTGGTGGACGACGACGACCTCGTCGTCGGTCAGCACGTCCTTCGGGTAGCCCACGGCCCCTCCTCGGTCCCGGCCGCCGGTCCCGAGTGGCCCGTCGGCGTCGTCGGCGGAAGCATCCCACGCCGGACGCCCGGCGAGGAACCGGCGTCAGCCGGCCAGCTCCTGCGGCGTGACCTGCGGGTTCGTCGTCGTGTGGTGCCGTCCGACGGGGACGACGAGCGGCGTGCCCGAGACCGGGTCGGGGATGACGCGGGCCGCCATGCCGAACACCTCCTCGACGAGCGCGGGCGTCACCACGTCGGCGGGGGCGCCCTGCGCGACGAGCCGGCCCTCACGCAGCGCGACCAGGTGGTCGGTGTAGCGCGCGGCGAGGTTGAGGTCGTGCAGCACCATGACGATCGTCGTGCCGCGGGTCCGGTTGAGGTCGGTGAGCAGGTCGAGCACCTCGACCTGGTGCGCGACGTCGAGGAACGTGGTGGGCTCGTCGAGCAGCAGCACGTCGGTCTGCTGCGCGAGCGCCATCGCGATCCACACGCGCTGGCGCTGACCGCCGGACAGCTCGTCGACGGACCGGTCCGCGAGGTCGAGGATGTCGGTCGCCCGCAGCGCCTCCTCGACGGCCGCGTCGTCGGCGGCGGTCCACCGGCGGAACCAGCCCTGGTGCGGGTACCGGCCGCGGCCCACGAGGTCGGCCACGGCGATCCCCTCGGGGCTCACGGGCGTCTGCGGCAGCAGGCCGAGCACGGTCGCGACCTCGCGTGACGCGATCGTGTCGATCGGCCGGCCGTCGAGCAGCACGCGTCCCGCCTTCACCTTCAGGAGGCGGGCCATGGCGCGCAGCAGGGTCGACTTGCCGCACGCGTTCGCCCCGACGATCGTCGTGATCCGCCCCGCCGGGACCTCGAGCGTCATGTCGTGCACGACGACGCGCTCGTCGTAGCCGATCGTCGCGGCCTCGACCGCGAGGGTGTGGGTGCTCACAGGCTTCCTCCGGAGCGGTTGGTCCTGGCCAGGAGCCAGAGCAGGTAGGGCGCGCCGAGCACGCCGGTGACGACGCCCACGGGGAACCGCGCGACGAGCAGGTGCTGGCCGACGAGGTCGCCGACGAGCACGAGCAGCGCGCCCACGAGCGCCGAGGGGACGAGCAGGGACCCGGTGCCGCGCACGAGCCGGTGCGCGATCGGCCCGGACAGGAACGCGACGAACGCGATCGGGCCCGTCGTCGCGGTCGCGACCGACACCACGGCGACGGCGACGACGACGAGCGCGAGCCGGGTGCGGTCGGGCCGCACGCCGAGCGCGGACGCGGCGTCGTCGCCGAGCTGCAGCGCGGACAGGCGGCGCGACAGTGCCAGCAGCACGGGCAGCAGCACCGCCATCGCGATCGCGAGCGGCCCGACGCCCGGCCAGAACGCCGAGTTGAGGCTGCCGGTGAGCCAGCGCAGCGCCTCGTTCGCGTCGTACACGCCGGCACGCGTCATGGCGTACGCGATGACGGAGTCGAGCATCGCGCCGACCGCGATGCCGATGAGCACGAGGCGCGCGCCGTGCACGCCACCGCGCCAGGACAGCGCGTAGATCGCGGCCGCGACGCCGATGCCGCACACCACGGCCACGAGCGACAGCGCCGTGCCGCTGAGCCCGAAGACCGTGATCGCGACGACCGCCGCGGCGCTCGACCCGGCGCTCACGCCGATGATGTCGGGGCTGGCCAGCGGGTTGCGCAGCATCGTCTGGAACACCACGCCGCCCATGCCGAACCCGAGCCCGACGAGCAGGCCGGTGAGCATGCGCGGCAGTCGGATGGTCTCGACGTTGAACGTGGCGCCCGGGACGCGCTCACCGAGGAGCACCTGGAGCACCTGGGCGGGCGAGTACGTCTTCTCGCCGACGCACAGCGTCACGACGACCACGACGAGCAGGATCGCGACGAGCACGCCCAGCACGGTGCGGCGCCGGCGGGAGCGCGCGCGTCGCCCGGCGGCGACGGCCCCGGCCGACGGAGCCGCGGGTCCGGCGGGGCCCGCGGGGGACAGGACGGCGGTCACAGCTCACGCACCTTCTGCCGGCGGATGATCGCGATGAACACGGGCGCGCCCAGCACGGCGGTGACGATGCCGACCTCGACCTCCTGCGGGCGCGCGACGACGCGCCCGACGACGTCCGCGGCGAGCAGCAGCGCCGCGCCGAGCGCGGCGGCGTACGGCAGGAGCCAGCGGTGGCTGGGGCCGGTGAACGCGCGCGCGAGGTGCGGCACGACGAGCCCGACGAACCCGATGGGGCCGGCGATGGCGACCGACGCGCCGCACAGCAGCACGGCAGCGACGCCGCCGACGGCGCGCACGAGCCCGACGCGCTGCCCGAGACCCGTGGCGACCTCGTCGCCCAGCGCGATCGCGTCCATGCCGCGCGCGCAGCCCACCGCGAGCACGGCGCCGACGACGAGGAACGGCACCACCTGCCCGATGTCGGAGTACGACGCGCGGCCGATCGACCCGACCTGCCAGAACCGGAACGTGTCGAGCACGTCGGTGCGCGTGAGCAGCACCATCGACACCGCCGACAGCAGGGCCGCGGACGTCGCGGCGCCCGCGAGCGCGAGCTTGAGCGGCGTGGCGCCCTCGCGGCCCATCGACCCGATCGCGTACACGAGCAGCGAGGCGACCGCGGCGCCGAGGAACGCCACCCAGATGTGCTGCGTGAGCGTCGTCAGCCCGACCCACGCCATGCCCAGCACGACGAACAGCGACGCGCCCGAGCTCACGCCGAGCAGCGCCGGGTCCGCGAGCGGGTTGCGGGTCAGTCCCTGCATGACGGAGCCGGCGAGCCCGAGCGCGGCGCCGACGAGCAGGCCGAGCAGCGTGCGCGGCACGCGGGACGCGACGGCGGCCTGCGCGATCGAGTCGTCGGGGTGCAGCACGCCCGACACCACGTCGGACCAGCCGACGACGCGCGAGCCGAACGCGAGCGAGCACACGACGGCGACGACGACCGCGAGCGCGCACACCGCGAGCCCGAGCGCGCGACGCGGGCGTGCGGACGCCGGCCGCCTCGGGGCGAGGTCGGCCGGCGTCGCGGTGGTGCTGAGGGTCACCCGACCTTCTTCGCCGCCGCCTCGAACTTGTCGAGGTACTCGTCCAGGACCCACGGGATCGACAGGACCGTCGGGCCCGAGGTCGCCGCCGAGAGCGGGCCGTCGTTCGGCATGACGACGACGGAGCCGCGCTGGACCGCGGGGATCTTGCCGTACAGCGGGTCGGCCTGGAGCGTCGCGAGCGTGCTGTCGTCGCCGTAGGTGACGAGGACGTCGACGTCCGCGAGCTCGTCGACCCGCTCGGCGGACAGGCTGATGTAGAACTCCTCGGTCTCGCCCGCGAGCGCGGTGACCGACGGCGCGACCTCGAGACCGAGGTCCGTGACGAGCTGGACGCGCGCGTCGAGCGGGGAGTAGAGGCTCACCGTGGTGGCGGCCGACGGGTCGATCCAGCCGTACGCGAACGTCTTGCCCGCGACGTCGGGGCGCGCGGCGAGCGCGTCGGCGATCTGCGCGTTCACGTCGTCGACGAGCGCCTGCGCCTCGGCCTCGAGCCCGAGCGCGCGACCGTCGATGAGGGCCATGTCCTGCCAGCTCGTGCCCCACGCGTACTTCGGGTACGAGACGGTCGGCGCGATCCCGCTGAGCGTGTCGAACTGCTCCTTCGTCAGGCCGGAGTATGCCGCGAGGATGACGTCCGGCTCGGTGTTGTTGACGGACTCGAACGGGATGCCGTCGGTCTCGTCGAACAGGACGGGCAGCGCGTCGCCCGTGGCGCCGAGCTCCTCGAGCGCCGCGAACGTCCAGGGCAGGACGCCGTCGGTGTCGTCGTCGCCGTACGTCGACTTCTGGATGCCGACGGGCACGACGCCGAGCGCGATCGGCACGTCGTGGTTGCCCCAGTTGACCGTGGCGACGCGCTCGGGCTTCGACTCGATCGTCGTGTCGCCGAACGTGCTCGTGATGGTCACGGGGAACGCGTCCGACGCGGCGGTCGTCGTGCCGCCCGCGGTGCCGGCGGGGGTCGCCGCGTCGTCGGTGCCCGACGAGCAGGCGGTGAGCGCGAGCGCGGCGGCGGCCGCGACGGCGGCGAACCGGATCGGGCGCGGGGCGCGCAGGAGTGCGGAGCGCATGGGGGTCCTCACATGTGGGAAGAGGCTCGGGCCTCGACGTGCGTCGATTAGGCGAGCCTCACCTTAGTGCGCCCGGCGGGTGTGCTCCAAGGTCGCCGTGATCACATCACGGCGTCAGAAAGCGTCACCCGGTCGGGGCGCGGCGCGGTCCCCGGGAGCGTCGGTCGCCGCGCGTACGCTGACGGGATGTCGCAGGACCACGAGGGGCAGCACCAGCCTGACGGGCCGCGTGGCTCGGCCGAGCTGCACGACCCGGAGACCGACCCGCTCGCCACGTACGTGCTCGAGCCCGAGGACGTCGCGACGCTCCTGCGTCGCGTGGTCGCCTCCCCGGGCGCGCAGACGCACACGTCGCACGCCCCGTTCACGGGTGCGCCGATCGCCGCGGTCCCGCTCTCGACGCCCGAGGACGTCGCGCGCGCCGCACGCTCGGCCCGGGCCGCTCAGCGGCTGTGGGCCGCCCGCCCGGTCAAGGAGCGCGCCGCGGTGCTCTCGCGCCTGCACGACCTGGTGCTCGAACGGCAGTCCGACGTCCTCGACCTCATCCAGCTCGAGTCCGGCAAGGCGCGCGTGTCGGCGTTCGAGGAGGTCGCCGACATCGCGCTCGTCGCGCGGCACTACGCGGCACGTGCCCGGCGCTACCTCGCACCGCGCCGCGCGCTCGGCGCCGTGCCGGGCCTGACCAGCGTGCGCGTCGAGCGCCGCCCCGCCGGCGTGGTCGGCATCATCGCGCCCTGGAACTTCCCGCTCACGCTCACCCTGGGCGACGTGCTGCCCGCACTCGTCTCCGGCAACGCGGTGCTCCTGCGCCCCGACCCGCAGACCGCGCTCACCGCGCTGTGGGCGGCCGAGCTGCTCGAGGACGCCGGGCTGCCGCCGGGCGTGCTGCAGGTCGTCGTCGGCGACGGGCCCACCGTGGGCGGCGCCGTCGTCGAGCACGTCGACCACGTGAGCTTCACGGGCTCGACGCGCACCGGCCGCGCGGTCGCCGCGAGCGCGGGGGAGAAGCTCGTGCCGGCCACGCTCGAGCTCGGCGGCAAGAACGCGATGTACGTCGCGGACGACGTGGACGTCGAGACCGCCGCGGAGGGCGCGGTGCGCGCGTGCTTCGTCGGCGCCGGGCAGGTGTGCGTCAGCATCGAGCGCATCTACGTGCACCGCGACGTCTGGGACGACTTCCTCGACGCGTTCGCGCGCCGCACGCGGGACCTGCGCCTGGGCGCCGGGCTCGACTACCGCAGCGACGTCGGGTCGCTGACGTCCGCCGCGCAGCTCGCGACCGTCGTCGAGCACGTCGAGGACGCCATCGGGCTCGGCGCGCGCGTGCTCGCCGGCGGCGTGCACCGCTCCGACCTCGGGCCGTGGTTCTACGAGCCGACCGTGCTCGTCGACGTCTCGCCGCACGCACGGCTGTTCCGCGAGGAGACGTTCGGGCCCGTCGTCGCCGTGTACCCCGTCGCGTCCGACGACGAGGCGGTGGCCGCGATGAACGACACCGAGTTCGGTCTGAACGCGAGCATCTGGACCCGTGACGCGCGCCGCGGCGCGGCGCTCGCCCGGCGCGTCCACGCGGGCTCCGTCAACGTCAACGAGGGCTACGTCGCCACGTGGGGCTCGGTCGGCGCGCCGCAGGGCGGCTGGGGCGCGTCCGGCATCGGCGTGCGGCACGGGCGCGAGGGGCTCTGGGAGACGACGCGCCTGCAGACGGTCGCCGTGCAGCACGGTGCGCACACCGGGCTCGGCCTGCGCCGCCTGTTCGAGCTCGGGACCGACGTGTGGCCGCAGGTCTACACCGAGCTGCTGCGCGTCATGAAGGCCGCGCGCCTGCCCTGACGCGCGCACCTGACGCAGGCATCTGACGCACACCCGACGCACACCCGACGCACACCCGACGCACGACGACGGCCGGTGGCCCCTGGCGCCACCGGCCGTCGTCATGTCGGCACCGTCAGTCGGACTGGCGCGACCTCGGGCAGACCACCTCGAGCGCCTGGCGTGCGATCGCCAGCTCCTCGTTCGTCGGGTAGACGACCACGGTCGTCGTCGAGTCGTCGGTCGAGATGACCGTCGGCTGCTTCTTGCGGCCCGCGTTGCGCTCCGGGTCGATCACGATGCCGTAGCCCTGCAGGCCCTCGAGGGACTTCGCGCGGACGATGTCGTCGTTCTCGCCGACGCCCGCGGTGAACGCGATGACGTCCACGCCGCCCATGACCGCGGCGTACGAGCCGATGTACTTCTTGATGCGGCGCGTGTAGACCTCGACCGCGAGCCTCGCGTCCTCGTCGCCCTCCTCGACGAGCGCGTGCACCTCGCGCAGGTCGTTGTGGCCCGTGAGGCCCTTGAGGCCCGAGCGGCGGTTGAGCAGGTCGTCGACCTCGTCGATGCTCATGCCCGCGTTGCGGGAGAGGTGGAACACCACGGCGGGGTCGATGTCGCCCGTCCGGGTCCCCATGACCAGGCCCTCGAGCGGCGTGAGGCCCATCGACGTGTCGACCGCGTGGCCGCCGTCGACGGCCGACACGGACGCGCCGTTGCCCAGGTGCAGCACGATCGTCCGCGTGGACTCCACGTCCCGCCCCAGGAACTCCGCGGCGCCGCGCGACACGAACTGGTGCGACGTGCCGTGCGCGCCGTACCGGCGGACCTTGTACTTCGCGGCCACCTCGCGGTCGATCGCGTACGTCGCGGCCGCCGCGGGCAGGTGGTGGAAGAACGCCGTGTCGAACACCGCGACGTGCGGCACGTCGGGCAGCAGCGCGCGGCCCACACGGATGCCCGTGAGGTTCGCCGGGTTGTGCAGCGGCGCGAGCGCGGACAGCTCGTCGATCTTGCGCTCGACCTCCGCGTCGACCAGCACCGGGCCGTCGAACGCCATGCCGCCCTGCACCACGCGGTGGCCCACCGCGACGACGTGCGCCTCGACGAGGTCCGGCCCCGCGACCTCGAACAGGCTCAGCACGCGGCGCAGGCCCTCGCCGTGGTCCGGGATGTGCAGCTCGCGCTCGGTCGTCGTGCCGTCGTGCACGTGGCGCAGCAGACCCGTCGGCTCGCCGATGCGCTCGACGAGGCCCGACGCCACCGCCTGCCCGGTCCCCAGCTCGACCAGCTGGTACTTGATCGACGACGACCCCGAGTTGACGACCAGGACGGTCTGGGTGGTCATGCCTGAGCCTCCTCGCCGGCCTGCTGGGCCTGCGCCTGGATCGCGGTGATCGCGACCGTGTTGACGATGTCCTGCACGAGCGCGCCGCGCGACAGGTCGTTGACCGGCTTGCGCAGACCCTGCAGGACGGGGCCGATCGCGACCGCTCCCGCGGAGCGCTGCACGGCCTTGTAGGTGTTGTTGCCCGTGTTGAGGTCGGGGAAGACGAACACGGTCGCCCGGCCCGCGACCGCGGAGTCGGGGAGCTTGGTCTGCGCGACGGACGCGTCCACCGCGGCGTCGTACTGGATCGGGCCCTCGACCGACAGGTCGGGGCGACGCTCGCGCACCAGGGCGGTCGCGGCGCGCACCTTGTCGACGTCCGCGCCCGAGCCGGACTCGCCGGTCGAGTACGAGAGCATCGCGATGCGCGGTTCGATGCCGAACTGCAGCGCCGTCTCCGCCGACGAGATCGCGATGTCCGCGAGCTGCTCCGCGGTCGGGTCCGGGATCACCGCGCAGTCCGCGTACACGAGCACGCGGTCCTCGAGGCACATGAGGAACGCCGACGAGACATTCGAGACGCCGGGGGCGGTCTTGATGATCTCGAAGCTCGGCTTGATGGTGTGCGCCGTCGTGTGCAGCGCACCCGAGACCATGCCGTCGGCCAGGCCGAGGTGGACCATCATCGTGCCGAAGTACGACACCGACGGGACGATCTCGCGGGCCCGCTCGACCGTCATGCCCTTGTGCGCGCGGATCTTCGCGTACTCCGCGGCGAACCGGTCGACGTACTGCGGGTCGTGCGGGTCGATCACGTCGGCCGCGTCCAGCGCGAGACCCAGCTCGGAGGCGCGCGCCCGGATCGCGGACTCGTCGCCCAGGATCGTCAGGTCCGCGACGCCGCGCTCGAGCAGCGTCGAGGCCGCGCGCAGGATCCGGTCGTCGTTGCCCTCCGGCAGGACGATGCGCTTGCGGCCCGAGCGGGCCCGGTCGAGCAGCGTGTACTCGAACATCAGCGGAGTGACGACGTCCGGCTTCGCCACGTCGAGCGCCGCGAGCAGTGCGGGGCCGTCGACGTGCCGCTCGAACAGCGACAGCGCGGTGTCGACCTTGCGCTGCGAGTCGCCCGAGAGCCGCCCGCGCGTCGAGGCGACCGTGCTCGCGGTGCGGAACGTGCCGAGGTCCGTCGCGATGATCGGCAGCCTGCTGCCGAGCCCTTCGACGAGCCGCGAGATCGTCTTCGACGGGCGGAACCCGCCGTTGAGGATGAGGCCCGCCAGCGTCGGGAAGCCGTCGGCCTGGTGCGCGAGCAGCAGGCCGAGCAGGATGTCGGACCGGTCGCCCGGCGTCATGATGACCGCGCCGTCGGACAGGCGGCCGAGCAGGTGCTCGATCTCCATCGCGCCGACGAGCATGTCGAGCACCTCGCGGCCCAGCAGCTCCGGGTCGCCCGAGATCAGCGTGCCCTCGACCGCCTCCATGAGCTGGCGCATGGTCGGCGCGGACAGCAGCGGGCTCTCCGGCAGCGCCCACGTCGGGCGGGCGAGCGAGGTCTGCAGCAGTCGGCGGATCACGTCGAGCGCGGGCTGCGCGCAGCGGTTCGGCACGATCGCCGCGACGTGCGCGTGGTTGACCGCGAGCTCGTTCACGGCGACCTCGACGACCTGCTCGATCTCGTCGGGCCGGCGGCGGTTGCCGTTCACGACGAGCACGACGGGCGCGCCGAGGTTCGCCGCGATCCGCGCGTTGAACGCGAGCTCGGTGGGGGAGGTGACGTCGGTGTAGTCCGTGCCGACGATCACGACGGCGTCGCAGCGGCGCTCGACCGCGTGGAAGCGCGCCACGATCTGCGACAGCGCGGCCTCGGGGTCGTCGTGCACCTGCTCGTACGTCGTGCCGATGCACTCGTCGTACGACAGGTCCACGCCGTCGTGCTCGAGCAGCAGCTCGAGGACGTAGTCACGGGCCTGCGTCGAGCGGGCGACGGGGCGGAACACCCCGACGCGCTGGACGGTGCGGGCGAGGAGGTCGACGAGGCCGAGGGCGACGGTCGACTTGCCGGTGTCGCCCTCTGGAGAGGCGACGTAGATGCTGCGGGCCACGGTGGGCGTGCTCCAGTCCTACGGGGAGAGGTCGTGCTTCTAGCGGGTCGTGCGGGGTACTGCCGGGGTCGTGCTGGTGTCGGCGACTGCCGGGGCGGGCCTGACCGGGCCCGCCCCCGCGCGTCGTCTACTCGTTGTCACCGCCGGTCGCGACGGTGGCGGCCACCTGCCCGGAGTCGGACAGGTCCTGCGCGTCGGGCCACACCCAGTCGCGGACCTCGGGGAGGTCCTCGCCGTGCGCACGCGTGTACTCGCGCGCCCGCAGGCGGGCGTCGACCATGCGCTGACGCAGGCCGGCCTGCGACGCGCGCAGCCAGTGCACGTGGTCGATGACGTCGATGACGAGGTGGTACCGGTCGAGGTCGTTGAGCATGACCATGTCGAACGGCGTCGTCGTCGTGCCCTCCTCCTTGTAGCCGCGCACGTGCAGGTTCGCGTGCCCGTTGCGGCGGTACGTGAGGCGGTGGATGAGCCACGGGTAGCCGTGGTACGCGAAGACGATCGGCCGGTCGGCGGTGAAGATCGTGTCGAACTCCGCGTCCGTCAGACCGTGCGGGTGCTCACGCGCGTCCTGCAGGCGCATGAGGTCGACGACGTTGACCACGCGGACCTTGAGCTGCGGCAGCTCGCGGCGCAGGATGTCGACCGCCGCGAGAACCTCGAGAGTCGGCACGTCGCCCGCCGCGGCGAGCACGACGTCCGGCTCCTCGTCGGGCGCCTCCGAGCCCGCCCACTCCCAGATGCCCAGGCCGCGCGTGCAGTGCGCGACCGCCTGCTCCATCGTGAGGAAGTTCGGCGCCGGCTGCTTGCCGGAGACGACCACGTTGACGTACTGACGGCTGCGCAGGCAGTGGTCGTACGTGCTCAGCAGCGTGTTCGCGTCCGGCGGCAGGTACACCCGCACGACCTCGGCCTTCTTGTTGACCACGTGGTCGATGAAGCCCGGGTCCTGGTGGCTGAAGCCGTTGTGGTCCTGCCGCCACACGTGGCTCGACAGCAGGTAGTTCAGGCTCGCGATCGGCCGACGCCACGGGATGTCGTTCGTGACCTTCAGCCACTTCGCGTGCTGGTTGAACATCGAGTCGACGATGTGGATGAACGCCTCGTAGCTCGTGAACAGGCCGTGCCGCCCGGTGAGCAGGTAGCCCTCGAGCCAGCCCTGGCACTGGTGCTCCGACAGCATCTCCATCACGCGGCCCGCACGGGCGAGGTGCTCGTCCACCTCGGGCCCCAGCAGCTCGGCG
This sequence comes from Cellulomonas palmilytica, assembly GCF_021590045.1. Lineage (NCBI taxonomy): Bacteria > Bacillati > Actinomycetota > Actinomycetes > Micrococcales > Cellulomonadaceae > Cellulomonas > Cellulomonas palmilytica. The sequence goes on along the minus strand of NZ_CP062221.1, from coordinate 3,514,704 downwards.
TTCCACTGCTTGTCGGTGACGCCGTACACCGCCTGCAGGCGGTTCGACGCCGTCTCGTCGGGACCGAAGATCCGGAAGTTGTCCGGGTTCCGGCGGATGACCTCCGTGAGGTACTCGCCCAGGACGCGCGGCGCCTCCGAGATCGAGCCGCCCGGCTTCGGCACGTCGACCGCGAACTCGCGGAAGTCCGGCAGGCGCAGGTCCTTGAGCAGGATGCCGCCGTTCGCGTGCGGGTTCGCGCTCATGCGCAGGTCGCCCGCCGGGGCCAGCGCGCGGATGTCCGGGTCGAGCCGACCCGTCGCGTCGAACAGGTCCGCCGCGCCGTACGACTCGAGCCACTGCTCGAGCACCCGCAGGTGCTCCGCGGTGTCCCGCGCGCTCGCGAGCGGCACCTGGTGCGCGCGCCACGAGCCGGTCGTCTTCTTGCCGTCGATGACGTCGGGACCCGTCCAGCCCTTCGGCGTCCGGAGCACGATCATCGGCCACTGCGGCCGGCTGAGGTCGCCCGCCGCCGCGCGCGCCTTGATCGCCGCGATGTCGTCGAGCACCTCGTCGAGCAGCGCCGCGAACCGGCGGTGCACCTCGATCGTCGGCTCGTCCGTGTCGTAGCCGCCCTCGAACACGTACGGCTTGTGGCCGTAGCCGACCATGAGGGCGCGCAGCTCGTCGTCGCCGATGCGGTCCAGCACCGTCGGGTTGGCGATCTTGTAGCCGTTGAGGTGCAGGATCGGCAGCACCACGCCGTCCTGCGCCGGGTTCACGAACTTGTTCGAGTGCCAGCTCGTCGCGAGCGGGCCGGTCTCCGCCTCGCCGTCACCGACGACGGCCGCGACCAGCAGGTCCGGGTTGTCGAACGCCGCGCCGTACGCGTGCGACAGCGCGTAGCCCAGCTCGCCGCCCTCGTGGATCGAGCCCGGGGTCTCCGGCGCCACGTGGCTCGGGATACCGCCCGGGAAGGAGAACTGCCGGAACAGCCGGCGCAGGCCCTCCTCGTCCTCCGTGATGTCCGAGTAGACCTCGGAGTACGTGCCGTCGAGGTACGCGCTCGCCACCAGGCCGGGGCCGCCGTGGCCCGGACCCGTGACGTAGATCGTCGACTGGCTGCGCTCCGCGATCGCCCGGTTGAGGTGCGCGTACAGGAAGTTGAGGCCCGGGGTCGTGCCCCAGTGGCCCAGCAGGCGCGGCTTGACGTGGTCCCGGTCCAGGGGCTCACGCAGCAGCGGGTTGTCGAGCAGGTAGATCTGGCCGACCGACAGGTAGTTGGCCGCGCGCCACCACTTGTCGATGCGCGCCAGGGTCTCGTCCGAGACCCCCGAACCACTCCCGGTCTGCCACGCGGTCGTCGCCGCCGTCGTCGTGCTCATGCATCGCTCCCCGTGTCGTCCCACGGCAGGCGCCGCGGGTTCCTCGAGCCGGATCCAGCCTCTACCGCACGCTCTGCGGCCCGTGGGACGTCCGACCCACGGCCGTGAGCACGCCATCTGCCATACAACCGCATTCCGAGCGGTGGCGCAGGGGGAGATCGTCGCAGGTCACAGGCCGTTCGCGAGGGCTCGACGGTGGCCTCGGCGTGGCGCGCGGGGCCCGCCCCCGGCGGCGGTGTGACGTTGGCGACGCGGGCGGGTCGGACGCTCCCGCGGGTTACCGTGGAGCGTGCCCGAGCGACCCCCCGCGACCGTGCCTGCCGACGTGCACGCCGACGTGACCGCCGACGTGACCGCCGACGTGACCGCCGGCGAGGCGTCCGCGGTCGACCGCACGTGGGCCGTGCGTCGCGCCGACGAGCCGACGACGATGCTGCGCGCCGCCGTGCGCCCCCGGGTGCTCGGGCTGCTCGTCGTACTGCTCGCCGCCGCCGCGGTGTGCGGGATGCTCGGCGCCTGGCAGCTCGACCGCGCGGAGATCCGCGGCTCGCGCGCGCAGGCCGAGCACGACGCGGCGCTCGTTGCCGCCGACCCCGTCCCGCTGGGCGACGAGCTCGCGCCGCAGACGACGTTCCGCGGCGACCTCGTCGCGAAGAAGGTCGCCGTCACGGGCACGTACGAGGCGGACGGCCAGGTGCTCGTGCGCGAGCGCGTGCACGACGGCGCGTCCGGCTACCTGGTGCTCACCCCGTTGCGCGTGACCGACGCGGGCGGGGCCGCGGGGCAGGAGGCCGCGGGCGCGGTGCTCGCCGTGGTGCGCGGGTGGGTCGCGTCGCCGCAGGACGCCGACACCCCGCCCGCCGGTCCGGTCCACGTGGTCGGGTACCTGCAGGCGTCCGAGGAGTCGGGCGACGGCATCCGGGACGGCGAGGTCGTCGCGATCTCGTCGGCGGAGCTCGTCGGCCCGTGGGGCGGACCCATCTACACCGGCTATCTGGTGCTCGTGGAGTCCGAGCCCGGGCAGTCGGCGACGATCGCGCTGCTCGACCCGCCGCGCACGCCCGGCTCCGACCTCAACCTGCAGAACCTCGCGTACGCGGCGCAGTGGTGGATCTTCGGGGCGTTCGCCGTGCTGCTGTGGCTGCGGATCGTGCGCGACGAGGCCCGCGGCCGACCCGAGGACGAGCCGGCACCCCCGGAGCCCGCAGCAACCTGACCCGGCGCCCTGACCCGGTGCCCGACCCGCGTTCTGGTGCGCTCCCTGCCGCACGCCCTCCCGCGCCGGGCCCGTCCGCGGCGCGCCGCGCGGGCCCGCGACGTGCACGCCTGCCAGGTGCGACGATGCACCCGGGCGCGCGCCCGGCGGTCGCGGACGGGGACAGCGGACGGACAGCGGACGGACAGGAGACGACGATGCTCGCGCAGGGGACCTACGACGCCGACTACATCGCGGACAGCCGGGGCCAGGTCGAGGCCGACATCGCGGCGTTCGACAACGCGCGGGCGGACGCCGACAGCGACGACCACGCGCTGGACGACCTCGAGGTCAGCTACTTCGCGGCGCTCGTGCTCGCGCTCGAGATGCGGTTCGTGCACCGCAAGCGCGGCAAGGAGGGCAAGGACGGCAACGCGCTCAACGAGGTGCGCCTGCTGGCCGAGTCACTCATGACCAACGGCGGTCGCCTGCTCCAGGACCCGAAGATCGCGCTGGACCCGGCGCGCAGCGTGCTGGGCCTGCGCCCCGGCGACGACATCGTCGTGCGGTACGACGACTTCGTGCGCCTGTCCCGCGCGTTCTTCGACGAGCTCGAGGCGCGCTTCCTGGACTGAGGCACGGGACCTGTGACACCGGACCCGAGACACCGGAGCCTCTGTTCGCTGTGGGCGAACAGAGGCTCCGGTGCGGTGCGGACCGTCGGGCGTCAGGCGGACTCGTGCTGCCAGGACCGCCACAGCGCCGCGTAGTCGCCGCCGGCCGCCACGAGCTCGTCGTGCGGGCCGATCTCGGTGATCCGCCCGCCGTCGACCACGGCCACCCGGTCCGCGTCGTGCGCGGTGTGCAGCCGGTGCGCGATCGCGACGACCGTCCGGCCGGCCAGGACCCCGTTGAGCGAGCGCTCCAGGTGCCGGGCGGCGCGCGGGTCGAGCAGCGACGTCGCCTCGTCGAGCACGAGCGTGTGCGGGTCGAGCAGCACGAGCCGCGCGAGCGCGATCTGCTGCGCCTGCGCGGGCGTGAGCGGGGCCCCGCCCGAGCCGATCTCGGTCCCGAGCGCCTCGGGCAGCGCGCACACCCAGTCCCACGCGTCCACGGCCTCGAGCGCGCGGCGCAGGTCCGCGTGCGACGCGTCCGGCGCCGCGAGCCGCAGGTTGTCCGCGACCGTGCCGACGAACACGTGGTGCTCCTGGGTCACGAGCGCGACGTGCCCGCGCAGCTCGTCGAGCGGCAGGTCGACGAGCGGGACGCCGCCCACGCTCACCGTGCCGCCCGTGGGCGGGTGGATGCCCGCGAGCATGCGGCCCAGCGTCGACTTGCCCGCACCCGACGGCCCGACGACCGCGAGGCGCTCGCCCGAGCGCAGGTCGAGGTCGATGCCGTGCAGCACGTCGTGCCCCTCGCGGTACGCGTACCGCAGGTCGCGCGCGCGCACGTCCTCGTCCACCGGGGTGCCCTCGCGTGCCTCGCGGTCCGGCTCGACGAGCCGCACCCCGACGATGCGCGCGAGCGACGTCGCGGCGACCTGGATCTCGTCGAGCCAGAAGATGAGGTCCCAGACCGGGCCGGACACCTGGTACGTGTACAGCACGATGGTCGCGACCACGCCGATCGTCACGTGACCCTGCGAGACGAGCCACCCGCCCCACAGCAGCACCGCGACGGGCGCCGTGATGAACGTGAAGTCCACGCCGGGGAACAGGACCGTGCGCAGGTTCAACGTCGCGGACTCCGCCGCGAACGCCTCGCGCAGGTCGTCCTCCACGTGCGCCTGCCGGCGTCCCCCCATGCGGAGCGCGTCGATCGTGCGCGCGCCCTCGACCGACTCCGTGATGGTCCCGTTGAGCGTGGCGTACGACGCCGACTCGCGCAGGTACGCCGGTGTGGCGCGGCGCAGGTACCAGCGCACGATCACGAGCATGACCGGCACGCCGACGAACATCGCGACGGCGACGAGCGGCGACAGCACGACGCACGCGACGACGGTCAGCGTGATCGTCACGATCGCGACGATCACGCGCGGCACGCCGAAGCGCACGGCGTTCTGCAGCTTGTTGACGTCGTTCGTCGTGCGTGCGACCAGGTCGCCCGTGCCCGCGCGCTCGACGGTCGACAGCGGCAGCGACGTGACCGTCTCGATGAACTCCTCGCGCAGGTCGGCGAACACCATCTCGCCGAACCGCATCGAGGACCGCTGCGCGAACCGCGTGAGCACGGTCTGCCCGAGCACGGCGGCCGCGCCGAGCGCGACGAGCGTGTTGACGTAGCCCGTGGTCGTGCCGTCGGCGACGGCGTCGACGAGCCGGCCGAGCAGCCACGGGCCCGCCAGGCCCAGGATCGCCGCGCACGTGTGGAGCACGGCGATCCGGGTCAGGGGCAGGCGGTGCGCGCGCAGCAGGTACGCGGTGTAGGCGCGCACGGTCGCGGAGTCCGCGATGGGGAGCTTCACGGCCGTCCTCCTGTCCTGTCACTGGCCCCGGCGGGCTGGTCCTGCAGCAGCTCGTCGAACGCCTCGTCGGCGATCGGGTCGTCGTCGCCCACCCGGGCGACGCCGTGCGGTGGTGTGGTCTCGTCCAGGCCGCGCCCGACGACCCGGCGGTACGCCTCGCCGCGCGCGTCGCTCCGTGCGAGCAGCTCGGCGTGCGTGCCGGTCGCGACGACGCGGCCGTCGACGAGCAGCTGCACCTCGTCCACGTGGTCGAGCACGAGGGGGGACGCGGTCACGACGAGCGTCGCGCGCCCGCGGCGGGCGTCGGCCAGACGCGCGGCGATCCGGGCCTCGGTGTGCGCGTCGACGGCCGAGGTCGGCTCGACGAGCAGGAGGATCTCCGGGTCGAGCAGCAGCGCTCGCGCGAGCGCGACGCGCTGGCGCTGACCGCCGGACAACGACCGGCCCTTCTCGGGCAGCTCGCCGTCGAGGCCGTCGGGCACGGAGTCGAGCACGTCGTGCGCGTCCGCCAGCGCGATCGCGTGCAGCAACCGCTCCGCGTCGCGCGGACCGTGCACGTCGAGCTCGGCCGCGAGCGTCCCGGAGAACAGGTGCGGCGTCGCCTCCGCGAGCACGATGCGCTCGCGGACCTCGAGCTTGTCCAGGTCCGCGAGCAGCTCGCCGCCGAGGCGGACGGGCGTGGCGACCTCGGCCTCGTCGTCGAACCGCGCCATGCGGGTCGCGACGGCCGCGGACGCGTCCGGGTCGACGCACACCAGCGCCGAGACCCGGCCCGGCGTGACGACCGTGCCCGAGAGCTCGTCCACGAGCGGGACACCCGCCGGCGGCATCGGGCGCGTACCGGGCCGGGCGCCCGTCGCGGGCACCACGCGCAGGACGTCGAGCACCTTGCCCGCGCCGACGTGCGCACGCGTCGCCGACTGCACGGTGTACGTCATCTGCTGCACCGGCCAGGACAGGAACGCCGCGAACCCGTACGCCTGCACGAGCTGGCCCGGCGTGATGTCGCCCGCGACCGCCAGGTGCGCGCCGTACCAGATGAGCACGGTGACGAACACGCCGGGGAGCAGCACCTGCAGCGCGTCCAGCCAGGACTGCGTCACCGCGACGGCCTCGCCCTTGCGGCGCACGAGCTGCGACTGCTCGCGGTAACGCGCGGTGAACACGCCCTCGCCGCCGATGCCGCGCAGGATGCGCAGGCCGGAGACGGTGTCCGAGCCGAGCGTCGTCAGTCGCCCGGACGCCTCGCGCTGCGCGGCCTGGCGGCGCTGCAGCGGCTTGACGAGCAGCGCGATGCACCCAGCGACCGTCGGCAGCCCGAGCAGCACGATGAGGCCCAGCGACACCGAGGTGCGCAGCATGACGAACGCGGCGATGCCGTACGCGACCACCGAGCCGATGAACCGGGCGGAAGTGTGGTAGATCTCGCCGATCCGCAGCGCGTCGTTCGCGACCGCCGAGACGACCTCGCCGGTGGGCAGCTCCGCCGTGATCGTGTGACCCGAGTGGGACACCCGGCGGCCGACGAGCTGGGACGCGGCGAACGACGCGCGCAGCCAGTTCTCGACGTCGTAGCGGTGGCCGATCGCACCCGCGGTGGCCGAGACGACGCCCAGGCCGAGCAGCATCGCGCCGGAGCGCCAGAGGTCGGCGCCGAAGCCGTGGGTCAGGCCGGAGTCGATCGCGTGGCCGGTGACGTAGGGGAGCGCGGCCTGGCAGGAGAACATGAGGATGCCCAGCAGGGCGCCGACGGTGAGGATGCCCCACTGGCGGCGCGCCTGCCACGCCAGGTACGCCACGGGCCCCGTCAGGGGCGGGGTCCCGGGGTCGGTGAGGGGGAGGGATCGCACCCGCTCCACGTTACGGGCGGGTACCGACATGACCGGAACGCTTTTCCGGTGGCGGGTCCGGGCCCTTCGGTGGCCGGGGGCTCGGTGCCCGGACGTGGACGCCGGGCCGGAGCAGGCCGGCGCGGCGACTACCCTGGGGGCGTGACCCAGACGCCTGAGCCCACCGCTCATCGCCCGGTCCTCGTCGTCGACTTCGGCGCTCAGTACGCGCAGCTGATCGCGCGCCGCGTGCGCGAGGCCAACGTGTACTCCGAGATCGTGCCGCACACGGCGCGCGTCGAGGACCTGCTCGCCAAGGACCCCGCCGCCATCATCCTGTCGGGCGGCCCCTCGTCCGTGTACGCCGACGGTGCGCCGTTCGTCGACCCGGCGCTGTTCGAGGCGGGCGTCCCCGTGCTCGGCATCTGCTACGGCTTCCAGGCCATGGCGCAGGCGCTCGGCGGCACGGTCGCGCAGACGGGCGTGCGCGAGTACGGCGGCACCGCGGTCGAGGTGACCGAGGCCGGCACCGTGCTCGCGGGCAGCCCCGAGCAGCAGACGGTGTGGATGAGCCACGGCGACGCGGTGCACGCCGCGCCCGAGGGCTTCGAGGTGCTCGCGACGAGCGAGGGCTCGCCCGTCGCCGCGTTCGAGGACCGCGAGCGGCGCCTGTTCGGCGTGCAGTGGCACCCCGAGGTGAAGCACTCGCCGCTCGGCCAGAAGGCGCTCGAGAACTTCCTCTACTCCGGCGCCGGCATCGCACCCGACTGGAACCCCGGCAACGTCATCGCCGAGCAGGTCGAGCGCATCCGCGCCCAGGTCGGCGACGCGCGCGTGATCTGCGGGCTGTCCGGCGGTGTCGACTCCTCGGTCGCCGCGGCGCTCGTGCAGCGCGCCGTGGGCGACCAGCTCACGTGCGTGTTCGTCGACCACGGCCTGCTGCGCCAGGGCGAGGCCGAGCAGGTCGAGCAGGACTTCGTCGCCTCGACGGGCGTGCGCCTCAAGGTCGTCGACGCGCGCGAGCGGTTCCTCACCGCGCTCGCGGGCCACACCGACCCGGAGACCAAGCGCAAGATCATCGGCCGCGAGTTCATCCGCGTGTTCGAGGACGCCGCGCGCGAGGTCGTCGCGGAGGCCGGCGACCACGGCCAGGAGGTCAAGTTCCTGGTCCAGGGCACGCTGTACCCCGACGTCGTCGAGTCCGGCGGCGGCGAGGGCGCGGCGAACATCAAGTCGCACCACAACGTGGGCGGCCTGCCCGACGACCTGCAGTTCGAGCTCGTCGAGCCGCTGCGCACGCTGTTCAAGGACGAGGTCCGCGCGGTCGGGCTCGAGCTCGGCGTCCCCGAGGCCATCGTCTGGCGCCAGCCGTTCCCCGGCCCCGGCCTGGGTATCCGGATCATCGGCGAGGTCACGGCCGAGCGGCTCGACGTGCTGCGCGCGGCCGACGCGATCGCGCGCGAGGAGCTCACGCGCGCGGGGCTCGACCGCGAGATCTGGCAGTGCCCCGTCGTGCTGCTCGCCGACGTCCGCTCGGTCGGCGTCCAGGGCGACGGCCGCACGTACGGCCACCCGATCGTGCTGCGGCCCGTGTCGTCGGAGGACGCCATGACGGCCGACTGGACGCGCATGCCGTACGACGTGCTCGCGACGATCTCGACGCGCATCACGAACGAGGTGCCCGAGGTCAACCGCGTCGTGCTCGACGTGACGAGCAAGCCGCCGGGCACCATCGAGTGGGAGTGAACGGGCGAGCAGAGGACGACGCGGCGACGGGGGAGCACGTGAGGCAGGACGGGACGACGACGAGCGGGGGCACGACGAGCGGGGGCGCGACGAGCGCGTGGGCCGCGAAGGCGCGCGGCTCGCTCACGCGCTACCGCGTCATGGCGTGGATCACGGGCGTCATGCTGCTCGTGCTGTGCGTCGAGATGCTGCTCAAGTACGCGCTGCACGCCGACGCGGTCGCCGACCTGTTCGCGTGGGTCCCGTACGCGCACGGCTGGATCTACGTCGTGTACCTCGTGACGGTGTTCGACCTGTGGGCGACCATGCGGTGGGACTTCGGTCGGCTCGTGACGATGGCGCTCGCGGGCGTCGTGCCCGTGATGTCGTTCGTGCTCGAGCGGCGCGTGCACGCCCAGGCGCTCGCGCGCATCGACGCCGTGGCCCCCGCCTCGCCGGCCGCGCCGGGCCCCGCGGCCGGCTGACCACCGGGGACGTCGCCGCCCCCGCTCGACCGGCCACGGCACGCCGGGCGTGCGTCTCGCGCGCCCGTCGCTAGGCTCGACGTGCAGGGACGCAGGAGCGCGGCCCTCGCACGGCCCCGCTCGTGTCGGGTCGGGGACCGGCTCTCCAGAGAGGGGATGCACGTGGCGACCACCGGTAAGCAGCCAGGGGCGCGAGGGCTCGGCCTCTGGGTCATCGTCTTCGGGATCATCTTCGTCGTGGCCGGAGCGGTCACCTGGGGCGCGGTGAGCACGAACCTCGCCGCCGAGAAGATCACCGTCTCCGACGACGCGGCCGCATTCCAGGGCCAGCTCGTCGACACGCCGTGGGAGGCGTGGGTCCAGGCCGACATCATCAACACGCACGCGCTCGACTCGTCGGGTGGCAAGACCTACGCCGAGCTCGACCGGGACGACCCGGCGCGCGACACGATGATGACCGCGTCGTTCCTGCGGTCCTCGCTGTTCACGTCGGTCGTCGCGTTCGGTGTCGCGCTGCTCGTCGTCGGCATCGGCGTCGTGCTCCTGCTCATCGGGATCGCATTGCGTCGCCTGAGCCCCGTGGTGGTCTCGGACGACGCCGCGCCCGCCGAGACGCGGCTCGCCCCGTCGGGCGCGCCGGCGAGCGCGGCACCGGTCGTCGCGGCACCCGCCGCGTCGCCCACGGTGCCGGCGGCGGCCCCCACCACGGCAGCCCCGACCGCGGCGGCTCCCACGGTCGCGGCCCCCACGGTCGCGGCCCCCGAGGCGCCGGCGAGCGCCGCCCCCACCACCGCGGCTCCCGCCACCACTGGGGCTCCCGCCACCACTGGGGCTCCGGCCACCACTGCGGCTCCGGCCACCACTGCGGCTCCCACCACCGGTCCGACGACCGACGGCCCGGCGCACGCCGCACCGCCCGACCCCGTGGTCGAGCGCGACGACCGCGCCTGATCCGCGCCTGATCCACGCCTGATCCGCGACTGAGGCCCGCGTCCCGCCCGGACGCGGGCCTCCGTCGTGCCCGGACCGTTTCAGGCGTGTTACTTCTGTCCCGAAAGTTGAGAGCTAAACGGTTTCACCTATCGAAATGCCCTCACCCGATCTGGTTACCGTCCCGCATGGCGCCAGTGCCGGTGCCGACCCGCGAGCAGGAACCCACGCACGACGGTGGCGGCGCGGGACGTCGAGAGAGGGGAAGACGTGACGACGACAGCACGCACCCGGACGGCCCGGAACCTCGGCCTCTGGGTCACGATCCTCGGGATCGTTTTCATCGTGTCGGGCATCGGGTCCTGGGTGGGGGTGAGCGTCAGCCTGGGGTCCGAGCGGATCACGGTGTCCGACGACGCGCCCGCGTTCGGCGGCCAGCGCCTCGACACCCCCTGGGAGGCCTGGGCGCAGGCCGAGCAGATCAAGACCCACGCGCTCGCCGCGTCCGAGGGTCAGACCTTCGCGCAGCTCGACCGCGAGAACCCGGTGCGCGAGACGCTCGAGACCGCGTCGTTCCTGCGCACCTCGCTGCTCACCTCGGTGATCGCGTTCGGCATCTCGCTGCTCGTGCTCGGGGTCGGCCTCGGGCTGCTCCTCACGGGGCTCGCGATCCGCGCGCTCGCCCCGCGCGCCCAGGTCGAGGTCGAGCCTGCCACGGCGACCGAGCCGGCGCGTGCGGGGATCGCACCCGCCTCTCCGGCGGTCGCCTGAGCTCGGCGCACGCGTCGACCCCACGCCGAGGGCCCCTCACCCGCGGGTGAGGGGCCCTCGGGCCGTGGTGGGCGTCGGGGTTCAGCCCCGGCGACGCACGCCTGAGACGAGGGACCCGACGAGCAGCGCGACGCCCGCGCCCGCGACGAGCACGATCGCCGCGACGTCCACGTCGATCTCGCGCCCGGCGGCCCACGCCAGGACACCGACGCCGAGCACCGCGAGCACGAGCCCCCACACGACCGTCCCGACGCGCGGCGCGCGCACCTCGCGCTCCGGCCTCGTCGGCGACCGCTCCTCGGTCGTCTCGGCACCGGTGGCCGGGTCCGCAGCGTCGGCCGGGGTCGTGGTGGCGGTCGTGGCGCCGGTGGTGCCGGTGGTGCCGGTGGTGCTGGTGGCGGCGGACGGCGTGGTGGTCGCGACAGGTTCGGCACGCGGGGGTGCCGGGGTCTCGTCGAGTGCGAGCACCTGCGTCTCGGGCACCGGCGTCTCGTCGAGCACCTGCGTGTCGTCGGGAGCGGACTGCTCGGCGGCCGTGGCGTCGGGCGTCGTCGGCTCGTCCGGCTCGGGCCGGCGTGCGTCGTGCGTGGTCATGAGTCCTCCCGGGTGATGGTGACCTCGCCCGCGCCCACGGACACGTCGAGAGAGAGCTGCGGCGAGCCCTCGCGGCTCGCGTCGTCCTGGAACGTCGTCCCGCCGATGCCGATCCCGGACGCGCTCTCGTGCGCGCCGTCGACCTGCCACGTGGCGCTCCCGAGCCCGATGCGGGTGGTCGCCTCGACGGCCGCGTCGGCCGGGACGACGACGGAGAGCTTCCCGGCGCCCACCGAGACGGGTACCACGAGCAGCTCGTCGGTCATGGGCACGCCGGTGAGGTCGAGCGTGGCCTCTCCCGCGCCGAACCGCAGGCCGTCCGCGGCGGCGGTGCGGCTCGTCACGACGACGGGCGCGCCCGGACGGTGGATGCCGGCCTCGTCCCACGTCCAGCTGCGGTCCTCGACCGCCCCCGCGGGGACCGAGACGAGCAGCGCGACGATCGCGAGGAACCCGAGCGTCCCGCTCGACCGCCCGCGCAGCCCGGCGACGACCACGCCGATGCCCGCGAGCAGCGCGGTGACGCCGAGCGTCGTGAGCAGGACGGGACCGTCGAACCGGCCGGTGCGGTCGGCGGCGAGCAGGCCGGCGAACGTGAGCAGCGCGAGGCCGACCACGATCCCGACGCTGGTCGCGCCCGGCCCGCGACGCCGTGGCTTCGTGGGTGCGGGGGCGGGCCGCGTCGTCGTCGCGGGCGCCGGCGTCGGTGTCACGGGCCGCTGCTGACCGGCGTACGGGCCGGACGCGTACGGGGTCGACGCGTACGGGCCAGAGGCGTACGGGCCAGAGGCGTACGGGCCAGAGGCGTACGGGGTCGAGGAGGGCGCGGCGGGGTGCGGACCGGACGCGTGCGGGCCGGACGCGTGCGGGCCGGACCCGTACGGCGCGGTCGAGGGAGCGGGGCCGGTGGCGTACGGCCCGTACGGGACGTGGGCCGGGGCGCCGGGACGCGGGGGCGTCCCGTACGGCGGCGCAGCCGGGGCCTGGCTCGTGGGGCCCGCGGGTGCCGCGGGTGCCGTGCGTCCGGTGCTCGCGGTGGTCGTGGGTCCCGTCGTCGCGCTCGCGGACGCCACGGGCGACGAGGCCGCGGCGGACGTCGCCGCCGGGGCGTCGCTCGGCGCGGGAGCGGTGGGGCCGTACGAGCCGTAGGGGCCGTACGGCGGGCGCGGCGGCTGCCCGGCCCACGGCGGCACGGGGCCGCGCGGCGGCCGGTGGCGCGTCACCAGCACGAGGACGGTGATGGCGACGGCGACCACGAACGCGAGCCACAGCAGGCCCGACAGCACGCCGAACAGCCCGTGCGCCCACTGCGGGCCGGCGTTCCACCAGCCGTTGTCGCCGCGGCCCATCCCGATGACGAGCAGCGCGGCCGCGCCCAGGACCGCGATGTCGAAGCGTCCGGCGACGAGCTCCTCGGCGTGGATGCGGCCGTCGCGGCGCTCGGGCAGCAGCGCCCACGCGATCGCGTAGGCGACCGCGCCGACGCCGGACAGCAGGAACGTCACGACGAACAGGCCGCGCACGACGAGCGGGTCGATGCCGAGCCGGTCGGCGACGCCGGAGCACACGCCGGCGACCCAGCGGTCGTCGGCGCGCTGGACGCCGAGCCGGCGCACGGCACCGAAGAAGCCGCCGCCCTCGGGGCGGGGCGCTCCGCCGGGCGTGGGGCCGTCGGTGGGGTGGGGGGAGGCAGCAGGCGGTGGCGTGCCGGGGGTGGTCGAGCTCATACGACGATCGTGGCCGTCCCGGTGCCCGCGCGACATCGGGTGCACCCCTGACCGGACCCTGAACCGCGGGCGCCGGACCCCGGATCTGAGCCCTGATCCGTGCCGCAGGGTGCCTCGGCGGGCCCCGTGCGGCCCCGTGACGTGTGACGATTCCCGTGTGGACCTCACCGCCGGACCGACCCCCGGGCCGCCCGCCGCTGCGAGCGCCGTGCCGCGCCCCCGCACGCCGCGCGGTGCGCTGCGGCGCCCCGAGCGCGGGCGGTGGGTCGGCGGTGTCGCATCGGGCGTCGCGGCGCACCTGGGCCTGCCGCTGGGCGGGGTGCGCGTGGCGTTCGTCGTCGCGACGCTCGTGGGCGGCGTGGGGGTCGTGCTGTACGGGTTCTGGTGGCTCACCGTGCCGCCGGGCGACCCGTGGGACGTCGCGGCGGCGTCACGGCCGAGCAACCTCGCGCGCCTCGCGGGCCGGCCGGTCTGCGACGACGAGCACCCGCGCCGCCGCCGGTGGCCGGTGACGGACATCGCGGTCGGCGCCCTGCTGGTGACGGTCGCGGGGGTGCTGGTCGCGGTGCGCTACGACCGGCTCGACGCGGGCTGGGTGCTGCCGATGCTCGTCGTCCTCGCGGGTGCCGCGCTCGCCTGGAGCCAGCTCGACGAGGTCGCCCGCGGACGGTGGCGCAGTCGCGCGGGCGGTCGCACCCCCGTGTCCGTGGTGCGCCTGCTCGGCGGTGTCGTGCTGGCGGGCGTGGGTGTGCTGCTCCTCGTCGGGCGCGCGACCGGGCCCGGCGTGGACGCGGCGACGTTCGTGCAGTCCGTCGTGGCGTCGCTCGCGGTGCTGGCGGGCGTCGCGCTCGTCGTCGCGCCGTGGTGGCTGCGGCTGTGGCGGGCGCTCGCCGACGAGCGGGCGGCGCGGGCGCGCGAGTCCGAGCGCGCCGACATCGCCGCGCACCTGCACGACTCGGTGCTGCAGACCCTCGCGCTCATCCGCGCCCGGGCCGACGACCCGGCCGAGGTCGCGCGCATGGCGCGCGCGCAGGAGCGCGAGCTGCGCGAGTGGCTGTACGACGACCGCCCGGCGCCCGGCACGTCGCTCGCGGCCGCGCTGCGGGACGTCGTCGCCGAGGTCGAGGACTCGCGCTCGGGTCCGGGCGGCGAGCCGGTGGCGGTCGACACGGTCGTCGTCGGGGACCGCGTGCCGGACGAGGCGACCGCCGCGCTGCTGCAGGCGACGCGCGAGGCGCTCGTCAACGCGGTCGTGCACGGGCGGCCGCCCGTGTCGCTCTACCTCGAGGTGGGTGCGGCCGAGGTCGAGGTGTTCGTCAAGGACCGCGGCGACGGGTTCGACCTGGACGCGGTGTCGCCCGACCGGTTCGGGGTGCGCGAGTCGATCCTCGGGCGGGTGCGGCGCCGGGGCGGGACCGCGACCGTGACGAGCCGGCCCGGCCAGGGCACCGAGGTCCATCTCGCGATGCCGTTCGCCCCCGTCGCGCAGGCGGAGCCGCCGGGCGCACCCGCCGTCGCCACGCAGGCCGGTGCCCCGGCCCCGACCGAGGAGGAGTCATGACGCAGGACGTCCCGCAGGTGCCGGACCGGATCGCCGCGGCGGGTCAGGCCACCGGGCCGGGCGGGGGTGCGGTCGACGTCGTCCTGGTGGACGACCACCACCTGTTCCGCACGGGCGTGCGCGCGTCGCTCGACGAGCGCGTGCGCGTCGTCGGGGAGGCCGCGAGCGTCGACGAGGCGGTGCGCGTGGTGCACGAGGTGCGCCCGCCGGTCGTCCTGCTCGACGTGCACCTGCCGGGCGGCGACGGGGGAGGCGGTGCGGAGGTCATCCGCGCGTGCGCCGACGTGCCCGGGACGCGGTTCCTCGCGCTGTCCGTCTCGGACGCCTCGGAGGACGTGGTCGCCGTGATCCGCGCGGGTGCCCGCGGGTACGTCACGAAGGCGATCGACGGGAGCGCGCTGAGCGACGCCGTGCGGCGCGTCGCGGACGGTGACGCGGTGTTCTCGCCGCGGCTCGCGGGGTTCGTGCTCGACGCGTTCGGCGCGGCGGCGGGGGACGTCGCGACGGGCGACGACGAGCTCGACCGGCTGTCCGCGCGCGAGCGGGAGGTCATGCGGCTCATCGCGCGCGGCTACACGTACCGCGAGGTCGCCGGGGAGCTGTTCATCTCGATCAAGACCGTCGAGACCCACGTCTCGGCCGTGCTGCGCAAGCTCCAGCTCTCGAACCGGAACGAGCTCACGCGGTGGGCTGCGGCACGCCGCCTGCTGTGACCGATACTTCATGACGTCGCGTCAGATCGCTGGGGGCGCCCTGCGTATCCTTGCCGCATGGAGCTCCTGAAGAACCTGCTGCTCGTCCTGCACCTGCTGGGCTGGGCCGTCGTCCTCGGCGGCGTGCTCGTCACCATGCGCGAGCCCAAGATCCCGAACGGCGCGCTGCACGGCGCCCTCACGGCCCTCGTGACCGGGATCCTCATGGTCGGCGTGGTCGAGATGGGTGACCTGTACGACCCGAACCACGTGAAGATCGCCGTCAAGCTCGTCGTCGCGCTCGCCGTCACGGCGCTCGTCGTCGTCGGGGTGCGCAAGCCCGAGAAGGTGACCACCGGGTACCTCGGCGCGATCGCTGGGCTGACCGTCGTCAACGTCGCCGTGGCGGCGCTCTGGCGCTGATGCGTCACTGCTCCCCGCGGCGACCGGCCGCGGGGAGCGCGCCCGACCGGTAGCCTCGGGCCTCGTGCCGGGCTGGGGAGAGGTCGCCGTCGGACTCGTCGTGCTCGTCGGGCTGTTCGGCGTGGTCGTGCAGGTGCTGCCCGGCGCGCTGCTCGTCGCGGGTGCCGTCGTCGTCTGGGGCGTCGTCACGGGCGGGTTCGTCGGGTGGACGGTCGCGGTGGTCGCGGTGCTGGTCACCGGCGTCGCGATGGTCGCCAAGTACCTGCTCGCCGGGCGGCACCTCAAGCGCGCCGGAGTGCCCGGCTCCACGCTGCTGTGGGGCGGGGTCGCCGGTGCCGTGCTGTTCTTCGTCATCCCGGTCGTCGGGCTCCCGGTCGGGTTCGTCGGCGCCGTGTACCTCGCGGAGTGGGTGCGCGTGCGCGAGCCGCGGCCCGCGTGGCGCGCGACCGTCGCCGCGATGCAGGCGACCGGCCTGACGATCCTCGTCGAGCTCGCCGGTGCGATGCTCGTCACGCTCGCGTGGCTCCTCGGCCTCGCGACCTCGTGAGTCGCTGGTGAGTCACTGGTGAGTCACCGGTGAGTCACTGCGTGCGGGCCGTCCGGTGGGCGGCGGGGCGTCCCCGGGTGTCGGTGGCGGCGCCTAGGCTTGTCGCGCCATGACGTCGCTCTTCGAACACCTCCCCGACTCGCTCGGCAGCTCCTTCCGGTCGGCCGTCGCGGCGGCCGCCTCGCGCTCGCACGCGGGTGAGTCGTCCGGGCTCCCGCTGGTCGTGCCGCCGCGCGGCGACTCCGTCGACGGGTCGTCGGACGGAGCGCCGGACGGGGCACCGGACGCGTCGGCGGACGCGTCGGCCGACGAGCGGCGCGCGCACGACGCACAGGCGCGCGAGGCCCGCGCGCAGGCGCTGCTCGAGGGCCTCAACCCGCAGCAGAAGGAGGCCGTGACCCACCACGGCGGTCCGCTCCTCATCGTGGCCGGTGCCGGCTCGGGCAAGACGCGCGTCCTCACGCACCGCATCGCGTACCTGCTCGCCACGCGCCGGGCGCGCGCGGGCGAGGTCCTCGCGATCACGTTCACCAACAAGGCCGCCGCGGAGATGCGCGAGCGCGTCGGCGCGCTGATCGGCCCGGCCGCGGGGCGCATGTGGGTCTCGACGTTCCACTCCGCGTGCGTGCGGATCCTGCGGCGCGAGGCGCAGACCCTCGGCCTGCGCTCGAGCTTCTCGATCTACGACTCCGCGGACTCCCAGCGCCTGCTGACCCTGGTGGCGCGCGAGCTCGACCTGGACCCGAAGAAGTACCCGGCCAAGGCGCTCGCGTCCAAGATCTCGTCGCTCAAGGACGAGCTCGTCGACCCGGAGACGTTCGCGGCGACGTCGGGCGGGGGAGCCGCGAACGACTTCGACTCCGCGCTCGCGCAGGTCTACACGCGCTACCAGGCGCGGCTGCGCCAGGCGCACGCGCTCGACTTCGACGACCTCATCATGACGACCGTGCACCTGCTGCAGGCGTTCCCGGCGGTCGCCGAGCACTACCGCCGCCGGTTCCGGCACGTCCTCGTCGACGAGTACCAGGACACCAACCACGCGCAGTACGTGCTGGTGCGCGAGCTCGTCGGCACGGGCGCCGAGGACGGGCTCGAGCGCGGCGAGCTCACCGTCGTCGGTGACGCGGACCAGTCGATCTACGCGTTCCGCGGCGCGAACATCCGCAACATCCTCGAGTTCGAGGCGGACTACCCGGACGCGCGCACGATCCTGCTCGAGCAGAACTACCGCTCGACGCAGACGATCCTGTCCGCCGCGAACGCCGTCATCAGCAAGAACCCGGGCCGCAAGCCCAAGCGGCTGTGGACCGACTCGGGCGCGGGCGCGCAGATCGTCGCGTACGTCGCCGACGACGAGCGCGAGGAGGCCCGGTTCGTCGTCGAGGAGATCGACCGCCTCGGGGACTCCGCGGGTGTGCGGCCGGGCGACGTCGCGATCTTCTACCGGGCGAACGCCCAGTCCCGCGTGATCGAGGACGCGCTCGTGCGCGTCGGGCTGCCGTACAAGCTCGTCGGCGGCACGCGGTTCTACGAGCGCCGCGAGATCAAGGACGCGATCGCGTACCTGCGCGCGGTCGCGAACCCCGACGACGACGTGAACCTGCGGCGGATCCTCAACGTGCCCAAGCGCGGGCTGGGGGAGCGGTCGGAGGCGATGGTCGCGTCGTTCGCGGAGCGCGAGCGGATGTCGTTCGGGGCCGCGCTCGAGCGGCTCGACGAGGTGCCCGGGCTCGGGACGCGCGCGGTCACCGGGCTGCGTGCGTTCGTCGAGCTCATGGCGGGGCTGCGCGCGCTCGCGGCGGCCGCGGGGCCGGCCGAGGTGCTCGGTGCGGTGCTCGACCGCTCGGGCTACCTCGCCGAGCTGCGGGGCAGCGAGGACCCGCAGGACGCGTCCCGCGTCGAGAACCTCGCCGAGCTGCACGCCGTGGCGACCGAGTTCGAGCAGAGCGACCCCGACGGCGACCTCGCGGACTTCCTCGAGCGCGTGTCCCTCGTCGCGGACTCCGACCAGATCCCGACCCCCGACGGTGGCGACGAGGTCGCGGACGACGAGCCCGAGCCCGGCGTCGTCACGCTCATGACGCTGCACACCGCCAAGGGCCTCGAGTTCCCGGTCGTTTTCCTCACGGGGATGGAGGACGGGACGTTCCCGCACATGCGCTCGCTGTCCGACCCGGACCAGCTCGCGGAGGAGCGGCGGCTCGCGTACGTCGGCCTGACCCGGGCGCGCGAGCGGTTGTACATCTCGCGTGCAGCGATCCGTACGGCCTGGGGCGTGCCGAACGAGTTCCCGCCCAGCCGGTTCCTCGCGGACCTGCCCGAGGAGCTCATCGACTGGCGGCGGCGCGAGTCCTCGACGTCCGCGCTGCGCGGCGGCTGGGGCTCGGGCTTCGGCGCCGGCGGGCGCTCCGGCGGCTACGGCTCGGGCTCCGGCTCGGGGTCCGGGTACGGCTCGGGCCGGGCCGGATCGGGCGGCTACACGTCCACCAAGCGCGAGGAGCGCCCCGCGCTGCCCTCCACCGGCGCGACGTTCGGCTCCGCGACCCCGCGCCCCGCGGCGGCGATCCCGTCGCTCGACATCGGCGACCGCGTGACGCACGACGCGTACGGCCTCGGGACGGTCGTCGCGCTCGAGGGATCCGGTCACAACGCGGTCGTGAAGGTCGACTTCGGCACCGAGGGGACCAAGCGGCTGCTGCTGCGGTTCTCGCCCGTGACAAAGCTGTAACCTGCGGGTTTGCCGTGATCCAGGGGTCTGGCGACAGTCTCCGGGTGAACGGTCCTGTGCGGCGGTTCGCCGCGGACCGGAGTGTCCGCGTCCCTGTCCACCTGACGGCCCCTACCGTGGCCTTCAGCAGCGAGCAAGCGAGGTGCTGGTGACCACCACGACGTCGCGTCCGGAGTCCGGCGAGCAGACCGCTCCCGAGCCGACCACGCGCCGCCGCACGAGCGGGCACATCCGCGGGCTCGACGGACTGCGGGCGATCGCCGTGGTCGTCGTCATCGCCTACCACCTCTGGCCCGCCACGGTCCCCGGGGGCTTCCTGGGCGTCGACGTGTTCTTCGTCGTCAGCGGCTTCCTCATCACCACGCTGCTGCTCCGGCGCATGGGCGGCGGGAGCGGGCTCGCGCTGCGCGACTTCTGGGTCCGGCGCGCGCGTCGCCTGCTGCCCGCGCTCGGGCTCGTGCTCGTCGTCGGGACGCTCGCCGCACGCCTCGTCGAGCCCGACCTGCTCGTCGGCGTCCGGCGCCAGTGGCTCGGAGCCTGGACGTTCTCCACCAACTGGCTCGAGATCGCCGCGGGGTCCAGCTACTTCGACTCGACGCAGCCCGAGCTGTTCCAGCCGTTCTGGTCGCTCGCCATCGAGGAGCAGTTCTACGTCCTGTGGCCCCTCGTGCTCGCCGGGCTGGTGCTCGGCGTCGCTGCCCTGCACCGACGCGACGGCGCGCGCGCCGTCGCGTTCGCGGTCGGTGCGGCGGCGGTGGCCTCGGCGGTCGCCATGGCCGTCATGTACACCCCGGGCGACGACCCGACGCGCGTCTACTACGGCACCCCGACGCACGCGTTCGGTCTCCTCGCGGGAGCCGCGCTCGCGATCGCGGTGACGGGCCGCCCGCACACGGGTGCGGCGGGCGGTGGCCCCGCCCGCGCGTCGGGCGCCGCTCGCGCGCTGCCCGTGCTCGGGCTGCTCGTGCTCGGCGTGCTCGTCGCGCTGCTGCGCGACGACGACCCGTTCACGTACCGCGGCGGCATCGTGCTCGGGTCGCTCGCCGCGCTCGCGCTCGTCGCGGGCTGCGCCGCGGAGCAGCCGAGCGGACTGCTGCGCGTGCTCGAGCTGCGGCCCGTGGTGTGGGTCGGCGACCGGTCGTACGGGCTGTACCTGTGGCACTGGCCCGTGATCCTCGTCGTCGGGGCCGCGTTCGGTGACGCGCCGGGCTCGCCGCTGTGGTGGCGCGTGCCGGTCGTCTCGCTCGCCCTCACGTTCGTGCTCGCGCACCTGAGCCACCGGTTCGTCGAGATGCCGGTGCGTCGCGACGGCTTCCGGGCCGTCGTGGCCCGCGCGGGCGCCGCGCTGCGGGGGCCGCGGCCGGGTGCCCGGCTCGCCGGTGTGCTCGCGAGCGTGCTCGTCCTCGGCGCGGTCGTCTCGGTCGCGACCGCACCCGCCGTGACCTCGACGCAGAAGGCCATCGAGGCGGCGCAGCGCGAGATCGAGCGGCGCGCCCAGGAGCAGGCGGAGGCCGGCGACGGCTCGGGGGACACCGGCGAGCAGGACGGCGACCCGAAGGCGACCGAGCCGAAGGACCCGGACGCGAAGGACCCCGAGGCCGAGGACCCGGCGAAGGACCCCGAGCAGGACCCCGACGCGAAGGACCCCGAGGCGGGCACGGGCGGCGGCCAGGCCGATCCGGCCGGTCCGGGCCGTGACGCGCAGGGCGCGATCGACGGGTCGGGCGTCGTCGGGTTCGGCGACTCGGTGCTCTCCGGCGCGGCGCCCGCGCTCTTCGACGCGTTCCCGCAGATCTCGATCGACGCCAAGCCCATCCGCAAGTGGCTCGACGCGCCCGAGATCGTGCGCAAGGCGAAGGACGCGGGCGGCCTGCGCCCGGTCGTGGTGCTCAACTTCGGCACGAACGGCGGCTTCAAGTTCGACGGCTCCGTGGAGGCGTTCGAGGAGACGCTCGACGTCATCGGGCCCGACCGCCAGGTGCTCGTGCTCACGGTCGTGGGGATCAGCTACTGGGTCGACGACGCCAACGCGAAGCTCGTCGAGCTCGCGTCGAGCCGCCCGAACGTGCACGTCGTCGACTGGCACGCGTACGTCGCGGAGCACCCGGGCCTGCTGCACAGCGACAAGACGCACCCCAACATGAAGGGCATCGTCGAGTTCGCCGACCTGCTGCGCGAGTCGCTCGAGAAGCTCGACGCCTGACCCGACGGCGACGACGGGCGGCGCGGTCCGTCAGGCGGCCCCTGCCGCCCACGCGGCGGTGACCGCGTCGCGGACCGCGTCGTCGGCGAGGCCGAGCGAGCTGAGCGCGGCGTGGGCGCCGGTGTCGTCGAGCCGGACGGCGGCGAGCAGCAGGTGACCGGTGTCGATGGTCCGGCGCCGCGTCCGCACGGCCTCGCGCAGCGCGACCTCGAGGAGCTTCTTGGCCCCGGGTGTGAACGTCTTCGGGTGCGTCGGCGGGCCGGCGTCGAGCGCTCCGGACCCGAACGTGGACTCGACCTGCGCGCGGACCGCGGTCAGGTCGACGCCGATGGACGCGAGCGCGTCGTCGTCGAGCCCCTGCCGTGCGTGGACCGCGGCTGCCACGTCGTCGGGGCGGACGCCGAGCGTCGACAGCGCGCGCTGCGCGGCGCCGTCGGTCCGCACGGCCGCGAGCAGCACGTGCTCGGAGTCGATGCGCGGCGCGCCGAGCGCGCCGGCCTCGTCCTGGGCCAGGGTGACCGCGGCGCGGGCGTCGCGGGCGAACCTCTCGAACATCAGGGCACCACCTTCCCGTACTTCTTGTGGACCGCCTGGCGCGTGACGCCCAGGCAGTCGGCGATCTGCTGCCAGGACCAGCCCTGACGGCGGGCGCGCTCGACCTGGAGGGCCTCGAGCCGGTCCGCGAGCGTGCGCAGCGAGCGCACGGCCCGCAGCCCCTCGGCGGGCTCGGCGGCGCCCGCCGCGGTGAGCAACGAGTCGTTCCCGGTCATGGCGTCAACATAAGTTGACACTCGTCTGATTGTCAACATCGGTTGACGGCGCGCGCCCCGGTCGCCGTGGACCTACCGTGTCCCGGTGAGCATGGGCGGGCCGGGTGGCCGAGGACACGGAGCGGGTCGACCGCTCGACGAGGCCGCGCAGCGGCGCCTCAACGCGCAGGCGCCCCGCGTGCCCCACCTGGGCCGACGCGTCGTCACCCTGTTCCGGCCCTACCGCGCCCGCATCACCCTGACCGGCGTCATCGTCGTGGTCGCCGCCGGCATCGCCGTCGTCCCGCCGCTCGTCGTGCAGCGCATCTTCGACGACGCGCTGTTCCCCGTCGACGGCTCAGGGCCGGACGTCCCGCTGCTGGTCCGGCTCGTCGTCGGCATGGTCGCGCTGTTCCTCGCGTCCGCCGCGCTCTCCGTCACGCAGACGTGGCTCACCTCGACCGTCGGCAACCGCGTCACGGGCGACCTGCGGGTGCGGCTGTTCGAGCACCTGCAGTCGATGGAGCTCGGCTTCTTCACGCGCACCAAGACCGGCGTCATCCAGTCCCGCCTGCAGAACGACGTCGGCGGCGTCGCTGGCGTCCTGACCAACACCGTCACGACGATCCTCGGCAACGCCGTCACCGTCGTCGCCTCGCTCGTCGCGATGGTGCTCATCGACTGGCGCCTCACGCTCGTCGCCGTGGTGCTCATGCCCGGCCTCGTCGTCGTGCAGCGGCGCGTCGGGCAGGTGCGCGCACGGATCGCTGGCGAGACGCAGGAGTCGCTGTCCGAGCTCACGTCGATCACGCAGGAGACGCTCAGCGTGAGCGGCGTCCTGCTGTCCAAGGCGTTCAACCGGCAGGAGTCCGAGTCCGCGCGGTACCGCGCGGAGAACGACAACCAGGTGCGCCTGCAGGTGCGGCGGGCCATGAGCGGGCAAGGGTTCTTCGCGGTCGTCCAGGTGCTCATGGCGAGCGTGCCCGCCGTCGTGTACCTCGTGTCCGGCCTGCTCATGCGCGACCCGGCGAGCCCCACCATCACCGCGGGCACCATCGTCGCGTTCACGACCGTCCAGGCGCGCCTGCTCGGGCCGCTGCTCGGCCTCATGCGCGTCGCGCTGGACCTGCAGACGTCTGGCGCGCTGTTCGCGCGCATCTTCGAGTACCTCGACCTGCGCCCCGTCATCCGCGACGCGCCCGGCGCGATCGACGCCGCGCACGCACCCGGCCCGCTCGGCCGCGTCGAGTTCCGCGACGTGGTGTTCCGGTACCCCGACGCCGCGCCCGGGTCCCGCGCCACGCTCCAGGGCGTGAGCTTCGTCGCGGAGCCCGGGCAGCACGTCGCGTTCGTCGGCCCGTCCGGCGCCGGCAAGACGACCGTGCTGTACCTCGCGCCCCGGCTCTACGAGGTGTCGGGCGGGACCGTGCTGTTCGCCGGCCAGGACGTCCGCGAGCTCACGCAGCGCTCGATCATCGCGTCGGTCGGGATCGTCTCCCAGGAGACCTACCTGTTCCACGCGACGATCCGCGAGAACCTCGCGTACGCCAAGCCCGACGCGACCGATGCCGAGATCGAGGCCGCATGCCGCGCGGCGAACGTCCACCACGTGATCGCGGGCTTCGAGAAGGGCTACGACACCGTCGTCGGCGAGCGCGGCTACCGGCTCTCGGGTGGCGAGAAGCAACGCATCGCGATCGCCCGCGTGCTGCTCAAGGACCCGCCCGTGCTGCTGCTCGACGAGGCGACGTCCGCGCTCGACACCGTCTCCGAGCGGGTCGTGCAGGAGGCCCTCGACGCCGCGGCGCACGGACGCACCACCCTGACCATCGCGCACCGGCTGTCGACCGTGCTCGACGCCGACGTGATCCACGTGGTCGACGCCGGGCGCATCGTCGAGTCGGGGACGCATGCCGAGCTCGTCGCGGCCGGTGGACTGTACGCCGAGCTCGCCGCCCAGCAGCTCGCGACCTCGCGGGTCCTGGCGGACGAGCCCGACGACCCGCCCGCCGACCACCCCGCGCGCCGCGCCGACCGCGCTCCCGACGACGAGGTCATGGACGACGAGCCCGCGGACCGGCCCGCCGACGGCGGCGCCGGCCTCGTCGACGAACCCGCGCGCGGGACCGCCACGGCCGCCGGTGGTATCGACGCGATCGTCGACCCGCTCGGGCCGCCGCCGTGGCCCCAGGGTCGCGACTGACCCACGCCCTCACACGGTCGCCGTCGGCCAGTGCCCGTGCGGGAAGGCGGACGCGTGGCGCGCCGCGTCCGTGACGTTCACCGTCGCGACCGCGGCCGCACCCTGCACGGCGACGAGCCCGGCGACCGCGGACACGACCATCCCGCTCGTGACCGCGGCCTCCTCGACGACGATCAGCAGCCCGGCCCACGAGAGCACCCCGGAGCCGAACGCCGCGACCGCCGCCACGAACGCCGCCACGACCTTCGCGACGATCACCGCGAGCGCGACGTAGAACGCGAGCCCCGCGACAGCGCACGCGGTCAGCGACGAGGCGACGGTCGCCGCGACGCGGTGCACCTGCGCCGCCGCGGGCGCCTGGCCGACGACCGCCGCACGGTAGGCGCTCGCGGTCGCGCCGTCCCAGGTCCGCGTCGCGCGCAACGCGGACGGCTGCACGGCGCCCGCGACCCCGGACGCGGGTGCCCCGACCTGCGTGATCCAGTCGTGCGCGCGCAGGAAGAACAGCACGGGCGCCGCGGCGCCCTCGAGGAGCTCACCGACGCGGGCGACGAGGCCGCGACCGAGCGCCGCGAGCCGGTCGGCGCACGCGCGCACGGCGTCGGCTAACCAGTCCGGGACCCACGCATGGCCCACCGCGTCGCCAGCCGCGCGCGGGAGGTCCGCGACGCGGTCGGACAGCGCGCGCACCCCGGCGCGCAGGCTCTCGACCGTCGCCTCGTAGGTCGACGGGCTGAAACCCGCCCGACCGAGCACGCCGGCGACGGCACCAGGGGTGGCATGGACGGCGGTGGCATGGACGGCGGTGGCAGGGACGGCGGTGGCAGGGACGGCAGGGCTCATGACGGCTCCTCGCGGTGTCGGCGGTGCTGGCTGCAGGGCGGCGGTGCGGGGCGTGGTCGAGCGCGTGCGTCGGGTCGGGCCGGTCGGGTCGTGGATGGGTGGACGGTGCGGAGCGAGCCCGCGGCGGATGCGGCACGCTCAGGGACGGAGAAGGGGGCTCAGAAGGTGCCGGCGACGAGCTCGGCGACGGCGGCGTCCCGGCGCTCGTACGCGTCGGCCGTCGTCCGCAGCGCCGTGGCGACGTCGGCCATCGCCTCGCCGCCCTCCCGGCAGCGCCCCACGACGTGCTCGACCGCGTCGGCGTGCGCGCCGTGCATGAGCGCGAACACCCCGCTCTCGAGCGTCGAGAGGCTCAGCCGCCCGGCGGCGTCGGCCACCAGCCGGACGGCCGCGGCCTGCTCGTCCCACGTGGTCGCCTCGCGCCGCAGCGCGCCGAGGACGACGTCCAGCCGGACGTCGGGGTCGGCGCTCACGTGCGGTCCGCGGCGGCCGAGGTCGGGTCGGCGGTGAGCGCCCGCAGGTGCGCGAGGACCTCGGCGAGGAGCTCGTCGCTCACGGCGGGCGTCTGCGCGGCGATCCGGCGCTCCAGGTCGGCGACGGCCGCGCGTACCGCGCCGGTGAGCAGCCGGGACAGCTGCGTGCCGCTCGTGCGGGCGATGCGCGGGCCGCGCAGCGTGACGCCCGCGACCCCGCCGCGCACGACGCGGACCTCGATCTCGTGGTCGAGCGCGCTGCCGGTGCCGACGGCGGCCGCGTCGTCGGCCGCGGAGGCCTGCGACGCCGCGGACAGCGACGTGATGGCGATCTCCGCGAGCTCGTCGAGCGGGCGCGGCGTGCCGGTGAACGCGGGGGTGGTGCCGGGAGACGGCGCGGGGGAGGCGGGGGTGCTCGTCGTGCGCCCCGCGCCCCGGCGCCGGTCGGCGTCGTCGGCCAGCGCGGCCCACGCCTGCTCGTCGAGCGCCCGTGCGGCCGCACGCGCGGCCTCGAGGACCGCGGCGGCGAGGGCGTCGGCGCCGGCCCGCTGCTCCCACCCGTCGACGACCTGGACGGCCGCGGGGGAGCCCTGCGCGTCGAGGGTCACGCGGGCGAGGCGGTGGGAGTCCCACGCCGTGGTCGTCGTCGCCTCGCGTCCGGACGCCGCCTCGTCGCCCGCCGGTGCCCAGGCCCCGGGTGCGTGGGGGTGGTCCCGGTGGGTGCTCTGCTGGGGCATCAGGTGGCCTCCTCGCCGTCTGTCGTGCGCGCGCTGGCGCGGGCACGGGTCGTGCACGTGCAGGTGCTGGTCGCGACGTCCTCGGGTCGCCCCGCCGACGTCAGGAACGGACACTAGAGGGCGATACGGACGTCGCGCAGGTGTTCGGCGGAGGTTGTGGACGTGCGGGCGATACCCGGGTCGCACGCACCGGCGTGACGCCGCAAGGAATCTCGATGTGAAGAGATCCACATCTCTCGACATGAAGAGATCTGGGTGCGACGGTCTAGCATCGGTCCGGCGCACACGGCCGCACCGAGGCCGCCGACGCGCGGTCGACGAGAGGAACTGGACCACAGTGGACCTGTTCGAGTACCAGGCACGGGACATCTTCGAGAAGCACGGCGTACCGGTGCTCGGCGGCATCGTCGCCACCACGCCGGACGAGGCCCGCGCGGCGGCGACGACGCTGCTCCGCGACCAGCCGGGCGTGGTCGTCGTGAAGGCGCAGGTGAAGACGGGCGGCCGCGGCAAGGCGGGCGGCGTGAAGCTCGCGCGTTCCGCGGACGAGGCGGCCGAGCGCGCCGGCGAGATCCTCGGCATGGACATCAAGGGCCACACGGTCCACCGCGTGATGATCGCCGCGGGCGCGAAGATCGCGCAGGAGTTCTACTTCTCGCTGCTGCTGGACCGCGCCGAGCGTCGCTACCTGGCGATGTGCTCGGTCGAGGGCGGCATGGAGATCGAGCAGCTCGCGGTCGAGCGTCCCGAGGCGCTCGCGAAGGTCGCGGTCGACCCGCGCGTGGGCATCGACCAGGCGAAGGCCGACGAGATCGTCGCCGCCGCGGGCTTCGACGCGAGCATCGCGGGCAAGGTCGCCGACGTCCTGCAGAAGCTGTGGGTGGTGTACCGCGACGAGGACGCGACCCTCGTCGAGGTCAACCCGCTCGTGCTGACCGAGGACGGCGAGATCGTCGCGCTCGACGGCAAGGTGTCGCTCGACGCGAACGCGGACTTCCGCCACGCGGACCACGCCGAGCTCGAGGACAAGGCGGCCGCCGACCCGCTCGAGGCGCGCGCCAAGGCCAAGGACCTCAACTACGTCAAGCTCGACGGCGAGGTCGGCATCATCGGCAACGGCGCGGGTCTCGTCATGAGCACGCTCGACGTGGTCGCGTACGCCGGTGAGGCGCACGGCGGCGTGAAGCCCGCGAACTTCCTCGACATCGGCGGCGGTGCCTCGGCCGAGGTCATGGCCGCGGGTCTCGACATCATCCTCACGGACCCGCAGGTCAAGTCGGTGTTCGTCAACGTCTTCGGCGGCATCACCGCGTGCGACGCGGTCGCCAACGGCATCGTCGCCGCGCTGGAGATCCTCGGCGACGAGGCGAGCAAGCCGCTCGTCGTCCGTCTCGACGGCAACAACGTCGTCGAGGGCCGCCAGATCCTCGCCGACGCGAACCACCCGCTGGTCACGCTCGCCGACACGATGGACGGCGGAGCGGACAAGGCCGCCGAGCTCGCGAACGCCTGAGACGACGAGAGAGAACAACTGACATGGCGATCTTCCTCACCGAGGCCAGCAAGGTCATCGTCCAGGGCATGACCGGCTCCGAGGGCACCAAGCACACGACGCGCATGCTCGCGTCGGGCACGGACGTGGTCGGCGGCGTGAACCCGCGCAAGGCCGGCACGAGCGTGTCCTTCCCGAAGGGCGGCGGCACGGTCGACGTGCCGGTGTTCGGCTCCGTCACCGAGGCCGTCGAGGCCACGGGCGCCGACGTGTCCGTGATCTTCGTGCCGCCGGCCCACACCAAGGGCGCGGTCGTCGAGGCCGTCGACGCGGGCGTCCCGCTCGTCGTCATCATCACGGAGGGCGTCCCGGTCGCGGACACCGCCGAGTTCTTCGCGTACGCGCAGGACAAGGGCGTGCGCCTCATCGGCCCGAACTGCCCGGGCCTGATCAGCCCCGGGAAGTCGAACGTCGGCATCATCCCGGCCGACATCACGGGCCCGGGCCGCGTGGGTCTCGTCTCGAAGTCCGGCACGCTGACGTACCAGATGATGTTCGAGCTGCGGGACTTCGGGTTCTCGTCGGCCGTCGGCATCGGCGGTGACCCGATCATCGGGACCACGCACATCGACGCGCTCGCGGCGTTCGAGGCGGACCCCGAGACCGACGTCATCGTGATGATCGGCGAGATCGGCGGCGACGCCGAGGAGCGTGCCGCGGCGTTCATCAAGGACAACGTGACGAAGCCGGTCGTCGGCTACGTCGCGGGCTTCACCGCCCCCGAGGGCAAGACGATGGGCCACGCCGGCGCGATCGTCTCGGGCTCGTCGGGCACGGCGCAGGCCAAGAAGGAGGCCCTGGAGGCCGCGGGCGTGAAGGTCGGCAAGACGCCGTCCGAGACGGCCGCGCTGGCCCGGGAGCTGCTCTCGCGCTGAACCTGATCCCTCGGCGCAGGACGACGCCCCGCACGGCACCCTCCGTGCGGGGCGTCGCCGTCTCCGGACGCGCGACGTCGCCACGCGCGGGGCCATGGACCGGAATGCGGGGACTCGCCGGGCGGCGTGCGCGGATCCCCGCGCCCGGGCGGTGACGATGGGGCGGTGAGTGCCCCGACCGGATCGCGCCGCCGCACGAGACCCGCCCGCGGGACGTCGACGCGGCCCGACGAGCGACGCTCGCCGGTGGCGCCCGGGCGTACGACGACCCCGCGCAGCGGACGCACGTCGCCGTTCTTCGTGAGCGCGCTCGACGGCTCGCCGCACTGGCTCACGGGTGCGCTGGCCGCGATGCAGGGCGCGCTGCTGTCCTTGCTCGTCGTCGTGCTGCCAGCGGTCGCCGCGTACGTCGCGACGTCGGCGGACCCCGCGAACGAGGGCGTCGAGTGGTTCCGGTCGGTCACGGTCGGTGCGGGCGTCTGGCTCGCGGGGCACGGCGTGGCGCCGGACGTCGGGGGCGTGCCGATCACGCTCGTGCCGCTCGGCGTGACGCTGCTCGCGCTGTTCACCGGCTGGGCGTCCGCCCGACGCTCGGGGGTCGCGGACCGCACGGCCCTGCTGGGCGGGACGCTCGCGTACGCCGTGCTCGTGGGCGTGCTGGGCCTGGCGACGGCCGGGCCCGTGGGGGCTGTCCGCGGGCTCGCGGGCGGCGCGCTCGTCGGCGGCGCGGGGCTCGCCGCGGGGCTGCTCGCGCGTCCCGAGGCACCGACGTGGCGCGAGGTCACCCGGCCGTGGCACGGGCGGCTGCCCGTCGTGGTCGCGGTCGGGGTCGAGGGCGCGACCGTCGCGGCGTGCGCGGTCGTCGTCGCGGGCGCCGTCGTCGTGCTGAGCTGGGTGCTCGCCGGGCGGACCACCGTCGTCGCGATCGCGGAGGGCCTCGACCTCGACACGCTCGGGGGAGCGGTGCTCGCGTTCGCCGAGCTCGCGTTCGCGCCCGTGCTCGTCGTGTGGGCCGTCGCGTGGGCGGCCGGACCGGGCTTCTGGGTGGGCGAGGGGACGCACTTCGCGACCGATGCCGTGACGGGCGGGACGTTGCCCGCGGTGCCGATGCTCGGCGCGCTGCCGGGCGCGGACGTCGCGGGCGGCCCGTCGCTGCTGGCGCCCGCGCTGCTCGTCGGCTGCGGTGCGCTCACGGGCTGGTACCTGCACCGCGGTCTGCGCGCGCGCGACGGCCTGCGGGCGTGGAGCACGGCGGTCGCGTGCGTGGTGGCCTCGGCCGGTGCGGGACTCGTCGCCGCGCTGCTCGTCCTGCCGGCGACGGGCGCGGTCGGGCCCGGGCGCATGGCGCACGTCGGGGCGTCGGCCGTCGCGGTGGGCGCCGCGGTCGCGCTCGAGGTGCTGTTCGGTGCCGTGCTCGTCGCGCTGCCGGCTGACGCCAGGCTGCGCCGGGCGTCAGCCGCCGCGCTCGTCGGCGGGTGGGACCGCGCGCGCGGCGCGCGCTGAGCCGCCGAGCACGACCGCGGGCCTCAGCGGCCCGTGCGCTCGTCGAGCCAGTCCTGAACCGACTTCTCGAACGTCGCCTCGCACTCGTGCCGCGCGCTCACGGTCAGCGCGCCCGCGAGGCACTCCTGCCGGTCCAGGTAGAGCGGCCACATGAGGATCATCCCGCCGGACACGACGAGCCAGAACGCCGCCAGGCCCGTCCCGCCGGCGAGCAGCCCCGTCATCGCGCCGCGCACGCGACCGCGCACGGCCCGCACGAGCGCACGGATCCCGACGACGAGCGCCAGCACGCAGAAGACGAGGCTCGCGGCCTGCCACGGGACGGGGAACGTGCCGGTGAGCAGCGTCGCGAGCATGAGCACCGCGAACAGGCGCACCTGCCGCGCGACGTCCTTGACGGTCTCGGGGGACGGCGGCGGTGTCTCGCGCGGCGGCGGCGCGACGGGCTGCTGCGCCGGCGGCACGCCCCACCCGGGCTCGGGGGCGTGCGGCGGCGTGCGGCGCTCCGGCGTGTCCGCCCCCGGGCGGTCGTCGGGCGGCGCGTACGGGTTGCTCACCCCGGCATTCTCGCCCACCGCACCCACGCCCGAGCCCCGGCCGGTCACCACCGGCCGCTGCGGGCCCTCTCGGGCCGGGGCGCGGGCTAGACTGACCCCGGCCGTGACTGGCGAGGGTGGGACCGACCACCGGGGAGCGGCTGAACGTCCCTGCAGCGCACCGCCCGCCTGGGTGCCTGGGTCCCACCGCGATGCCGACCCAGGAGTGTGCTCATGAGCGCCGTCCCGCCCGTTCCCGCCCCCACCCTCGACCCGGCACTCGACCCGGCCTCCGACGCCACGCGCCGCCCGGTCCGCCGGGCCCTCGTCTCGGTCTACGACAAGACCGGTCTCGTCGAGCTCGCCACCGCGCTGCACGCCGCGGGCGTCGAGCTCGTCTCGACCGGCTCGACCGCGTCGACGATCGCCGGTGCCGGCGTGCCGGTCACGCGAGTCGAGGAGCTCACCGGGTTCCCCGAGTGCCTCGACGGGCGCGTCAAGACCCTGCACCCGCGCGTGCACGCCGGGATCCTCGCCGACACCCGCCGGCCCGAGCACCTCGCGCAGCTCGACGAGCTGGGTGTCGCGCCGTTCGAGCTCGTCGTCGTGAACCTGTACCCGTTCACGCAGACCGTCGCGTCGGGCGCGGGGCCGGACGAGTGCGTCGAGCAGATCGACATCGGCGGTCCGTCGATGGTCCGCGCGGCCGCGAAGAACCACCCGAGCGTCGCGATCGTCGTCGACCCGGCGCGGTACGACGAGGTCGGCGCGGCGGTCGCCGCGGGCGGGTTCACGCTCGCGCAGCGCCGCACGCTCGCCGCGCAGGCGTTCGCGCACACCGCGGCGTACGACACGGCGGTCGCGGGCTGGTTCGCGAACGCGTACGCGCCCGACGAGACGGCGACCGGGTCGGGCTTCGGCGCGGTCGTCGGCGCCCAGTGGACCCGCGGCGAGGTGCTGCGCTACGGCGAGAACCCGCACCAGTCCGCCGCGCTGTACCTGTCCGACGAGGGTCGTGCGGGGCACGGCCTGGCGGGCGCGACGCAGCTGCACGGCAAGGCCATGAGCTACAACAACTACGTCGACGCGGACGCCGCGTGGCGCGCGGCGCACGACCACGGCGACGCGCCGACGGTCGCGATCATCAAGCACGCCAACCCGTGCGGCATCGCGGTCGGCGCCGACGTCGCGGACGCGCACGCGAAGGCGCACGCGTGCGACCCGGTCTCGGCGTTCGGCGGGGTCATCGCGACGAACCAGCGGGTCACGCTCGCGGCGGCCGAGCAGATCGCGCCGGTGTTCACCGAGGTCGTCGTGGCGCCCGGGTTCGACGACGACGCGCTCGCGCTGCTCACGCAGAAGAAGAACATCCGCCTGCTCGTCGTGGACGCGCCGCCCGCGGCGCAGGTCGAGCTGCGCGCGGTCTCCGGCGGGCTGCTCGTGCAGCACGTCGACCGGATCGACGCCGCGGGCGACGACCCGACGACGTGGACGCTCGCCGCGGGCGAGGCGGCCGACGACGCGACGCTCGCGGACCTCGCGTTCGCGTGGCGCGCGGTGCGCGCGGTGAAGTCCAACGCGATCCTGCTCGCGCACGACGGCGCGTCGGTCGGCGTGGGCATGGGCCAGGTCAACCGCGTCGACTCGTGCCGCCTCGCGGTCGAGCGCGCGAACACGGGGGACACCCCGCGCGCGCAGGGTGCCGTCGCGGCGTCCGACGCGTTCTTCCCGTTCGCGGACGGCCTGCAGGTGCTGCTCGACGCCGGTGTGCGCGCGGTCGTCCAGCCGGGCGGGTCGGTGCGCGACGAGGAGGTCGTCGCGGCGGCGCAGGCCGCGGGCGTCACCCTGTACCTCACGGGGACGCGCCACTTCGCGCACTGACGCCGTTCTCGGCGCGGACGGCCCCCGGCGCGGCAGCGCACGGGGGCCGTCCCGCATCGGTGGGTGGACGCGCCGGGTGTCGGGTCAGGGGCGCAGCGGGCGGGCCGGGTCGGCGGCGAGCGGGCGCGCGAGCTCGGGCAGCGCCGGCGAGGTGAACAGGCGGCGCGCGGCGCCCACGTCCCGCGGCCGGTCGACCGTGAGGACGGCGGTCAGCGCGTCACCGCCCGGCCGGTACCACAGAGCGGTCCAGCCGTCGCCCGCGGCCGGGTCGCCCCGCAGCACGACGTCGTGCGCGGGCGAGGGTTGCCCGAACAGGGTCAGGTCGTGCCCGAGCTGCGTCGAGAACACGTACGGCGCGCGGTCCCCGCGCCCCGGCGAGGGCACGTCGCCCGGCTCGAGGAGGTCCGCCACGAGCTCGGCCGGGTCGCGCAGCGCGCCGTCCCAGTGCCCGCCGGGCACCCAGCCGTGCCGCCGTGAGCGCCGCAGCGTGACGTCGCCGACCGCGCGCACGTGCCGCCCGGGCGCCCCGAGCACCGTGAAACCCTCGTCGACGCGGAGCGCCCCGTCTGCCTCGCGCGGCAGCGCGTCGCCCAGCCAGGCGGTCGCGGGCCGGGCGCCCACGGCCGCGAGGACGACGTCCGCGGGCAGGTGCGCGCCGTCGGAGAGCCGCACACCGCGCGCGTCGACCGCGGCGACGTGGTGCCCGACGACGAGCCGCACCCCGGCCTCGTCGTACCAGGGCACCGTGAGCGCCCCCACCCGGGTCCCGAGCGCACCCGCGAGGGGCGCGGTCGCGGCCTCGACCACCGTCACCTGCACGCCCGCGCGCGCCGCGACGCCCGCGACCTCCGCGCCGATCCAGCCCGCCCCGACGACGACGAGACGGTCTCCCGGCCGCAGCGCGGCACGCAACGCCTGGGCGTCGGCCCACGTGTGCAGCGTGCGCGCACCCGTCCAGGCCGGCGGGAGGACCGCGTGCGCGCCGGTCGCGACGACGAGCGCGTCGGCGGTCACGTCACCCGCGTCGGTGCGCACGGTCACGTCGTCGGGCGTCACGGCGAGGCCGCGGGCCGGGCGTTCGAGGTGCACCTCGTCGGCGAGCGACGTGATGTCGGTGCCCACCTCGTCGGCGAGCCACGCGGGGGACACGTGGTCGAGCAGGTGCTTCGACAGCGGAGGGCGGTCGTACGGGGCGACGCCCTCGGCCCCGAGGACCGTGACCCGGCCCGTGAAGCCGGACTCGCGCAGCGCGGCGACGGTCTGCGTCGCGGCGAGCCCGGCACCCGCGACGAGCACGGACGCGGGCCCGCGCGCTCGGCCGCCCGG
Organism: Cellulomonas palmilytica; assembly: GCF_021590045.1. Taxonomy (NCBI): domain Bacteria; kingdom Bacillati; phylum Actinomycetota; class Actinomycetes; order Micrococcales; family Cellulomonadaceae; genus Cellulomonas; species Cellulomonas palmilytica. The sequence continues at coordinate 3,480,785 of NZ_CP062221.1, read as the reverse complement.
GATGCTCGTCGTGCGTGCGCGCGGTCGGTCGGGCGTCAGGCTCACCCGGCAACGGTAGTCTCACCCGTCGGGAGGCGGGATGGTTCACGAGCGCGTGCCCGGGCAACCGGCACGGACGACGACGACGCACGGTGCGGCGCTGCCCGGCGCCCCGGCCGGGTGGTCGCTCGGTCCGGCGACCCCGGCGACCCCGTCCGCCCCGTCCGGCCAGGTGGCCTCGTCGACCGGTCCGCAGGCGAGCCGGCACGAGCCCGCGCAGCCCCCGCACCACGCGCGCCCGTCGTCGGCGCCCGCGCCGCACGCGTCCGCCCCGGACGCCGCGACCCCGCGGCCGTCGACCGCGCCGGCGGTGCCCGAGGACGTGCCGCCTGCCGAGCGCCCGCTCGACCCGCGCGCCATCGCCCGCGCGTCGCTCGAGGCCTCGCGCAACGCGTCGTTGTGGTGGACGGCGGCCGGCGTCGCGCTCGCGTGCGTGGTCGCGCTCGTCGCCGGGACGCCGGCGGGCGCGTGGACGTTGTCCGCGCTGCTCGCGGCCGGTGCCGGCGTGCGCGCGGTGCGCCCCGAGCCCGGCCCGGTCGCGTGGACCGTGCGCGGACGTGCCCTGGACGTCACGGTGATGACGTTCCTCGCGGTCTCGATCGCGGTCCTCGCGGTCATCCTCCCGACCCCCGAGGGCTGAGACGCGACAGGACGACGAAGGGGTCCGGGCGCGGTGCGCGCCACGGACCCCTCCGGCCGGTCGGGAGCGTCAGCGCTGCTGCTCCTCCACGACGACGACGTCCTCACCGGTGACGTACACGTCGTCCTCCTCGAGGAGGTTGTCCTCGAGCGGGGGCTCCGCGGCGAACGCCCGGTAGACGATGCCCGCGAGCGCGGCACCCACGAGCGGCGCGGCCCAGAAGACCCACAGCTGCTTCCACGCCCACGTCTCGGAGAAGATCGCGGCGGCCGTGGCGCGGGCGGGGTTGAGCGCACCGTTGGTGAGCGGGATGGTGATGAGCAGGCCCACGGCGAGCGTGAGGCCGATCGCGAACGGCGCGACGCGCGTGTTGGCGCGGCGGTCGGTCGAGCCGAGGATCACGGCGACGAAGATGCCCGTGACGACGAGCTCGATGACGATCGCGGTGAACAGCGACGTCTGCGCCTGACCGCCCGTCGCGGTGCTGAGCGCGGTGTGCTCGCCGTAGCCGTTGGCGACGGCCGAGAAGAACGCGCGCGCCGACTCGGACTGCACGAGGTTCGGCAGGTCCGACGGGATCGCGATGAACGCGACCGCGGCACCGAGCGCGCCGCCGACGAGCTGCGCGAGCCAGTAGGGGAGCACGTCCTTCCAGGACGTGCGGCCGCCGAGCGCGGCGCCGAGCGTGACGGCAGGGTTGAAGTGGCCGCCGGAGACGTGGCCGAACGCGGCGGCGCCCGCGGCGAGCGCGAGGCCGAACGCCAGCGCGACGCCGAGCGCGCCGGACCCGCCGCCGAGGATCGCGAACTGCGACGACGAGAACAGCGCGACCGCGAGGCCCGCGAACACCAGGAAGAACGTGCCGAGCACCTCGGCGCCGAGGCGCGCGGGCAGGCCGGGGCCGTCGACGATGACGGTGCCCGCCGGCACGACGTAGGCGTCGTACTCGGTCTCGTCGGCCTCAGGACCCGGCGCGGGCTCCGGGGTCGGCTGGGCGTCGGGCTCGACGACCGGCTCGACGATCGGCTCGGCGACGGTCTCGACGACCGGCTCGGAGACGGTCTCGGTGACCGGCTCGGCGGCCGGCTCGGGGGTCGCCGCGGTCTGCTCGGCGGGCGTCGGGTCCGCGGGCTGGGTGCCCTCGGGCTCGGGCGCGCCGGCGGTGGGGTCCTGGGACATGGCGGTCCGTTCGGTAGATTCGAGTGGTTCGCGGGCCAATATGCCAGCACTGACCGTGGACCGCGGCTGGTGACGGGCACCAAAATCGGTGCTGCGCGTCGTTCGGGCGCGGTTCCCGCGGAGCTCCGGCGGTTTCTCGCCGTCCTCCGGCCGTCACGGCCGCCGCGAACGCCCCGTGGGACGTGACCAGGCTCGCGCCCGCGGCCCGGCTGAGATCTCTCGATGTCGAGTAATCTTGGGTCGGCCCAGTCCCCAGCAAGGAGTCCCGCATGGCGAAGATCAAGGTCGTCGGCCCGGTCGTCGAGCTCGACGGCGACGAGATGACGCGCATCATCTGGCAGTTCATCAAGGACCGCCTGATCCACCCGTACCTCGACATCGACCTGCGGTACTACGACCTGTCGATCGAGAACCGCGACGCGACCGACGACCAGGTGACGATCGACGCGGCCCACGCGATCAAGGAGCACGGCGTCGGCGTCAAGTGCGCCACGATCACGCCGGACGAGGCGCGCGTGGAGGAGTTCGGCCTCAAGAAGATGTGGCTGTCGCCGAACGGCACGATCCGCAACATCCTGGGCGGCGTCGTGTTCCGCGAGCCGATCATCATCAGCAACATCCCGCGCCTCGTGCCGGGCTGGAACAAGCCGATCATCATCGGCCGTCACGCGCACGGCGACCAGTACAAGGCGACCAACTTCAAGGTCCCGGGTGCGGGCACGCTCACCCTGACGTTCGAGCCGGCGGACGGCTCGGAGCCCATCAAGCAGCAGGTCGTGACGTACCCGGAGGCGGGCGGCGTCGCGATGGGCATGTACAACTTCAACGAGTCGATCCGCGACTTCGCGCGCGCCTCGTTCGCGTACGGCCTGCAGCGCGGCTACCCGGTGTACCTCTCGACGAAGAACACGATCCTCAAGGCGTACGACGGTGCGTTCAAGGACATCTTCCAGGAGGTGTTCGACACCGAGTTCAAGGAGCAGTTCGACGCCGCGGGCCTGACGTACGAGCACCGTCTGATCGACGACATGGTCGCCGCCGCGATGAAGTGGGAGGGCGGCTACGTCTGGGCGTGCAAGAACTACGACGGTGACGTGCAGTCCGACACGGTCGCGCAGGGTTTCGGCTCGCTGGGTCTGATGACGTCGGTCCTCATGACGCCCGACGGCAAGACCGTCGAGGCCGAGGCGGCGCACGGCACGGTGACGCGTCACTACCGCCAGCACCAGGCGGGCAAGCCGACGTCGACGAACCCGATCGCCTCGATCTTCGCGTGGACGGGCGGCCTCAAGCACCGCGGCAAGCTCGACGGCACCCCCGAGGTCACGCGCTTCGCCGAGACGCTCGAGGACGTCGTCATCGCGACCGTCGAGAGCGGCAAGATGACGAAGGACCTCGCGCTGCTCATCGGCCCGGAGCAGCCGTGGCTGACGACCGAGGAGTTCCTCGCGGCCCTCGACGAGAACCTGGCGGCGCGCCTGGGCTGAGCCCCTCGTGTCCCTCGAACGGCGTCCACCCTGCGGGGTGGGCGCCGTTCGTCGTCCCGGGTGACCGTCCCGCGCTCCGAGGACGGTCGGTGTGGGCGCGCGCCGTGTCGTCGCAGGTGGTGGAGTGGGGTGGTTCGTGGCGCTTGGTCACGGGTCGGCAACGGCCTCCGCAAACTCTTGCTGCAAGTTGCGGCAAGCCGGTACGTTGCCGCCAGCCGTCGACGCCGTCGTCGTCGGACGCCCCGCGGCTCGTCCGCAGCACGGCCGAGCGGCCGCCTGCCGACACCGCCGCGGGGCGCGCAAGCCCGCATGCCCGCGTCGCCCCGGCGCGGAGACGAAGGAGTCGCCGCATGTCCAGCGCCCTCGCGCGAGCCCGCCGTCCCCTGTCGCTCCTGACCGCCGCCGCGCTCGCGCTGGTCGGCGGCGCCGTCGTGACGCAGGGGACGGCCACCGCCGCCGACCCGACGTACACGCTCGTCGGGTCGCTGCAGACCGAGATCGGGTGCGCCGACGACTGGGAACCCCCCTGCACCGACGGTGACCTCGCTCCGGTCGACGGCCGCGACGGCCACTACGCGACGACCGTGACGCTGCCCGCGGGCAGCTACGGCTTCAAGGTCGTCGCCGACCACGCGTGGGACACGGCGTACGGGTTCGGCGGGTCGAGCGACGCGGGTGCGCCGGACGTGCCGCTCGTGCTCGCGGGCACCACGCGCCTGCTCGTCGACTTCGACGTCGCGACGGGGCGCACGTCCCTGACGCCGGTCGACCTGCAGGACGAGGCCGAGCAGGACGCGGTCGCGCTCGCGCCCGTCCGCCAGCCGGGCTCGGGCCAGCAGTACTACTTCGTCATGACCGACCGGTTCGCCAACGGCGACGCGTCGAACGACCGTGGCGGCGTCACGGGCGACCGCCTGGTCACCGGCTTCGACCCGACGGACAAGGGGTTCTACCAGGGCGGCGACCTCGCCGGCCTGGTCGACAACCTCGACTACGTGCAGGGTCTGGGCACCACCGCGATCTGGCTGACGCCGTCGTTCACCAACAAGTACGTGCAGGGCGCCGGCACCGACGACGTCTCGGCCGGCTACCACGGGTACTGGGTCACGGACTTCACGACGCTCGACCCGCACTACGGCACGATGGCCGAGCTCGACGCGCTGGTGGACGCCGCGCACGACCGCGGCATGAAGGTCTACTTCGACATCATCGCCAACCACACGGCCGACGTGATCCAGTACGAGGAGGCGCCGGCGTCCGGCGACACCCCGTACCCGTACGTCTCGCAGGCGGACCGGCCGTACACCGACGCGGACGGCGACGCGTTCCAGCTCGCCGACGTCGTCGGGGGCACGTTCCCCGAGCTCGACCCGGAGACGTCGTTCCCGTACACGCCCGTCGTCCCGGACGACGAGGCGGACGTCAAGGTGCCCGCGTGGCTCAACGACCCGACGCTGTACCACAACCGCGGCAGCTCGACCTATGCGGGGGAGTCCTCGACGCTCGGTGACTTCGGCGCGCTCGACGACCTCATGACCGAGAACCCGGTGGTCGTCGACGGCATGGCGCAGATCTTCTCGGACTGGGTCGACCGGGGCGTCGACGGCTTCCGGATCGACACGGTCAAGCACGTGAACATGGAGTTCTGGGAGTCGTGGACGACGCAGGTCATGGACCACGCGCGTGCGACGGGCAAGGACGACTTCTTCATGTTCGGCGAGGTGTACGACGCCGACGCGGCGAAGACCAGCCCGTACGTGCGGCAGACCGACATGAGCGCGGTGCTGGACTTCGCGTTCCAGTCCGCCGCGTCGGGGTACGCCGGCGGCGGCTCGGCGCGGAGCCTCGCGGGCCTGTTCGCGTCCGACGACCTGTACACGATGCCGGACTCGAGCGCGTACGCGCTGCCCACGTTCCTCGGCAACCACGACATGGGGCGCATCGGCTACTTCCTGGCCGGCAAGGACTCCGCGCAGCAGCGGGACGTGCTCGCGCACCAGCTCATGTTCCTCACGCGCGGTCAGCCGGTCGTCTACTACGGCGACGAGCAGGGCTTCGCGGGCACGGGCGGCGACAAGGACGCGCGCCAGTCGATGTTCGGCACGCAGGTCGACTCGTACGCGGACCAGCCGCTCGTCGACGGCACGACGATGGGCACCGACGACCACTTCGACACCGGTTCGGCGCTGTACGAGGCGATCGCCGAGCTCGGTGCGCTGCGCGGCGGGCACGACGCGCTGTCCCAGGGCGCGCAGGTCGAGCAGCTCGTCGCCGACGGCACGGGCGTGTACGCGTTCAGCCGCGTCGACCGCGACGAGAAGGTCGAGTACCTCGTCGCGGTCAACAACGCGACGGCGACGCGCTCGGCGACGTTCACGCCGCTGTCCCCGGACGCGACGTTCGAGGCGCTGTACGGCGCGACGGGCTCGGTGACCGCGGACGACGAGGTCACGCTCGAGGTCCCGGCGCTGTCCGCGGTGGTGTACCGCGCGACGAGCCCGCTGCCCGCGCGCGCCGAGGCGGTCGACGCGCAGTTCGCCGGCACGCCGGGCCTGCCGGTCACGGCGCTCGAGGAGCTCGCGGTGACGCTCGGCGAGGAGGCGTACGCCGAGACGACGTTCTCGTGGCGCGTCGCGGGCGACGACGACTGGACGACGCTCGGCACGAGCGACACGGGCCGGCCGCGCGTGTTCCACACGACCGCAGGCCTGGCCCCCGGTGCGCTCGTCGAGTACCGCGCGGTGGTGCGGGACGCGAGCGGCAACACGTCGGTCACGACGACGTTCGCGACGGTCGGCGAGGGATACGGTCCGGGCACGCCGGTGGTCGCGGACGCCGAGAGCGTCGTGACGATCCCGGGCGAGCACAACTCCGAGATGGGCTGCGCCGCCGACTGGCAGCCGACCTGCGCGGCCGCCGAGCTCACGCAGCAGCCGGACGGCCGCTGGTCCGGCACGTTCACGCTGCCCGCGGGCACGTACCAGTACAAGGTCGCCGTCGGCGCCGCGTACCACGAGGCGCAGGGCGCCGAGAACGGCGGCTGGCACGAGAACTACGGCGAGGACGGCGTGAAGAACTCGCCGTCCGGCAACATCACGTACACCGTGACGGATCCGGACCGTCCCGTGACGTTCTGGTACGACCCGTCGACGCACCGCGTGGTCAACGACGCCGCGGGCGCCGTCTACACGGTCGCGGGCGACTTCCAGTCCGAGCTCGGCTGCTCGGGCGACTGGAGTGCCACGTGCCTGACGGGCGTGCTGGCCGACCCCGACCGGGACGGCGAGTGGACCTACACGACGTCCGCGATCCCCGCGGGGACGTACGAGGCCAAGGCCGTGCGCGGTTTCGACTGGGCGACGAGCTACGGCACGGCCGGCGGCGGCAACGTCGCGTTCGCCGTGACCGCGGAGACCCCGACGGTGACGTTCCACCTCGACACCGCGGCGGGCGTGCTGACGATCGACGCGGGAACGCCGACCGAGCCCGGCCCGGGCGACCTCGTCGTGAGCGTGCCCGGCAGCCACAACAGCGAGATGGGCTGCCCGGGTGACTGGGCGCCCGACTGCGCCGACGCGCGCCTCGAGCTGCAGCCCGGCGGCGTCTACGCCGGGACGTTCACGATCCCCGCGGGCGCGTACGAGTACAAGGTCGCGATCGGCGGCTCGTGGAGCGAGAACTACGGCGCCGGCGGCGTGCGGGACGGCGCGAACGTCGCCTACACGCTCGCCGAGCAGTCCGACGTGACGTTCGTCTACGACCCCGTCTCGCACCTGTTCACGTCGACCGCGCAGGGCCCGCTGTTCACGCTCGCGGGCGACTTCCAGTCCGAGCTCGGCTGCCCGGGCGACTGGCAGCCCGACTGCCTCGCCGCGCTCCTGCAGGACGGCGACGGCGACGGGACGTTCACGTTCTCGACGACGGCGCTGCCGACAGGCTCGTACCAGGTGAAGGTCACGCAGGACCGGTCCTGGGACCTCAACTGGGGCGAGGGCGGTATCCCGGGAGGTGCGAACATCACCTTCTCCGCCAGCCAGGGCAAGCAGGTGCTCTTCACGTTCGACTCCGAGACGAAGGTGCTCACCGTGACCGTCCAGGACCCGCCGCTGCCCGGCACCGGGCAGGCCCGTGCCCACTGGGTCACGGCCGACACGCTCGCGTTCCCGCGTGACCTGCTCGGTGACCTCGACGCCGCCGACCTGACGTGGTCGCTGCACGCGTCGCCCACGGGCGGCCTCGAGCTCGCCGACGGCGCGGTCGAGGGCGGCGAGTCGCTCGCCCTGACGTACGACCCGGCGGGGCTGCCCGCGGACGTCACGACGACGTTCCCGGCGCTCGCGGGCTACGCGGCGCTGCACCTGTCCGCTCCCGACGCGGCACGCGCCGCCGAGCTGCTCGAGGGTGAGCTCCGTGTGCTCGCCGCGGGCGACGACGCCCCGGCGGCGTTCACGGGGGTGCAGGTCCCGGGCGTGCTCGACGACCTGTACGCCGACGCGGCGGCCGACGCGGACCTGGGCCTGACGTGGGACGACGGCACGCCGTCGTTCGCGCTGTGGGCGCCGACCGCGCAGGACGTCGACCTGCTGGTCTGGACCGGCGACACCTCGGCCGAGCCCACGCGGGTCGCCGCCGAGCGCGGCGACGACGGCGTGTGGCACGTCGAGGGCGACGCCGACTGGACGGGTGCCGCCTACCGGTACGCGGTCACGGTGTACGCCCCGAGCCTGCGGCGCGTCGTCGTGAACGACGTGACCGACCCGTACTCGGTCGCGCTCACGACGAACTCGACCCACTCGGTCGTCGTCGACCTGGCCGAACCGGCCACGCGGCCGGCGATCTGGGCCGACACGCCGTCCCCGACGGTGGAGCAGGCCGTCGACCGGGCGATCTACGAGCTGCACGTGCGCGACTTCTCGATCGCCGACGAGACGGTGCCCGAGGCCGAGCGCGGGACGTACCTCGCGTTCGCGCGGGACAGCGACGGCACGCGGCACCTCGCCGCGCTCGCGGGCGCGGGCCTGACGACGGTCCACCTGCTGCCGACGTTCGACATCGCGACCATCGAGGAGGACCGCACGCAGCAGGAGAGCCCGGCGTGCGACCTCGCGTCGTACGCGCCGGACTCCGAGCAGCAGCAGGCGTGCGTCACCGCGGTGGCCGACGCCGACGGCTTCAACTGGGGCTACGACCCGTTCCACTACCAGGTGCCCGAGGGCTCGTACGCGGTCGACCCCGACGCGCGGGTCAGCGAGTTCCGCACGATGGTCGGGGCGCTGCACGCGACGGGTCTCGAGGTCGTGCTCGACGAGGTCTACAACCACACCTCGGCGGCCGGCCAGGCCGACACCTCGGTGCTCGACAAGGTCGTGCCGGGCTACTACCACCGCCTCGACGCGGCGGGCGCGGTCCAGACGAGCACGTGCTGCTCGAACATCGCGACGGAGCACGCGCTCGCGGGCAAGCTCATGGTGGACTCCGTCGTCCTGTGGGCGCGCGACTACAAGGTCGACGGCTTCCGGTTCGACCTCATGGGGCACCACTCGGTCGCCAACATGCAGGCCGTGCGGGCGGCGCTCGACGAGCTGACGCTCGCCGAGGACGGCGTCGACGGCTCGCGCATCTACCTGTACGGCGAGGGCTGGAACTTCGGCGAGGTCGCCGACGACGCGCTGTTCGAGCAGGCCCGCCAGGGCAACCTCGGCGGCACCGGCATCGGGACGTTCTCCGACCGGCTGCGCGACGCGGTGCGCGGCGGCGGCCCGTTCGACGAGGACCCCCGCGTCCAGGGCTTCGGCTCGGGTCAGTTCACCGACCCGAACGGCGCCGCGGTCAACGGCGACGCCGCGGCGCAGGAGGCGTCCCTGGCGCACCAGGCGGACCTCGTGCGGCTCGGCATGGCGGGCAACCTCGCGGACTTCAAGCTCCTCGCGGCCGACGGGACCGTGCGCACGGGCGCGCAGCTCGACTACAACGGCCAGCCGGCCGGGTACGCGACCGAGCCCGACGAGGTCGTCACGTACGTCGACGCGCACGACAACGAGACGCTGTGGGACTCGCTCACCATGAAGCTCCCGCAGGCGACCTCGATGGACGACCGCATCCGCATGAACACGCTGTCGCTCGCGACGACCGCGCTCGCCCAGACGCCGTCGTTCTGGCACGCGGGCGCGGACCGGCTGCGCAGCAAGTCGCTCGACCGCAACAGCTACAACTCGGGCGACTGGTTCAACGCGATCGACTGGACCGGCCAGGAGAACGGGTTCGGCAAGGGCCTGCCGCCGCGGCCCGACAACGAGGCCAAGTGGCCGTACATGGCCCCGCTGCTCGCGGACCCGGCGCTCAAGCCGTCGGCCGACGACGTCGCCACGGCGTCCGACGCCGCGCTCGACCTGCTGCGCCTGCGCTCCTCGACCCGCCTGCTGCGCCTCGGCTCCGCGGACGCGATCGAGACCAAGCTGACGTTCCCGAACAGCGGCCCCGACGCGACGCCCGGCGTGATCGTCATGAGCATCGACGACACGCTCGGCGAGGACGCGGACCCCGCGCTCGACGGCGTGCTCGTCGTGCTCAACGCCGGGACGGAGGCGACCACGCAGGTCGTCACCGAGCTCGCGGGGCGCGAGTACGCGCTGTCCCCGGTGCAGGCCGCGGGGTCCGACGAGGTCGTCAAGGCGACCACGTGGGACACGGCGACCGGCACGGTGAGCGTCCCGGCACGCACGGTCGCGGTGCTCGTCGAGGTGCAGGAGGACGGCGGACCCACGCCGACGCCCACGCCCACGCCGACCGGCACGGCGACCCCGACGCCCGGCCCGACGGGCACGGCCACCCCGACGCCCGCGCCGACGACGACGCCCAAGCCGCACCCGACGCCGAAGCCGCACCCCACGCGCACGGCGAAGCCGCAGCCCACGCCGAAGCCGCACCCCACGCGCACGGCGAAGCCGCGCCCGGAGCCGACGGCCAAGCCCGGCCCGAAGCCGCGGGTGCAGCTGTCCGCGGGCGAGGTCCGGCGGGGGAGCACGGTCCAGGTGCGCGCGTCGGGCTTCACGGCGGGCGAGAAGGTCCAGGTGTGGCTGCACTCCACGCCGGTCCTGCTGCTCGGCGGCACGGCCTCGGCGACGGGTGCGGTCGACCTGACCGTGACCATCCCCGTGGACGCGGCGCTCGGTGAGCACACGCTCGAGGTGCGCGGGCTGACCTCCGGGCTCAGCGGGTCCGCCGCCGTCCAGGTCGTGGCGGCCGACGCGGAGCTCGGGGTCACGGGCTTCGACGCGGGGCTGGCCGCGCTCGCGGCCGCTGCGCTCGTCGCCGGTGTCGTGCTCGTGCTCGTCGTGCGACGGCGACGCGAGGGGTGACCCGAGCGGGCGGGTGAGCCCGCCCCGAGCACGCAGGAGGGGCCCGGTCCGACGACCGGGCCCCTCCTGCGTCGGCCGTGCTCAGCCGTGCTCAGCCGTGCTCGGCCGTGCTCAGCCGTGCTCAGCCGCAGAGCGTGCCGTTCAGCGTGAATGACGACGGCGGCGTCGCCGAGCCGGAGTGGCTCGCGTTGAAGCCGATCTGCACGTTGCCGCCGATCGGGATGGTGCCGTTCCACGGCGCGTTGGTGAGCGTCACGGACTGGCCGGACTGGCTGAGCTGCGAGCTCCACGCCTGCTCGACGCGCTGGCCGGCGGGCAGCGTGAACCGCAGCGTCCAGCCGTTCACGGGGTTGGCGCCCGCGTTCGTGACGGTCACGTTCGCGGTGTAGCCGGTGTTCCACGCGTTGACCTTGAACTCGACCCGGCAGCCGGACGGCACGGTCGTCGTCGGGGTCGCGGTGGGCGTCGACGTGGGTGTCGGCGTCGGGGTGGGCGTCGGGGTCGGCGACGCGCTGTCCGTCGGGTGCGGGCTGCTCGTCGGCGACTGGGTGGGCGCGGGGCCGTCGAGGCCGAAGAAGTGGATCGCGGCCGCCGCGTCCACGGGCAGGTTGTGCCCGGTGTTCCCGAGGCTGTGCGCCTCGACCGGTGCCTGGTCGCCCGTCGCGCCGTACCGCGTGCGGGTGTCGTTGCCGCTCACGGACGTCGCGGCGGGCGTCGCGGACACGCCGAGCACGTTCGTCCACTGCTCGATCGCCTCGCGGTGGTTCGCGTACGCGAGCGTCGTGTCCTGCGTCCCGTGCCAGAGCTGCACGCGTGGGCGCGGGCCGCTGTACCCGGGGTACGCCGCGCGTGCCAGGTCGCCCCACTGCGCCGCGGTGCGGTCGATCCGCCCCTGCGCGCAGTCGCTGTTCCAGGGCGCCTGGTTCGACGAGCCGGGCGCCGGCTGCGACGTCGAGAAGCACGTCGCGGGGACGCCCGCGAACGCCGCGCCCGCCGCGAACAGGTCGGGGTACGTCGCGAGCATCACCTGCGTCGTCATCGCGCCCGACGAGGTGCCCGTGACGAACACGCGCGACGTGTCCGTCGAGTAGGTGCGCTGCACGTACCGGACCATGTTCGCGATGCTCGTCGGGTCGCTGCCGCCGTCGTGCCGCAGCGCCGCCGCGGACGACACGTCGAAGCACGCGCCGGGCCGGTCGGCCTGCGGGTAGACCGCGATGTAGCCGTACCGGTCGGCGAGCTCGTCGAACTGCGCGCCGGAGAACATCGCCTGCGCGGTGCCGGTGCAGTAGTGCACGACGACCAGCACGGGCGCGTTCGGCTTCACCGAGTCCGGGACGTACAGGTACATGCCGAGCCCGCCGGGGTTCTCGCCGAAACCTGACACCCGGGTGAGGGACGCGGCCTGCGCGGGTGGTGCGGTGGTGGTCGTGGTGACCAGGGCACCCACCGTCGCGAGGCTGAGGGCGGCCAGCGCGGTGCCGGCCAGGGCGCGCAGGCGCCGGGACGAGGACGTCGTCATCGATGACCCTTCCGTCGGGCGGGCCCGCGTGCGCACGCCCGCTCGGGAAGCGTCGTCCCGCCGCGTGACCAGCGACAACTCGGCCGCGGGCGATGAACCGATTCGCCTGCCGTCCGAGGGGGCGGCGTGCCGCCCGGGTATTCGCCTTGTGGCCCGGCGTGGGGACTCGTACGGTGCCGGGACCATGCCCGCCACCCCCGCACTGACCGTCGTCGACGAGCAGGGCCTCGACGGCGGCGTCGTCGAGCGCGACGTCATGATCGGCGACGTCCCCGGCGCCCTCTGGGTGCCCCCGTCGACGCCCGCGCCGCTGGTCCTCATGGCCCACAACAACGGGCTGCCCCGGACCGACGCGCGGCTCGTCGCCCGCGCCCGCTGGACCGCGACCACGCACGGCTACGTCGTGGCGACGGTCGACGCGACGGGCTGCGGGGACCGCCCGCGCCCGCCCGCGGTCGACCGCGCCCGCGCCGACCTGCGCCGCGCCGCGCAGGCCGGGGAACCGCTCGGCCCGGTCCTCGAACCCATGGTCACCGCGCTCGTCGCAGGCGCCGTCCCGGACTGGCGCACCGCGCTCGCCGTGCTGGTCGAGCTGCCCGAGGTCACCGGGCCGGTCGGCTACTCCGGCTGGGCCGCGCTGGGGATCGCGCTGGCCGCGGCCGAGCCGCGCATCGAGGCCGTCGCCCTGTTCGCCGGCGGACACGTGCCCCGGCCGCAGCGCGAGCAGGTGCGGGACCTCACCGTGCCGCTGCTCCTGCTGCTGCAGTGGGACGACGAGGGCAACCCCCGCGCGGACGCCCTCGACCTGTTCGACGCCTGGGGCGGAGCGGAGAAGACGCTGCACGCCAACGCGGGCGGGCACCTGGGCACGCCGGTGTTCGAGCTCGAGGACTCCGGCCGGTTCCTCGACCGCCACCTGCGGTGAGGTCCGCCCCGCCCGGCTAGCGATGCACAGCGCCGCGGTCGATCCGCCGCGCGTCGCGCGCGGCGTACCTGCCCCGGCGACGACTGCGCGCGATAGGTTCGGCGCAGGCCGTCGGACCGCCCACGAGGCTCCGGCGAGCCGCACGCCCGGTCGACCGAAGGAGCCCGCCCGTGTCCGCACCCCACGCCGAGAAGACCCCTGCCGTCGTCACCGTCACCGGTGCCGCCGGGCAGATCGGGTACGCCCTGCTGTTCCGCATCGCGTCGGGGCAGCTCCTCGGACCGGACACGCCCGTGCGGCTGCGCCTGCTCGAGATCCCGCAGGCCGTGCGCGCCGCGGAGGGCACGGCGATGGAGCTCGACGACTGCGCGTTCCCGCTGCTCGCGGGCATCGACATCACCGACGACGTGAACGCGGCGTTCGACGGCACGAACGTCGCGCTGCTCGTCGGCGCCCGCCCCCGGACCAAGGGCATGGAGCGCGGCGACCTGCTGTCCGCGAACGGCGGGATCTTCGCGCCGCAGGGCGCCGCGATCAACGCGGGCGCCGCGGACGACGTCAAGGTGCTCGTCGTCGGCAACCCCGCCAACACCAACGCGTTCATCGCCGCGTCGCACGCGCCCGACGTGCCCGCCGAGCGGTTCACCGCGATGACGCGGCTCGACCACAACCGCGCGCTCGCGCAGCTCGCCGCGAAGACCGGTCGCCACGTCGACGAGATCCGCCACCTCACGATCTGGGGCAACCACTCCGCGACGCAGTTCCCCGACCTCACGCGCGCGACCGTCGCCGGCACGCCCGCGACGGACCTCGTCGACGCCGCCTGGGTGTCCGACACGTTCATCCCGACCGTCGCCAAGCGCGGCGCGGCGATCATCGAGGCGCGCGGTGCGTCGTCGGCCGCGTCGGCGGCGAACGCCGCGATCGACCACGTGCGCACGTGGGTCGACGGCACGCCCGCCGACGACTGGACGTCCGCGGGCGTCGTGTCCGACGGGTCCTACGGCGTGCCCGAGGGGCTCATCTCGTCGTTCCCGGTGACGTCCGACGGCTCGTCCTGGTCGATCGTGCCCGACCTCGAGCTCGACGCCGACTCGCGCGCCCGGCTCGACGCGTCCGTCGCGGAACTCGTCGAGGAGCGCGAGGCGGTGCGCGCGCTCGGTCTCGTCTGACCGCCTCGGCGTGCGGGAGCGGGGCTGAGCCGTGCGGGTCGCGATCCGGGTCAAGCCGGGCGCGTCGCGCACGCGCGTCGGTGGTGCACACGGTGACGCGCTCGTCGTCGCCGTGTCCGCACGCGCCGTGGACGGCGCCGCGACCGAGGCGGCGCTCTCGGCCGTCGCGGACGCGTTCGGCGTGCGGCGCCGGCACGTCGCGCTCGTGACGGGCGTGACGAGCCGCGACAAGGTCGTGGACGTCGACGACGACGCGCTCGACGACGGGCCCACCCGCCTCGCGGCGCTCCTGGGCGGCTGACGCTCGGTCGGAGCCCGGCACCCGCCGCGGGTCAGTCCATGAGCTCCTTGCGCACGACGACGCGCGGGCGGCCGCCGCTGCGTCCGGTCGTCGGCGCGACGACCGTGAACCCCGCGCGCTCGAACAGGCGCGTCGTCCCGACGTACCCGGAGATCACGTCGACGCGCTCGCCGGGCGCGACCTGCACCGGGTAGCCCTCGACCACCCCGGCGCCGTGGGCAGCGGCGTGCTCGACGGCGCCGCGCAGCAGCGGCGCCATGAGCCCGCGGCCGCGGTGGCCGCCGCGCACGACGAAGCACACGACGCTCCACGCGTCGCGCTCGTCGACGAACGGGATGGTGCGGGACGCCATGAGTCGCCGGTACGAGCTGCGCGGCGCGACCGAGCACCACGCCACGGGCTCGTCGTCGACGTACGCCAGCACGCCGGGCCCGGGCTCGCGCGAGCACGCGTCACGCATGTACGCGGGCCGGTCCTCGTTGGCGACCCGCGAGTCCCGGTAGGACACGCACCAGCACCCGGCACCGCCGGGCTTCTTGACGCCGACGACCTCGGCGAAGTCCTCGAACCGCCCCACGGCGGACCGCACCACGACCTCGTCGTCGCTCACGGGAGGAAGCCTGCGCGCCACGCCCCGACGCTAACGCCCACCGCCGACAGGTCGCCGCCGGTCGCGGCTCCGTCGCGAAGTCGCGAGTTTCTCGCCAAGTCGTGCAGACGAACGCACGACTTCGCGAGGAACGCACGACCTCACGGGTCAGCGGAAGACGATGGTGCGGTGGCCGTCCAGCAGGACACGGTGCTCGGCGTGCCAGCGCACCGCGCGGGCCAGCGCCCGGCGCTCGACGTCCTGCCCGAGCGCGACGAGGTCGTCGACCGACTGCGTGTGGTCCACGCGCTCGACGTCCTGCTCGATGATCGGCCCCTCGTCGAGGTCGCCCGTCACGTAGTGCGCGGTCGCGCCGATGAGCTTGACGCCGCGGTCGTGCGCCTGCGCGTACGGGCGGGCGCCCTTGAACGACGGCAGGAACGAGTGGTGGATGTTGATGACGCGGCCCTCGAGGCGGCGGCACAGGTCGTCGGACAGGATCTGCATGTACCGCGCGAGGACGACGAGCTCGACGTCGAGCTCCTCGACCAGCTCCAGGAGCCGCGCCTCCGCCTCGGCCTTGGTCGCGGCCGTCACCGGGACGTGGTGGAACGGGATGCCGTAGAAGTCCGCGAGCGGCTCCAGGACGGTGTGGTTCGAGACGACGGCGACGAGGTCGACCGGCAGCTTCTCCGAGCGCTGCCGGAACGCGAGGTCGTTGAGGCAGTGCGCCGCGGTCGAGCCCATGACGAGCGTGCGCACCGGCCGGCCCGCGACGTCGAGCGACCACGTCATGTCGAACGAGGCGGCGATGCGCTCGAGCGCGCCCGCGAGCTCGTCGTACGTGACCGCGGACGTGACCTGCACGCGCATGAAGAACAGGCCCGTGAGCGGGTCCCCGAACTGCTGCGACTCGGTGATGTTGCCGCCGTGGTCCGCGAGCAGCCCCGCGACCGCGTGGACGATCCCGGGGCGGTCCGGGCACGAGAGGGTCAGGACCCAGTGGGTCTCGCCGGGCGTCGTCGGGCTCGCAGTGTGGGACACGAGTCCCGAGAGTAGTGCGCCGCGCCGCGCGGCTGACACGATGGCCGCATGACGGCCGACCTCGACATCCGCCCGGTGACCACCGACGACGCCGGCGAGCTGCTCACGCTGCGGCGCGCCGCGTTCGTCACCGAGGCCCAGCAGTACGGCGACCCGAACATCCCGCCGCTCACGCAGACCATCGAGGAGCTCGTCGAGG
The DNA here is from genome assembly GCF_021590045.1 of Cellulomonas palmilytica. Taxonomy (NCBI): domain Bacteria; kingdom Bacillati; phylum Actinomycetota; class Actinomycetes; order Micrococcales; family Cellulomonadaceae; genus Cellulomonas; species Cellulomonas palmilytica. The sequence continues at coordinate 3,464,330 of NZ_CP062221.1, read as the reverse complement.
ACCTGCAGCGCGAGGACGTCGTGACGCTCGGCGGCTGGCACGGCCACCGCCTCGTCGGCTCGATCCGCGTGCTCATCGAGGACAAGAAGGCGACGCTCGGCCGGTTCGCGGTCGCGCCCGACCTGCAGGGCAAGGGCTTCGGCACGCAGCTGCTGCTCGCGATCCTGCCGTACCTGCCGGACGGCATCGAGGAGGTCTGGGTCTTCACCGGCCGCGACTCGGTGCAGAACATCGCGCTGTACGCCAAGCACGGCTACGAGCACCAGCACGACCAGACCGCGGGGGACCTGACGTACGCGTTCCTGCGCAAGTCGCTCGTCGACACCCCCGCCGACGACGAGTGAGCCGCGCGCTCGCCGGGGCGCCGACGGGACCCGTCGAGGTCCCGGACCAGGTGTACGCGCTCGTCGGTGACGCGCCGTTCGTGGCGGACCCGCCCGTGCGCGCGGTGTGGCGCAACGAGGACGGCGGGACGACGTTCGTCGCGCCCGTGCACGGCCTGTACGTCAAGTGGGCGCCCGCCGGGACGCCGCTCGACCTCGCGGCCGAGGCGGAGCGCCTGCGCTGGGCCGCGGCGTACACGTCCGTGCCGCCCGTCGTGCAGCACGGCGGCGACGACGAGGGCTCGTGGCTCGTGACGCGCGCGGTGCCGGGCCGCAGCGCGGTGGACCCGGTGTGGCTCGCGCGTCCGCTCGACGCGGTCCGGGCGGTCGGGTGGGGACTGCGCGCGCTGCACGACGCGCTGCCGGTGGCCGACTGCCCGTTCACCTGGTCGGTCGACGAGCGGCTCGCCCGGGTCGCCGACCGGGACGCCGCCCGCCGGCTCGGGCCGCCGCCGCCCGTGGACCGGCTCGTCGTGTGCCACGGCGACCCGTGCGTCCCCAACACGCTGCTCGACGATGCGGGGGAGTGGGTAGCGCACGTCGACCTCGGCCGACTGGGCGTCGCGGACCGCTGGGCCGACCTGGCCGTGGCGACCTGGAGCACCGAGTGGAACTACGGGCCGGGCTACGAGGAGGCCCTGCTCGAGGCGTACGGAATCGACCCTGACCCGGAGCGCACGGCGTACTACCGCGCGCTGTGGGACCTCGGCTGAGACGCGACCCGCGAGGTCGTCTCAGCCCTCGGGCAGGTCCCAGCCCTCGTCGGCGCAGACCGCCAGGAACGCGTCCGCGCCGGCCGCCTGCGCGTCGTCGGGTGTGGCCGCCAGCGCCTCGAGCGCGTCGGCGACCGGGCCGTCCTGCGCCTCGCCGAGCCGGTCGCGCGACGTGGCGACGGTCTCCTCGAACTCGTCCGGGACCTGCCCGCCGGTGCTCCACGCGTGCACGTGGTTGCACGCGTCCGCCTCGCCGCCGGAGACCCCCGACGAGCACGCACCCAGGACGAGCACGGTGGGGATGACGACGAGGGCGCGAACCCGGGCGGACGACCTGCGCATGGCGGCGAACCTACCGCCGCGCCGCGGCGCGGAGGTGCGGTTCCGAGCGGACGGCCCGCCCCGCCGCGCAGATCGACCCGATCGGGCTCATGGCCGTCACTCGCCGCGGTAGGCGGCCTCGATCGGGGCGATCTCGATCTTGGTCTGCGTGAGCATGACCTCGGTCGCCCGCGCCTTGCCGTCGGGGTCGGCGTCAGCGCCCAGCGTGAGCTCCATGAGCGCCATCGGCACGACCTGCCACGAGACGCCGAACCGGTCGGTGAGCCAGCCGCACGCGACGGGTTCGCCGCCGTCGGCCAGCAGCGCGTCCCAGTAGTGGTCGACCTCGGCCTGGTCGGCGCAGTCCACGATGAACGAGAACGCCGCGTTCAGCTGGAGCGTCGGGCCGCCGTTGAGCGCCTCGACGCGTTGGCCGTCGAGCTCGTACTGGACGATGAACGGCTGCCCCTTGGTGACGCCCGGCATGTCGGTCGGGGCCTCGAAGACGTTGAGGATGCGGGAGTTGGGGATCACCGAGACGTAGAACTGGGCGGCCTCGAGCGCGTCGTCGGAGAACCAGAGGTGCGGGCGGACGATGCCCATCGTCGTGCTCCTTCTTCGTCGGTGGGGTGGGGGTGGCCTGTCAGGCCGCGACGATCGCGTCGAGGCGCGCGTAGCCCTCGGTGACGCCACGCTCCATGCCGCTCGCGACCATGCCGTCGCGCGACTCGAGCGTGGGGTAGACGGAGTGGATCTCGAGGCGCGTGCGGCCGTCGCCGAGGTCGACGAAGCGCTGCGTCTCGATGGCCACGACGTCGGGGAAGCCGAGGAACTCGAAGGTCTGGATCGCGAGCTCGTCGGTCCGCACGGTGTGGAACGTGCCGCGGAAGCCGTACGTCTCGCCGCTCGGTTCGGTCTGCTCGAAGCTCCACCGCCCGCCGGAGACGAAGTCCCACTCGGCGATCTCGGTGGACAGCCCCTGCGGGCCCACCCACTTCGCGAGGAGGGTCGGGTCGGCGTGCGCGGCGAACACGCGCGCCACCGGCGCGTCGAACTCGCGGGTGATGTCGATGAACGGGACGCCGGCCGGCGCGTCGATCTGCACGGGGTTGGTCATGACGGGTCCTCCTGCTGGGGGTGGTCCTGCGCGAGGAGCGCGTCGAGGGACCGGAAGCGGCTCTCGTGGATCAGCCGGTAGCGGTCGATCCACGCGGTGAGGCGCTCGAGCGCCTCGGGGGCGAGGTGCACGGGGCGGCGCTGCGCGTCGCGCGTGCGGGTGACGAGGCCCGCCTGCTCCAGCACGTGGATGTGCTTGGAGACCGCCTGCAGTGAGATGGCGTGCGGTTCGGCGAGCTCGTTGACGGTGGCGGGGCCGCGCGACAGGCGAGCGACGATCTGGCGACGCACGGGGTCGGCCAGGGCCAGGAAAGCCCGGTCGAGCCGTTCGTCGTCCTCCACCACGGGTGTCCTCCGGGCCGGGGTGTGCCGGCCGTTCTTGTATTCAACCTGAACGTTGAATACGACGCTACGCCCGCCCCGCCCGGACCGCAAGGCCTCGCGGGATGTCGGCCATTCCTCGCTGAGTCGTGCGTTCCTCGGTGAGTCGCGCAGTCCTCCGCACGACTCACCAAGCGAGTCACGACCTCCCGAGCGAGTCACGACCTCCCGGGCCGCTCACGACCTCTCGAGCAGTGCGCTTGCTCGTGTCAGGGCAGGTGGGCCAGGACGGCCCGGGCCACCTCGTCGGGGGTGCGGCCGTCGGTCGCGACGACCGGGCCGCGCGCGGCGAGGTGGTCCGCCGCGGCCGAGTACCGCGCGACCTGCGTGCGCCGCCATGCGCGTGCGCCGGGGTCGGTGGTGTCGGCGTCGATGCGGCGGAGCAGCTCGTCGGGCGACGCGTGCAGCGTGACGTGCCGGACCTCGTGCCCGCGCGCTGCCAGGCCGCCGAGCACCTCGTCGGCGTGCGCCGCGTCGAGCAGCGACATCGGGACGACGACGAGGTCCGTGCCGTCGGCTCGTCGGGACGTCGCCCGCACGGTCCCGCGGCGCCACGCGCGCAGGTCCTGGTAGTCGCTCACGCCGGTGACGCGGCCCACGGTACGGCTCAGCCACCAGCCGAGCGCCTCGGGGTCGTGCGTCCGGGTGTGCGGCCGCCGCGCGGCGAGCTGCGTCGCGCAGGTCGTCTTGCCCACGCCGAACGCTCCGTTGAGCCACAGGATCATGGCGACCGACGCTAGTGGTCCGGTGGGGATTAGGTCACGCGGCTCCGGCGCCGGTCGTGACGGGTCGGCGCGGGTCCCTCGAGGCGGTGCGCGTCTCGACGGGTGCGTCGGCGGGTGCTGCCGGGGTGCTCTCGCTGCGGGTGCGGCGTGCGAGGGTCGGGTGGCCCAGCGCGACGCCCGCGAGCACGACGAGCGCGCCCGCAGCCTGCTGCAGCGTGAGCCGCTCGTGCGCGACGAGGAGCCCGAGCGCGAGCCCCGCCACGGGGTTGAGCAACCCGACGAGCCCGACGGTCCCGGCGGGCAGCCGGCGCAGACCGGCGAACCAGGCGAGGTAGGCGAGCGCGGTCGCGGCCAGGGACAGGAACGCCATGCCGGCCCTGGCCGGGCCGTCGAGACGCGGGGGAGCGCCCTCGACGACGAGCGCCGCGACGAGCAGCGTGGTCCCGCCGGCGACGAGCTGCCACGCGGTCGAGGAGACGACGTCCACCCGGTCGTCGTGCCAGCGCTGCGCGAGCACGAACCCGACGCTCGACATGAGCATCGCGGACACGGACGCGACGAGCCCGCGCGGGTCGAGCGACGTGCCTCCCGTGAGCACCATCGCGCCGACCCCGACGAGCCCGAGCAGGCCGCCCGCGACGGCGGGCAGTGCGGGGCGCTGCGCGACGAGCGCCCACGCGATGAGCATCATGACGAGCGGCGAGGTCGCCATGACGGTCGCCGCGACGCTCGTCGGGAGCAGCTGCGCCGCGACGTACACGAGGACGAAGAACGCGCCCATGTTGAGCGTGCCGAGCACGAGCGAGCGCCACCACCACGAGCCGTGCGGCATGCGGCGCGCGACGAGCAGGAGCACGAGGCCCGCGGGCAGTGCGCGCAGCGCGGAGCCCCACAGCGGCGAGTCCGCGGGCAGCAGGTGCCGCGTGACGTAGTAGCTCGCGCCCCAGGTCAGGGGTGCGTACGCGGTGAGCGCCATGTGCCGCAGATTGCCTTCCATGGAAGACAATCTATCTTGCTCGGAAGATATTGTGGCGAGATGTCCGCCACACCCGACCGTCTCGACCTCGTCCAGGCCGCCTGGCGGCGTGAGCGCCCCGACCTCGACCCGTCACCGCAGGGCGTCATCGGCCGGCTGCACCGCGTCGCGGGGCACGTCACGGACGAGCTCGTGGCCGTGTACGGCAGGCACGGGCTCTCGGAGGGCGACTTCGACGTGCTCGCGACGCTGCGCCGCGCCGGGGAGCCGTACGAGCGCACCGCGGGTGACCTCGCGGCGCACACGCTCGTCACGTCGGGCGGGATGACCAAGCGCATCGACCGCCTCGAGCGCGCGGGCCTGGTCGTGCGACGCGTGGCCGACGACGACGCGCGCTCGCGGCTCGTCGCGCTCACGGCGGCCGGGCGAGAGCTCATCGACGCGGCGTTCACCGACCACCTCGCCAACGAGCACCGCCTGCTCGCGGCCCTCGACCCGCAGGACGTCGCGGCGCTCGAGGGCATCCTGCGACGCTGGCTCGCCCAGCTGGAGACCCCGCCGTCCACGGCCTGACCGGCGCCGCGGGCCCCGCTCGTGCCGGGCGCTCGAGACCGGAAAGGGGAAGGGCGCTCGGGGTGGGCTTGGTAGGGTGAGCGCGTCGCGACTGGCGCAGAGGTGGGTCACCACCGGGGAGCGACGCAGCAGCTGGACCACGGGGTCGGACGCCTGGGCCCTCGGTCGCCTCATCACCGGACCATCCGTGTGCGTGGGCGCCGATCGCGCCCCCGCTCGTACCTGACTGCGACAGGAGCAGCCGCATGAGCGACAACGTGCTCGACCAGAACATCGCCGACCTCGACCCGGAGATCGCCGCCGTCCTCGACGGCGAGCTCGCGCGCCAGCAGGGCACGCTCGAGATGATCGCGAGCGAGAACTTCGTCCCGCTCGCCGTCCTGCAGGCGCAGGGCTCCGTGCTCACCAACAAGTACGCCGAGGGCTACCCCGGCCGCCGCTACTACGGCGGCTGCGAGCAGGTCGACGTCGCGGAGACGATCGCGATCGAGCGCGCCAAGGAGCTGTTCGGCGCGCAGTTCGCGAACGTCCAGCCGCACTCCGGCGCCACCGCGAACGCGGCCGTGCTGCACGCCATCGCGCGCCCCGGCGACACGATCCTGGGCCTCGCGCTCGACCAGGGCGGCCACCTCACGCACGGCATGAAGATCAACTTCTCCGGCCGGCTGTACGACGTCGTGGCCTACGGCGTCGACGAGCAGACCTCGCTGGTCGACATGGACGAGGTCCGCCGCCTCGCGATCGAGCACAAGCCCAAGGTCATCATCGCCGGCTGGTCGGCGTACCCGCGTCAGCTCGACTTCGCCGCGTTCCGCGCGATCGCCGACGAGGTCGGCGCGTACCTGTGGGTCGACATGGCGCACTTCGCCGGCCTCGTCGCCGCGGGCGTGCACCCGTCCCCGGTGCCGCACGCGCACGTCGTGTCCTCCACGGTGCACAAGACCATCGGCGGCCCCCGCTCGGGCTTCATCCTGACCAACGACCCGGACATCGCGAAGAAGATCAACTCCGCGGTGTTCCCGGGCCAGCAGGGCGGCCCGCTCATGCACGTCATCGCCGCCAAGGCCGTGGCGTTCAAGGTCGCCGGCACGCCCGAGTTCCGCGACCGTCAGGAGCGCACGGTGCGCGGCGCGGCGATCATCGCGGACCGGCTCACGCAGGCGGACGTCGCCGAGGCGGGCATCACCGTCCGCTCGGGCGGCACCGACGTGCACCTCGTGCTCGTCGACCTGCGCGACGCCGCGATCGACGGCAAGCAGGCCGAGGACCTGCTGCACGAGGCCGGCATCACCGTGAACCGCAACGCGGTCCCGAACGACCCCCGCCCGCCGATGGTCACCTCGGGCCTGCGCATCGGCACCCCGGCGCTGGCGACGCGCGGCTTCGGCGACGCCGAGTTCACCGAGGTCGCGGACATCATCGCGACCGCGCTGGTCGGCGGCGAGCAGGCCGACGTGGCGGCCCTGCAGGCGCGCGTCGCCAAGCTGACCGCCGAGTTCCCCCTGTACCCGACGCTCAAGCAGTACTGAGCATGACGGCCCAGATCCTCGACGGGACCGCCACGGCGGCGACGATCAAGGCGGAGCTCACGCAGCGCGTCGCGGCGCTCGCCGCGCGCGGCGTGACCCCCGGCCTCGGCACGCTGCTCGTCGGCGACGACCCCGGTAGCCGGTGGTACGTCGCGGGCAAGCACCGCGACTGCGCCGAGGTCGGCATCGCCTCCATCCAGGAGGAGCTGCCGGGCGACGCGACGCAGGAGGACATCGAGGCGGCCGTGCGCCGGCTCAACGAGAACCCCGCGTGCACCGGCTTCATCGTGCAGCTCCCGCTGCCGAAGGGCATCGACACGCACCGCGTGCTCGAGCTCATCGACCCGGAGAAGGACGCGGACGGCCTGCACCCGACGAACCTCGGACGCCTCGTGCTGCGCGTCAACGAGCCGGTCACGAGCCCGCTGCCGTGCACGCCGCGCGGCATCGTGGAGCTCGTCGAGCGGCACGGGATCTCGCTGCAGGGCGCGGACGTGGTCGTCGTCGGGCGCGGCGTCACGGTCGGCCGGTCCATCGGCCTGCTGCTCACGCGACGCGCGATCAACGCGACCGTCACCCTCACGCACACCGGCACCGACGACCTCGCGGAGCACACACGCAACGCCGACGTCGTCGTCGCCGCCGCGGGCGTCCCCGGGATCATCACGCCGGACATCGTCAAGCCCGGCGCGATCGTCGTCGACGTGGGCGTCTCGCGTGCGACCGACCCGGAGACGGGCAGGTCGCGCGTCGTGGGCGACGTCGACCCGGGCGTGAAGGAGATCGCCGCGTGGGTCTCGCCGAACCCCGGCGGGGTCGGCCCCATGACGCGCGCGATGCTGCTGAGCAACGTCGTCGACACCGCCGAGCGGCTCGCCGGCTGACGACCCACGACGAGGCCCCGACCGGACGCGCGGTCGGGGCCTCGTCGCGTCTGCGTCGACGAGTCGCCGACGGCGCCCACCAGATCCGCCGGAACGCCCCCGCGGTCCGGTCCGCGGCCCTAGGCTGCGGACCAGCCGCCCGGGTCGCGGGCACGGGCGAAGGGGTGTGCGATGGCGCGGAAGTTCGGCCCGTCGGCCGGGATCCTCGTGTGGGGCGTGGGCACGCTCCTGGTGGGTGCGTTGGCGAGCATCTGGGGCTGGCTGTCAGCGATCGAGGACGCGACCCTCGGGGTGGGCGACACCGACGGGGCGCCCGCGCTCGTCGTGCTCGGCATCATCGCCGCGCTGATCGGGCTGGTCCTCACGCTCGTCGGCGTCTGGCAGCTCGCGACGAACGTCGACATCGCCGCGCTCGCCGCGCAGGAGCCCGCGGCCCAGGTCGAGCGTGACCAGGAACGTGACCATCAGCGGGCGGAGCGTTCGTACGCCGAGGCCGCACGCGAGGTCGAGGAGCGCTGGAAGGACCGGCTCGCGGACGAGGCCGGGCGCGAGGACTGAGGCGTCGGGCCCGGCCGTGCCGATACCCGGGCCGATACCCGGGCCGACACCCGGGCCGACGCCCGTGCCCGTCGTCATGCCTTGCTCAGGACGTCCTTGGCGGCCAGGCGGGCGACGCGGCTGACCTGGGCCTTCGTCAGGGCCCCGTCCGGCAGGGCGCGCGCGATCGCCTCGGCGAGCAGCTTGACGTCGATGACGCCCTTCGCTGCGGCCTGCGCGTTCGCGTTGGTGCGGCGCAGGAGCGCGTACGTGTCGATGCGCTCGAGCTCCCTGTTCTTGTACCCCCAGACCGCACGGGCGATCTCGTCGACGGTCGGCATGTCGTCCTCCTCCGGGACCTGGACCTGGTCCGCCAGCTGCTTGCCTTTCGTGGTGACGCGTTCGACGAACGCGCGGACGGTCGCCGGGGTGGTGCCCCCGGCGAGCTCGAAGTGCATCGCGTCCCGGCGGCCGCGCGGGAAGTCGAGGCCCCACCGGAACAGCCCGCCGGCCTCGCCCAAGATCTTGCGGATCTCGCGCTCCTGGGCCGCGGTGAACCCGGACGTGAACGGCGCGCCGTGCAGGTGCGCCTCGAACGGGTGCGTCCGGCCGTTGACGTCGACCGCCGTGCCGGAGATGTGGTTCGAGCTGGGGGCGCCACCCACCTGCGCGTTCCGCGCGCGGGTGCGGTGCCCGTTCACGACGGTGACCTTCTCGACCCGCGCGTCGAGCTGCTCGAGGAGCCAGACGAACGCGCGGGCGACGTCGCCCGTGCGCACCTCGGCTCCGTCGTGGTCGTCGCCGACGTGGATGCGCGTGACGTCGGCGGTGCGGGCGTCGGGCCACCCGTTCATCGTGACCATGTCGCCTCCGGACCGCGGGTGCGGGACCAGTCGTGGGCGTCGCGGGTCGGGTCGGGGCTCGCGGCAGCGTACGAGGGCAAGGAGCCGTGCGTGCTGCGCCCTGATACGCGTCGCTCGTGCCCGGTGGGGTGGAGGCGAGGCGGGGCGGACGTCGACCGGGCTCGTCCGCCGGATGAGGCAGGATCGTCCCGGACGACCGCGCGGGGGACCGGCCCGCGCGAGGAGGAAGGACTGCTGTGCTCACGATCGCGACCGTCAACGTCAACGGCATCCGGGCGGCGTTCCGCCGCGGGATGGGCGAGTGGCTCGACACGCGCAAGCCCGACGTGCTGCTGCTGCAGGAGGTCCGCGCGACCGACGACATCCTCGCCGACCACCTGTCGCCCGGCGAGTGGCACCTCGCGCACGAGGAGTCCACGACGAAGGGGCGCTCGGGCGTCGCGATCGCGACGCGCCTGCCGATGACGGCGGTGCGCATCGGGCTCGGCACGGGTGTGCCCGGCGACTCGGGCCGGTGGGTCGAGGCGGACCTCGAGGTCGACGCGCACGACGGGACGGGCCCGCGCACCGTGACGGTCGTCTCGACGTACGTCCACTCGGGCACGCTCGGCACGCCGTCGATGGACGAGAAGTACGCGTTCCTCGAGGTCGTGACCGCACGCATGGCGCAGATCGCGCAGGAGGGCGGCATGGCCGTGGTCGCGGGCGACGTGAACATCGCGCACCGCGAGGCGGACATCAGGAACTGGAAGGGGAACCTCAAGTCGGCGGGGTTCCTGCCGCAGGAACGCGCGTACCTGGACCGGTGGTTCGACGAGCTCGGCTGGCGCGACCTGGGCCGCGAGCTCGGCGGCGAGGGTCCGGGGCCGTTCACGTGGTGGTCGTGGCGCGGCAAGGCGTTCGACAACGACGCGGGCTGGCGGATCGACTACCAGGTCGCGACGCCGGCGCTCGCGGACCGCGCGGTCTCGGCGACCGTCGACCGTGCCGCCTCGTACGACGCGCGGTTCTCCGACCACGCGCCGCTCGTCGTCGAGTACGACCTGTAGGCCCCGCAGCCGGCGGTCAGGCCACCGTCGGCGCGTCGTGCACGGGCGTCGGCGGCAGGTCGCGGGCGCGCAGGAGCGGGGAGAGGACGACGGGGAGAGTCGCGACGATGCCGATCGCGGCGGCCACCCACAGCGTCGTCATGACGCTGGTGGCGTGCCCGAGCCACCCGCCGAGCAGACCGCCGAGCGGCATCGAGCCCCACACGATGAACCGCACGGACGCGTTCATGCGGCCGAGCAGCGCGGGCGGGCACAGGCGCTGCCGGAAGCTCACCTGCGTGACGTTGTAGACGACGACGCCGAAGAACATCACCGCGAGCCCGGCGATGAGCACGGGCGCTGCGGGCCCGGGCAGCACGCCGGCGAGCGGCGTCGCGATCCCGGCGACGCCGAACAGGATCGCCGACAGCGGGATGACCCGGGACTCGCCGACGAGCCGCGCGAGCCGGTCGGCGGCGAACGCGCCGGCCAGGCCGCCCGCGGCGGACGCCGACGCGATCGCGCCGTACGTCGCGGTGTCGAACCCCAGGACGCGCAGCGCGTAGATCGCGAGGACCGCGCCCGTCACCGCGCTGCCGAAGTTGGAGATCGACGTGGTGGCGACGATGCGCCGCAGCAGCGGCTGGTGCACGACGAACCGCAGGCCCTCGGCGATCTCGGCGCGCAGCGGGCGCCGGTCCTCGCGGGGCGGCAGGTCCTCGCGTGCGGCGATGCGTCCGACGCCGAACGCGGAGAACAGGTACGTCACCACGGTGACGGCGACGAGCGCGGGGGCGCTGACGACGCGCAGCAGCGCGCCGCCGATCGCGGGTGCGGCGACCTGCGCGACGGACTGCGTGGCCTGGAGCTTGGAGTTCCCCTCGACGACGTGCTCGAGGCCGACGAGCCCCGGCACGTAGCTCTGGTGCGCGACGTCGAAGAACACGCTCGCGACGGAGACGACGGCGGCGGCGGCGACGAGCAGCGCCATGCTCGCGCGGCCGGTGAGCGCGGCGGCGACGACGACCGCGAGCGCGGCGGCGCGCACGAGGTCCGCGGTCACGAGCACGCGGCGCTTGCGCATGCGGTCGACCCACGCGCCGGCGGGCAGGCCGATGACGAGGAACGCGGCGGTCTCGGTCGCGGTGAGCACGCCCATCTGCCACTCGGTCGCGAGCAGGTGCTCGACCGCGTAGATCGGCAGCGCGAGGAGCGTGAGCTGCGCGCCGAGCTGGCCGAGCGCGTCGCCGGCCCACAGCCACCGGAAGTCGCGGTGGTGCACGAGCGATCGGCGCGCGGGCGTCGCCCTCGTGGCGGTGTCGGGCGGCGCGGCGTCGACGGGGGGCTGCGTGGTCACAGCACCAGGGTCCGCAAGTGATTGGGAAAAGTCAATCAGTGGCAGGATGGTGGCATGACCGACGACGAGGCCGCCGACCCGGCGCACGCCACGGCGCCGGACGTGCCGCACGACCCGGACGCCGACGCCCGCGCGCTCGCGTCCACGCTGCGCATCCGGATCCTGCGGCTGTGCCTCGACGAGCCGCTCACCAACCGGGAGATCGCGCAGCGCCTGGGCCGCAACCCGGCCACCGTGCTGCACCACGTGCGCACGCTCGTCGACCGCGGCTTCCTCGCGGCCGAGCCCGTGCGGCGGGGCGCCCGCGGCGCCCGGGAGGTGCCGTACCGCGCGACCCGCAAGTCGTGGCGCTCACCCTCGCGGCCGGGCCAGGCGCGCGTGCTCGTCGACGCGTTCCTCGAGGAGCTCGCGCTCGTCGACGACCTCGACGCGCAGCCGATGGTCCGCCTCGGCCTGCGCCTGCGCGAGGAGTCGTACCGCGAGCTGCACGACCGCCTGGGCGCGCTGTTCCAGGAGTACGCCGACCGCGCTCCCGAGCCCGACGGGACGCCGTACTCGCTGTTCTTCTCGATGCACGAGGACGTCCAGCGCCGGCGGGACGAGGCCCCGCCCCCCTGAGCGGACGGGGTCCCGTCGCGTGTGCTCCGCGACGCACGGGCCACGTCACGCGTTGCGGCCGCCCGCGAGCGACGCCGCCCGGTCCGCCCGGCTCACGGTCACGTGCGTGCACACCACCGGCACCGCGAGCACCGCGACCGTGAGCGCCGCCGCGGCCGGCAGGTCCACCACCGGGAGCGTGGGGCCGAGCAGCCCGAACGTCACGCCCAGCACCGCGGGCAGCACCGCGAGGACGCCGATGGTCCACGCGCTCGCGCCGGTCACGAGCGCCTCGGTGAACGTCGTCGTCAGCAGCTGGCGACGCGTCGCGCCGGTGCGGCGCAGGAGCAGCAGCTCGTCGCGGCGCCCGGCGGTCGCGAGCACCACCGCGTTGGCCGCGCCGATCCCCGCGAACCCGAGCAGGAGCAGGACGAGCACGGTGGACAGGTCCTGACCGTCCGCCGCGGTCTGCGCGACGGCGTCGACGTACGCGTCGACGTCCTGCGCGACGAGGCCCGCTGACGTCACCGCCGAGGCCACCCCGGCGCCCGTCGTCTCGGCCAGGAGCGTGTCGGGCGCCGCCGTGACGCCCTCGGCCGCCAGCGCCTCGGCCGAGACGAGCAGCGGGCCGAGCGCGAGGCCGCGGTCGTACTCCGCCACGACGCGCGACGTGATCTCGCGGTCGTCGTGCCGCCAGGTCAGGGTCCCGCCGAGCCGCGCGCCCAGCTCGAGACGCGCGTCGGTGCTGACCGCGACGGTCCCGGGCTCGCCGAGCTCGGCGAGCGACCCCGCGGTGACGCCCGGGTCGAGCACGTCCGGCCCGGTCCCGGCCGGCATCACGCGCATCGCCGTCGACTCCCACGCGAACCCCTCGCCGAACGCGGAGTCGCCCTCGACACGGACCTGTGCCGGCTGTACGGCCAGCGGGGTCACCGAGGCGACGCCCTCGATGCCCCGCAGCACGGTCGGATCGACCGGGCCGGACGGGTCGGTCACGACGAGGTCCGTCCCGACCGCCTCGGTCAGCTGCGTGTCGGCGGCGACCGCCACGGCGCGGTTCACGCTCGTCTGAACGGTCCCGACGGCCAGCAGCAGCGCGAGCGGCACGACGACCGTCGTGAGGCGCCGCGAGAAGCCGCGCACGTTCGCCACCGCGAGCCGCGTGGTGGCGCGGCCGCGCGGACCCCGCCCGGCGTAGCGGGCCACGCGGTCGAACGTCCACGCGACGAGCAGCGGTCCGGCCAGCGCGGCCGCGGCGACGAGCAGGAACGCCGAGACGGCGGCCGTCGCGGCGCCCAACGCGCCCGGGACGAGCAACGGCGCGCACGCGACGGCGACGCCACCCAGCGCGAGGACGAGCGCGCAGGCCCGACGCACGCGCCCGACCTCGCGCGACTCGACGCGGCTGCCGCCGACGGCCGCGGTCGGGGACAGGCGCAGCGACTCCCGCGCGGCGATCCGCGCGGCGACGAGCGCGGTCGGCACGAGCAGGAACGTCGCGCCGAGCACGGGCAGCGGCAGGAGTGCCGCGGGCACGTGCGGGACGAGGAAGCCCGCGTCCTCGAGCACGGGTCGCAGCAGCCACGCGAGCCCCAGGCCGCCGACCGCTCCCAGGGGTGCGGCGGTGAGCGTCGTCGTGAGCACCTCGCCGCGCACCAGCGCGCGGACCTGGCGCCCCGTCGCGCCGACGGCGCGCAGCAGCGCGAGCTCACCGCGGCGCCGGCGCAGCGCGAGCGTGACGGTCGCGGCGACGACGAGCACGACGAGGGACAGGGCCGTCCCGGCGAAGGACGTGGACAGCGCGACGAGCTCGGAGGCCCTCCCGTCGTCGTCGCCGCCCGTCACACCGGCGACCAGGAGCCAGCCGGTCATGGACAGCAGCGCGCCGGCGAGCACGAGCACGAGCGACGTCGCGACGAGGCTGCCGCGGTGGGCGCGCGCACCGCGCCGGGCGAGGAACCACATGCCGCTCACCGCCCCGCACCCGAGACGGACCCGGCACCGGCACCGGGTCCGGCACCGTGGCCCAGGCCGAGCATGAGCGCGTTGACGCTCTCGGCCGTGGGCGCGTCCAGCGTGTCGGCGATGACGCCGTCGGCGATGAGCAGCACGCGCTCGGCGGTCGCGGCGACGCGGCTGTCGTGCGTCACGAGCACCACGGTCTGCCCGAGCGAGGCCGCGGTGTCGCGCAGCAGCGTGAGCACCTGCTCGCCGCTGCGCGAGTCCAGCGCGCCCGTCGGCTCGTCGGCGAACACGACCTCGGGCCGCGTGAACAGCGCGCGGGCGATCGCGACACGCTGCGCCTGCCCGCCCGACAGGTGCCCGGGCAGGCGGTCCTCGAGGCCGCGCAGGCCGAGCGCCGTGAGCAGCTGGGCCTGCCAGCCGAGGTCGGGCGTGCGGCCGCCGAGCAGCAGCGGGAGCTGGATGTTCTCGGCGACCGTGAGGTGGCCGATGAGGTTGTACGCCTGGAAGACGAACCCGATGCGGTCGCGGCGGAACTGCGTGAGCGCGTCGGGGGACAGGCCGGTGAGGTCCTGCTCGCCGACGACGACGCGCCCGCTCGTCGGGACGTCGAGCCCCGCCGCGCAGTTGAGCAGGGTCGACTTGCCGGAGCCGGACTGGCCGACGACGGCGGTGAGCGAGCCCTTGCGCAGCTCCATCGAGACGCCGCGCAGCGCGTGCACCTCGGTCGTGCTCCCGCGGTACGTCTTGTGGACGTCGGTGAGCCGGACGGACACGTCGGTGCGTGTCGTGGTGGTCGTGGTGGTGGTCACGGGGTCCTCCTGCGTGGTCGATGTCGCTGATCACGCTAGGAATCGGGGGCGTGCCGCCACGAGCCTCCGACGGCGGCACCGCGCGGGTTGCATCCTTCGATGCAGGGCCTGCTCGGACGGCCCGCTCGGATGGCCTGCTCGGACGGCCCGCCCGGGTGGCGCGCCGTCAGCCGCCGAGCTCCACGATGCCGTTCTGGTACGCCCACACGACGGCCTGCAGGCGCGACCTGACGCCGAGCTTCGGCATCGCGCGCGCCAGGTGGGACTTCACGGTCGAGACCTCGAGCACGAGCGTGCGGGCGATCTCCTCGTTGGACATGCCCTGCGCGAGGAGCAGCAGGATGTCGAGCTCGCGCGGCGTGAGCAGCTCGGTGGCGCGCGCCGCGACGACGGGCTGCGTGCGCCGGCGCGTGACGACCTCGCGCAGCACGCGCTTGGTCAGCGCGTTGGCGAGCATGCCCTGCCCGGCCGCGACCGAGCGCACGGCGTCGACGATCGTCGCGGGCTCGGCGTCCTTGAGCAGGAACCCGGACGCGCCGGCCTCGAGCGCGCCGAACAGGTACTCGTCGACGTCGAACGTGGTGAGCACGAGCACCGGGACCGGGTCCTCGACGTCGGGTCCGCACAGCTCGCGCGTCGCGGTGATGCCGTCGGTGCCGGGCATGCGGATGTCCATGCACACCACGTCCGGCCGCAGCGTGCGTGCGAGCTCGACCGCGGTCGCGCCGTCGGCGGCCTGCCCGACGACGGTGATGCCGGGCTCGGTGTCGAGCATCGTCGCGAGCCCGAGACGCACGAGTGCCTGGTCGTCCGCGACGACGACGCGCACGTCGCCCGTCGCCGATCCGTCCACCTCGGTCGTCATGCGCGTCCCCCCGTCGTCGTGGGGACGGTCAGGTGCACCACCCAGCCGCCCTCCGCGGTGGGACCGTACCGGAGCGTGGCGCCGGTGACCTCGGCGCGTTCACGCATGCCGACGAGCCCGTAGCCCGGCTCGTGCGGCGGCAGGTCTCGCGTCGTCGGCGCCCCGTTGCGGACACCGACCTCGAGCCGGGTGCCGTCGGTCGCGTCGAGGTGCACCTCGCAGGTCGCGCCGGGCGAGTGGCGGCTCGCGTTGGCGAGCGCCTCCTGCACCGTCCGGTAGACGACGAGCTGCGCGAGCGGCCCGAGCGCGCCGTCCTCGACGAGCGCGTCGAGCGGACCGGACCGGCGCAGCGTCGCGCCGGGCGCGCGTTCGACGAGCTCGGCGACGCCTGCGAGCGTCTCCATGCGCACGACGCCGTCGCGTCCGTCCATGCCCCCGTTGCCCCCGTCGGCCCGTCCGTCGCCATCTGCGACGGCACGGTCGTCGTCGCGCAGCAGCACGACGAGGTGGCGCAGGTCCCGCAGCATCGCGGTGCTCTGCTCGCGGACCTGCGCGACCGCGGCCTTGGCGCCCTCGGGGTCGACGTCGATCTGCCGCCCGATCGCGCCGCTCATCACGGCGATGCCGGACAGGTGGTGCGCGGCGATGTCGTGCAGCTCGCGGGCCATCGCGGTCCGCTCGCGCTCGACGGCGACCCGGACGAGCGCGTCGTGCTCGCGCGCGCGGGCGGCGGCGGAGTCGGCGTGCGCGGCGCGGGCGTCGCGCCGCGAGCCGACGACGGTCGCGGCGAGCACGGGCAGCCCGACCGTGCCGAGGGCCTGCAGCAGCCCGCCGACGACCGCGAGGGACGCGGCGTTGCCGAGGCGCAGCTCGCTCGCGGCGACCCCGGCGCCGACGAGCAGCGCGGCTGCGGCGAACCCGGCGAGCGTGCGCAGCCGCGGGGCTCGTCGTGCCACGTCCGACGACGCCGTCGTGAGCACCCCGATCGTCGCCTCGTACGCCGCGACGACGACCGCGAGCAGCCCGACGCCCACGCCCTCGCCCAGGACGGACAGCGCGGGCACCCCGACCGCCACGGCGACGAGCAGCCACGGCGTCGCGCGGGGCCGCAGCGCGAGCACGACCCCCTGCGCGACGAGGACCGCCGCACCCCACCACCACGTCGGCGAGCCGAGCGCGGGCATGCCCCGGACGGCGGTGGGCTCGGCGGCGTGCAGCACGGCGGCGACCACGTGCAGCGCGAGCGCGAGCGCCCCGCACGTCGCCGGGACGACGAACCGTGCGGGGCGCGGGCGCCGGCTGGTCACGCCGGTCTCGCTGGTCTCGCTGGTCACGCTGGTCACGATAGGGGTGCGGCCCCGCCGCGGTACCCGAGCCGCCCGCGGGTCCGGGCGAGCAGGACGCCGCCGACGACGACGGAGCCGAGGATCAGCGCGAGCTGGAAGGAGTCGCGGTCGACCGTCGGGAACATCTGCTCGCCCGCGAGCGAGGCGTAGGTGTTGACGCCGACGTGCAGCAGCATCGCCATCGGCAGGCTCTCGTGGGTGCTGTTGAACACCCAGGCCATGACGACGTTGAACACGACGCAGAACAGCACGAACGCGAGCGGCCGGTGCCACGGCACGTCGGGGTACCCGCCCCACTCGGTGAGGAACAGCGGCAGGTGCCACACGCCCCACAGGACGCCCACGAGCAGCACGGCGGGCAGCGGCCCGAACCGGCGCTGCGCGCGGGGGAGCGCGAAGTCGCGCCAGCCCGGCTCCTCGGCGAGGCCCGTGGTCACCATCTGCGCGACCAGCCCCGGGACGTACGCGAGGAGGACGGCCGCCGAGGGTGCGTGCACGTCGCCGCCGGTGACCACCAGGAGCGAGGCGATCGTGACGGCCGGGACGCCGAGCAGCACGCCCGCGTACCAGCGCCACCCGACGCGCCAGCGCCACAGGCGACGTGCCCACCGGCGCAGCCCGGCGCGCCCGTCGCACAGCGCGGTCACGAGCAGTGCCGAGCCGATGGGCCCGAGGTACGCACCCGGCAGCATGCCGAGCAGCTGCCCGCCGCCCTCACCGCCCGGGAAGGAGAAGTCCCAGACGCCGAGGCCGTGCCGGGACAGGATGTACGGCAGCCAGGCCACCCAGCTCGCCAGGTTGGCGAGCACGAAGAACGCGAGCAGCGGGCTGCGCCGGACGAACGCGGTGAAGCCGCGCTGCGTGGTCGGTGCGGGTGGTTCGAGAACGGTGGTGGTCACGGGAGTCCCCCCTGGTCGTCGTCGTGGGTCTGACGTGACGAGACGCTAGGAACGGGGCCGTGCCGGCCGCGCCGGGCGGGCGACGGAGATCCGGGGCTTGCATCGCAGGATGCAAGCCCCGGGTGCCGGGCTCAGACGACGAACGCCGGAGGGCGCAGCCCCTCGCGCGCGAACGCCGCGTCGACCGCGTCCGCGACGGTGACCAGCGCGTCCGCCTCGACGAGCGCGATCGCGGAGCCGCCGAACCCGCCGCCCGTCATGCGCGCACCGAGCGCGCCCGCGGCACGCGCGGCCTCGACCGCGACGTCGAGCTCGCGGCACGACACCTCGTAGTCGTCGCGCAGCGAGGCGTGCGAGGCGTCGAGCAGCGGGCCGGTCTCGCGCAGGCGTCCCGCGTCGAGCAGCGCGACGAACTCGCCCACGCGCGCGATCTCCGAGAGCACGTGCCGCACGCGGCGCACCCGCAGGTCGCCCTCGGGCGTGCCGTCGGTCAGCGTCCGCAGGGCGCGCTCCGCGTCGGCGGGGGAGTCCGTGACGTCACGCAGCGTCGTCACGCCGAGCAGGCGCGCCGCCTGCTCGCACGTCGCCCGGCGCTGCGCGTACTGCCCGTCGACGAGCGCGTGCTCGGCGCGCGTGTCGATGACGAGCAGCGCGAGCCCCTCGGCGGCCGGGTCGAACGGGACGTGCCGCACCGACAGGTCGCGGCAGTCGAGCAGAAGCGCGTGCCCGGCCGTGGTGCGCAGCGCAGCGGCCTGGTCCATGCCGCCCGTCGGGGCGCCCGCGATCTCGTTCTCGGCGCGCACGCAGTCGGCGGCGAGCGCCGCGCGGTCCTGCGCGAGCGCGTTGACCGCATCGAGCGCGAGCGCGACCGAGCAGGACAGCGCGGCGGACGACGACAGCCCGGACCCGACCGGGACGCACGAGTCGACCGCGACGTCGAACCCCGCGACCGGCCGCCCGCGCTCGCGCAGCGCCCACGCGACCCCCGCGACGTACGCGGTCCAGCCGTCCACCGCCCCGGGTGCGACCGACGCGAGCTCGAGCGCGGTGACGACGCTCGCGTCCCACGCGGAGACCATGCGCGCGGTGTCGTCGCCGCGGCGCCGCACGGCCGCGAACGTGCGGTGCGCGAGCGCGACCGGCAGGCACAGGCCGCCGTTGTAGTCGGTGTGCTCGCCGATGAGGTTGACGCGCCCGGGTGCCGACCACACGCCGTCGGGCGCGATGCCGAACGCGCGGTCGAACACCGCGCGGGCACGCTGCTCGCCCGTCGTGGTGTCCCACGCGGGCACCCACGTCGTCATGCGAGCTCCTGCAGGCGCGTCGCGATGCGCTCGGGCGTCGTGTCCGACACCCACGCGGCGACGCCCGACTCGACGCCCGCGAGGTACTTGAGCTTGCCCGGTGCGCGCAGCACCGAGAACAGCTGGAGCGACAGCCGCCAGTCGTCGCGGCCCTGCCGCGCGGGCGCCTGGTGCCAGCCCGAGATGTAGGGCAGCGGGATCGCGGTCTCGTCGTCGACGAAGAACAGGTCGAGGCGCCGCAGCAGCTCGAGGTACGTCGTCGCGAGGTCGGCACGCTCGTCGTCGGTCAGCGCGGGCAGGTCGGGGACGTCGCGGCGCGGGACCAGGTGCACCTCGACGGGCCAGCGCGCCGCGAACGGCACGTACGCGACCCAGTGCTCCGACTCGAGCACGACGCGCGTGCCGGCCCGCAGCTCCGCGTCGAGCACGTCGCGGCCCAGCAGCCGCCCGGTGCGCGCACGGTGCTCGGCCGCGGTCGCGAGCATCGTCGCGGTGCGGGGCGCGAGGTACGGCAGCGCGTAGATCTGGCCGTGCGGGTGGTGCAGCGTGACGCCGATCTCCTTGCCGCGGTTCTCGAACACGAACACCTGCTCGATGCCCTCGGTCGCGTGGAGCGCCAGCGTGCGGTGCGCCCACGCCTCGATGATCGTGCGCATGCGGCGCGGGCTCACCGTGCGCAGCGACGCGGTCGGGTCCGCCGAGAAGCAGATGACCTCGCACCGACCCGCCGCAGGGCGTGTCTGCCACAGCGGCTCGTCGCCGCGCAGCGTCACCTCGTCGGTGACGCCCGGGACGCGCAGCAGCGACGGGAAGCGGTTCTCGAACACGACGACGTCGTAGTCCTCGGCGGGGATCTCGCCGTCCTGGTACGCGGCGCCGGGCTTCGCGGGCGCGAGCGGGTTCGCGTCCGCGGGCGGCAGGAACGTGCGGTTCATGCGGTGCGCGGCCATGGCGACCCACTCGCCCGTGAGCGGGTCGCGGCGCAGCTCGGGGCCCGCGGGGAGGTCCCCGTGCTCGTCGGGCGCGAACCGGTCGGGCAGGGGGCGCGGGTCGTCGAGCCGGCGGGTCGCGGCGCCCGAGACGTACGGCTCGGAGTCGTCGAAGTAGAACAGGTCGCGGCCGTCGGCGAGCGTGGTGCTCGTGACGCGCACGGCTGCGGTGCTGGTGCCGGTGCTGGTGCTGGTGGGGGTGCTCATGCCTCGTCTTCCTGGTGCGGGGTGGGGGTGCGGGAGGCGTCCGCGCCGGGGGTCGGGGATGCGTCTGCGACGGTCTGCAGGCGGTCGGTGAGCAGGCGGCGGGCCGCGGCGGGGGCGTCGTCGTCCATGACGACGAGGTCCACCTCGTCGAGGTCGGCGATCTTCGCGAGCCCGACGGTGCCCCACTTGGTGTGGTCGGCCAGCACGGTCGTCGCGGCCGCACAGCCCATGAGCGCGCGGTCGGTCGCGGCCTCGGCGAGGTTCGGGGTGGTGAGGCCGGACTCGTCGAGCCCGTGCACGCCGAGGAACGCGCGGTCGACGCGCAGCAGCGCGAGCGACGCGTCCGCGACCCGGCCGACGAGCGCGTCGGACGGGGTGCGCACCCCGCCGGTGAGGACGACCTCCAGGTCGCGCGGCGCGACCGCGCGGTGCAGCGCGTCGGCGATCCGCAGGCCGTTGGTCACGACCGTGAACGGGCGCAGCGTCGCGTCCTGCGCGACGAGCTCGGCGAGCCGGTACGTCGTGGACCCCGCGGAGAGCGCGACGGTCTGGCCGGGTTCGAGGTCGGCGTGCGCGGCGCGCGCGATCGCGGCCTTCTGCGGCCCGGCGTGCTCGACCTTGACCTCGAAGCCGGGCTCGTCGGACGCGCGCGTGCCCTCGGGGGCGACCGCCCCGCCGTGCACCCGGCGCACGAGCCCCGCACGGGCGAGCTCGGCGATGTCGCGACGGATCGTCATGTCCGAGACGCCGAGGTCGACCACGAGGTCGGAGACGCGGGCCGCGCCGTGCTCACGCACGGCCGCGAGGATCATTTCTTGTCGTTGGGTCGCCAGCACTCGAACATCGTCACACATGACCCAACAGAAACAAACACCCGGACGGGTGTCGCGGTCACCGCCCTGCGGGAGAGAGGCCCAACGAGCGCCCCGCGAGACCCCGCTGGCGCGCACCCAAGGTGCGCGCGACCTCGCGCAGCGCGACCGCAGCAGGGGAGTCCGGGTGGCTCAGCACCACGGGCTCGCCCACGTCGCCGCCCTCGCGCAGCGTCACGTCGATCGGCACCTGACCCAGCACGGGGACGGTCCCACCCGTGAGCTGCGTCAGGCGCGCCGCGACCTTCTCGCCCCCGCCCGAGCCGAACAGCTCGAGGCGCGAGCCGTCGGGCTGCTCGAGCCACGACATGTTCTCCACCACGCCCACGACCTGCTGACGCGTCTGCACCGCGACCGACCCCGCCCGCTCCGCGACCTCCGCCGCTGCGGCCTGCGGCGTCGTCACGACGACGATCTGCGAGCCCGGCAGCAGCTGCGCGACCGAGATCGCGATGTCGCCCGTCCCGGGCGGCAGGTCGAGCAGCAGCACGTCCAGGTCGCCCCAGAACACGTCCGCGAGGAACTGCTGCAGCGCGCGGTGCAGCATCGGCCCGCGCCACACCACCGGCTGGCCCGGCGGCACGAACATGCCGATCGAGACGACCTTCACGTCGTGCGCCACCGGCGGCAGCAGCATGTCGTCGACCTTCGTCGGCGGCCGGTCCACGCCCAGCATGCGCGGGATCGAGAAGCCGTAGATGTCGGCGTCGACCACCCCGACCCGCAGGCCGTCGGCCGCCATCGCGACCGCGAGGTTCGCCGTCACGGACGACTTGCCCACGCCGCCCTTGCCCGACGCGATCGCGAACACCTTCGTCAGCGACGACGCCTGCGCGAACGGGATCGTCGGCTCCGCGTCCGTGCCGCGCAGCAGCCGGCGCAGGTCCGCGCGCTGCTCGGCGGTCATGACCCCCAGCTGGACGCTCACCTCGTCGACCCCGTCGACCTGCGTCACCGCGGCCGTGACGTCGCGCGTCAGCGTGTCCTTGAGCGGGCAGCCCGGGGTCGTCAGGTCGAGGCCGACGACCACGCGCCCGGCGTCCACCGTCACCGAGCGGACCATGCCGAGCTCGGTGATCGGGCGCCGGATCTCGGGGTCCTGCACGGACGCGAGCGCGGTGTGGACGGCCTGGGTCAGGGTCTCGTCAGTCGGGGGCACGGCGACCATGCTAGGTCGGCCACGGCGCGACGAGCGCGGGCCGTCCGGCCCTGGTCCGTGACCGGCCCGCAGGTCGCGTCACGGCGACGACGGTCGTCTAGGTGCCCGCGCGTCGTCGGTCGGTCTTGCGGTCGGTGCGTGGGCGCGGGTCGGGCCTGTCCGCCGCCTCGCCGTCGTCGCCGTCCTCGTCGTCGTGCTCCGCGAGGTCCTCCAGGAGGTTGCGCAGCTCGGAGCGCACGAAGTCGCGCGTCGCGACCTCGCCCAGCGCGATGCGCAGCGCCGCCATCTCGCGCGCCAGGTACTCGGTGTCGGCGAGGTTCCGCTCGGCGCGCTGCCGGTCCTGCTCGGCCTGCACGCGGTCGCGGTCGGTCTGCCGGTTGGCGGCGAGCAGGATCAGGGGAGCGGCGTAGGAGGCCTGCAGCGAGAGCATCAGGGTGAGCGCGGTGAAGCCGTTCGACGCCTTGTCGAACCGCAGCTCCTCCGGCCCCCACGAGTTCCAGCCGAGCCACACGACGCAGAAGATCGTCAGCCAGAAGATGAACGACGGCGTGCCCAGGAAGCGCGCGATGCTCTCCGAGACGCGACCCGCGGCGTCCTGGTCGGTCGACGGGCGCGGCAGCAGCGAGCGCCGCGACTCGCGCGGCTGGTCGAGACGCTCAGCCACGGCCCACCGCCGGCTTGGCCGCGTGCCGCGGACCGGGTGCGCTCACGACCCTCGCCCCGCCCGGTTCGTCGTCCTGCTCGCGCCAGTCCTCGGGCAGCAGGTGGTCGAGCACGTCGTCGACCGAGACCGCGCCCAGCAGGCGCTTGTCGGCGTCCACGACCGGCAGCGCGAGCAGGTTGTAGGTCGCGAGCTGGCGCGTCACGGACATCAGGGGAGCGCCGGCCTCGATGGGCTCGATGTCGGTGTCGACGATCGACCCGATCGCCTCGTGCGGGGGCTCGCGCAGCATGCGCTGCAGGTGCACGACCCCGATGTACCGGCCGGTGGGCGTCTCGAGCGGCGGGCGCACGACGAACACCATGGACGCGAGCGCGGGCGTGAGGTCCTGGCGGCGCACGTGCGCGAGAGCGGCGGCGATCGGCGTCTCGGGGCCGAGGATCACGGGCTCGGTGGTCATGAGACCGCCCGCGGTGTTGTCCTCGTACGCGAGCAGGCGCCGGACGTCCTTCGCCTCCTCGGGCTCCATGAGCTCGAGGAGCTCGGCGGCCTGCTCGTCGGGCAGCTCGCCCAGCAGGTCGGCGGCGTCGTCGGGCTCCATGGCCTCCAGGACGTCGGCCGCGCGGCCCAGCTCGAGCCCCTGCAGGATCGCGACCTGGTCGTCCTCGGGCAGCTCCTCGAGCACGTCGGCGAGGCGGTCGTTGTCGAGCGCGGAGGCGACCTCGAGCCGCCGCGTGGTGCCCAGGTCGTGCAGCACGTCGGCCAGGTCGGCGGGCTTGAGGTCCTCGTACTGCGCGAGCAGCAGCTCCGCGCCCTGCTGACCCGCGGCGCGCGCGAGGCCGGTGACCTCACCCATCGAGACGAGCTGCGTCTCGCCGCGCCGGCGCAGCAGCCCGCGGTGCCCGGGCACGACCCGCCGCACGAACAGCTTGGTGACCACCCAGTCGTTGTTGCGCTGCAGCTCGATCGCGACGTCCTCGATGGTCGCGGACCCGCTGCCGTCGGCGAGGTCGACCGTGCGGTCGAGCAGCTCGCTCACGACGAGCGTCTCGAACGCGCGCTGCTCGAAGCGGCGCATGTTCACCAGGCCGGTCGAGATGACCTGCCCGGGGTCCATCGCGGTGACGCGCGTCAGGGGCAGGAAGACCCGGCGCTTGCCGGGGACCTCGACGACGAGCCCGACGGCGCGCGGCGCACCCTTGGGGCGCACGAGCACGACGACGTCGCGCACGCGCCCGACCTGGTCACCGAGCGGGTCGAAGACCGTGGTGCCGGCCAGGCGCGCGACGAACACCCGGGTGCCCACGCTGCTCACGCGGCCAGCCTAGACGCCGGGGCCCCGCCCGCACGTCACGCCCGCGCCGCGGGCGCGCGTCGCGTTCCCGCTGGTCGCCGAGAGATCGTCGCGGCGCGTGCTGGCGCGGGCCCAGCTCGGCGGGGGAGGATCGGGCCATGTCGTTCCCAGGCCAGGCCCGCATCCCGCGTACCCCGACACCCCCGCAGGGCGAGACCGTCGCGCGGTACGACACGTACGCGCAGGCGCAGAAGGCCGTCGACCTGCTCGCCGACAAGGCGTTCCCCGTGCAGATGGTCACGATCGTCGGCACCGACCTGCAGATGGTCGAGCGCGTCACCGGGCGGCTGTCCTACTCGCGCGCCGCGTCCGGCGGGTTCGTCTCCGGCGCGTGGTTCGGCCTGTTCGTCGGCATCCTGCTGTCGCTGTTCTCCGAGCCCGGCGGGAGCAGCCCGTTCCTGCCCGCGATCCTCATCGGTGGCGCGTTCGGCCTGCTGTTCTCGGTGCTGACGTACTCGCTCACGCGCGGGCGACGCGACTTCACGTCCGCGAGCCAGATCGTCGCCGCCTCCTACGCAGTGCTGTGCCACGCCGAGAAGGCCAACCAGGCGCGCAACCTCCTGAGCGAGGTCGGCGGAGTCGTGTCGGGCTGGCCCGCGCGCCCGGCCCAGCCCGCGCCCGTCCAGCCCGCCGACCAGCCGTCCGCCGACCAGCCCGCCGACCAGCCTGTCGACCAGCCCGTCGACCAGCCCGTCGACCAGTCGCCCGACCGCCCGCCCGCCGCGTCCGGTGAGGCCGGCCCGACGACCACCGGCCCCACCGCGTAGCGCGTCAGCGCCCGAGCAGCCCCGCCATCCACGCCTCGACGGCGTCGGGGTCGCGCGGCAGTGCCGCCGAGAGGTTCTCGTTGCCGTCGACGGTGATGAGCACGTCGTCCTCGATGCGCACGCCGATGCCCCGGTACTCGGCCGGGATCAGCAGGTCGTCGGACTTGAAGTACAGGCCCGGCTCGATCGTGAACACCATGCCCGGCTCGAGCACGCCGTCGAGGTAGAGCTCGGCGCGCGCCTGCGCGCAGTCGTGCACGTCGATGCCGAGGTGGTGGCTCGTGCCGTGCACCATCCAGCGGCGGTGGTGCTGGTTGTCCGCGTGCAAGGACTCCTCGGCCGTCACCGGCAGCAGGCCCCACTCCTCGAGGCGCGCCGCGATGACCTCCATCGCCGCAGCGTGCACGTCCCGGAACCGCGCGCCCGGCACGGCCGCGGCGAACGCGGCGTCGGCCGCGTCCAGCACCGCCTGGTACACGCGGCGCTGGACCTCGGTGTACGTGCCGTCCACCGGGATCGTGCGCGTGAGGTCCGCGGTGTACAGCGAGTCGACCTCGACACCCGCGTCGAGCAGCAGCAGCTCGCCCGCGCGGACCTGGCCGTCGTTGTCGATCCAGTGCAGCGTCGTCGCGTGCTCGCCGGCCGCGGCGATCGTCTCGTAGCCGACCGCGTTGCCCTCCTGGCGTGCGTGGCCGACGAACGTGCCCTCGACGACGCGCTCGCCGCGCGCGTGCTCCTGGGCCGCGGGCAGTGCGCGCACGACCTTCTCGAAGCCCTCGATCGTCGTCGCGACCGCGAGCCGCATCTGCTCGACCTCGTACGCGTCCTTCACGAGCCGCAGCTCGGACAGCGCCTCGACGAGGTGCTCGTCGCGCTCCTCCTGCTGCGCCGTGCGCTCGGCCTCCTGCCGGCGGATCTCCTCCACCACGGCCTCGACCGCGGGGTCGACCTCCGGCACGACGAGCACCTGCACGCCGCCCTCGCCGACGTCCTTCGCGAGCGCGTCGCGCAGGTCGTCGAGGTGCGCGGTGGTGATGCCCGTGAGCGTCTCCATGTCCTCGAGCGTCGGGCGCGCACCCACCCAGAACTCGCCGTAGCGCGAGTCCGAGAAGAACTCGGTGGTGTCCCGGCCCGCGAGCGGCCGCAGGTACAGCACCGCGTGGTGGCCGCTTCCGTCGTCGCCCGTGCCGTCGTCCACGGGGTGCAGGACGAGCACCGCGTCGGGCTCCTGCTCGACGCCCAGCCCCGTGAGGTGCGCGAACGCGGAGTGCGGGCGGAACCGGTAGTCCGTGTCGTTCGAGCGCACCTTGAACGTGCCCGCGGGCACGACGAGCCGACGGCCCGGGAACTTGCCCGACAGCGCGCTGCGCCGCGCGGCCGTGAAGTCCGCCGCGGGGCTGCGCGTCACCTCGGACGCCGGGCGCGGGGCCCAGCCGGACGTCACGAACTCCAGGAACGTCGCCGACCCGGGGCGCTGCGAACGGTTCGCGCCGCGCTCCTCGAGCGGCTGCCCCTCCTGCCAGCCCGGGTCGCCGGGACCGGCAGCCGTGGGAGCGCTCGTCGTGGCGTCGGGGGCTGCGGTGTCGTCGCTCATCCCGCCATCTTCCCACCGTGCGCCGGACGCACGAGGCGTGCGAGCCGCCGACGAGGCTCGATACGGTTCCGGGGTGCGCATCGACCTGCACGCCCACTCGTCGGCGTCCGACGGCACGCAGAGCCCCGCCGAGCTCGTCGCGGCCGCCGCGCGCGCCGGGCTCGACGTCCTCGCCCTCACCGACCACGACACGACCGTCGGCTGGGCGCCCGCGGCGCTCGCGGCGGCCGAGCACGGCGTCGCGCTCGTGCGCGGCACCGAGGTGTCCGCCCGGTGGCGCGGCGTGAGCGTCCACCTGCTGTCCTACCTGCAGGACCCGACGCACCCCGCGCTCGTCGCCGAGCTCGAGGCCACACGCCACGCGCGGCTCACGCGCGCGGAGCGCATGGTCGACCTGCTCGCCGCGGACGTGCCGATCACGTGGGACGACGTGCTCGCGCAGGCCGGTGACGCCGTGACCGTCGGCCGGCCGCACGTCGCCGACGCGCTCGTCGCGAACGGCGTCGTGCCCGACCGGGACGCCGCGTTCGCGCACCTGCTGCGCGCCGACGGCCCGTACCACGTGCCGCACTACGCGCCCGCGGCCGCCGACGCGGTGCGCGCGATCGTCGCCGCCGGGGGAGTCGCGGTGTTCGCGCACCCCGGGGCCGACGCGCGCGGGCGCATCGTGCCCGACGAGACGTTCGACGAGCTCGCCGCCGCCGGTCTGGCCGGGCTTGAGGTCGACCACCGCGACCACTCACCCGCGCAGCGCGAGCGGCTGCGCGCGATCGCCGACCGGCTCGGGCTGCTCGTCACCGGGGGCAGCGACTACCACGGTGCGGGGAAGGTCAACGCGCTGGGGGAGAATCTGACCCGGCCGGAGATCCTGGCCGTGATCGAGGAACGAGGCACGAGTGATGTGGTCCGGTGACCCCGGCGCAGCGACGACGACGAGCGGCCCCACCGGCCGTGCGGGCACGGCCCGTGTGAGGACGACCCGCGCGGTCCGGGACGAGGCGGCGAGGTGACCGACGTCTTCGACCCGCGCCTGTTCGCGTCGGTCTTCATCACGTTGTTCGTCATCATGGACCCGCCCGGGACCGTGCCGATCTTCCTCGGCCTCACGGGCGCCATGACCCGCAAGCAGCGCAACAAGGCCGCGTGGCAGGCCGTCGCCGTCGCGCTCGGCGTCATCGTGTCGTTCGCGATCTTCGGCCAGTCGATCCTGTCGTACATGCACATCTCGCTCGCGGCGCTGCAGGCGTCCGGCGGGCTCCTGCTGCTGCTCATCGCGATGGAGCTGCTCACCGGGAAGATGGAGGAGCAGCAGGCCTCACCGAACGCCAAGGTCAACGTCGCGCTCGTGCCGCTCGGCACGCCGCTGCTCGCCGGCCCCGGCGCGATCGTCGCGACCATGGTGTTCGTCAAGCAGGCCGACGGCACCGTCGGGGACTGGACAGCGATCGCGCTCGCGGTCGTCGCGGTGCACGTGTCCCTCTACCTCGCGATGCGGTTCGCGAACGTCATCCACCGCGTGCTCAAGGACTCCGGCACGATCCTCGTGACCCGCATCGCGGGTCTCCTGCTCGCCGCGATCGCGGTGCAGCTCATCGCGGACGCGGTGGTCGCGTTCGTGCAGGACGCGTCCTGACGCCGCGCTGACGACGACCCCGCCGACGAGCGGCGTCGGACGCACGACGAAGGCCCCCGTGGAGCACGGGGGCCTTCGTCGTGGTGCGGGTCGTCGGAGGCCGGTCAGGCGCCGGCGGGCTCGCTCGCCTCGGTCGCGCCGGACTCGCCCGCGGGGCGCCCGCCGCGCGTGCGACGGCGGTTGCGCGACCGTCGCGCGCGGGGCTCGCCGCCCTCGTCGGCTCCCGGCACGCCCGCGCCGGGAGCGGACTGCGGAGCCTGGCTCGCGCCGGCCTCGGTGGGCCGCGCCTCCGTCGCGCCGCCCTCGCCACCGGCGCCCCGGCCACGGCCGCCACGACGACGGCGACGACCGCCCTCGCCCGCGTCACCGCCGGCGTCACGGGCCGGACGCTCGTCGGACCGGCCGCGCGCGCCGCCCTGGCCGCCGCGCGGGTCACGCCCGCCCGACGCACCCTGGCGCGTGCGCTTGCCGGTCTCGCCCAGGTCCTCGATCGCCTCGGCGGCGAGACCCTCGCGCGTCTGCTTGTCCTTGGGCAGGCGACCCTTGACGCCCTCGGGGATGTCGAGGTCGGAGTACACGTGCGCCGAGCTCGAGTACGTCTCCGCCGGCTCGGGGTTGCCCAGGCCGAGCGCCTTGTCGATCAGGCCCCAGCGCGGCATGTCGTCCCAGTCGACGAACGTCACGGCCGTGCCCTTGTTGCCCGCGCGGCCGGTGCGGCCCGTGCGGTGCAGGTACGTCTTCTCGTCCTCGGGGCACTGGTAGTTGATGACGTGCGTGACGTCCTCGACGTCGATGCCGCGCGCCGCGACGTCCGTCGCGACGAGCACGTCGACCTTGCCGTGGCGGAACGCGCGCAGCGCCTGCTCGCGTGCGCCCTGGCCCAGGTCGCCGTGCAGCGCGCCCGCCGCGAACCCGCGCTCGACGAGCTCGTCGGCGACCTTCGCGGCCGTGCGCTTGGTGCGCGCGAACACGATCGTCAGGCCGCGGCCGCGCGCCTGCAGGATGCGCGAGAGCAGCTCGACCTTGTCCAGCGCGTGCGCGCGGTAGACGACCTGCTTGATGTTCTTGACGGTCTGGCTGCCGTCGTCGTCGGGGTCCTGCGCGCGGATGTGCGTCGGCTGCGACATGTAGCGGCGGGCCATCGCGACGACCGGCCCGGGCATGGTCGCCGAGAACAGCATGGTGTGGCGCGACGCGGGCGTGGCCGCGAGCAGCGTCTCGACGTCCGGCAGGAAGCCCAGGTCGAGCATCTCGTCGGCCTCGTCGAGCACGACCGTGCGCACGTGCGACAGGTCCAGGTGACGCTGCTTGAGCATGTCGATCATGCGGCCCGGCGTGCCGACGACCACGTCGACGCCCTTGTTGAGCGCGTCGATCTGCGGCTCGTACGCGCGGCCGCCGTAGACCTGCACGACCCGCACCGCACGGCGCGCGGACGCGGTCGCGAGGTCGCCCGCGACCTGCACGGCGAGCTCACGCGTCGGGACGACGACGAGCGCCTGGGGCTTGCCCGGCGCGCGCAGCGCGTCGTAGCCCTCCTCGCCGGGGGCGACGATGCGGTTGAGCAGCGGCACACCGAAGCCGAGCGTCTTGCCGGTACCGGTCTTGGCCTGGCCGATGATGTCGTGGCCCGACAGCGCGACGGGCAGCGTCATGGCCTGGATCGGGAACGGGCGCGTGATGCCCGCGTCGGCGAGCGCCTGGACGATCTCGGGCCGGACCTCGAAGTCGGCGAACGAGGCGTCCACGGCCTGCACGGACGCGGCCGTGCTCACCAGGGGGCGGGTCGAGGGGGCGGCGAGGGCCGAGGCGTGCTCGCTCGTGGTGTCGGGGGCGCCGAGGTCGTCGGCGGGCAGGTTCGTCTGCGTCTGGGTCACGTGTGCTCTTCGGTGCAGGGTGGCGGCCGCGCGCCGTCCGGTCGGGCGTCGCCGTCGGGGGACGGGTCGCGCGCCGGGCGCAGCGGGGGCACCACGGGTGGCCGGCAGCCGATCGCGGATGTCGAACTCGCGGGCTACGTCTCGTCGCGTGCGCGGGAGCGTGCGGGAGAGACGTGCGAGATGGTCGTGGCCGACCGGGCAACCGATGTACCCGTCCAGGGTAGCCGACGACCGTCCGGGTGCGGTCGGCGCGGTCTCACGCGATCGCGTGATCAGCGTCTCAACCGCCGGGGCGCGGGGCGTTCTACGATCCTCGGATGAGCAACGCCGCGCCGACCCCCTCGCCCTCGGCCTCGTCGCCGTCGACGGCGGACGCCCTCGAGCTCCTGGGCCTGGTCGCCCAGCTCGAGCACACCGCGTTCGTCCGGCTCGCGGGCGACTGCGCGATCGCGCCCGACGTCGAGCAGCGGCTCGCGCTCTCGCGGTTCGCCGCGGCGGCCGTCGAGCGTCGCGACCGTGTCCTCGCACGCGTCGCGGAGCTGGGCGCGGACCCGGCCGCGACCATGCGCCAGTTCGACGACGTGCTCACCGAGTTCGACGAGCGCACGCAGCCGAGCTCCTGGTGGGAGCGGCTGCTCAAGGCGTACGTCGGCTACGGCGTCGCGGACGACTTCTGCCGGATCGCCGCGCAGGGGCTCGACGAGCGCTCGCGCGCGGTCGTGCTCGAGGTGCTCGACGACGCGTCGCACGCCGAGCTCGCGGTCGCCGAGCTCGACGCCGCGGGGTCGCGCGACGGCGTGCTGTCCTCGCGGCTCGCGCTGTGGGGCCGCCGGCTCGTGGGGGAGGCGCTCGGCACGGTCCAGCGGCTCATCGCGCAGCGTCCGGCCCTGGAGCGGCTCGTGACTGCCGCGGCCGCCGAGCCCGCCGAAGCCGGGGACGCGACCGCCGACGGCGGCAACGCGCCGGCTGCGGGCACGGCGACGCCCAACGCGCCCGCGAAGGTGTTCGGCGAGCTCACCGCGCAGCACACGCGCCGCATGAGCCGCCTGGGCCTGACCGCCTGACCGTCTCACGGCCTGACGGGTTCGCCGCGCCGGACCGGCCGGCTGCGGCCAGGAGCGCGTCAGATCGAGCCGAAGCCCACGCGCGGCTTGGCCTCGACGCCGACCTCGACGTACGCGAGCGTCGCCGTCGGCACGATCACCCGGCGGCCCTTGCTGTCCGTGAGCTCGAGCGCGGGCTTGCCGGCGAGCGCTGCCGCGACGGCGGCCGACACCTCGTCGGAGGTCTGGTCGCTCTCCAGGACGATCTCCCGCGCCACGTTCTGCACGCCGATCGTGATCTCCACGCCCGTCTCCCTCCGTCGCCACCACGTGCGCGACACGTCGCCGCCGCCCGGTCGCCCGGACCCGGCCTGCTGGTCTCGCGACGATCCTAGGCGGCTGCCGCGCGCGGTCACGCCGTGTCCGCGACCAGCGAAACCGCACCGACGGGGACCGGCCCCGGAGCCCCGGCGCGGGTGCGGGCGCCGGGTCGTCGGCGCTACTCGTCGTACGAGAAGTCCGCGCGCACGAGGCCTTGCACGCCCGCCCACGCGAGGCGCGTCACCAGGTCGGCCGCGTGCTCGGACGCGAGCGGGTCCGTGCCCCGCAGCCGGTGCGTCGCGGCGCCCTGCGCGAGCGAGATGAGCGACACCGCGATCACCTCGCAGTCCGCGGGCGGCAGGCCCGTGACGGGCTCGAGCACGGCCGCGCACCGCGCCGCCGCGACCGACGACGCGTGCTCGACGCGCTTGCGCACGTCCGCGTCGCGCGTCACGTCGGACTCGAACAGCAGGCCGGACGACTCGCCCGCGACCTCGACGAACGTCATGTACGCGCGGACGATCGCCGCGATCACGGCCTGCCCGTCGCCGCGGTGCACGGGACCCTGCTCGATGGGCGCGACGGCCCGCTCGACCGCCGCGATGAGGTCCGCGCCGCAGCGGTCCACGACCGCGAGGTACAGGTCGAGCTTCGAGGGGAAGTGGCGGTACAGCACCGGCTTGCTCACCAGGGCGCGGTCCGCGATGTCGTCCATCGAGACGTGGTGGAAACCCTCGCTCGCGAAGAGCTCCTGCGCGATCTCGAGCACCTGCGCACGCCGCTCGCCCCCCGACATCCGGACGGTGCGGGGACGAGGCGTCAGCTCGCTCTCGGGCTCGGCCATGGCGCGAATGCTAGCCACCGAACGTTTCCGGGATGCGACGATATGCCCGTGACGTCGCCCCGAGTGCTCCGGACGAGTGACGCGTCCGCGCCCGCACGCGTGCCGGCGGACGCCGGTCGCGCGGTCGCGCGGCGCACGCGCGCACGCGCCGCGTCGGTCGTCCTGGGCGCCCTCCTCGCGGGCGCGGGGACCGGGTGGGTGGTGGCGGGACCGGGGACGACGAGCGTGCCCGAGCCGGTCAGCCAGCCGGCCGCGACGCTCGACGCGCTGGTGCGCGAGCGCCCCGACGCGGCCGCGCGCGGCGGGGGCGGGCAGCGCCCGTACGCGCCGCCCACGCGCGCCGCGGTCGACCCGGCCCCGACGTCGAGCCCCGCTGCGAGCGTCGCCCCCAGCCCCACCCCGACCCTCCCGCCCGGCCTGACGGCGGCGGACGTCGAGGCCGGGCTGCTCGCGGCGGACGTGCCGGAGCGCGCGTCGGGCGAGCTCGCCGTCGTGGCCGCCGCGCAGCGCGCCACGGCGGACGCGGCCGACGCCGACGTCGAGCGGGTGGTGCGCGTGCGCGTCGAGGTCGAGAAGGGGCTGCCGGTCGACGCCGAGGCGTTCGCCGCGTTCGTCATGACGACGCTCACCGACGACCGCGGCTGGGGCGGTGACGGCTCGCTGGCGTTCGAGGTCACGGACGGGAAGCCGGACGTGCGCGTCGTGCTCGCGTCGCCCGACCTGGTCGACGAGATGTGCGCACCCCTGCAGACCGCGGGGCAGGTCTCGTGCGGGCGTTACGGCCACGCCGCGCTGAACTTCCGGCGCTGGGTCGAGGCCGTCGAGGACTACGGCGACGACCGCACGGCGTACCGGCAGTACCTGGTCAACCACGAGGTCGGCCACCTGCTCGGGCAGCCGCACCGCCCGTGCACGACCGCGGGCGCCGTGGCGCACGTGATGCAGCAGCAGTCGTACGCGGTCAAGCCCTGCCTGCCCAACCCCTGGCCGTTCCCGGAGGGCTGACCGGGCGCGCGTCCGCGGCCCGTGCCTCCCGTCGTCGGACCCGTGCGGGCCGGAGTCGGTGGGTGTCGGTCGGTCGTGATGGGATGCACGCCGTGACGACCCCCGCTCCCGTGCTGCGCCGGCCCGCGCTCGCCGACGCACCCGTGCAGGGGCCGGGGTCCCCGGTGGTCCTCGACGACGCGCAGGCGTCGGCCGTCGCGTGGGCCGCGGGCGCGGGGTCCGACGAGCCCGCGCTGCTCGTCCTCGGCGCACCCGGGACCGGCAAGACGACCGTCGCGCTCGAGGCCGCGGTGGCGGCCGTGCGCGCGGGGCTCGCTCCCGAGCACCTGCTCGTGCTGTCGGCGACCCGGCGCGGCGCGTCCGACCTGCGCGACCGGCTCGCGGCACGGCTGCCCGTGACGTCCAGCCGCCCGCTCGTCCAGACGCCCGCCGCGGCGGCGTTCGCCGTGCTGCGCGCGCAGGCCGTCGCGCGCGGCGAGGTGCCGCCCACGCTCGTGTCCGGCCCCGAGCAGGACCTCGTGCTCGCCGAGCTGCTCGCGGGTCACGCCGCGGGCGAAGGCCTGCCCGTGGACTGGCCCGAGCGCGTGCGGGGCGAGGCGCTCGGCGTGCGTGCGTTCCGCGACGAGCTGCGTGACCTGCTCATGCGCGCCGCGGAGCGGGGGCTCGGCCCGGCCGACCTCGACGCGCTGGGCCGCGCCCACGGGCGCGCCGAGTGGTGCGCCGCCGCGCGCGTGTACAGCGAGTACCTCGACGTCCTCGACCTGCGGGCCGCGACGCCCGACGCCGGTCCGCGGCTCGACCCGGCCGTCGTCGTCGCCGAGGCGGCGCGTGCGCTCGCGTCGTGGGAGCGGGACGTGCCAGGGGCGCGCCCGCCCGCGTGGCGGCTCGTCGTGGTCGACGACCACCAGGAGAGCACCTCGGCGACGGCCTCCTTGCTGGGCGTGGTCGCGGCGCGCGGCGCGCGCGTGCTGCTCACCGCCGATCCCGACGCGGCCGTGCAGACGTTCCGCGGTGCCGAGCCCGCGCTCGTCGCGCGCGCGACCGCGCCCCGCCCCGCGGGCCGGGCGGACGGTGCGGCGGTCGGTGCGGCGCACGAGGCCGGCGGGGCCCTCGGAGCGGCCCGCCTGGTGCTGCCGACCGTGTGGCGGCACGGAACGCACGTGCGCGGCGTCGTCGAGCGCGTCACGCAGCGGGTCGGGACCCTCGGCGCGGCGGTGCACCGGCGCGCGGCGCCCCCCGAGGATGCGCCGCGGGGGCACGCGCGCGTCGCGATCCTCCCGAGCGGGGCGCAGGAGGCCGCGTTCGTCGCACGCGAGCTGCGCCGCGCGCACCTCGAGGACGGCGTGGCGTGGGAGCGCATGGCGGTCGTGGCACGCGCCGGTGCGCAGGTCACCGCGCTGCGCCGCGCGCTCGCGAGCGCGTCGGTGCCCGTCACGGTGCTGGGCAGCGACGTCCCGTTGCGCGACGAGCCCGCGGTTCGCCCGCTGCTCGACGCGATGGCGGTCGCGTGCGGCACCGCCGAGCTCGACGCGGTGCTCGCCGCGCGCCTCGCCTGCTCGCCGCTGGGCGGCCTCGACCCCGTGGGACTGCGCCGCGTGCGACGCGCGCTGCGGGCCGAGGAGCTCGCGGGCGGCGGCGGACGCTCGAGCGACGCGCTGCTCGTCGAGGTGCTCGACGCGCCCGGCCGGGCCGGGACGCTGCCGCCCACCGTCGCGGCACCGGTCGAGCGGCTCGCGCGTGTCGTCGAGGCCGGCCGCGTGGCCGCCGCGACACCGGGTGCCGACGCCCAGGGCGTGCTGTGGGCGCTGTGGGACGCCGCGGGGCTCGCCGAGCCGTGGCGCCGTGCCGCGCTCGCGGGAGGTGCCGCGGGCGAGCGCGCGGACCGCGACCTCGACGCGGTGGTCGCGCTGTTCCGCGCCGCGGAGACGTTCGTCGAGCGCATGCCGCGCACGCCGCCCGAGGCGTTCGTCGACTGGCTGCGCGCGCAGGACCTGCCGTCCGACTCGCTCGCGCCGCGCGCCCGGCGGGCCGCGGTGTCCGTCCTCACGCCCGCTGGCGCGGCCGGCGGCGAGTGGGACGTGGTCGCCGTCTGCGGCGTCCAGGAGGGCGTGTGGCCCGACCTGCGGCTGCGCGACTCGCTGCTCGGCGCGCAGGCGCTCGTCGACGTCGTGTCCGGCCGTGCTGCGGGCGCGCAGGGTGCCGCCTTGTCCGGGCGTGCTGCTGCGCAGGGTGCCGCCGCGGCGCAGGACGCACGCGCCGCGGTGCTGGCCGACGAGCTGCGCTCGTTCGCGGTCGCGGTGTCGCGCGCACGCCGCGTGCTCGTCGTGACCGCGGTCGCGGACTCCGACCACCAGCCGTCGCCGTTCGTCGACCTCGTCGAGCCGCCAGACGGCGAGCGGGACCAGCGGCGCACGCAGGTCGAGCCCGCGCTCGACCTGCGCGGGCTCGTCGCGCAGCTGCGCGCGACGCTCGAGGCCGCCGCCGCGGCGGGCGAGCAGCCGGACCCGGGCGCGGTGCGCGCGCTCGCGGACCTCGCAGCGCGCGGCGTGCCGGGAGCGGACCCGGCCGAGTGGCACGGGCTCGCGGAGCCGAGCACCGATGCGCCGCTGTACGGGCCGGACGAGCCCGTGCGCGTCTCGCCGTCGAAGCTCGAGACCGCGCACCGGTGCGCGCTGCGCTGGGCGCTCGAGGCCGCGGGCGGGACCGCCGCCACGAGCAACGGGCAGTCGCTCGGCACGCTCGTGCACGCGATCGCGCAGGAGCACCCGCACGGCACGCGTGCCGAGCTCGCGGCCGCGCTCGACGAGCGCTGGGACTCCCTCGGTCTGGGCACCGGCTGGCCCGCGCGCGCCGCGCGCGCCAAGGCCGACGCGATGGTCGAGCGCCTCGCGGGCTACCTCCAGGGCGCGGGCGACGCGCTGCTCGTGGAGGCCGACTTCGCGGCCCGCACCGACCGTGCGCTGCTGCGCGGCTCGGCCGACCGCATCGAGCGCGACCTCGAGCACCCGGACCAGGTGCGCGTCGTGGACCTCAAGACCGGCGCCCGCCCGCCTGCGCGTGAGGAGGCGCGCGTCAACCCGCAGCTCGGCGCGTACCAGCTCGCCGTCGACGCGGGCGCGTTCGACCTGCCCGAGGGGACGACGAGCGCGGGCGCGCAGCTCGTCTACCTCGGCACGGGCAAGGCCGGCACGGTGCGCGACCAGCCCGCGCTCGGACCCGAGGACGACGGGCCCTCGTGGGCGCGCGTGCTCGTCGACGAGGTCGCCGGGACGATGGCGGCGTCCGCGTTCACGGCGTCCGCGAACGACCTGTGCAACCGCTGCCCGGTGCGCCGCTCGTGCCCCGTGCGACCCGAGGGCGGGCAGGTGGTGGCATGAGCGAGCGCACGGTCGCGCCCGGAGCGCCCGGGGTCCCCGGGGTGCCGCCCGCGAGCACGACGACGGAGGTGCCCTCGCAGGGGCGGCACCCGGCGGACGGGCAGCTCGCCGACGCGCGGCCCGCCGCCGAGCAGCGGGCCGGCGATCAGCTGGCCGGCGAGCAGCGGGCCGGCGAGCAGCGGGCTGTCGAGCCGGTCAGCGCCGAGGACATCGCGCGGCTGCTCGGGCGCGACCTGCCGACGCTCGAGCAGCGCCGCATCATCGAGGCTCCGCTCGGCCCCGCGCTCGTCGTCGCGGGTGCGGGCTCGGGCAAGACCGAGACGATGGCGGGGCGCGTCGTGTGGCTCGTCGCGAACGGGCTCGTCGAGCCGCAGCAGGTGCTCGGCCTGACGTTCACGCGCAAGGCCGCGGGCGAGCTCGCGGAGCGCGTGCGGCTGCGGCTGCGGCGGCTCGCGCGCGCCGCGGCCGAGCAGGGCGTGGTGCTGCCGGGCCGCGCGCACCTCGAGGACGACGTCCTCGGCGGACGCCCGACCATCGCGACGTACAACTCCTACGCCGCGTCCCTGGTGCGCGACCACGCGCTGCGCCTGGGCATCGACCCGAGCGCGCGGCTGCTCGGCGAGGCCGCGCAGTGGCAGCTCGCGAGCGAGGTCGTCGAGGCATGGCAGGAGGACCTGGGCGTCGACGCCGCGGTCTCCACCGTGGTGGAGGCCGTCCTCCGGCTGTCCGGCGCGCTCGACGAGCACCTGCTCGACCCGGCGGCCGCGCGGGACGGCATCGCGGCGATCTGCGCGGACATCGAGGCGACGCCGACGCCCACGCGCGCGCACTACGCCGAGGTGGTGGCCCTGCTGGGCTCGCTGCGCGAGCGTGAGCGGCTGCTCGACGTCGTCGCGGCGTACCGGGCCCGCAAGCGCGCGAGCGACGCGATCGACTTCGGCGACCAGGTCGCGCTCGCGGCGCGGCTCGCGCGCGAGGTCCCCGAGGTGGGCGCGGGCGAGCGCGAGCGGTTCGCGGTGGTGCTGCTCGACGAGTACCAGGACACGTCGTTCGCGCAGCTCACGCTGCTCGCGGCGTTGTTCGGCGACGGGCACCCGGTGATCGCCGTGGGTGACCCGCACCAGTCGATCTACGGGTGGCGCGGCGCGAGCGCGGGCGGGCTCGAGCGGTTCCCGACGACGTTCCGCCGCCCGGCGGCCGAGGGCGGCGGTCCCGCGCAGGTGCTCGCGCTCACGACGTCGTGGCGCAACGACGTGAAGGTTCTGGACGCGGCCAACCACGTGGCCGGCCCGCTGCGCTCCCGCACGACCCGGGTGCCCGTGCCGCAGCTCGTCGCGAGCCCGGTGGCGGGACCGGGGCACGTCGACGCGTTCCTGGCGTCGACCGCGGCCGAGGAGGCCGAGGCGGTCGCCGAGTTCGTCGCGGCGCACTGGCGGCCCGCGGGGCAGGGAACCGACGGCGGTCGCGTGAGCGCGGCGGTGCTGTGCCGCAAGCGGTCGCAGTTCGCGGCGCTGCGCCGCGCGCTGCGTGCCCGCGGGCTGCCGGTCGAGGTCGTCGGCCTGGGCGGTCTGCTCTCGACGCCCGAGGTGGTCGACGTCGTCGCCGCGCTGCAGGCCGCGTACGACCCGCTGCGCGGGGACGCGCTCGTGCGGCTCATGACGGGCGCGCGCACGCGCCTGGGCGCTGCGGACCTGCACGCGCTCGCGGCCTGGGCCGGCGAGCTCGTCGGGCAGCGCACGGGACGCGACGCCGGGGTCGAGCTGGACGTGATCGACGAGCGCAGCATCGTCGACGCGCTCGACGAGCTGCCGCGCCCCGGGTGGCGCAGCCCCGGCGGACGTGCCCTGAGCGACGAGGGCCGCGCCCGGCTCGCCGACCTCGCCGGCCTCCTGCGCACGTTGCGCGCGCACTCGTACCTCGCGGTGCCGGACCTGGTCGCCGAGGCGGAGCGCCTGCTCGGCCTCGACATCGAGGTCGCCGCGCGGGCCGGCGTCGGCGCGGGTCGGGCGCGAGCGCAGCTCGACGCGTTCCGGGACGTCGCGGTCGACTTCGCGCGGTCCGTCGACACCCCGACGCTCGGCGGCTTCCTGTCGTGGCTCGAGGCGGCCGACGCGCGCGAGAACGGCCTCGAGCTGCCCGTGACCGACCCCGACCCGGACGCGGTCCAGCTCATCACCGTGCACGCCGCGAAGGGCCTCGAGTGGGACGTCGTCGCGGTCGCGGGCCTGGTCGACGGCGTGTTCCCGACCACCGCGACGCAGGGTAAGGACGGCCCCAAGGACTCGGCGTGGCTCACGGGTCTCGGCGAGCTGCCCTACCCGCTGCGCGGCGACGCCGACGACCTGCCGCGCCTGGAGTACGCGGGCGCGCAGGACCCGAAGGAGCTGCGCGACCGGGTGCACGGGCTCCGGCTTGACGCGGGCGAGCACGAGGTCGCCGAGGAGCGCCGCCTCGCGTACGTCGCGCTGACCCGTGCCCGGCACCGCCTGCTGCTCACCGGGTCGTGGTGGGGCGACGGCAAGAAGCCGCGCCCGCCGTCGACGTTCCTGGTCGAGCTCGCGGAGGCGGGGCTCGTGGACGCCGCGCAGTGGGCGGGCGAGCCCGCGCCCGACGACGAGAACCCCGCGTCGAGCGAGGCCGCGACGGCCGTGTGGCCCGCCGACCCGTTCGCGGTCGAGGACGGACCCGGGCGACGGCCCGCGGTCGAGCAGGCCGCCGCGTGGGTGCGCGCGGCGTCGGCCCGCCCCGACGCGCGGCCGGACGACGACTGTGCGGAGGAGAGCCGGGCGGGGGAGAGCCGGTGGGAGGTGCTCGCACGCACGCTGCTCGAGGAGCAGCGCGCGGCCCGCGAGTCGACGGGCGCGGTCGACCTGCCCTCGCACCTGTCGGCGTCCGCGCTGGTGCGGCTCGGCGCCGACGCGACGGAGTTCGCGCGGGGCCTGCGTCGTCCGGTGCCCGCGGAGCCGTCGGGCCGGGCGCGGCTCGGCACGCGGTTCCACGCGTGGGTCGAGGGCTACTACGGCGCCGCGACACTCGTCGACCTCGACGCGCTGCCGGGCGCCGAGGACGAGGACCTGTCGGGGCCGGACCAGGTCGACGTCGACGAGGCGCGGCTGCGTGCCGCGTTCCTCGCGTCCGCGTGGGCGGACCGCCGCCCGCTGCAGGTCGAGGCGGACGTCGAGACGCACGTCGCGGGATACGTGCTGCGCTCCCGCATCGACGCGGTGTTCCCGGCCGCGCCGGGCGACCCGGTGCCCGACGGCGAGGGCGTGGTCGTCGTCGACTGGAAGACGGGCTCGGCGCCGCGCGACGCGGCGACGCGCGAGGCGCGCGAGATCCAGCTCGCGGTGTACCGGCTCGCGTGGTCGCGGTTCTCGGGGGTGCCGCTCGAGCGCGTCGCGGCGGCGTTCCACTACGTCGCGGGCGGTGAGACCGTGTGGCCGCAGCGACTGCTGGGTGAGGACGAGATCGCCGCGCTCCTCGAGCGCGTCACCGACGACGGGGCGGTCGACGTGCGCCGGGCGTGACGCGGGCCGGGCGAGCGCGCGGTCAGGCGTACGACGAGACCGCGGCGACCGGGGCGGTCGGCACGTCGGAGCCCCAGGCCTCGCCGGTCGGCGAGGTGCGGGTGTGCTCGTCGAGGTCCTCGAGCATGGCGACCGCGTCGGCGACGACGTCCGCGTTGCCCGAACGCACGCCGTACAGCAGCCAGCGCGCGAGCGCGAGCTCACCCGCGAGCAGCGCGCGATCGGTCAGGTGCGGGTCGATGAGCTCGGTGCGGCGCAGCTGGTACGCCTCCATGATCGAGTCGGCCGCGTCCGGCGGTGCCGCGACCAGCAGCCACGACAGGTCGTCGGCCGGGTCGGCGACGCTCGCGTCACCCCAGTGCAGGATGCCGCTCACGGCGCCGTCGCGGACGAGGATGCGCTCGTTCGTCAGGTCGCCGTGCACGACGGTCGGCA
The DNA here is from genome assembly GCF_021590045.1 of Cellulomonas palmilytica. NCBI lineage: Bacteria > Bacillati > Actinomycetota > Actinomycetes > Micrococcales > Cellulomonadaceae > Cellulomonas > Cellulomonas palmilytica. The sequence continues at coordinate 3,423,494 of NZ_CP062221.1, read as the reverse complement.
CGAAGCGCCACAGGGCGACGTCCTCGAGCCGCTCCTCCCAGCGCCGCAGCAGCGTGGGCGGGACCTTGCCGGTCGCGGCGGCCTCGTCGACCTCCGCCTGGCGGCGCGCCCGGTAGGCACCCGCGTCGTACACGGGCAGACCGGCGTTCTCGACGACGCTCGTCGGGAGCTCGTGGACGGCGGCGATGGCGCGGCCGAGCGACGCGCCCAGCCCGGGCCCGGGCTCGAGCTCGGCGACGTCGAGGGCGCGACCGGGGATCTCCTCGTGCACCGCGGCGCGGCCGCCCTCGGGCAGGTGCGCGAACCCGACGGGCGCGGGGACGGCGAACGGCAGGGTGCCGTCGGTGCAGAACGCGTCGAGGCCGGCGAGCAGCTCGACCTCGGCCTCGAGGGCCGCGCCCGCGGCCGGGTGCACGGGTGCGCGCACCACCCAGCGCCGGCGGGCGGCGTCCACGACGACCGCGATGTCGAAGTCGGTGCCGGGGTGCGCGGGCCGCCGCACGTCGTAGGCGTCCAGACCCGGCACGGCCACGGTGGCCAGTGCGGCGAGGGCGAGCGGGGATCGAGGCACGGGCCCAGAGTAGGCGTGCACGCGCCGGGCGGGCGCCAGGCCCCCGGCGTGTCCGTCCCATTCGTCCCGTCCCGCCTGGTCGGCGCGGCGCGCGTGCGGGTCGCGGACCGGGCGCGGCGTGCTCGTCGTCGCCGCGTACGGTGGCGCCCGTGAGGTCCGACGAGCTGCCCCTGTCCCGTGCGGTCGTGGACCGCGCCGCGCACCTGCGCACCGTCGACGAGGAGGCGCGTGTGCTCGCCGATCCGACGACGCGCGTCGTGCTGCTGCGGGACGGCCGCGTGCCGGTCGACGCGCGCGGCGCGCTCGTCCTGACCACGGTGGAGCGGGCGAGCAAGGAGTCCCCGGGTGACGGCGGCGAGGACCCGTGGCTCCTGCTCGGGGCCGACGACGACGGCGCGTACGTGGCGCGGCGCTCACCGGGCGGTCCCGACGACCTCGCCGATCTCCCGCGCCGTGGCTCGGCGGCGGACCGTGACGTGCACGCGCCCGCGTCGTCGTCCGCCCCGCCCGTCGCCCCGACACGGGACGTGGCCGACGAGGACGCGGTGCGCTGGGCGTCGCTGCGTGAGGTCGGCGCGCACCTCGACGCGCGCGACGCGGGCCTGGTCGCGACGGCTGTGGCGCTCGACGCGTGGCACGAGCGGCACCCACGGTGCCCGCGCTGCGGCGCGGCGACGCGGGTGACGCAGGCGGGGTGGGTCCGCACGTGCACCGTCGACGGCTCGGAGCACTACCCGCGCACGGACCCCGCGGTGATCATGGCGGTGGTCGACGAGGCCGACCGCCTGCTGCTCGCGCACGCCGCCGCGTGGCCGGCGGGGCGCTGGTCGACGTTGGCGGGCTTCGTCGAGCCGGGGGAGTCGCTCGAGCACGCGGTGCGGCGCGAGGTCGCGGAGGAGACGCACGTCGTCGTCGGCGACGTCACCTACGCCGGCAGCCAGCCGTGGCCGTTCCCGGCGTCGCTCATGGTCGCGTTCGTGGCGCGCGCGCTGACGACCGACGTCGAGGTCGACGCGGTCGAGGTGGAGCACGCCGCGTGGTTCACGCGCGACGAGCTCGCGCGTGCGGTCGTCGCAGGCGACGTCGTGCCGCCGACGCGCTCGTCGATCGCGCGGGCGCTCGTCGAGGACTGGTTCGGCGGCCCGCTGCCGCAGCCGGCGGCGCGCTGAGCTGCGCCGCCGGCGGGGCGGGCGGCGGCTCAGGAGAGCCGGCTGCGGACCTCGACGAGGGACGGGTTGGTCGCGGCCGAGCCGTCGGGGAACACGACCGTCGGGACGGTCTGGTTGCCGCCGTTGAGCGACGCGACGAGCTCGGCGGCGTCGGGGTGCTCCTCGATGTCGACCTCGGTGTAGCCGATCCCGACCGAGTCCAGCTGCGTCTTGAGGCGGCGGCAGTACCCGCACCACGTCGTGGAGTACATCGTGATGGTGCCGGGCTCGGGGAGGGTCTGCGTGCTCATCGGTCCTCGCGTTCTCGTGGGGTGCCAGCAGGTCCGGCAGGTCCGACTGCCAGGTCCGACACTGCCAACCACGACGAGTCCGCGGTGATTCCGGGTCGAGGGGTCGGATCCGTCACGTCGCGAGCGACGGGTGGTGTGCACGGCCCGCCCGCGGTGTCGGCAGGGCCTGAGAGACTGTCCGGCGATGTCTCCCGACGACCTGCTGGCTGCGCTCGACCCCGAGCAGCGTGCCGTCGCGACCGCGCTGCGCGGCCCGGTGTGCGTGCTCGCGGGTGCGGGGACGGGCAAGACGCGCGCGATCACGCACCGCATCGCGTACGGCATCCGCACGGGGGTGTTCCGCGCGGACCACGTGCTCGCGGTGACGTTCACGGCCCGCGCCGCGGGTGAGATGCGCACGCGGCTGCGCGAGCTGGGCGCCTCGGGCGTGCAGGCGCGCACGTTCCACGCCGCGGCGCTGCGGCAGCTCACGTACTTCTGGCCCAAGGTCGTCGGCGGCGCCCCGCCGCGCATCGCGGAGGCGAAGGCGCAGCTCGTCGCGGAGGCCGCCCGCAGGGTGGGACTGCCCGCGGACCGCACCGGCGTGCGCGACCTCGCGGCCGAGGTCGAGTGGGCGAAGGTCAGCCTGGTGGTGCCCGACGAGTACGCGGTCGCGGTCGCCGCGGTCGACCGGGTGGTGCCGGGCGGGCACGACGCGGCGGCGGTCGCGCGCCTGATGACGGCGTACGAGCAGGTCAAGGACGAGCGTGGGGTCATCGACTTCGAGGACGTGCTGCTGCTGCTCGCGGCGATGCTCGCCGAGCGCCCGGACGTGGGCCGCGAGGTGCGCGGGCAGTACCGGCACTTCGTCGTCGACGAGTACCAGGACGTCAGCCCTCTGCAGCAGTACCTGCTGGACCAGTGGCTCGGCGGCCGCGACGAGCTGTGCGTGGTCGGCGACCCGTCGCAGACCATCTACTCGTTCGCGGGCGCGACGCCGCACCACCTGCTGACGTTCGCGCGCGCCCACCCGGGTGCGCAGGTCGTCCGGCTCGTGCGCGACTACCGCTCGACGCCGCAGGTGGTCGAGCTCGCCAACCGGGTCATCGCGCACGCGGGCCGGGGCACGGGCGCGTCGGCGCCCGCGCCGCTCGAGCTGCGCGCGCAGCGCCCCGACGGTCCCGCGGTGCGATGGGCGGCGTACGCGGACGACGAGGCGGAGGCCGCGGGCATCGCGGCGGCCGCGGCGCGGCTCGTGGCGGACGGCGTGCCGGCGTCGCAGATCGCGGTGCTGTACCGGACGAACGCGCAGGCCGAGGCGTTCGAGGAGGCGCTCGCGAGCGCGGGCGTCGCGTACCAGGTGCGCGGGGGCGAGCGGTTCTTCGCGCGGCGGGACGTGCGCGAGGCGCTGGTCTTCCTGCGCGGCGGTGCGCGCGCGGCGGACCCGGACGTCCCGCTCGGTCAGGCCGCGCGCGACCTGCTGCGCAACGCGGGCTGGACGGAGCAGGCGCCGACGACCCGCGGCGCGGCCCGCGACCGCTGGGAGGCGCTCGACGCGCTCGCCCGGCTCGCGGACGAGGTCGAGGCGCGCGCGACGAGCGAGGGGCGGCACGCGAGCGTCGCGGACCTGGTGGCGGAGCTCGACGAACGCGCCGCGGCGCAGCACGCGCCGACCGTGCAGGGCGTGACGCTCGCGTCGCTGCACGCCGCGAAGGGTCTCGAGTGGGACGCGGTGTTCCTCGCGGGGCTGAGCGACGGGCTGCTGCCGACGTCCCTCGCCGAGACGCCCGAGGCGATCGAGGAGGAGCGCCGGCTGCTGTACGTGGGCGTGACGCGTGCCCGCGAGCACCTGCAGCTGTCGTACGCGCGCTCGCGGCTGCCCGGCGGGCGCGCCTCGAGACGACCGTCGCGGTTCCTGGACGCGCTGTGGCCGGGGGCGTCGGGGTCGACGCGTCGCCCGGGTGCCGGCCAGGCGCCCGGCGACGACGACCCGCGGGCGTCGGCCGTGCTCGCGGCGCTCACGCGGTGGCGCGACGAGCGTGCGCGTGACCTCGGGGTGAGCCCGGGCCGAGTGCTCGCGACGCACGCGCTGCACACGCTCGCGGCGCGACGGCCGTCGTCGCGCGAGGAGCTCGCGCTCGTGCCGGGCATCGGTGCGCAGACGCTCGCGACGGTCGGCGACGACGTGCTCGCGGTGCTCGCGCGGTCGGTCCACGCCTGACCTCCGCAGGCGGGGAAACCTGCCGTGAGGGGCCCGCTCAGGGGCTGGACGGCACTGCCGAAGCGGCATTTCGGACCGCGTCGCGAACTCTTTCAAACTCGTTCGTTAATTCTGTTGTCCGCCCCGCGCGAGCGCGCCTAGGGTGGAGCCCGTCCTGGTAGCAGACCTGTGTCGCGGCAGTCGTCGCGACAGTGCGGTCAGAGTCGAGAGAGGAGGTGGGCAAGCGGTGAAGAAGATCCAGTTCACCCCGGTCGACCGGTCGAGCATGCAGCTCCCGACGCTCCTCCTCGCGCCCATCTTCGGCGGCTCCCAGGGGCGAGGTGTGCCTGCTGCGTGGCGTACGTCCGATGACGTGGCCATCAACCGTCACCGCGTGACCGTCTACGGGACGGCACTCGACCCCCTCAGGGCTTCGTTGGTCTAGACCAGTTCTCTGGTCATCAAGGCCGCGGAGTCCCACAGGCTCCGCGGCCTTCGTCTTTCCCCCCCGGTGATCCCGGTGGGCGAGTCGGGACGTGGACGCCGAACCACCACCGCTCACCCGCAGGACCCCAGGAGGACATCGTGCGGCTCACGACGCTGCTCGACACCAGCGGATCAGGCCCCTGGCCCACCGGCAGCACCGCGACCACCGACGACGGCACCTTCGACCAGCTGGTCGCAGGGCTCATCCCGTGCCGCAACCACGACCCCGAGCTCTGGTTCGCCGAGCAGACCGCTCGCGTCGAGCAGGCGAAGGCGCTCTGCCGCGAGTGCCCGATCATGTCGGGCTGCCTCGCCGGCGCGCTCGAGCGTGAGGAGCCGTGGGGCGTGTGGGGCGGCGAGGTGTTCATCGGCGGCGTGGTCGTCCCGACGAAGCGTGGGCGAGGCCGTCCGCGCAAGAACCCGGCGGCCTGACGCGCGCGTCAGCGGGACCGCCCGGAGGTTCGTCGACCGACAGGTCGGCCGGAGCCTCCCGGGCGGCCCGCGACGTGGCGACGTCGACCACGCACCGATGGGCGGTGCACCCGCAGGCCGGGTGCACCGCCCATCGGCGTCTGCGGGGCAGCGCGTCGGGCAGGCCGATCTCGACGGTCGTCCCCGCCAGCGCCGACGCGCCCGTGTCGAGGAACGCGAGGGCCGCGGCCGCGGCCGTCCCGGACGCGACCGCCACGACCGCCGGCGGCTCCGGAGGGGGCAGGCGCGTCCCGGGCCGGCCGGTCGCGGCGGGCCGCGCCGCGCGCGTGCCGAGCGCGGCCGCGACGACGGGCCAGCCGGGGTCCACGTCGGTGCGGTGCAGGTCGAGGCACCGCAGGCACGGGCCCTCGCCGGGGACGACGAGCGGCCCGACGACCGTGTCCGCCTCGCGCAGCACGACGCTGAGGTGCGGCGTCCCGCGGTTGAGGAGCAGCGCGCCGAGCGTGGGCTCGACGACGTCGTCGCTCACGACGACGACGAGGTCCGCCTCTGTCCCGGTGCAGGTGCCGGTGCAGGTCCCCGCGCCGGTCGGGCCGGCGGCCGGGGGCGCCGACACGCCGCCGGTCACCGCCGCCGCGGCGGTCGCGGGGGCGACGGCGGCGAGGACGCCGACCGCGGCGGCCACGCGTGCGTACCCCACGTCCTGGAACCGGTAGCCGCCGGGTCCGACGTCCCCCGAGCGCACGGGGCGGTCGTCGTCGAGCAGGAGGCGTCCGACCCCGGCGGCGGCGAGCGTGACCGCGACGCCCAGGCCGGTCGCCCCGAGCCCCACGACGCCCACGGTCCGCTGCGCGCGGCGCACGACGCGAGCCGTCCCCGCGGCGTCGGGGTCGAGCAGGGACAGCACGCGAGCGTCGTCGCCGGCGGGTCCCGTGAGCGCACGCGTGCCGCCGGGCGCGGTGAGGCCCGCCGCGTCGAGCTGGGCAGCGAGGTCCGCGAGGCGACGCGGGTCGAGGCCGGCGGCGAGCAGCGAGAGCGGGACCCCCTGGCTCAGCGCGACGAGCGCGCGCACCTCGTCGGGTGTCAGGTCGTCGACCCGCACGGCCCAGCGGGGGTCGGTGCCGACCTGCACCTCACCCGGTGCCCGACGTACCACGCGCAACCCGGTCCGCAGCATGGCGCCAGGCTGCCACCGCGTGCCGTCACGGCGATCGCGTCATCCACAGGACCCGGGAGCCGGTCTGGAGCCTGGTCCGTCGGTACGACGAGGGGCGTCGTCCGGCGGACGACGCCCCTCGCAGCTTCTCGGCGGTTCGAGCTGTGTGCTCAGGCCTTGCCGAGGATGCGGTTCAGCTTGGTGCCGCAGACGGGGCAGACGGCCTTGGCCATCTTGCGGCCCGACTCGGAGACGACGACGTCACCCTCGGCCTCGCGCTTCTCCTTGCACTTCACACAGTAGAACTCGCCTGCATAGGTCTCGGCCATGTGGTCCTCCTCGCGGTGTCCGGTGCACCGCCGACGTCCCGCGGCGATGGCCGGGCAGAGCGGTGACCTGCCCGAGCGCCCTCCACAGTAGTGGCCGATCCGCGTCGTCCTGCCGATGTGCGCGTGTCGCGGCCCGGTGTTGGTGCACTCGGAGGTCCCCGTTCCACCGACCGGGTGACGTCGCACCCGATGTCGCACCGATGTCGCACCGATGTCGCGACGTCCGCTGGGCCGTTCGGTGCCCGCCCGCCGCGCCCTCGGCGTGCGCGGCTGTCCGTGTGGGCCCGGCACGCTAGCGTGCGGCTGTGCACCCGACGTACGACCTGTCGACGATCGACGGGGTCGACCACGAGGTCGAGGTCCGTCGCTCGCGCAGGCGCGTGCGGACCGTCACGGCCTGGCGCGAGGATGGCCGGACGGTGGTGGCGATCCCCGCCCGGTTCACGCGCGCCCAGGAGAAGGAGTGGGTGCGCCGCATGCTCACGCGCCTCGCGACGCAGGAGCGCCGGCGCCGTCCGTCCGACGACGAGCTCGTGTCGCGTGCCGCGGAGCTGTCGGCCCGCTACCTGCAGGGGCGCGCGGTCCCGACGAGCGTGCGCTGGTCGGCGAACCAGGGGCGGCGCTGGGGCTCGTGCACGCCGTCGGACGGCTCGATCCGGATCTCCGACCGCGTGCGCGGCATGCCGCGCTGGGTGATCGACTACGTGCTCCTGCACGAGCTGGTCCACCTGCTGCACGCGGGGCACGGCCCGGAGTTCTGGGCGGAGCTCGAGGCGTACCCGCGCACGCAGCGCGCGCGGGGGTTCCTCGAGGGATACGCGTACCGCGAGGAGCGCGGACCGCAGGGGACGACGCCCGACGACGCGGGGGAGTCCGGCGAGGTCGAGGCCGAGGTCGACGTCGACGAGGTCGCCGACCTCGAGCCCGACCGCGAGGCCGATCTCGACGCCGATCTCGAGGCCGATCTCGAGAGTGGCCAGGCGGCTCAGGAGTCCTGAGGCTCCGCCGGCGGCTCCTCGCCGAGGATCTCGGCGAGCGCCTTGTCGAGATCGGCGGACTCGTCGGCCGCCGCGGTGCGCCGGCGCGCGTAGCCGGTCGGGTCGTCGAGGTCCTCCGCGGTCGGCATGAGGTCCGGGTGGTCCCACACGGCGTCGCGCGCGGCGGACCCGCCCTCGGTGCGGCCGATGTGCGCCCACAGCGCTGCGGCCTCGCGCAGCCGGCGCGGCCGCAGCTCGAGCCCGACGAGCGTGGCGAACGTCTGCTCGGCGGGGCCGCCCGCGGCACGGCGGCGGCGGATCATCTCGCGCAGCGCGACGGAGTGCGGCAGGTGGGGGAGCGCGGCGGCGGCGCTCACCTCGTCGACCCAGCCCTCGACGAGCGCGAGCGCGGTCTCCAGCCGTTCGAGCGCGGCCTGCTGCGCGGGCGTGGTCTGCGGTGCGAACACGCCGCTGGACAGCGCGCTCTGCAGCGCCTCGGCGTCCGTGGGGTCGATCGAGCCGACCGCCTGCTCGAGCTGCTCGACGTCGATGGTGATCTCGCGCGCGTACGTCTCGACCAGGGCGAGCAGGTGCGCGCGCAGCCACGGCACGTGCGTGAACAGGCGGGTCGCGGCGGCCTCGCGCAGCGCGAGGAACAGCCGGACCTCGTCGACGGGGGCGTCGAGGCCCTCGGCGAACGCGTCGACGTTCGCGGCGACGAGCACGGGCGCGGGCACCTCGAGGAGCGGCAGCCCGATGTCGGTCGTGCCGAACACGTCGCGCGCGAGGGTCCCGGCCGCCTGGCCGACCTGCAGCCCGAACACCGCGGAGCCGAGGCGCCGCAGGAGCTGGCCGGGGGCGAGGCCCGCGGGCAGCGCGCCGCCGGGCAGCCCGAGCGCGCGCATCTGCTCGTCGAGGTCCTCGCCCGGCTCGAGGTCGGGCAGCTGGCCGCCGAGCGCGTCGACGAGCGCGGTCGACAGCGACGACGCGACGGGCTCGGTGAGCGTGCGCCACGTGGGCAGGGTCGCCTCGACCCACTCGGCGCGGCTCCAGGCGCGGGCGGGGGCGGTCGCGGGCGGCAGCTCGGTCGCGGCGTCGAGCCATAGCTCCGCGACCGTGAGCGCGTCGAGCACCTGGCGCGTGCGGGCCGGCGTGAGCGACGGGTCGCCGCCGACGGATGCCTGCCGGCGCGCGAGGTCGTGCGCCATCTGCCAGTTCACGGGTTCGTCGCCGCCGCTCGCGAACAGGCTCTGCACCTGCGCGAGCACCTGCTGCATCGCGGCCGGGTCGGTGGGCAGCGCACCCGCGGAGCCGAGCGCCTCCGGGTCGATCCCGCGCGCCCGCATCTCGGCGATGGCCTCGTCGGCCCGGTCGCCCAGGAGCGCGCGCAGCATCTGCTCCCACGGAGGGGTCTGGTCGGGAGTCGGGTCGCTGTGGTCCGGGCTCACGTGCGCCTCCTGCGAGGATGACTGCGGGGACACCGCCGACGGCCGACGGGGCGACGGTGGTCGGACGGGCCGGGGTCGGACGGTCTGGCCGGGCTGGCCCCACGGTAACCACGTGACCGAGGAGTACGTCGATGGCGGGTCGTGAGGTTCGCTCAGGGCGCAGCGCGCGCGACGTCGTCGTCGTGGGCACGGGGCCTGTCGCGGCGGGAGTGCTCGCGGCCTGGGGCGAGCGTGCCCGCGGCGTGGACGAGGTCCCTGCGGCGGAACCCGCGTCGGTGCTCGCGGGAGCGCGCGTCGTCGTGCTCGTCGCGCACCCCGGCGACCTGCGGTCGGTCGCCGGGCGACGCGGGCCCGAGGGGCACGCCGCGGCGGTCGCGCACGCGCAGCGCACGTTCGCGGCGGCGCGCGAGGTGCGTGCCGAGCACGTCGTCGTCGTGACCTCCGCCCTCGTGCACGGCGCGCACCCGGACCGGCCCGTCGTGCACGACGACGAGCCCGTGCTCACGGGTGCGCGGGCGGTGCCCGACGGCCTCGTCGGGCACCTGCTCGCGGTCGAGGCGGTCGTGGCGCGCGCGTCCCGCCGCCGCTCGCCCCGCGTGACGGTCGTGCGACCCGCGGCGATGGTCGGGCGGGGCACGGACACGTTCGTCACGCGGCACTTCGAGGCGCCGCGCCTGCTCGTGGTGCGCGGCGTCGAGCGGCCGTGGCAGCTCGTGCACGTCGACGACGTGGGTGCCGCGACGGTGTTCGCGGTGGAGCACGGCCTCACCGGTGCCCTCACGGTCGGGCCGCCGGACACGCTCACCCCCGAGCAGGTCAGCGCCGCGGCGGGGATGCGGACCGTGGCGCTCGCGCCCGCCACCGCGTTCGGCACGGCCGAGCGGCTGCACCGGGTCGGGGTGCTGCCCGCGCCCGCGGCCGAGCTCGCGTACGTGGTCTACCCGTGGACCGTCGCCGCGGACCGGCTGACGGCGGCGGGCTTCGAGCCGCGGTGGTCGAGCGCGCAGGCGCTGGACGTGCTGCTCGAGGGCGTGCGCGGGCGGCTCGCGCTCGGCGGCCGCCGGGTCGAGCGGCGGGACGCGGCCGCGCTGGGTGCCGCGGGTGCGGCGGTCGCGCTGCTCGGCACCGCGGCGATCTGGCGGCAGGCACGCCGCCGCGGCTGACGCCCCGCGCGTGTCGCGCACACCTGCGTGCGGCATGATGCCGAGGTGCCCGACGAGAACGTCACCCCCGAGCAGCCCGCGCAGCCGGACCCCCGCCCCGGCGACCCGGCCGTCCCCGCCGACGGCACGGCGCCCGGCGCAGGCGGCGTCGCGGGCGGCGACGCGCTCGGCGCGCCCGCACCCGTCGTCGCCGAGCGACCCAGCCGGCGCGCGGTCACGCTGTCGGTCTCGATGCTCGCGACCGCGGTGCTGCTCGCGGCGGTCGCGGTGCTGCCCGCGCCGTACTCGGTGAGCAGCCCGGGGCCGACCGAGGACGTGCTGGGCACGCTCGACGACAAGCCGCTCATCACCATCGAGGGTGCGCCGACGTACGACTCGACGGGCGAGCTGCGCCTGACGACCGTCTCCGCGACGGGCGGCCCGGGGTACCCGTCGAGCACGCTGCGGGTGCTGCGCGGCTGGTTCTCGCCGTGGTCGGTCGTGCAGCCGCGCGAGATCCTGTTCCCCGACGCCGACGAGTCGCAGGAGGACATCGACCGCGAGAACACCGCGCAGATGGTGTCCTCGCAGGAGAACGCGGCCGTCGCGGCCCTGACCGAGCTCGGGCACGAGGTCCCCGCGACGCTGCTGGTCGCCGGCACCGTGCCGGGCACGGGCGCGGACGGGAAGTTCGAGGAGGGCGACGTCATCACCGCGATCGACGGCACGCCCCTGCCGGACTACCAGAGCCTCGTCACGACGATGGCGGCGGTGCGGTCGGGCGCCGACGTCACGGTCACGGTGCGCCGGCAGGGCGAGGAGCGGGACGTCACCGTGACGACGACGAAGGGCGACGACGGCCGCGCGCAGATGGGCGTCTACATCGACCCGGACTTCGACATGCCGGTCGACGTGACGATCGAGGCGGGCCGGATCGGCGGCCCGAGCGCGGGGACCATGTTCGCGCTCGGGATCATCGACAGGCTCACGCCGCAGGACGAGGCGAACGGCCAGGTGGTCGCGGGCACGGGGACGATCGACGTCGTCGGGCGGGTCGGGGCGATCGGCGGGATCCGGCAGAAGCTCGCGGGTGCGCACCGCGACGGTGCGCGGTGGTTCCTCGCGCCCGAGGCGAACTGCCGCGAGGTCGTCGGGCACGTGCCGGACGGGCTGCGCGTCGTGCGTGTCGCGACGCTGCACGAGGCGTACACGGACCTCGTCGCGATCGGCAAGGGCGAGGGCGACTCGCTGCCGACGTGCACGGCGGAGCCCGCGGGCTCCTGACGTCGTCCGCGCCGGCGCGGCCCCGGGCGGCGCCCCGCGGGCTCAGGCGAGGGTCGCGCGCAGCGCCTCGAGCAGCCCGGGCACCACGTCGGCGCCCTGACCGACCTGGTCGTCGCTGTCGTGCGCGCGCTGGCGCACGGCGCACCAGGTCGCGCCCTGGCGCAGCACGCCCACCGCGAGGCGCACGTCCTGACGGTCGGGGTGCGCGAGCAGCCACGGCAGCGCCTCGTCGGGGTCCGCGGGCATCTGAGCCTCGGCGGCCGGGGGCAGCACGACGCGCTCGGCGGTCACCGCCACGCCGTCGACCGTCTCGGGCCAGGACAGGCCCGCGAGCAGCGTCTCGAGGTCCGGCGCGTCGGGCAGCCCCTCCTGCTCGACCGACGTCAGGTGCCACGGCTCGGCCTGCGCGGCGGCGAGCGTCGTGGGCGTGAGCTGCTCGGCGAGCGACGGCTCGGCGGCGAGCGCGGCCTGCGTGCGGACCAGGGCGAACACGCGCACCGGGGCGTCCCAGCCCGCGGCGGCGACGTGGTGCTCGATCTCGCGCACGGCGTCGGCGAGCGCGCGGGTGGCGGCGTCGGGGGCGGGCCCCTGCGCGGGGACGTCGGCGGGCGGCGGCGTGCTGGGGTTCACCGGGCCATCGTCGCACCCGGCGCACCTGCGACGAGACCTGACACGAGCCGCCGGGCGTGTGGGAACCTGGGCCGGTCCGCCCGCGTTGGGCTGGACGAGAACACGACACCGAGACGACGAGGACCGCACCGACGTGAGCTTCGCCAGCACACCCCGCAACCCGAGCGCCGGCCGACCAGCCGGCCGTCCGAGCGAGAGGCGGCGCGGAGCGCTCGTCCCGACGCTGATCGTGCTCGGCGCGATCGTCGTGCTCGTCCTGATCCTGGCCCAGGTGTGGACCGAGTGGCTGTGGTTCGACCAGCTCGGCTTCCTCGAGGTGCTGCGCACCGAGTGGGGCACGCGCGCCGTGCTGTTCGTGGTCGGGTTCCTGGTGATGGCCGTCGCGGTCGGGCTGACCATGCGGTACGCGTACCGCTCGCGGCCGGTGTACGCGCCGTCGACGCCCGAGCAGGCGAGCCTCGACCAGTACCGCGAGGCCATCGAGCCGCTGCGCCGCCTCGTCATGATCGTCGCGCCCGCGCTGCTCGGCCTGTTCGCCGGTGCCGCGGTGTCGCAGCGCTGGGACACGGTCCAGCTGTGGATGCACTCCCAGCACGTCGGGACGTCCGACCCGCAGTACGGGATCGACCTGGGCTTCTACCTGTTCGTGCTGCCGGGCATCCGGTTCGTGGTGTCGTTCCTGATCGCGGTCACGGTGCTCTCGGGCGTCGCGGCGCTCGCGACGCAGTACCTGTACGGGGGCCTGCGCATCGGCGGCAGCAACGACACGCCGCGCACGACGCGCGCCGCGCGCATCCAGCTGTCGGTGATCGCCGCGGTGCTCATGCTGCTGGTGGCCGCGAACTACTGGCTCGACCGCTACTCGATCCTCACGAAGACCGCCGAGAAGTTCGACGGCGCCGCGTACACCGACGTGCACGCGGTCATCCCGTCGAAGGCGATCCTCGCGGGCATCGCGGTGTTCGTCGCCGTCACGTTCGTCGTGACCGCGGTGCGCGGGAACTGGCGCGTGCCGCTCATCGGCGTGGGCCTCATGGTCGTCGCCGCGATCGCGGTCGGCGGCATCTACCCGGCGGTCGTGCAGCGCTTCCAGGTGCAGCCCAACCAGCAGGACGCCGAGTCGGAGTACATCAAGCGCAACATCGACGCGACGCGTCAGGCGTACGGCATCGACGACGTGGACGTGCAGGAGTACGACGCGAAGGTGACGGCGGAGCCGCAGGCCCTGCGCGACGACGCGGAGACCGCGGCGTCGATCCGTCTGCTCGACCCGCAGGTCGTCAGCCCGTCGTTCAAGCAGCTGCAGCAGGTCACGACGTTCTACAGCTTCCCGGACACGCTGTCGGTCGACCGGTACCAGATCGACGGCGAGAGCCAGGACACGGTCATCGCCGCGCGTGAGCTCAACCTGTCCGGCCTCGAGGCGTCGCAGCGCAACTGGACCAACGACGTGACCGTGTACACGCACGGGTACGGCGTGGTCGCGGCGGCGGGCAACCGCACCGCGGCGCGCGGCGCCCCGTCGTTCCTCGAGAGCGGGATCCCGTCGAAGGGTGTGCTCGGCGAGTACGAGCCGCGCATCTACTTCAGCCCGGGCTCGCCGCAGTACTCGATCGTCGGTGGCCCCGAGGGCTCGGAGTGGGAGCTGGACCGTCCGACGAACGACGGCGGCGGCTCGGTCAACACGCGCTTCCCGACGCAGGACGTCTCGGCCGGCCCGAGCGTCGGCAACGCGTGGAACAAGCTGCTGTACGCGGTGAAGTTCGGCTCGGAGCAGATCCTGTTCTCGGACCGCGTGAACGAGCACTCGCAGATCCTGTACGACCGCAGCCCGCGGGACCGCGTGGAGAAGGTCGCGCCGTACCTGACGCTCGACGGGCGCGTCTACCCGGCGGTCGTCGGCGGGCGCGTGGTGTGGATCGTCGACGGCTACACGACGAGCAGCCAGTACCCGTACGCCGCGCAGGTCACGCTCGACGACGCGACGGTCGACTCGCTCACGCAGTCGTCGCAGACCGTCCAGGCGCTGCAGTCGAAGACCGCGAACTACATCCGCAACTCGGTCAAGGCGACGGTCGACGCGTACGACGGCACGGTGACGCTGTACGCGTGGGACGACGAGGACCCGATCCTGCGCGCGTGGCAGGAGATCTTCCCGACGTCGCTGCAGCCGCTGAGCGAGATCGAGGGCGAGCTCATGGCTCACCTGCGCTACCCCGAGGACCTGTTCAAGGTGCAGCGTGAGCTGCTCGCGCGCTACCACGTGACCGACCCGAAGCAGTTCTTCACCGGGACGGACTTCTGGGCGGTGCCGGACGACCCGAACACCGCGGGCAACGTGGCGCAGCCGCCGTACTACATGACGCTGCGGATGCCGAACGAGAAGGCCGCGAGCTTCTCGCTGACGTCGACGTTCATCCCGTTCGGTCAGCAGGCCCGCAACGTCATGCGCGGGTACATCGCGGTCGACGCGGACGCGGGCGCGCAGGACGGCACGAAGGCCGCCGGGTACGGCAAGATCCGGATGCTCGAGCTGCCGAGAGACGGCTCGGTGCCCGGTCCGGGCCAGGTGAACAACAACATGACGACCGACTCGACGGTCGCCGAGGAGTTCACGCTGCTCGGGCGCGGTGGCGCGAACATCGTGCGCGCCAACCTGCTCGCGCTCCCGGTGGGTGACGGCATGCTCTACGTCCAGCCCGTGTACCTGCAGGCCGAGACCGGCACGACGTTCCCGCTGCTGCAGCGCGTGATCGTCGCGTTCGGCGACGACGTGGCGATCTCCGAGACGCTCGACGGCGCGCTCAACGACGTCTTCGACGGCGACTCGGGCGTGGAGACCGACCCGGGTACCGAGCCGGGCGGCGAGGAGCCGGACCCCGGCACGGGTGGCGAGGCGCCCGAGGAGCCGGGGGCGGGCGAGGAGCCGGGCGGCGAGGACGCGCAGGCGCGTGCGGACCTCGCGGACGCGCTCGAGCGGGCGCGCGTCGCGATCCAGGAGGGTCAGGCGGCGCTCGCGGAGGGCGACTTCGCGGCCTACGGCGAGTCGCAGGACGCGCTCGACCAGGCGATCGCGGACGCGCTCGACGCGGAGGCGCGGCTCGAGGGCGGCTCGGCCGTGACGCCGACGCCCACGTCCACGGCGACTCCGGCGCCGACGGCCACGGCCGGCAGCTGACGGATCGACACCCGAGGGGGCTCGTGCCGGTGCGGCGCGGGCCCCCTCGGCCGTGCCGGGGCGTCCGGTCGGGTGACGTGGGCGCGTGACCAGCGCGGGGAGCGTTCGGGATGGCGTCCGCTCTTATTGGGAACTGCTATCGTTATCGCCAGGCCGCACGGTGCGGCACCGTGAAAGGGGTCCCCGATGCGTGCCCGCGCCGCCACCTCCCTCGCCTGCTGCCTGACGGGCGCCCTGGGCCTGGCCCTGACGCTCGGCGCGTGCTCGTCGGACACCGTGCCGGACGGCCCGTCCGACGCGACGCTCTCGGTGGTCGCGTCCACGAACGTCTGGGGCGACGTCGTGCGGCAGGTGGCGGGCGACCTCGCCGAGGTGACCTCGATCATCGACGACCCGTCCGTCGACCCGCACTCGTTCGAGGCGAACGCGCGCGTCGAGCTCGCGATCTCGCGCGCCGACCTCGTCGTCGTCAACGGTGGTGGCTACGACGACTTCGCGACGCAGCTCGTGGACGCGCTCGACCAGGCGCCGCCCGTGGTCGTCGCGGTCGACGCGCACGACGAGCCCGCGCCCGTCGACGCGACCGACCCGGCCCACGAGGACGCCGACGACGCCGATCACGACGACGCCGATCGCGACGACGCCGACGGGACGCACGACGAGGACGGCACGCACGAGGACGGCCACGCGCACGGGGAGGGCAACGAGCACGTCTGGTACGACCTGCCCACCGCGCAGGCGGTCGCCCACCAGGTCGCGGACGAGCTCGCCGCGCTCGCTCCCGAGGACGCGGCGACGCTGCAGGCCAACGCGGACGCGTTCGTCGAACGCGTCGCGGAGCTCGAGCAGCGGGCCGCGGAGCTCGCCGGGCGGCACGGCGGCGTCGGGGTGCTCGTGACCGAGCCGGTGCCGCTGCTCCTGGTCGAGGCCGCCGGGTTCGTCGACCGCACGCCCGCGCAGTTCTCGGAGGCCGTCGAGGAGGAGATCGACGTCCCGCCGGGCGCGATGAGCGAGATGCTCGACCTCGTGTCGTCGCCCGACGTCGCGTTCCTCGTGTACAACGAGCAGACGACGGGCCCGCAGACCGACCAGGTGCTCGAGGCCGCGCAGGACGCGGGGCTGCCCGTCGTGGACGTGACCGAGACGCTGCCGGAGGGCGAGGACTACGTGTCGTGGATGGCGGGGAACCTGGACGCGTTCGCCCAGGCGCTCGCGTGAGCGCCCCGGCGGCGCCGCTCGAGCTCGCGGGCGCGCGCCTCGCGTACGGACCGCGCGTCGTCTGGTCGGACCTCGACCTCGTCGTGCGGCCGGGGGAGTTCCTCACGGTGCTCGGCCCCAACGGGTCGGGCAAGACGAGCCTGCTGCGCGTGGTCCTCGGCCTCGCGCCGCTCGCCGGCGGGCACCTGACGATCCTCGGCCGGCCGCCGCGCCGGGGCAGCCGCGCGGTCGGGTACATCCCGCAGCAGCGGCTAATCGACCCGTCGACGCCCGTGCGGGCGCGCGACCTGGTGCGGCTCGGCCTCGACGGCGACCGCTGGGGCATCGGCGGGCGTCGCACGCGTCACCGGGTCGACGAGCTGCTCGCGGCCGTCGGCGCGACGTCGTACGCGGACGTGCCGCTCGGCATGCTCTCGGGCGGTGAGCAGCAGCGCGTGCGCATCGCGCAGGCGCTCGGCACCGAGCCCGCGCTGCTCCTGTGCGACGAGCCGCTGCTGTCCCTCGACCTGCGCCACCAGCACGAGGTCACGGCGCTCATCGACGCGATGCGCCGCGACCGCGGCACCGCGGTCGTGTTCGTGACCCACGAGATCAACCCGGTGCTCCCGTACACCGACCGGGTCCTGTACCTCGGGCCCGCCGGCCACGCGATCGGCACGCCGGACGAGGTCCTCACCTCCAGCCGCCTGACCGCGCTGTACGGCACGCCCGTCGACGTCCTGCGCTCGCACGGGCGCGTCGTCATCGTCGGCGGCGACGACGAGCACCACCACGTCGAGGAGGCCGACGCATGAGCGCGCTCGCGACGACGACCCTCGCGCCCGTGACGACGACCGCCGCCGGCCTGCGGACCGAGGTCGCCGACGACTGGTGGCGGCGCGTGTTCGACTTCAGCGACTACGGCGCGCTGCTGGGCCTGGTGCAGAACTCGCTCGTCGCGGCCGCGGTGCTCGGGCTCGTCGGCGGGCTCGTCGGCGTGTTCGTCATGCAGCGCGACCTCGCGTTCGCGGTGCACGGGATCAGCGAGCTCTCGTTCGCCGGCGCGGCCGCGGCGCTCCTGCTGTCGGTCGACGTCATGCTCGGCGCGGTGCTCGGCTCGGTGGTCGCGGCGGTCGTGATCGGCCTGCTGGGGACGCGTGCGCGCGACCGGAACTCGATCATCGGCGTGCTCATGCCGTTCGGCCTGGGCCTCGGCGTGCTGTTCCTCGCGCTGTACCCGGGGCGCGCGGCGAACAAGTTCGGGCTGCTCACGGGGCAGGTCGTGGCGGTCGACTCGACGCGGCTGTCGGTGTTCCTGGTGGTCGCCGCGCTCGTCGTCGCGGGGCTGCTCGCGATGTGGCGCCCGTTGACGTTCGCGAGCGTCGACCCGGACGTCGCCGCGGCGCGCGGCGTGCCGACGCGTGCGCTCGGTCTCGCGTTCATGCTGCTCCTCGGCCTCGCGGTCGCGCTCGCGGTGCAGGTCGTCGGGGCGCTGCTCGTGCTGTCGCTGCTCATCACGCCCGCGGCGGCCGCGACGCGCGTGTCGGCGTCGCCGGTCGTGGTGCCGGTGCTGTCGGTGGTGTTCGCGGTGACGAGCGCGGTCGGCGGGATCCTGCTCGCGCTCGGCGGCTCGGTACCGATCAGCCCGTACGTCACGACGATCTCGTTCGCCATCTACGTCGTGTGCCGGCTCGTCGGCCGGGCGCGCACGCGGCGCGGCTGGGCGCGGCGAACCCCTGTCGCGGCAGCCTGAGCCGCGCCGTCCGAGTCACGTCGTCCGAGTCGCGTCGTCCGAGTCGCGTCGTCCGAGCCGCGTCGTCCGAGTCGCCCGACCCCGGCGCGTTCGTCGGGACGTCAGGAGGTCGCGAGCTCCTCGGCGCACGTGGCGCACGTGCCGAACAGCTCGAGCGTGTGCGACACGTCGACGAAGCCCGTCTCGTCGGACAGCGACGCGACGAGCGTCTCGAACGCCGCCGCCTGCACCTCGACCGTGCGCCCGCAGCTGCGGCACACCAGGTGGTGGTGGTGCCCCTGCCGCTCGCACCGGCGGTAGAGCGTCTCGCCCGTCGCGGTGCGCAGGACGTCGAACTCGCCGCTCGCGGCCATCGCGCCGAGCGTGCGGTAGACGGTCGCGAGCCCGATGTCCTCGCCGCGCTGCGCGAGGAGCTGGTGGATCTGCTGCGCGCTGCGGAAGTCCGCGAGCTCGCCCATCAGCTGGCCGATCGCGCGTCGCTGCCGCGTCGTGCGCTGACCGATCACGTGCACCTCCCGGGGGTCGCCCGAGTCTACGTGGCGCGGCGGTGCACGCGGGCTCGGACGCCGTCCGGTCAGCCCGCCGCGCCGACGGCCTCGACGAGCGCCTCGTCGAACGCGGGCAGGTCGTCGGGCGTGCGGCTCGAGACGAACGGCCCGTCGACGACGACCTGCTCGTCCACCCAGTCCGCCCCCGCGTTGGTGAGGTCGGTGCGCAGCGACGGGTAGCTCGTCAGCCGCCGCCCGCGCACCGCGTCCGCCTCGACGAGGACCCACGCGCCGTGGCAGATGACACCGACGGGCTTGCCCGCGTCGACGAACGCGCGCACGAACCGCACGGCGTCCTGCGAGAGGCGCAGGTCGTCCGCGTTCACGACCCCGCCGGGGAGGACGAGCGCGTCGAAGTCGGCGGCGTCGGCCGTCGCGACCGGGAGGTCGACGTTCTGCTCGTAGCCGTTCTTCCCGACGACCTTCACGTCCGTGGGCGAGACGAGCGACGCGCGGGCACCGGCGTCCGTCAGCGCCGCCCAGGGGCTCGTGAGCTCGCTGTCCTCGAACCCGTCGGTGAGCAGGAAGGCGACGGTGCGGTCCTCGAGCGACATGGCTCCTCCTCGTGGTCGGGTCCGGCCAGGCTAGGCACGCCCCGTCGCGGTCGGCACGTCGAGCGCGCGTGCGGGGTGTGCCGGCCCGTGCCACGGTGTCGGCATCGGGGCCGGCATGGGGGCCGGCATGGGGGCGGGCAAGGGGGTCGACATGGGTGACGGCGTGGGTGACGGCGCGACGAGCGCGCTGGGGTCGATGTGGGCGTGGGACAACCCCGTACCGCAGCAGGACGACGCGCGCGGACGCGGGTACGCGCCCGCGGCCCCCGCACCGCTCGCGGCGTTCGCGACCCGGCGCGCCCTGGAGCGGGTGCACCTCGCGGCGCCGTGGGCGGCCGACGAGGGTCCGGTCGGGACCTGGTTCGGTGACGCGGCGCGGGCGCTGCGCGCCGCGGGGGTCGCGGTGGGGGCGCTCGGCGGCGACCCGGGCTGGCTCGACCAGCCCGCGCTCGCCGCGACGTGGGCGGGCGCCGCGCTCCGCTCGGCGGGCGGGGCGCTCGACGCCGTGCAGCTGGACGTCGAGCCGTGGACGCTGCCCGCGTGGCAGACGGACCCCGCGCCGGGCGCACGCGCGTGGCTCGGGGTGCTCGACGCGACGCGGGCGGCGCTGCCCCCGGGCGTCGTGCTGGGGGCGGACACGCCGTGGTGGCTCACGACGGTGCCGGCCCCCGACGAGCCGGGCACGCTGCTCGACGCGGTCCTGCGGCGGGTGGACCGCGCGCTCGTCGTCGCGTTCGCGGACCACGCGGGCGGCGAGGACGGGATCGTGGCGCTCGCGGGCCCGGCGGTCGCGGCGGCGCGCGCCGCGGGCGTCGCGTGGAGCGTCGGGGTCGAGACGGACACGCCCGCGGTCGCCGGGGGAGCGCAGTTCACGTTCTACGACGAGGGTGAGGCCGTGCTCGAGCGCGAGGCGGCGCTGGTCGCGCGGGCGTTCGAGGCTCCGCGGTGCGTGTGCGTGGAGCACCACCGGGCGTGGCGGCACCTGCTGGGGCTCGACGCCCGCCCCGACCCCCGGCCCGGCTCCTGACACGTCGCTGACGCCTCGTCGTCCACAGGCGGGTGCCAGGACCTCGTCGTCCCGTCCCGTGCGTCCTACGGTGGACGGTGGGACCGGGACAGCGGCGTCCCGGGGGCGAAGGGGAAGCGCCATGACCGCGGGTGAGCTCTGCACGGCTCGATCCGGCGACGGGACGACGATCGCGTACGAACGGGCGGGCAGCGGGCCGCCGCTCGTGATGGTCGGGGGCGCGTTCAACACGCGCGAGGTCTTCCGGCCGCTCGCGGAGCAGCTGGGCGACGCGTTCACGACCGTGCTCGTGGACCGCCGGGGCCGGGGGGACAGCGGCGACGCGATCGTGCCGCACGAGGCGTTCGCCTACACGGTCGACCGCGAGGTCGAGGACCTCGAGGCGGTGGTCGCGGCCGAGGGCGGCAGCGCGGCCGTCCTGGGCTTCTCGTCGGGCGCGAACCTCGCGCTGCACGCGGCCGCGGCGGGGCTGCCCGTCACCGCGCTCGTGCTGTACGAGGCGCCGTTCTCGCTCGCGGGGCTGCCGGCGGCGGCGCCCGACGTGCCGCGCCGGCTCGCCGCCCTCGTCGCGGAGGGACACCTGGGCGACGCGGTCGCGACCATGCAGCGCGAGGTGATCGGGCTCCCGGCGGCGATGGTCGAGCAGGCGCGGCAGTCGCCGGTCTGGCACGACCTGGAGGAGCTCGCGCAGACCTGCGTGTACGACGCGACGATCACGGCCGCGCCGAACGTCCCGACGCCCGCGATGCGCGCCGTCGACGTGCCGACGCTCGTCGTGTGCGGCGAGCAGACGTGGCCCGGGCTGCGTGCGGCCGGCGCCGCGCTGACCGCAGAGCTCGCGAGCGCGCGGTACGTCGAGGTGCCGGGCGGTGCGGGGCACGGCATCGCCGTCGAGGCGACCGCCGCGCTGCTGCGGGCGGAGCTCGCGGGTGGCGGCCGACCGTCGGGAGCGGCCTGACCGTCCGGCACCCGGACGTGACGAGGGCGGGACCGCCGGGTCCCGCCCTCGTGCGTCGTGCGCGCAGGCGTCAGAAGGAGTCCTTGAGGTCCTTCGCGGCGTCCTTCACGTGGTCACCGGCCTGCTTGACGCCCGCCTCGGTCTGCTGGGCGCGACCCTCGCGCTCGGTCTCCTCGTCGCCCGTGGCCTTGCCGAGGCCTTCCTTGGCCTTGCCCGCGAGCTCCTCGCCCTGGTGCTTGATCTTGTCGTCGAGGCCCATCGAGTCGTCCTTCCGTCGGTGTCCTCTCGAACGTAACCCGGCGGCACCCAGGGCGCATGGCGAGCGGCGAGGAGGCGTCAGCCCCGGAGCTCGTCGGTCCCCGCGTCGGGGCGTTCGACCAGGTAGGTGCGGCCGTTGGCGTCCTGCACGCGCACGAGCGTGCTGCGCAGCTCGTGCTCGCGGGCCTGCTCCTGCTCGGTCGTCGGGCGCGCGGGCTCGCGGCTGTCGCCGACCTGCGCGGGGCCGAGGAGGTGGCGCGCGAGCCAGTCGGTCAGCGTGCGACCGGTGCGCGGCGAGCGGGACATGCGGGCCTCCAGACGGACGGTGATGAGTGCCCTCACTATAAGTGCCCTCACGATCCACCTAGGATGACGCGCGTGACCGACGACCCCCTCGCGCTCGAGGCGCAGGTCTGCCTCGCGCTGTCCGCCGCCGCCCGCGCGCTCGTCGGGACGTACCGCACGCTGCTCGAGCCGCTCGGCCTCACGCACCCGCAGTACCTCGCGATGCTCGCGCTGTGGCAGGACGGGCCGATGTCGCTCGCCGGTCTCGCCGGGCGCCTGCACCTGGAGCCCGCGACGGCATCGCCGCTCGTGCGCCGGCTCGAGGCGCGCGGACTCGTCGCGCGGCGGACGGACGCGCGCGACGAGCGCGCGCTGCTCATCGAGCTCACGGACGCGGGTGCGGCGATGCGCGAGCAGGCGGTGGGCGTGCCGGGGGCGATGCTCGACCGCCTGGGTCTGGACGCCGACGAGGTCGCTCGGGTCCGCGACGCGGCGCAGCTCATGCTCGCGGCGTGCGAACGGGCGCTCTGAGGGGCGTCAGACGCTGCGGGGCCGCGCGGTTGCGCAGGGGTTGCCGAAAGTGGCAAACTCGCATGGCAAACGTTTGCGCCACAGGTTCGGACGACGACGTCCGGCCGCGACCGGAAGGAACCGCGGTGACGCGCCCCGTCCTGACCCTCCATCCCGACCGGGCCCTGCCGACCGACCCCACCGTCCGGACGATCGCGCGCGAGATCCTCGCCGGCACGCAGGACCTGCCGCTCGTGTCGATGCACGGCCACGTCGAGGCCGGCCTGCTCCTGGCCGACGAGCCGTTCGCCGACCCGGCCGCGCTGCTCGTCACGCCCGACCACTACCTGCTGCGCCTGCTCGTCTCGCAGGGCGTGAGCCTCGACGCGCTCGGCGTCCCGCGCCGCGACGGCGGCGAGGTCGAGCGCGACCCGCGCGAGATCTGGCGGCAGGTCGCGTCCCGCTGGCACGTGCTGCGCGGCACGCCGACGCGGTTCTGGCTCGAGCGCGAGCTCGTGGACGTCCTCGGTGTGACGCTGCGGCCCTCGGCGCAGACGGCCGACGAGACGTACGACCAGATGGTCGAGGCGCTCAGCAAGCCGCAGACGCGGCCGCGCGCGCTGTTCGACCGGTTCCAGCTCGAGGTGCTCGCGACGACCGACGACGCGACCGCGTCGCTCGACGCGCACGCCGCGCTCGAGACGTCCGGGCTGCCCGGCCGGGTCGTGCCGACGTTCCGGCCCGACGCGCTGCTGGACGCGACCGCTCCCGGGTGGGGGCAGCGCGTGGCGCGGCTCGGCGAGCTCACGGGCGTTCCGGTGCGCGACGCGCGCACGCTCGTCGAGGCGCTCGCCGTCCGCCGGGCGCACTTCGTCGAGCGCGGCGCGCTCGCCACCGACCACGGCATGCGGTCGCTGAGCACGCGGCCGCTCGACGCGGGGGAGGCCGACCGTCTCGTCGTGACCGCGCTGCGTGCCGCGGAGGCTGGACGGACGCTGGACGTGCCCGACGCCGACGCGCTCGCGGGGCACCTGCTGTTCGAGATGGCGCGGCTGTCGTGCGAGGACGGGCTCGTGATGCAGCTGCACCCGGGCGTGCTGCGCGGGTACGACACGCAGGTCGCCGCGCTGCGGGGCCCGGACGTCGGCTACGACATCCCGGTCGCGACCGACTTCGTGCACGCGCTGCGGCCGGTGCTCGAGGCGTTCGGGCACCACCCGGGGTTCCGGCTCGTGGTGTTCACGGTCGACGAGGACGTGTACTCGCGCGAGCTCGCTCCGCTCGCGGGCGTGTTCCCGGCGATGCGGCTCGGGGCGCCGTGGTGGTTCCTGGACACGCCCGACTCGTTGCGGCGGTTCCGGGAGTCGGTGACGGACGCCGCGGGCTTCTACAACACGACCGGGTTCGTGGACGACACGCGCGCGTTCTGCTCGATCCCGGCGCGGCACGACCTGTCGCGGCGCATCGACGCGGGGTTCCTCGCGCGGCTCGTCGCGGAGCACCGCCTGGAGCTCGACGAGGCGCACGAGACGGCCGTGGACCTCGCGTACCGGCTGCCCCTCGCGTCCTACGCGCGTCCCGCCTGACCAGGCGCGGGCCGGGCGGTCGTCTCGCCCCGCCCTTCGATATCAAGACGTGAGATCAGCACGGTGTACACGCCACGCCCCCTGTGGCAACATGACTGGCAACCGTTAGCCATCCGATTTGTCCCCGCACTGCGCGGAGGTGCCCGCCCGGGCACCAGCGGCACACCGACCGGCGACACGGGACCTGCCGGCTCACGACGAGGTGAGAGGAGCTTCGCCCCATGGCCAGCGACACCGCAGGCGCGACGAGCGTCGTCGAGCCGCCCGTGCCGTCGGCGCGGCCGAGCACGCGCTCGACGCCCCGCCTCGACCGGCCGGTCCGCCGCACGTGGCGCCAGGCGCTCGCGCGGGACTGGCGGCTGTACTCGTTCCTGGTGCTCCCGCTGATCTTCTTCGCGGTGTTCCGGTACCTGCCGATCCTCGGCAACGTCGTCGCGTTCCGGCGCTTCCGGCCCGGCTCGAGCATCTTCGGCGACGAGTGGGTGGGCCTGTACTACGTGCGGATGTTCATCCAGGACCCCGCGTTCTGGTCGGCGTTCTGGAACACCGTGATCCTCGGCGGCCTCACGCTCGTCGTGGTGTTCCCGCTGCCGATCGTGCTCGCGCTCATGCTCAACGAGCTGCGCTCGCGGCGGTTCAAGCGGACCGTGCAGACGATCAGCTACCTGCCGCACTTCATGTCGATCGTCATCGTCGCCGGCATGGTCTTCCAGCTCACCGCGGCCAAGGGCACGGTCAACCAGGTCATCACGTCGCTCGGCGGGAACGCGATCGCGTTCTTCCAGGACCCCGACTGGTTCCGGCCGATCTACCTGACGTCCGAGGTCTGGCAGACCGTCGGGTGGGGGACGATCCTCTACCTCGCGGCCCTCACGACGATCGACGAGCAGCTCTACGAGGCCGCGCGCATCGACGGCGCCAACCGGTGGCGGCAGACCTGGCACATCACGCTGCCGGGCATCCGCCCCACCATGATCGTGCTGCTCATCCTCAACATCGGCTCGTTCATGGCCGTGGGATTCGAGAAGGTCCTGCTGCTGCAGAACCCCGTCATCTACTCGACGGCCGACGTGATCTCGACGTACCTGTACCGCGTCGGCATCGTCTCGAACAGCGTGTCCTACGCGACCGCCATCGGGCTGTTCGAGGCGTTGATCGGCCTCACGCTGATCCTGTCGGCCAACGCCATCTCCAAGCGCACCGTGGGGGCCTCGCTGTGGTGACCGACGTGACCTCGCCCGAGGTCGACCCGACCCGCCCGCGCGTCGTCATGACCCGCGGCGTGCGGCCCCGCGACTCCGCGGGCTACACCGCGTTCCGCGTCGTCAACGCCGCGCTTCTGCTCGCGATGTGCGCGCTCGTGCTGTACCCGTTCGTCAACATCGTCGCGCAGGCGTTCAGCTCCGAGGGCTACATCAACTCGGGCCAGGTCAACCTGGTCCCGCGTGGGTTCAACCTCACGACGTTCCACGTCGTGCTGTCGGACGACATGTTCTGGGTCAACTACAAGAACACGGTCGTCTACACGGTCGTCGGCACCGTGATCGCCATGGCGCTCACGACGACGTACGCGTACGCGCTGTCGAAGAAGCACCTCAAGGGCCGCACGTTCTTCATCGGCGTCGCCGTGCTCACGATGTTCTTCAACGGCGGCCTGATCCCGAACTACGTCCTCATCAACACCCTCGGGTTCAAGGACACGATCTGGGCGATCGTGCTCCCGAACGCGATCAGCGTGTTCAACCTGCTCGTCATGAAGTCGTTCTTCGAGAACTTCCCCGACGAGCTCGAGGAGGCCGCCGCGATCGACGGCATGTCGACGTACGGCATCTTCTTCCGGATCGTGATCCCGCTGTCGAAGGCCGTGCTCGCGACCATGGTGCTGTTCTACGCCGTGGCGTTCTGGAACAGCTGGTTCTCCGCCTACCTCTACATGACGGACCCGCACAACTACCCGGTCACGGTGTACCTGCGCAACCTCATGGCGGGCGTGACGTCCGGGACCACGGTGACCGGCGGGAACCTCGACAACGCGACGCAGATCGCCTCCAACGTGCAGTCCGTGACGATGCTGCTCACGGTCCTGCCGATCGTGTGCCTCTACCCGTTCATCCAGAGGTACTTCGTGTCGGGCGTCATGCTCGGCGCGGTCAAGCAATGACGAGCGGGCGCACGCCGGGCCGTCATCCCGGCGTGCGCCCTATCGACCCCGTTCGCATTTCCAGCACCGAGCAGGACGACGAAGTTCCACCGGAGAAGGAGAAGGTCATGAGATCGACGAAGAAGAGCGTAGTCGCGTTCGGGTCCGCGGCCGCGCTCGTGCTGACGCTCACCACCGCGTGCTCGTCGGACGACCCCGAGCCCCAGGCCACCGGCGGCGAGCAGCCGACGAGCAGCGGTGTGACGATCGACGAGGCGCACAGCGTCGGTGCGATGCCGGACTTCGAGGCCGGCACGACGTTCGTCGCGACCGAGCCGGTGACGTTCTCCCTGCTGTACCGCGACCACCCGAACTACCCGCTGAAGAAGGACTGGCTGATCTTCAGCGAGCTCGCGGCGAACAACCAGGTGTCGTTCGACATCACGAGCGCGCCGCTGTCCGACTGGGACGCGAAGAAGTCGCTCATCATCTCGGCGGGCGACGCGCCCGACCTGATCCCGGTGACGTACCCGGGCCAGGAGACGCAGTTCGTCGCGGGCGGCGCGCTGCTGCCCATCAGCGACTACGTGCAGTACATGCCGAACTTCCAGAAGAAGGTCGCCGACTGGGGCCTCGAGCAGGCCATCGAGAACCTGCGTCAGGTGGACGGCAAGTACTACATGCTCCCCGGCCTGTACGAGTCGCCGCAGCCGCAGTACTCGATCGTCACGCGGCAGGACCAGTGGGACGCCGCGGGGATCACCGACGCGCCCGAGACCTGGGACGACTTCAAGGCGGACCTCGCGACGCTCAAGGAGAAGAACCCCGACCTGTGGCCCATGTCGGACCGTTGGTCGACGACGAACAACGTGCCGCTCGGCGCGACGCTGCAGATCGCCGCGCCCAACTTCGGCACGGTCGCCGGCTGGGGCTTCGGCAACGGCCTGTGGTACGACGAGGCGTCCGGCACCTACGAGTACGCCCCGGCGACCGAGGGCTACAAGCAGCTCGTGGAGTACTTCGCGGGCCTCGTCGCGGACGGGCTGCTCGACCCGGAGTCGGTGACGCAGGACGACGAGACCGCGATCCAGAAGTTCACGTCCGGCGAGTCGCTGACGATCTCCGGGAACACGCAGGAGATCACCACGTACCGCACGTCGTTCGCGGACGCGGGCACGGACGCCACCCTGCGGCTGCTGCGCGTGCCGTCGGGCCCCGCGGGTGACAACGTCGCGGCGGGCAGCCGCACCGGGCCGGGCTTCATGCTGTCGGCGAAGGCGGCGGAGAACCCGAACTTCCTCGCGCTGCTGCAGTTCGCCGACTGGCTGTACTACTCGGACGAGGGCATCGAGTTCGCCAAGTGGGGCGTCGAGGGCACGACGTACACGAAGGACGGCGACGTCCGCACCATCGCCGAGGACGTCGACTGGAACGGCCTGAACCCGGGCGCTCCGAAGCTGCTCAACGCGGACTTCGGGTTCAGCAACGGCGTGTTCATGTTCACCAACGGCTCGTCCGACGAGCTCGTCGCGTCCACGTCGTCCGACGAGGTCAAGCAGTTCGTCGAGGAGATGTCGACCAAGACCGAGCTGCCGCTCGCGCCGGCCGCGCCGCTCGAGGAGATGGAGCAGGAGCAGGTGAACCTGTGGCAGACGTCGCTCAACGACGCCGTCACGCAGGCCACGGCCGCGTTCATCCTCGGCAAGCGGCCCATGTCCGAGTGGGACGCGTTCGTCAGCGAGCTCAAGGGCCTGAACATGGACCAGTACGTGGCCACGTTCAACACGGCGCTCGAGCGCGCGCAGGGCTGATGACGTCCGGCGGCGGTCCGGGTGCGTGCCCCGGGCCGCCGCCGGCACTCTCGTGGGAGGGACCGTGACCGTGACGGACCGCAGCGCTCCGGCCTCCGAGATCGGTCGCGGGCCGCTGTCGCGATGGTCGGCGACGGTGTACTGGGCGTTGGTGATCGAGCTGCTGATCCTGCTCACGTCCCTGCCCGGGCTGCTGGCGCTGTTCCTCCTCGACCGCTCGGTCTCCGACGTGCCGCTCGCCGCGCTGTGCCTCGTCCCGCTCGGCCCGGCGCTGGGCGCCGCGACGTACGCGTGGCGCGCCTACCTCGTCGCGACCCCCGACCAGCGCGACCTCGCACCCGCGTCGCGGTTCTGGCGCGGCTACCGCCTGTCGTGGCGCGACGTGCTCGCGTGGTGGGTGCCGACGCTCGTCGTGCTCGCGCTCCTGGCCGTGAACGTCCTGCACGCCGGCGCCGTCGTCGGGCAGGTGTGGGCGATCGCGTCGCTCGTCGTGGCCGTCGCGCTGCTCGTGTGGGCCGGCAACGCGCTCGTGCTCTCGGCGCTGTTCGCGTTCCGCACCCGCGACGTGGTGCGCCTCGCGGCGTACTACCTCGCCGCGCGGCCCGTCGCGGCGCTCGGCAACCTCACGCTCGTCGTCCTGGGCGCGACCCTGGCGATCGTCACCACCGACCGCCTCCTCCTGGCCCTCGCCACCCTCGCGATCGCCTCTCTGACCCGCACCGCGACCCCGGTGATCGCAGACGTCACCACCCGCTTCACCAGCCCCCACCCCGCCGACTGCTGACGTTCCTGACCGAGTGCGCACGCCGCACGCCCGCACTCGGTCCGGAACGTGCGCGCTGGGCACGGGGGACCGGTCTGGGACCGGGTCAGGGGATGACGCGGTCGGCGGGGTCGGGGATGCCGGACTTGCGGAGGAAGTAGGTGTTGACCTGGTCGCGCCACTCGGCGGCCGAGCGGACCTGCTCGTCGAGGCGGGACGCCACGCGGTCGAACACGTCGTCGGGGACCAGGCCGCGCACCGAGCGCCACGCCTCGCGCATGCGCTCGGTCGCCTCGGCGCCCGCGACGTGCGTGTCGTACACGTGCTGGACGACCGTCGAGCCGGAGTGCAGGACGTGCGTGTACGGCACGTGGTGGAAGAACAGCAGGAGCGCGTCGGGGCAGGTGTCGGGGGACTCGTACACGTCGCGCCATGGCGCGGGGTACTGGCCGGTGAAGCCCGTGCCGGTAGCGCGGGTGCGGTCGACGCCGATGCCGTCGCGGTCGGCGAAGTGGTAGGTGCCCCACGGGGTGTACTCGTACCCGTCGACGTCGGGGCCGTAGTGGTGGCCCGGCTTCACCATGAAACCCACGCCGAGCGGCGCGGTGTAGCTCTCGTACACGTGCCACGAGTCGTCGAGGACCGCGTGCACGGTCGCGGCCACGCGCTCGTCGGCGCCGGGGAACGTGAGGCCGAGCCACTCGTCGAGCAGCGCCGACGGGTCGAGGGTCGGGTCCCACGCGAGGCGGCCGTACGCGTAGAGGTTGGCCTGCGCGAGGGGGTGGCCGGTCCAGAACGGGTCGTCGCCGACGTTGGACACCGCGGTCAGCGCTCCGGGCAGGTCGTCAGCGCCCCGCAGGACGTCCGCGACGGTGCGGCCCGGCTCCGCGAGGTCGAGCGGGCCCCACGGGCGGAAGTCGAGCGCCTCGCGCCACAGCGGGGCGAGGTAGCACGCGTGCTGCTGCTGGCCCGTGTACTCCTGGGTGACCTGGAGCTCCATCGCCAGGCGCGTGCGGGGCATCGCGGCCAGCAGCGGGGACACCGGCTCGCGCACCTGGAAGTCGATCGGGCCGAGCTTGACCTGCACGACGACGTTCGCGTCGAACTCGCCGTCGAGCGGCGTGAAGTGGTCGTACGCCGCGCGGGCCCGGTCGGTGGACCGGTCGCGCCAGTCCTGGCGGTGGTCGTAGACGAACGCGCGCCAGAACACCGTGCCGCCGTGGGGCGCGAGGGCGCGGGCCAGGAGGTTCGCCCCGTCGGCGTGCGTGCGGCCGTACGCGAACGGCCCGGGCCGGCCCTCGGAGTCCGCCTTCACGACGAAGCCGCCGAAGTCCGGGACGGCGGCGTAGACCGCGGCGGTGGCGCGCCGCCACCAGGCGCGCACGTCGTCGTCGAGGGGGTCGCTCGTCGTCAGCGCCCCCGACGTGAGGGGCGCCGCGAAGTCCACCGCGAGGTACGTGCGGACGCCCTGCGCACGGAACACCGAGGCGAGCCGCGCGACCTGGTCCAGCCCCGTGGTCAGCAGCGCCGACTCGCGCTCGTGCACGTTGACGTTGTTCAGGCACACCGCGTTGACGCCGACGTGCGCGAGCAGGCGCGCGTAGTCGGCCACGCGGGTGAGGTCGTCGCGCACGCGGCCGTCGGCGAACCACAGGGAGGCGCCCGCGTAGCCGCGCTCGACCGGGCCCATGGGGGAGTCCGCGGCGAGGTTGTCCCAGTGGTCGAGCTTGCGGACCGCGACGGCGGGCAGGTGCTCGACGAGCCCGGAAGCCCCGTCGAACACCTGCTCGCCGCTGCGCAGCAGGTGGTGCCAGCCCGCCAGCAGACCGACGGGAGTCGCCGCGACGACGACGAGCGAGTCGTCGACCCGCGCCACGACGAACCCCTGGCGCCCGAGCTCGCCGTCGAGCCCGGGTCGTCGGGCCAGGTCCAGCGCGCGTCCTGCCGCGGTGCGCCACGCAGGCAGGACGCGCGCCTCGGACGCGAGCGCGAGGACCAGGTGGGTGCGCTCGTCGTCGACCACGGCGCCGCCGTGGAGACGGGTGGCCCGCGCGACCTCGTCGCGCAGGGTGGACAGGACCGGGTCGTCGCCCGTCGCCAGCAGGCGCACGCGACGCCGCCCGGGTGGGCGCAGCACCTCGTCGGGCAGCCAGGCGGCGTGCCAGGTGGAGGTCGCCGTGCCGGTCGAGCCGCTCGTCGTCGTCATGGTCACCAGTCGTGGATCGTGCCGTCGTGCAGGCGCGTGAACGGCAGGTAGGCCGGCTCGTACGGGTGGGCGGCGGCGGCCTCGTCGTCGTACCCGACGCCGAGCCCCGGCTCGTCGCCCGGGTGCAGGTAGCCGCCCGTGAACGTGTACGACGTGCGGAACACCTCGCGTGTGCGCGCGGAGTGCGGCATGAGCTCCTGGATGCCGAAGTTGTGGATCGCCAGGCCCAGGTGCAGGGCTGCGGCCATACCGACGGGGGAGATGTCCGTGGGCCCGTGGAACCCGGTGCGGATCTGGTAGGTCGCGGCCTGGTCGGCGATCTTGCGCAGCGCTGTGACGCCGCCGGTGTGGGTCACGGAGCCGCGCACGTAGTCGATGAGCTGCTCGCGCAGGAGCATCTGGTAGTCCCAGACCGTGTTGAAGACCTCGCCGATCGCGAGCGGCGTGGTGGTGTGCTGCCGGACGAGGCGCAGCGCCTCCTGGTTCTCGGCGGGCGTGCAGTCCTCGAGCCAGAACAGGTCGTACGGCTCGAGCGCCTTGCCGAGCCGCGCGGCCTCGATCGGACGCATGCGGTGGTGGCCGTCGTGCAGCAGCGGCAGCGCCGGGCCGAACTCGTTGCGGACCGCCTCGAACACGCCCGGGATGTGACGCAGGTAGGCGCGCGTGTCCCAGTCCTCCTCGGCGGGGACGATCGCGCGCTGCGCGGGCTCGTAGTCGTAGCGCGTGCCGCTCGTCGTCGGCTGGCTCGCGACGCCGTACACCGTGCGCACACCCGGCACGGACGTCTGCACGCGGATGGCGCGGAAGCCCTCGTCGAGATGGCGGCGCACCGAGTCCAGGAGCGCGGGCACGTCGTGGCCCGACGCGTGGCCGTACGCGAGCAGGCCGCCGCGGCTCGCCCCGCCCAGCAGCTGGTACAGCGGCATGCCGGCGCGGCGCGCCTTGATGTCCCACAGCGCGGTGTCGACCGCTGCGATGGCCGCCATCGTCACCGGCCCGCGGCGCCAGTACGCCGAGCGGTAGAGGAACTGCCACGTGTCCTCGATGCGCTGGGCGTCCCGGCCCAGCAGGAGCGGGACGACGTGGTCGCCGAGGTAGCTCGCGACGGCGAGCTCGCGGCCGTTGAGGGTCGCGTCGCCGAGGCCGACGACCCCGTCGCCCGTCGTGAGGCGCAGCGTGACGAAGTTGCGGTCCGGGCTCGTCACGAGCACCTCGGCGCGCGCGATCGCGTCGCGCTCGGCGGGCTCGGGGCAGGCGATGGGCTCGGCGAGCGGGGTCGTGCTCACGTCGGGGCTCTCCTCGGTCGGCGGCGCCGGTGCCGCACGTGTGTGACCCCGCGACCATAACCAGCCCTTTCACCCTTTGGCAATCGTTTGCGCACAGTTGCCCAGGCGGGCGGACGGCTGCGAGGATGAGCCGCGGCAGACCCCCGTCCCCGCAGTCCGGAGGCACCCGAGGTGGCAGAACGAGCAGCGACGCTCCGCGACGTGGCCGAGCGCAGCGGCGTGGCCGTGTCGACCGCGTCACGCGCGCTCACCAAGCCCGGCCGCGTCAGCGAGGCGACCGCCCAGCGCGTCCTCGACGCCGCGCGCGAGCTCGGCTACTCCGCGTCCGCCGCCGGACGCGCGCTCAGCTCCGGGCGCACCTGGACCGTCGCGCTCGTCGTCCCCGACATCACCAACCCGTTCTTCTTCGGGGTCATCCGCGGCACCCAGTCGCGCCTGCGCGAGGGCGGCTATGCCCACGTGCTCGTCGATACCGAGGAGTCCGTCGAGGCCGAGGAGCGCGCGCTGCGCTCGCTGCGCCGGTCCGTCGACGGCGTCATCCTCGCCGCCTCGCGTCTCGACGACGACAGCCTCGTCCGCTGGTCGGCCGACGTCCCGCTCGTCACGCTCAACCGCACGTTCCCCGCGCTGGACAGCCCGAGCGTCGTCATCGACACCCCCGGCGGTGCCGTGCAGGCGCTCGAGCACCTCGCGTCGCTCGGCCACCGGCGCGTCGCGTACGCGGGCGGCCCGCGCACCTCCTGGTCCGACGGGCGGCGCCGCGCCGCGCTCACCGACACCGCCGGGCGGCTCGGCGTCGAGCTCGTCGCGCTCGGCCCCTACGCCCCCCAGCGCGAGGCCGGACCCGCGGCCGCCGACGCCGTCGTCCGGTCCGGTGCCACCGCCGTGCTCGCGTTCAACGACCTGCTCGCGTTCGGCGTGCTCGAGCGCCTCG
Organism: Cellulomonas palmilytica; assembly: GCF_021590045.1. Lineage (NCBI taxonomy): Bacteria > Bacillati > Actinomycetota > Actinomycetes > Micrococcales > Cellulomonadaceae > Cellulomonas > Cellulomonas palmilytica. Next base: position 3,390,407 of record NZ_CP062221.1, on the reverse strand, counting down.
AGGACCGCGGCGTGCGCGTGCCCGACGAGGTGAGCGTCATCGGCTGCGACGACGTGTTCGGCGCCGACCTCGTGCGCCCCTCGCTCACCACCGTCCGCGCCCCGCTCGAGAAGGCCGGCCACCACGCCGCTGAGCTCCTGCTCGCGTCGCTCGACCCGGTCCACCCGCGTGTCGGGGCCCCCGTCGAGCTGCCCACCCACCTCGTCGTCCGCGAGTCCTCCGGCCCGGCACCCTCCTGACCTGCGCCTCCTGACCTGCGAACGCACGACCGCCCGGCTCGGGGCGGACCGTCACAACCGCGGGTCGACCGGCTCCGACTCCAGGGCGAGGACCGCGAAGACCGCCTCGTGCACGCGCCACAGCGGCTCGTCGGCGACGACGCGGTGCAGCGCCTCGACGCCGAGCGCGTACTCGCGCAGCGCGAGCGCACGCTTGCGGCCCAGGTTGCGCGACCGCAGCCGCTCGAGGTTCGCGGGCGCCGGGTACTCCGGGCCGTAGATGATCCGCAGGTACTCGCGGCCACGCACCTTGATGCCCGGCTGCACCACGCCCCGCCTGCCGCGTACGAGGTTGGCGAGCGGCTTGACGACCATGCCCTCGCCGCCCGCCGCGGTCAGCTCCGTCCACCACCGCGTCCCGGCCGCGACGCCGTCGGGGTCCGCGGGGTCGACGACGAGCCGGCGCGTGGTCAGCAGCACGTCGCGAGCGTCCGCCGCGACGAGCGCGTCCGCGACGCCGAGGTGCCACAGGTGGTCGCGCTGCTCGAACGTCGCGCCGCCCGCGGTGCGGCCCGCGGCCAGCACCTGGAACGGTGCGAGGCGCACGCCGCGCAGGCCGTCGGTCTCCCAGACGTACGGGCGGTACGCGGCGGTGAACGCGTCCGCGTCAGCAGCGCGCCGTGCGGTGCGTGCCAGCAGCTCGGACACGTCGAGCCCGCGCGCGGCGGCCGCGGTCAGGGCCTCGACCGTGGCACGCGTCGAGGCGCGCGCGGCCGCCCCGACCGCGGCGTACTGCTCACGCAGCAGGTCGCCCGCCTTGAGCGACCAGGGGAGGAGCTCGGCGTCGAGCAGGAGCCAGTCGGCGGGCCCCGGGTCGTCGCCGGGGAGCAGGGTGCCCAGCGATGCCCAGACGCCGGCCTCGTCGGCCGCGCTGCGGACGACGTCGAGCAGCTCCTCGGTGCGGCCGTCGTCGAAGAACGGGCGCCCCGTGCGCGTGTGCACGACGCCCGTGCGGCCGGAGGGCAGGCGGAACCGACCGCCCGCCGCCTCGGCCGTCCGGCACACGAGCACCACCGCGCGCGAGCCCATGTGCTTCTCCTCGCACACCACGCGGTCGACGCCGTCGGACGCGTACTGCGCGAACGCCTGCGCGGGGTGCTCGAGGAGGTCGCTGCCCTCGGGCGCGGTCGCGCAGGGCGACATCGTCGGCGGCAGGTACAGCAGGTGGCGCGGGTCGACGGCGAACCGGCTCATCACCTCGAACGCCGCGGCGGCGTTCTCCTCGCCGACGGTCACGCGACCGGCGAGAGCGGTCTCGACGACACGCCTGCCGAGGACGTCGGACACGTCCAGCACGTCGGGGTCGCGGGTCGCCTCCGCAGCCGGGCCGGCCACGAGGAACGGACGCGCCGGCTCGCACCACACCTGTTCGGCCGGTACCTGGACGACCTCCTTCTCCGGGTAGCGCAGCGCGCTGAGCCGGCCCCCGAACACGCAACCCGTGTCGAGGCACATCGTGTTGTTCACCCAGACCGCGTCGGCCGTCGGGGTGTGGCCGTACAGCACCGTCGCGGTGCCGCGGTAGTCCTGCGCCCAGGGCAGGCGGACCGGCAGCCCGTACTCGTCGCTCTCGCCGGTCGTGTCGCCGTACAGCGCGAACGCGCGCACCCGGCCCGACGCCCGGTTGTGGAGCTCCTCCTTGAGACCTGCGTGCGCGACGACGAGCCGGCCCTCGTCGAGCACGAGGTGCGCGACGAGCCCGTCGCAGAAGTCCCGCACCTGGCGGCGGAACTCCTCCGGCTCGGCCGTGAGCTGCGCGAGCGTGCCGGCCAGCCCGTGCGCGGTCTGCACCGGGCGCCCGTCGAGCGCGCGCACGAGCTTGGCCTCGTGGTTGCCCGGCACGGCCAGGGCGTGCCCCGCCGCGACCATGCCCATGACGAGGCGCAGCACGCCCGCGGAGTCCGGGCCGCGGTCCACCAGGTCCCCGAGGAACAGCGCGCGCCGCCCCTCGGGGTGCACCGCGTCCACCGGTCGCGCCCGGTCGTCCAGGACGAGCCGGTAGCCGAGCCGGCCGAGCAGCGTCTCGAGCTCGCTGCGGCAGCCGTGCACGTCGCCGATCACGTCGAACGGACCCGTCTCACCCCGGCGGTCGCTGCGCAGCGGGCAGCGCACGACCGTCGCGGCGTCGATCTCCTCGACCCCGCGCAGCACGTGCACGGTGCGGAAGCCCTCGCGGCTCAGGCCGCGCAGCGAACGCCGGAGCTGGTCCCGGTGGCGCGTGACGACTCGCTCCGGGACCGACCGGTCCGTGCGGGCCGCGTTGCGCTCAACGCACACCTCGTGCGGGGGGTCGAGGACGATCGCGACGGGCAGCACGTCGTGCGCTCGGGCCAGCTCGACGAGCGAGCGACGCGCGTGCGGCTGGACGTTCGTCGCGTCGACCACCGTGAGCAGGCCGGCGCGCAGCCGCAGACCTGCCGCGTGGTGCAGGAGGTCGAACGCGGCGGCCGTCGCGGACTGGTCGTCCGGGTCGTTCGAGACCACGCCGCGGCACCAGTCCGACGAGAGCGTCTCGAACGGCCCGAAGTGCCGCGCGGCGAACGTCGACTTGCCCGACCCGGACGCGCCGACGAGCACGACGAGGGAGAGCGCGGGGACGTCGAGCGTGGTCATCAGCGGTCTGCCTCCGTGCCGGTCGTGGTGCTCGAGGTGGTGCTCGACGGGCCTGCCTCGTCCCGCCCGCGGAGCACCGCGAGCTGGGTCGGCGGTCCGACGTCGGGGTCGTCGGGCCCCACGGGCGCGAACGACACGGTGTACCCGTGCGCGGCCGCCGCCTGCTGCGCCCACGCGCGGAACTGCGCGCGCGTCCACTCGAAGCGGTGGTCGTGGTGACGCAGCGCGCCCGCCGCGAGCCTGGGGTACCGCACGTTGTGCTCGGCGTTCGGCGTCGTCACGACGAGCGTGCGCGGCCGCGCGATGCCGAGGACGGCACGCTCCATCGCGCCGAGCCGCGCGAGGTCGAGGTGCTCGACGACCTCCATGAGCACGGCGGCGTCGAACCCTGCGACCCGCGCGTCGCTGGAGGTGACCGAGGACTGCACGAGCTCGACGCGCGAGCGGGCCCGCTCGGGCAGGGTGTCGAGGTGCAGGCGGCGGCGCGCGGCCGCCAGCGCGCGCAGCGACACATCCGTCCCGAGCACGCGTTCGTAGCCCTCGGCGAGCAGTCGTCCGACGAGCGCGCCCTCGCCGCACCCGAGGTCGACGACGGTGCGTGCGCCCGACTCCCGCAGCGCCGCCAGCACCGCCTCGTGCCGCTGCTGGACGAGCGGCACGTCCCGGTCCGGCACGGGCGACGTCGCCTCCTCGTCGGGCTCGTCGTCGCCCGCGACCGGACCGTCGGCCTCGGTGAGCCGATCGAGCGCGGACGCCGCCAGCGCGCGGCTGCGGGCCAGGTAGCGGCGGGCGATCTCGTCGCGCGCGGGGTGCGCCGCGAGCCAGTCGCCCCCGGCGCGCAGCAGCTTGTCGACCTCGCCCTCGTCGACCCAGTAGTGCTTCGACCCGTCGAGCGCGGGCAGCAGGACGTACAGGTGGCGCAGGGCGTCCGCGAGGCGGTGCGTCCCCCGCAGGCGCAGGTCGACGTACCGCGAGTCGCCCCAGGCGGGGACCTGCGGGTCGAGCGGGAGGGGCGTCGCCTGGACGTCCCAGCCGAGCGGGGCGAGCAGGCGGTGCGCGGTCGCGGGACCACCGGTGCAGCCGACCACGGGCACGTGGACCTCGAGCGGCCACCGTCGGTCGACGAGGTCGGGACGCGTGTCGCACCGGCCGGCGAGCGCGGAGCGGAACGTGCGCCCCATCGCGACGACGAGCTGCGACGACGCCGTGTAGGGGCGGTCGTTGACGTACTGGGCGAGCACGAACGGCTCGTGCCCGCCCGTGCCGCGCACCAGCGCGACGGGGTCGAGCTCGAGCACGAGCGCGACGGTGCAGCGCTCGTCGTCGGACTCGGGGTACAGCACGTGCACCGCGCCGCCGTCGAACGTCTGCACGCGCGCGGGGTGCTTGTGCAGCAGGTAGCCGAGGTCGGACGCCGGTGTGGCGGCGTCCGGTCGGGTGGTCGTCAGCGTGAGCAGCACGCGGGGCATCCTCGCAGGGGGGGACCCTGCACGTCGGGGGTTTTCCCCCGACGGGCCTGTCAGGGTGTCCGGGCGCGGCTCGAGGCGTCCGCCCACCGGCGGGAGATCGCGGCGACCTCGTCGTCGTGCAGAGGGTCGGGCAGCGGCGCGCGGCTCGACGAGGCGCGCAGGCCGTCCAGCAGCGCGGTCGTGTAGCGCCGGTACGCGTCGGGCCGGACGTCGGCCGCGTGCTTGGCGAGCTCGGTGACCATCCAGAGCATCACGAGGACGTCGTGCCCGTCGACGCCCTCGCGCACGTCGCCCTGCTCGCGCGCACGCTCGAACAGGCCGTCGAGGAGCTCGGGGATGCCTCCGGTGACCTGCGGGACGAGGTCCTCGTAGCCGCCGAGCGCGGCGTCGCGCAGGCCGATGTTCTCGACCAGCAGGTCGGTGACGCCCGTGACGAGCAGCGTCAGGCCGTCCCAGGCGCGGGGCGTCGCGGCGGCCGCGCGCGCGACCGCGTAGAGCTCCTGCAGCGGCTCGGCGAGCGCGGCCTGGAGCAGCTCGCGGCGGTCGGCGAACCGGCGGTAGACGGTGCCGACGCCGACGCCCGCGCGGTGCGCGACCTCGTTGAACCCGACGCCGAGGCCGTGCTCGGCGTAGAGCTGGCAGGCCGCGGCGATGATGCGCTCACGGTTGCGCTCGGCGTCGCGGCGCAGGGGAGCCCGGTGCGCGGCGCCGTTCGGGGTCTCCTGCCGCTCGTCCATCCGGACAGGGTAGCCCGCAAGCGGATACGTGAGATCAACTTCACACGCGCAACGGGGAGCCAAGCGGATGACCCGCATCAACTTGTGTGCCTACGATGCCGACCTGGAAAGACGTGCAGGCGCAGACGCCGCACGCGACGACCAGCCGGCCGAGCCGGCGGGAGGACACCCCTTCTCATGGCAGAGCTGCTCTACCGGATCGGCATGTTCGCGGCGCGCCGCGCCTGGCTCGTCGTCGGCGCGTGGGTCGCCGCGCTTGCGCTCGCGGTCGGCGCGTTCCTCACGTTCGGCGGGACGCTGACCGAGGCGATCTCGATCCCCGGCACCCCGACCGCCGAGGTCACCGACCGGCTCGCGAAGGAGCTGCCCTCGGCGAGCGGTGGGACGGGCCGCGTCGTCTACACGACGAGCGACGGGTCGGCGATGACCGACGAGCAGCAGCAGGCGATCGGCGCCGCGCTCGCGAAGGCCGGCGAGGTCGACGGTGTCGTGCAGGTCGTCGACCCGTTCGCGACCGAGGCCGAGCGCGCCGAGGCCGCCCAGCAGGTCACCGAGGGCCAGGACCAGCTCGCCGCCGGTCAGGCGGAGCTCGACGCGGGCCGGCAGCAGCTCGACGACGGCCAGGCGCAGCTCGACGCGGGCCGCGCGCAGCTCGACGCCGCGCAGGCCGAGCTCGATGCGACCGTCGCGCAGGTCGGCGAGAACCCCCAGACGCAGGCCGCGCAGGCCGAGCTCGACGCCCAGAAGGCGGCGCTCGACGCGCAGCAGGCCACGGTCGACGAGCAGCGCGCCCAGCTCGAGGCGGGCCAGGCCGAGCTCGAGGCGACCGCCCCGCGGCTCGCGGACGCGCAGGCCCTGCTCGACATGGCCGCCGAGATCCGGATGGTCTCGACCGACGGCTCGACCGCGGTCGGCACCGTCGCGTTCGCGCTGCCGCAGCACGAGGTCCCCGACGAGACCAAGGAGGCGGTCGTCGACATCGTCGAGGACGGCCTGCCGCAGGGCGTCGAGGCGGACTTCTCCACCGAGATCGCGCAGGGCTCGATCCAGCTCGGCGGCGCCGCGGAGGCGCTCGGCGTGCTCGTCGCGGGCATCGTGCTCGTCGTCATGCTCGGCACGCTCGTCGCCGCGGGCCTGCCGCTGCTCAACGCGCTCGTCGGCGTGGGCGTCGCGGCGGCCGGCGCGATGGCGTTCTCCGGCGCGGTCGAGATGACGTCCGTGACGCCCGTCCTGGGCGCGATGCTCGGCCTCGCGGTCGGCATCGACTACACGCTGTTCATCCTCAACCGGCACCGCCGGCAGCTGCGGATCGGCATGGACGTGCGCGAGTCGATCGGGCTCGCCAACGGCACGTCCGGCAACGCCGTGGTGTTCGCCGGGACCACGGTGCTCATCGCGCTGCTCGGCCTGAACCTCACGGGCATCGACTTCCTCGGCCTCATGGGTACGGTCGCGGCCGCGAGCATCCTCGTCGCCGTCCTCGTCGCGGTCACGCTCACCCCGGCGATGCTCGGCCTGCTGGGCCGCCGCATCCTGCCGAAGAAGCACCGCGACGAGGTGCGGCCCGACGCGCACGAGATCGCGCAGCCGATGGGCAACGGCCGCGCGTGGCTGTCGATCGTCGCGGGCGTCGGCGTGCTCGTCGTCGTCGCGCTGCCCGCGCTGTCGATGCGTCTCGGCCTGCCCACGGGCGCGAACGAGCCCACCGAGTCGACCCAGTACCGGGCGTACACCGCGGTGTCCGACGCGTTCGGCGCGGGTGTCAACGGCCCGCTCGTCGTCGTCGCCGACCTTCCCGAGGCGGTCACCGAGGACGAGCTCCCCTCGGTGCAGGCGCGCGTGGGGGCGCAGCTCATGGCCGACGAGGACGTGGTCGCCGTCGCGCCGATCGGCACCGACGACGAGCGCACGGTGCTCGTGTTCCAGGTGGTCCCGGCCGAGGGGCCGAGCAGCGAGTCGACCGAGGAGCTCGTGCACGCGCTGCGCGCGCTCGAGGTCGACGGCGGCACCGGCACGTTCCAGGTCGCCGGGAGCGCGAGCGCGGACATCGACATCTCCGAGAAGCTCGCGGACGCCCTGCCGGTCTACCTCGCGGTCGTCATCGGCCTGTCGATCTTCATCCTCGTCGCGGTGTTCCGCTCGTTCCTCGTCCCGGTCGTCGCGACCGGCGGGTTCGTCCTGTCGCTGTTCGCGTCGATGGGTGGCGTCACGGCCGTCTACCAGTGGGGCTGGCTGTCCGACGCGTTCGGCGTGTCGAACCCCGGACCGGTGCTGAGCTTCCTGCCCACGCTGCTGGTCGGCATCCTGTTCGGCCTCGCGATGGACTACCAGCTGTTCCTGACCTCGGGCATGCGCGAGGCGTACGCGCACGGTGTGCCCGCGCGGCGCGCGGTCATGGAGGGCCTGCACGCGGGCCGGGCGGTGGTCACGGCCGCGGCGATCATCATGATCTCCGTGTTCGGCGGGTTCGTGTTCTCCCACCTGTCGTTCGTCCGGCCGCTCGGGTTCGCCCTGGCCTTCGGCGTGCTGCTCGACGCGTTCGTCGTGCGCCTGCTGATCATGCCCGCGGTGCTGCACCTGGCCGGCGACAAGGCGTGGTGGCTGCCGAGCTGGATCGACCGCGTCATGCCGGACGTGGACGTCGAGGGCGCCAAGCTCGAGCGTCGTCACCCGGGCGTGCCCGGCGGTGCCCCGGTCGAGCCCGCCGAGCACTGACGGTTCAGGCTCCGCGGCGGGCCGGCAGCGCCGGGTCCCAGCGGCGGTAGCCCGCACGCAGCACGACGGGTCGCTCGTCGTCGTCGCTGCCGTGCTCGGCGACGTCCTCCCGCAGCACGTCCTCCGACAGCACGTCCTCCCACAGCACGAGGAACGTGCCGCGGTGCCGCCGGCGCAACCAGCCGGCGAGCACCGCGGGCGCGGTCGCGTCCGTGCGCTCGTAGCCGAGGAACGACGTGCCCGTGCGCGGCGAGACGAGCAGCCCGTGCAGGCGCGGGGCCGCGAGCGCGCCGTCCGGCGGTCCGTCGAGCACCAGCCGCACGTCGACGACGAAGCCGAGCGGACGCCCGGCGTCGTCGACCACCCGTGCGTCCAGCAGGTCACTCAGGAGCATGGCGACCTCCCGGGATGCGCCCGATCACGTGCTCGCGCAGCCACCGCTCGACCCACAGCACGTCGAGCTCCTCGCCGCGCACGCCCAGGCGCACGACCACGTCGACGTCGGTGACGTGCCGCCACGCGATGCGGTGCCACCGGCTGCGCGGCGGGCGCCCGCCGAAGATGCGCGTCACGAGCACGGGGCCGGACAGCAGGTCCGTGACCACGACGAGCCCCTCGCGCTCGGCCAGCTCGACGTCGTCGACCGTCGCGACGGGGTCGCCGTGCACGTCGTCGACCTGCCGGTCCAGCAGGTGCAGCCGCGCGTCGAGCACGAGTCCCGCGGGCCGCGGCGGCTCGGGCAGGTGCTCGTCGGTCGGGAAGGGACGCTCACCGCGTCGCAGGCGTGGGCTCATCCGCCGGCTCCCGTCGCGATCATCAGGGGGATCGCCGCGAGCGACGCGACGAGGATGACGACCAGGTAGACCAGTCCGAGCGCGTTCGTCGCGCGCCCGTTGACGTGCTCACCCATGTACTCGCGGTCGTTCGCGACGACGAGGATCGGCAGGTACGTCAGCGGCAGCGCGACCGCGGAGAACACCACGGAGTACTCGGTGACGGCGACCGGGTCGACGTTCGTCAGGAGCACGAGGGTCCCGACGAGCACCGCGACGATCATCGCCGTGTGGAACCGCGCGGCCTGCGCGGGCCGGTGGTACTTGCCCCACGACCAGCCGAAGAACTGCGCGAGCGTGTAGCCGGTGGACAGCGCGGTCTCGAGCGCGGCGCCGAACGTCGCGGCGACGATCCCGAGGATCGCGAGCGCGAGCAGCAGCTTGCCGCCCGCGAGCGCGACGGGCAGCGTGATCTCGGACAGCGTGGAGACGTCGATGCCGCGGGGGAGCAGGACGACGGCCGCACACCCGGCGATCGCGACGGACAGGAGCCCGCCGAGCGGGAACCCGATCAGCACGTTCGCGCGCGAGACGGACAGGTCCTTGACGGTCCACCTCTCCTCGCGCGCGCCGGAGGAGAAGAAGAACACCTCGTAGGGCGTCATCGCGGCCCCGAACAGCGCCACCGCGTAGTACCAGTACGTCGGGACCGGCTCGCCGGCGGGTACCTGGGGCCGCGTCGCCTGCTCGACGAGCTCGCCCCAGTCGGGGCCGAGCTGGAACAGCGCGACCGCGAACACGACGAGCGTGAGCCCGAGGAGTCCGGCGACGTTCTCCAGCACCGAGAACTTCACGCGCCACAGCACGAGCCACACGGCGAGGCCGGCGAACGGGATCCACAGCCGCCGTTCGACGCTGCTCGCGAGCTCGAGTGCGAGCGCGATGCCGCCGATCTCCGCGGTGAGCGTGAGCATCGTGACGAGGAACGACGCGACGAGGTTCGCGCCGCTCACGCGCGGGCCGAGGCGCTCGCGGATGATCTCGAACGTCGCGCGCCCGCTCACCGCGGCGACCCGCCCGGACATCTGCGCGAACAGGCAGATGCCGACGACCCCGACGAGCACGACCCACACCAGCGACATCCCGAACCGCGCGCCGACCACGGCGTTGGTCACGAGGTCCCCGATGTCGACGAAGCCGCCGATGGCGGTGAGGATCCCGAGCGCGACCGCGAGGAACTTCTTCACGCGCCCGCCTCGAGGTCGGTGGTGACGGCGTCGATCGCGTCGCCGGCGTCGGTGAGCGCGGCCGCCACGTCCCGTGCCGAGCCCGCCGACAGGTCGTCGACCCACGCGCGTGCCGTGGCGAGCGCGGTCGTCGCGGACGCGACGGCGTCGAGGGCGCGGGCGCGGGAGTCCTGCCGGTCGAGCGGGGGCAGCGCGTCGGCCAGCGAACGGTGCGCGGAGCCGACCTCCTCGAGCGCGTCGCGCAGCGTGCCGTCCGCGACGGGCGTCGTCGTGCGGTCCCGTGCGACGAGGTCGACGACGAGCAGGCCGACCTCGACGGCCGACGTCGCCTCGTCGAGCGCGGCGGTCATCGTGAGCACCGCGGAGGTGTCGGCCGACGAGGGACCGTACGCGCAGCCGCCGACGAGCAGCGAGCACGCGAGCGCTGCGGCGGCGCGCCCGGGGGAGCGGCGCGTGGTCATCCAGCGATCGTGGACCCGTCCCGGGCGGCCCGCACGGCGAGCGGCGGCGCCGCCCGGGTGCGCCCGTCAGAACACCGGCTTGCCGCCCGTGACGCCGAGCACCGTCCCCGACACGTACGACGCCGTCGTCGACGACGCGAGGAACACGAACGCGTGCGCGACCTCGGCGGGCTCACCGGCGCGGCCGAGCGGCGTGTCCTGACCGAACACCTCGACCTTCTCGGGCGGCTGCGTCGCGGGCTGCAGCGGCGTCCAGATCGGGCCCGGCGCCACGGCGTTGACGCGGATGCCGCGCTCGCCGAGCTCGGCGGCCAGGTTCACGGTGATGTTGTTGATCGCGGCCTTCGTCGAGGCGTAGTCCACGAGCGACTGCGACGGCTGGTACGCCTGGATCGACGCGCAGTTGACGATCGCGGAGCCCTCGCCCAGGTGCGCGAGCGCCTCCTGCGTGACCCAGAACAGCGCGTACAGGTTGGTCTTCATGACCCGGTCCAGGTCGTCCGTCGTCACGTCGTCGAACGACTCGCGGCGCGCCATCTGGTAGCCCGCGTTGTTGACCAGCACGTCGAGCCCGCCGAGCCCGTCGACGGCGGTCCGCACGACGCCGCGCGCGGTCTGCTCGTCGCGCAGGTCGCCCGGCGCGAGCACGCACGTGCGCCCCGCCTCGCGCACCCAGCGCGCGGTCTCCTCGGCGTCCTCGCGCTCCTCCTCCAGGTACCCGATCGCGACGTCGGCCCCCTCGCGCGCGAAGGCGATCGCCACCGCCCGGCCGATCCCGGAGTCGCCGCCCGTGACGAGCGCGCGTCGGCCGGTGAGCAGCCCGTGCCCCGTGTAGCTGTGCTCGCCGTGGTCGGGCTGAGGCTCCATGGGTCCGGTCAGGCCCGGGGGCTCCTGCTGCTGGGCGGGTCGGACGGCGTTCTCGTCGCTCATCGTGGCTCCCTCGGGGGTCGGTGGGGGTCTCTCCACGCTAGGCAGACGTCCTCGCGAACGGCACGTCGAGCGTTCGTCGTCGCTCGGGGCGCAGTCGTCGGCACACAGGAAGAGACCCGCTCGCGGCCGGCTCGCTCGCCCGCACAGGGCGTCCGGGGCGGCTGGGCGGGGCTCTCGCCTCTCGCTCGCGACGCGGGTCTCAGGTCGCCGCGACTCACGTCACGGCCTGGCGCCGCGGCCCTAGGTGTCGGCCGCGCGGACGACACGCATGCTCGTTCACCCCTTCGCGTCCTGCCCCCGCACGCCTCGTCGCGTGCCCGGACCTGCGAGCGGCCGGTCGGGACATGACGCCTCGACCGGTCGGCAGTCCGACCATAGGACGCCCCGGCCGCGGGCGCACCTCGAGCCGGGCGCGTCGTCGTCCGCGGCCGACGTCTCCGAGAACGGGCAGTCGGAGTTCCTGCCGTGCTGTCGATCCACCTGCGCGAACGCGGGTCGCCCGAGTCCGAGCCCGCGGCGGAGTCCCACGGGTCGACCGGCATCGAGGGCTGACCCGCCCTGCAGGTGCGGACGCCGGTGGCACCCCGCAGGATGGGCGGAGGCCGACGGCGAGGAGGTGCCCATGGGTGACGGCGACGAGGTGCTGCACCGCTCCGGGCGGGCGGCGCGCGGCGCCGTGACGAAGGTCGAGGAGTCGTCGGCGCTCGACGGACCCGCGGTGCTCGTGCGGGCCGTCGCGCGCGCGGTGCTGCGGCCGCGTGCGCTGTCCGACGTGCTGCGCGGCGTCCCCGCCGGGCACGCCGCGCACCCGCCGCTCACCGACGTCCCGATCGGGCTGTGGGTCTCGGCGAGCACGCTCGACCTGCTCGCGCCCGTCGCGGGCCGCCGCGCCGCGGACCGTCTCGTCGGCCTGGGGGTGCTCGCCGCGGCACCGACGGCGCTCACCGGGCTCGCGGACTGGGGCACGAGCGAGCGCAGCGACCCGGCGGTGCGGCGCGTCGGCGTGGTGCACGGCGTCGCGAACCTCGCCGCGCTCGCGTGCTACACGACGTCATGGGTGCTGCGCCGCCGCGGGCGGCGTGCCGCGGGGGTCCTCGCCGGTCTCGCGGGTGGCACGTTCCTCGGGGTCGGGGGCTACCTCGGCGGCCACCTGGCCCTCGTCCGCGGTGCACCGCACGACGACCCGCTGGGCAGGACCGTCGCCCGGGTCGCTACGGGCGTGCGCCGCACCCCCTCCCACGAGCCGACAGCGGAGACGTTCGAGGGCGTCCCCATGGACGCGGCGAAGCGCACGACGACCGACCACGCCGAGATCCGAACGTGGGTCGAGGCGCAGGGCGGGCGGCCCGCGCTGGTCCCGCCGCTGGGGCGCCACGAGCCGCCGGTCCCGGCGGTGATCTTCCCGAGCGGGCCGAGCGGTCACGGCGCGGTCCCCGCGACGTGGGGCGAGTGGTTCGACGCGTTCGACCGTGGCGGCCTCGCGTTCGTCCGCCCGGCGCAGCTCACCGACGCACCGCCGTTCTTCGAGCTCGCTCAGGCCTGACGGTCCGACGAGCGCGCGCCCGCCTCAGCGGTGTGCGAGCAGCGACCGGCGCGCGTGCAGCGGCGGGCTGGGCGTCCCCGTGCCGCTCGCGAGCCCGTCGAGCAGCTCCGCGAGCGTCGCGGCGGGCTGGTGCACGGGCCGCCAGCCGAGCTCGGCCCTCGCGCGGCCGGTGTCGAGCAGCGGCGCCTCGAGCGCCATGTCGAGCCAGCCCGGGCCGACCGCGACGAGCCGAGCGCGCCAGGCGGCGGCCTGCGCGGCGCGCACGGCCCGGGCGGGCAGGTGGACGACGCGGCGTGCGCGCACTCGTCGTCGACCACGCCCGCGTACGCGCCGACGGACGACGCGACGACGACGATCGGCGGCTCCCGGGCGTCGGTGGAGGTCCCACTATCGAGGCGCCCGGTGCCCGGCGCATCTCGGCGGGCACGCTCGTCGCTTGCTCCTCGGGCAGCGGCCCCGTACGGTCGGGGAGGCGGCCCACTTTCGGGCCGCGTGCGAGGTGGCCTGCGACGCTTTCCGCGAAGGCGGGGCGGTCAGCCGTATCCTGCCCGCGACGGCGCACGTCGGCGGAAGGCTCGCGATGACGGACAGGCTCGACCCCGACCTGGTCGGCTCCGAACCGGCCGCATCCGACGACGTGACCGGCAGCATCGGGGCCGTCGGCCGAGGAGCCCAGGTCGAGCGGGCGCTCGCGGCTCTCACCCAGCAGTACGAGGCCGACCGCCTGCGGTGGCAGCTCGCGGTGACCGCCGGCGGGGTCGGCAGCTTCGACTGGGACCTGCGCACGGGCCGGCTCGACTGGGACGACCAGCTCCTGGCCGTGTTCGGCCTGGACCGCGCGCAGTTCAGCGGCGCGATCGAGGCGTTCTACGAGCACGTCGTCGCCGACGACCACGCGCGCGTCGCCGAGGCGCTCGAGGCGGCGCTGGAGACCTGCGGGCAGTACGAGGCCGAGTACCGCGTGCTGCGCGGCGACGGCGCGGTGCGTTGGGTCAAGGCACGCGGCGTCGCGCTCGCGGGCCCCGACGGGCGGGCGACGCGACTGCTCGGGGCGGCGTACGACACGACGAGCGAGCGCGACGCCGAGGCACGCATGGACCGCGTGCTCGAGACCATGCCGGGCGCGTTCTTCCTGCTCGACGACGAGTGGCGGTTCCGGTACGTCAACTCCTCCGGCGAGCGCATGCTCGGGTTCCCGCGCGACGAGCTGGTCGGCGGCACCCTGTGGGAGCTGTTCCCGTTCGTCGTCGGGACCGAGGTCGAGGACAGCTACCGCGGGGCGGTGCGGGACGGCCACCCGCGCATGTTCGAGGTCCGCTCGTCGCGCGACCCCGACCTCTGGTACGAGGTCCGGGCGTGGCCCGGCCCCGACGGGCTGTCGGTGTACTTCGACGACATCTCCGAGCGGCGGCACGCGCTCGACGAGGCGCGCGCGGCACGCGAGCTCGAGCAGGCGTCGTCGCGACGCCTCGCGCTGCTGTCGGAGGTCGGCGACCACCTCAGCTCGACGCTCGAGACCGAGGAGGCGGTCCGCCGCCTGGCGCGGCACCTCGTGCCGACGTTCGGGTCCTGGTGCCTCGTGACGATGTCCGAGGACCAGCGGCACCTGCGCGACATCGCCGCGTGGCACGAGGACCCGACGCGCCGCGCCACGGTCACGCGGTACGCGTCGCTGCGCATCGACTCCCTGGCGCCCGACGCCTACCTGTTCCGCACGCTGCGCACGGGCGAGCCCGTCGTCGTGCCGGACGCGACCGAGTCCATCACCCGCGTGCTGACGGGCGGCGCGCGTGACGTGCTGCGCGACCTCGCCCCGCGCACCGCGTACGCGGTCCCGATGCGCTCCCGCGGGCGGACCGTGGGTGCGATCACGATCTTCCTCGACGAAGGCTGGCCCGACCTCGGCACCGAGGACCTCGCGCTGCTCGTCCAGCTCGCGGACCGGGCCGGTCTCGCGCTCGAGAACGCGCGCCTGTACGAGCGTCAGCGGGAGATCGCGGTCGCGCTGCAACGCTCGCTGCTGTCCGCGCCCGCGCAGAGCGAGGACCTCGACGTCGTCGTGCGCTACGTCGCCGCGGCGGAGGCCGCGCAGGTCGGCGGGGACTGGTACGACGCGTTCGTGCAGCCCTCGGGGCACACGGTCGTCGCGATCGGCGACGTCATGGGTCACGACACTCCCGCCGCTGCGGCCATGAGCCAGCTGCGCACGCTGCTGCGAGGCATCGCGCACACCACGAGCGGCACCCCTGCCGAGGTGCTCACCGCGCTGGAGTCGGCGAGTTCGGCGCTGCGTATCGACGCCATGGCCACCGCGGTCGTCGCCCGGTTCGAGACGTCCGACGAGGACCCCGGGCTCACCACGGTGCGGTGGACCAACGCCGGCCACCTGCCGCCGATCCTCGTGCGCCCCGACGGCTCGGTGTCCCTGCTCGAGGCCGAGCGCGCCGAGCTCGTCCTGGGGCTGGATCCCGGCACGACGCGGACCGACCGGACGACGAGCGTGCCCCGAGGCACGACCCTGCTGCTGTACACCGACGGGCTCGTCGAGCGCCGAGGCGAGCACCTGCGCCGGGGGCTCACGCGGCTCGTCGACGAGGTCACGCGCCTGGTGTCGCTCGCGCGCACGTCCGGACCGGCGGGGGCGCTCGACCTCGAGCGGCTCGTCGACGACCTGCTGGGCCGTATGACGGCGGGCCCGCCGGACGACGACATCGCGGTCCTCGCGGTCCAGCTCCGCCCGCTCGCCGGCTAGGCGGGCCAGGGCCGGCGCGGGGATGCGCGCGGGGCCGTGGCGTGTGACGGTTTCCCTGGGACCTCCCGCCCGATGCGGGGGGCCCGCGCACACCGGCGCCCGGTGCCGGACGTGGCTACCGGCAGAGGCTGCGAGGAGGCAGCCCGTGGACCGCGGAGGACCTCATGAGCGTGCGACCCCGGCCACCGGGCCGGATCGACCTGGAGCCGGGCGTGCCGGCGATCCTGCGGGTGTCGGGCGACGTGGACTTCTCCACCGTGGACCGGTTCTGCATCCGGCACGGCGTCGACCAGGCGGGCGTCGGTCGGATGCTCGCGGGCCGGGGCGTGCGGGAGATCGACCTGTCCGAGGCGACGTTCATCGACTCCGCGGTGCTCGGTCTCGTCGTCGGGATCGCGCCGTACCTGCGCCCCGAGCGGCTGCGGCTGCGTGGCGCGTCGGGCGCGCCGCTCGCGGTCCTCGAGATCGCGGGCGTGGACCGGCTCGTCGACCTCGGGTAGCGCGCGAGGCTCAGCCTGCGGCTCAGCCTGCGGCGTGCGCGGCGGCCGCGAGCCGCTGCCGCACGGCGGGCAGCGCGTCCGCCACCTCGCGCGCGAGGTAGCCCACCGCACCGCACTCGTGCGAGAGCCGCGCGCCCGCGCCGGTGTGCAGCGCGACGCCCCACGCGGCCGCGTCGACGCGCGGCATCCCGGCGGCGAGCAGCCCCGCGACCGCGCCCGCGAGCACGTCCCCGCTGCCGGACGTGCCGAGCCCGGGGGTCGCCGCGTCGCCCGCCAGGACGTCGCCCGCCGGGGTCGCCACGGCGCTCGCGGCGACGACGACCGCGTCGAGCTCGGACGCCAGCCGCGCGGCGGCCTCGCGCTCGTCGGACGGACGGTCGTCGCCGAGCAGGCGGTCGAGCTCGGCTCCGTTCGGGGTCAGGACCGTGCGCCCGCGGACGTGCTCCTGGAGGTCGTCGGCGTCGGCCAGGACGCCCAGCGCGAACGCGTCGAGCAGCAGCGGGACGTGCGGCTCGGTCGTCCCGACCACCTGGCGCAGCAGGCGCATCGAGTGCTCGGGGTCCGCGAGGCCGGGTCCGACGAGGACCGCGTCCGCCCCCGCGAGCTCGTCGAGCGCCTCGTCGTCGCAGCCCCGTGCCTGGGACCACGTCAGCACGCCGGCCTCGAGCACCGCGACCGCGGCGGGCGTGGCCGCGGCCTCGTCGACCACGAGCGTGAGCCGCCCGGCGCCCACGCGCAGCGTCGCGATCCCCGCGAGCAGCGCCGCCCCCACGGTCGGGCGGGCGCCGCCCAGGACCACGACCCTGCCGCGCGCGTCCTTCGCGCCGGTCACCGGGGGCAGCGGCAGGCGTGCGAGCAGCGCGGCGTCGATCGGCGTCGTCGGGGCGCTCATCGCACCTCTCCCGCGTGGTCCGTGACGGGTGCGCCGACGTCCCGCAGGTGCTCGACCTCGTCGAAGCGGGCCGCGCTCCACGAGCCGTCGCGCCGCACGAGGGTGGTCAGCGACGCGTTGCGCACGCCGTGCTCGCGGACGAGCTCCATGACGCCGTCCTCGTCGAGCTGCTCCAGGACGTAGCGCAGCAGCACGACGACCGCGTCGTGCGTCACGACCAGCAGCGGACCGGTCTCGTCGCGCACGTCCGCGACCCAGGACCGCAGGCGCAGCGCGACGTCGAGCCACGACTCGCCGCCGGCGGGCCGGTGGTACAGCTTGCCGAGGTGCCGGCGGGCGGCGTCCTCCTCCGGGTGGAGGCGCTCGACGCCGAGCCGGGTCAGCCGGTCCAGCACGCCGAGCTCGCGGTCGCGCAGGCGGTCGTCGGTGCGCACGGGCAGGTCGAGGCCGGCCCGCTCGAGCGCGAGCCGCGCGGTCTGCCGGGCGCGCACGTACGGCGAGCTCCACACGGCGACGGGGCGCTCGTC
Source organism: Cellulomonas palmilytica (assembly GCF_021590045.1). NCBI lineage: Bacteria > Bacillati > Actinomycetota > Actinomycetes > Micrococcales > Cellulomonadaceae > Cellulomonas > Cellulomonas palmilytica. The sequence continues at coordinate 3,372,970 of NZ_CP062221.1, read as the reverse complement.
CGGGTCGAGGTCGCGCAGCGCGACGCCCAGTGCGGCGGCCTGCTCGGCACCGAGCGGCGACAGCGGGGTGTCGGCGTCGCGGTGCTCGATCTCGAGGCGCTCGAGCCCGAGCCGGTCGGCGTCGCGCGCGGCGACGTTGCCCGCGCTCTCACCGTGCCGCACGGCGTGCACGACGAGCGTGCGGCTCAGCCCTGCGGAGGCGCGGGTCGGGGCACGGGTCGGGTCATGGTTCGGGGCATGGTCCTGGGCCTGGTTGGGGGCACCGGTGGGGCCGCTGCTCGGGCGCGTGGGTGTGGTCGGCACCGGTCCACGTTCGCACCCCGACCCGCGCCGCGCACGGGGAGCGGACCGCCGACGCCCGCGGGCGCGGTGGCGGTCGTCGCCGCTGGCGGGGCGCGCCCCGCCGGGCGACGATCGTCACCGTGCTGCTACTGCTCGCGCCCCTCGGCGGGCTCCTGCGGGTGCTCGCGCTCGTCCGGTTCGCGCGCGTCCTCGCCCGGCTCCGGTGCGCCCTCCGCGGGCTCGACGGGGTGCTCGCGCTCCTGCGGCTCCGACATCTGGTCCTCCTCCGGTGTGGTCCCCTCGATCGTGCGGGAGGCCGCGCCGTCCGGCATCTCGAGCGCCGCGCGCGTGCGGTGGGGTGCACGGCGTGAGCGTCCTCGTCGGCACGTCCGGCTGGTCGTACGACCACTGGGCGGACGTGCTGTACCCACAGGGCCTGCACCCGCAGGACCGCCTGCCCCGGTACGTCGCGGAGTTCGGCACGGTCGAGCTCAACGCGTCCTTCTACCGCTGGCCGCGCGACGCGACGTTCGCCTCCTGGCGGCGCCGGCTGCCCGAGGGGTTCCGCATGACGGTCAAGGCGCCGCGCGGCCTCACGCACGGGCGGCGCCTGTACGGGCCGGAGACGTGGCTGGCCCGGGTGACGCGCGGCCTGCACGAGCTGCGCGGCCGGCGCGGCGCGCTGCTCGTGCAGCTGCCGCCCGACCAGGAGCGCGACGACGCGCGGCTGGACTGGTTCCTCGCGCGGGTCCCGCCCTGGGTCGAGGTCACGGTCGAGCTGCGGCACGCGAGCTGGCAGGTCGACGACGTGTTCGACCTGCTGGCGCGCCACCGCGCGGCCTACGTGGTGCTCAGCGGCGCGGGGCTGCCGTGCGTGCTGCGCGCGACCGCGCCGCTGGTCTACGTGCGGCTGCACGGCCCGGACCACCACCACCTGTACGCGGGCTCGTACTCCGACGAGGACCTCGCGTGGTGGGCCGAGCGGGTGCGCGAGTGGCAGCGGGCGGGGCACGACGTGCTCGCGTACTTCAACAACGACGGCGCCGGGAACGCGGTGCGCAACGCGCGCACGCTCCGGGACCTGCTGCGCTGAGCGTCAGGCGGGCGTCCCTGCGTCACCGTCGACCGCGCCCTCGTCGTGCGCGATCTTCTCGTGCGCGTCCTTCGCGTGCGCGGTCTCGTCGTGACCCGTCTCGCCGTGACCCGTCCCGCCGTGACCCGTCTCGTCGTGACCGCCCCGGACGTGGTGGACCAGGTGGACCACGCCGACGACGACCGCGCCGACGATCACCCCGACCAGTGCCGCGGCGAGCGTCCCGGCCAGCCATGCCAGGACCCCGCCGACCCCTGGCACGCCGTGCGCGGCCTCCTCGAGGTGGTGCACCACGTCGTGCGGCCAGTGCCAGCCGAGCTCGTCGACGCCCGACAGCAGGATGTGCCCGCCGACCCACAGCATCGCGACGACGCCGACGACGGACAGCACGGACAGGACCTTGGGCATCGCGGCGACGAGCCCGCGCCCGAGCGCGGCGGTCGCGCCGAACCGGGTCTGCGCGAGCCGCAGGCCCACGTCGTCCATCTTCACGATGACGGCGACCACGCCGTACACGAGCACGGTCATGAGGATCGCGACGACCACGAGGATGGCTGCCCGCGAGGCCAGCCCCTCGTCGGCCACCTCGTTGAGCGAGATGACCATGATCTCGGCCGACAGGATGAAGTCGGTGCGGATCGCGGCGCCGATCAGCCGCTTCTCGGCCGTGGCGCTGTCCTCCTCCGCGGCGACGGGCACCTCCGCGCCGCCGTGCCCGGTCACCGCCTCCCACAGCTTCTCGGCGCCCTCGAACGCGAGGTACGTGCCGCCGACCATGAGGATCGGGGTGAGCAGCCACGGCAGGAACTCGCTGAGCAGCAGCGCCGCGGGAAGGATGAAGAGCAGCTTGTTGCGCAGCGACCCGCGGGCGATGCGCCAGATGATCGGCAGCTCGCGCTTCGGGGAGACGCCCGTGACGTAGCGCGGGGTGACCGCGGTGTCGTCGATGACGACGCCCGCGGCCTTCGCGCTCGCGCGCCCGGCCGCCGCGCCGACGTCGTCGACCGACGCGGCCGCGAGCTTCGCGAGCGCCGCGATGTCGTCGAGCAGTGCTGCCAGTCCGCCTGCCATGTGCCGCCTTCGTCGTCGTGCCTACCGGGGTGAGGCGCATCCTGCCAGCAGGGACGCCCCGACGGGTGGCCGCGTCCACACGTCGGGGCGTCCGCGCGCCGCGCCTCAGTCCTGCGCCGTGCTCGCGCGCGACGGCTCGGGGTCCTCCGCAGGTGCGCCGCGACGTCCGGACCACCGCGCCACGGCGTACAGCACGACGCCGAGCGCGAGCAGCACGCCCGCGAGCAGCCAGTGCCGCGCCTGTTGCTGCGTGAGCAGGCCGACGCACGTCGCCGCGGCGAGCACCGGCAGGGCGGTCCACGCACGGAAGTGGTCGTGGTCCACGCGGTCGCGGCGCAGCACGAGCACGGCGACGTTCGTGGACAGGAACACGAGCAGGAGCAGCAGCACCACGGTCGACGCGAGGTCGACGAGCGAGCCGGTCGCGGTGAGCACCATTGCGACCGCGGTCGTCGCGACGATCGCGACGACCGGCGTGCGCCGCCCGGGCAGGACGCGCGAGAACACCGACGGCAGCAGGCCCTCGTCGGCCATGCCGTACGCGAGCCGGCTCGACATGATCATGGTGAGCAGCGCGCCGTTGGCGACCGCGACGAGCGCGATCGCGGAGAACACCTCGAGCGGCACGCCGCCGGCCACCTCGACCACCTCGAGCAGGGGACCGCTCGACTCCCGCAGCTCCTGCAGCGGCACCACGGCGGGCGCGACGAGCCCCACGAGCAAGTACACGACGCCCGCGGTCGCGAGCGCCCCGAACAGCGCGCGCGGGTAGACGCGCCGCACGCCGCGCACCTCCTCGGCGATGTTCGCCGAGGTCTCGAAGCCGACGAACGAGTAGAACGCGATGAGCGCGCCGCCCAGCGTCGCGGCCGCGACACCCGTCTCCTCGGGCAGCTGCGTCAGGCGCGAGACGTCGCCGTCCCCGCGGCCGAGCACGACGGCACCCAGCACCACGACGAGCACGAGCCCGGTGACCTCGATCGCGGTCATCGCGACGTTGGCGCGCAGGGACTCCTTGATGCCGCGCGCGTTGAGCGCCGCGACGAGCGCGAGGAACACGATCGCGGTCGGCACCGCGGGCACGTCGAGGAACGTGCCCAGGTAGTCGCCGCCGAACGCGAGGGACAGCCCGGCGGCCGACGTGACGCCCGCGGCGAGCATGCTGAAGCCCACGAGGAACGACAGCAGCGGCCGCCCGAACGCACGCTGCGCGTAGACCGCGGACCCGCCGGCCTGCGGGTACTTGGTGACGAGCTCGGCGTACGACGCCGCGGTGAGCATCGCCATCAGCAGTGCGACGAGCAGCGGGAGCCACAGCATCCCGCCCGCCTCGGCGGACAGCTCGCCGACGAGCGCGTACACGCCGGCGCCGAGCACGTCGCCGAGGATGAACAGGAACAGCAGCGGCCCGGTCACGGCGCGCCGCAGGCGGGTGGGGCGCTCGTCGGTCGCCCGCTCGGAGGTGGGTGCCGAGGTCATCGTCCGAGTGTCAGGCCACCTCGCCGGTCTCGCACGGCGAGGGTCGGGTCGCTGACCTGGGCGTCCGTTGCGCGGGGCGCGCAGGGCCCGGCCACGCCCCGGCGCACCGGTTGCGGGTCCCCGGGGGGTGGTTAGCCTCGACAGGGTCGCCGTGCGATGCGCGGCACTTCCGGCGGAAGCAGACCGTCGGCTCCCGGCCTGGTGCCCCGGAGCTCTGCGTACCCGCGCTCCTCCAGGCCATGTCCGCCGCCCCGGGCGGCCCGGAGGTCACCCATGTTCCTGCACCGCCAGACGCTGCAGCACCAGGCCAAGCCCGACGCTCCCGACGCCGTCTACGCGCGCAAGCTCCAGGAGGTCCTGGGCGGCCAGTACGGCGAGATCACGGTCGCGATGCAGTACGCGTTCCAGTCGTGGAACATCCACGTCCCCGGCAAGTACCGGGACCTGCTCTACGGCATCGGCACGGAGGAGTTCGGGCACGTCGAGATGCTCGCGACGATGATCGCTCAGCTGCTCGAGAAGGCGCCGGTCGGCGTCACGGAGGGGGCGATGCAGGACGACCCGACGGTCGCCGCGGTGATCGGCGGCACGGACCTGCAGCAGGCGATCGTCGCGGGCGCCGGCGCGCGCCCGGTCGACTCGATGGGCAACCCGTGGCAGGGCAGCTACATCACGGCGAGCGGCAACCTGCTGGCCGACTTCACGGCCAACGCGAACGCGGAGATGCAGGGACGCGTCCAGGTCGCCCGGCTCTACCACATGACCGACGACGCCGGCGTGCGGGACCTGCTGGGGTTCCTGCTCGCGCGCGACACGATGCACCAGAACCAGTGGCTCGCGGCCGCCGCCGAGCTGCGCGCGGAGGGGCAGGAGGACCTGCCGGTGCCGAGCAACTTCCCCCTCGGCAAGGAGGACCGCGACGTGTCCTACCAGTACATCAACTTCTCCGACGGTGCCGCGGCCGCCGAGGGCAGCTGGGCGTCGGGCCCGACGCCCGACGGCAAGGGCGAGTTCACGTACGTCGCCGAGCCGCCGCAGGGCGTCCCGATGCCGCCGCCCACGCGCCCCGACGCGCGGTTCTACGGCACGACCGACCTGCCGAACACCGTCGAGAAGATCGCCGGCGCCGCGCAGGACAAGCTGCACCGCGAGTGACGACCGCCCCGCGGCCGCACGACGTGCTGCCGCTGCGGTGGGCGTGCGCCGCGCGTCGAGCGACGTCGTCGTGCTCGCCGACGACGACGTGCCGGGCGCCGGGTCAGCCGGTGAAGCCGATCGCCTTGTGCGTGCCGTCGCAGTAGGGCGCGATGGCCGAGCTCCCGCAGCGGCACAGCGCGACGGTGCGCCGTCGGCGGGGCAACGGCACGCCCTGGTCGTCGACGATCTCGACGTCGCCGCGCACGAGGATCGGGCCGTCGGGGCACGCGACGATCCGCGGGGGAGCGAACCCGTCGGGGCGGTTCTCGCCGCCGTCGGACGTGGGCACGGGCGGCGTCGTCATGCCACCTCCCGCAGCGAGGGCCGACCGGCCTCCCACGCCGCGAGGACGTGGGCGCCGACGAGGTCGTCGAGGTACAGGCAGACCGCCGCACCGAACAGGATCTCGGGTACGAGCGTGGGCTCCTGCTCCGCGAGCCCGCCCGCGAGCTCCCGCCCCGCGATCTGCTCGTGCACCGCGTCCGCCTCCACGTGCTCGTCGAAGTACCACGTCGTGCCCGGGCCGAGACCGTGGCGCCGGAACCCGTCGCCGTACAGACGGTTGGGCAACGAGCTCGTCATCTCGAACGCCGCGAGGTGGCCGGTGACCGCGCCGCGCAGGCGCCGGTGCAGCCCGAGCAGCGACATCGCGTTCACCGACGCGAGCGTGACGGCGGGCACCCGGTCGACGTACGCGCCGAACGACGGGTCGAGCCCGGCCCCGCGCATCGCGAGCGCGAACAGCTCGCAGTGCATGCGCTCGGGTGCGCCGCCGCCGTACTCGTCGGCCTGGATCTCGACCAGGGCCGCCTTCGCGACGCCCTCGAGGCGGGGGATCGCCCACGTGTGCGGGTCGGCCTCCTTGAGCTGGTACACCGAGCGGTGCACCAGGAACTCGTCGAGCTGCTCGCGCGTCGCGCGGCGCCCGACGAACCGCGCGAGGCTCGGCCCCGGGCCGGGGGCCGTCATCGCGAACAGCGCGTCCGCGACCGCGCGTCGGTCGGCGGGCACGCTCGCCGGCACCTCGACGCGGTCGCGCAGCACACGCTCGAACGCGTCCTCGAGGACCGCGCGGGCGCGCAGCAGGTCGGGGTCCCACTCCCAGCGGTCGTCGACCCCGTCGACGCCGCGGTAGTGCAGCTCGTACAGGACGAACAGCGTGAGCTGCAGGTCCTCGTCGCGCAGCAGGTCGTCGCTCGACGCGAGCGCGTCGCGCGCGGCGACCGTCAGCGCGGCGCGGTCGTCGTCGCCCACGCGGTCCGGCGCGGTCGCGAGGATTCGGAGGACGCGCGCGCCCAGCGGGCCGCGCGGACCGGGCGCGCGCATCGCGCCGCGCGGGGTGCCCAGCGGCGGGGCCGTCGTCGTCATGGCTGCCCCACGAGCTCGAGCAGCAGCGAGCGCGTGCGCTGCGGGGTGGACCGGGACGTCTCGGCGACGAGCAGCTCCGCGATCGCCCGCAGCCGGACGTTGTGGTGCTGCGAGACCGTGCTCAGCCGCTCGAACGCCGTGTCCGCGTTCCCGCCGAGCAGTGCCATGAGGATGCCCTTGGCCTGCTCGATCGTCGCGCGGGACCGCGCGGAGGCGGCGATCTGCTCGTCGGCGACCTCGCGCGCGACGGCCTGCACGTGCTCCGAGTCGTCGACGATGTACCCGTCGACGGTGGGCGCGAGCGGGTCCGCGTCCACGGCGCCCGCGACGACCGCGTCGAACGACCGGCCGCTCGCGTCCCGCAGCAGCGCGCTCGTCAGCACCGGCTCGTCGCCCGCGCGCCAGCTCGCGAACGTCCCGGTCCAGTCGCCGCGGCGCTCCGCCGCGGTGTGCGCGAGCACGAGCGACGTCGTCGGCAGCACGTCGCCGCGTTCGAAGCCGAACAGGCGGTACAGCCCTTCGCTCCACCACCACCGGTCGGTGGCGAGCTCGAGCCGGAAGCGACCGCCCGGCAGCCGGCGCGCCTGTCGGGCGCGGCCTCGCGGGCTCGTCGGGGCCGCCGGGGTCCGGGTGCGCGATCCGCTCTCGGGTGACCCGGCGGTGGGGCCTCGGGTGGTGCTGGACGTCGTCATGGTGCTCCCTCGGTTCCGCCAGCACGCGGCGACCCGTGGTCCGACCCGTCATCCACACCAGCTCTGCGCCAGGCTGTCACGCCCTGAGGTGCCCCGCCTCTGGGGACGTCGGCAGGGGCGCGGGCGGCGCTCGTCGGGACGCCCGGGATGCGGGACCGGGAACCCTGTGCCCACCCTGGAGACCCCCATCACCAGGAGGACGCCCATGCGCGCCATGGTCTACCGCGGCCCGTACAAGGTCCGCGTCGAGGAGAAGGACGAGCCCCGCGTGGAGCACCCCAACGACGCCGTGGTGCGCGTGGCGTGCGCGGCGATCTGCGGCTCCGACCTGCACCTCTACCACGGGATGATGCCCGACACCCGGGTGGGTCACACGTTCGGGCACGAGTTCGTGGGCGTGGTCGAGCAGGTCGGTCCGTCGGTCGAGAACCTGCAGGTCGGCGACCGGGTCATGGTGCCGTTCAACATCTTCTGCGGCTCGTGCTTCTTCTGCGCGCGCGGCCTGTACTCCAACTGCCACAACGTCAACCCGAACGCGACCGCGGTCGGCGGCATCTACGGCTACTCGCACACCACGGGCGGCTACGACGGCGGGCAGGCGCAGTACGTGCGCGTGCCGTTCGCGGACGTCGGACCGTCGCGGATCCCGGACTGGCTGTCCGACGAGGACGCGGTGCTCATGACCGACGCGCTCGCGACCGGGTACTTCGGCGCGCAGCTGGCGGACATCGCGGAGGGGGACACGGTCGTCGTGCTGGGCGCGGGACCGGTCGGGCTGTTCGCGGCGCGGTCCGCGTGGCTCATGGGTGCCGGGCGCGTGCTCGTCGTCGACCAGCTCGAGCACCGCCTGGCGAAGGCACGCGAGTTCGCGTACGCGGAGACGCTGAACTTCGCCGAGCACGACGACGTCGTCGTGGCGCTCAAGAAGGCGACCGACGGCCTGGGCGCCGACCGTGTGGTCGAGGCCGTGGGGGCCGAGGCGGACGGCAACCTCGTCCAGCACGTGACGGCCGCCAAGCTCAAGCTCCAGGGCGGCTCGCCGGTCGCGCTGAACTGGGCGATCGACGCGGTGCGCAAGGGCGGCACGGTGTCCGTCATGGGCGCGTACGGGCCGCTGTTCTCCGCCGTGAAGTTCGGCGACGCGATGAACAAGGGCCTGACGATCCGCACCAACCAGGCGCCGGTGAAGCGGCAGTGGCCACGGCTGCTGGAGCACGTCCGCAACGGCTACCTCACGCCGTCGGACGTCGTGACCCACCGGTTCCCGCTGGAGCACATCGCCGAGGCGTACCACGTGATGTCCGCCAAGCTCGACGGCTGCATCAAGCCGCTCGTCGTGCCGGCCTGACGAGAGGTGACCGAGATGACGACGAACGCCGACGGCACGCCGACGCACGCCCCGTACACCGCCGACCGCCCGCCGCTGCGCGAGACGCCCGAGCAGCTGCGCGCCCGCATCCCGGGGTGGGGCGCGGACCTCGACCCGGCCGACCGGCCCTCGTACCCGCGTGAACGCACCGACCTGCCGCGCGCGCGGTGGGACTTCCCGGAGCGCCAGGAGGAGACCGTCCCGCGTGAGCGGTCCGTCGAGCACCTCACGCTCACGCCCGTGTTCGGCACCGCGCAGCCGCTGACCGGCGTCGCGGGCGCGATCCGACGCTGGTCGTACGAGCGGTTCAGCGAGGGGCGCGCTGCCCACTGGCTCCTGCTCATCGCGGCGGACCGGGTGGAGTCGACCGCGGCCCACTGGCGCTCGCTCGCGACCACGCGGCCCGACGACCCCGTCACCCAGACCGGGATCCTCGCGGAGCCGAGGCGCCACCCGGTCGCGTCGCGGCGGGGGAGGGTCGACGTGCGGCACCAGCCGCTCGACGCGGTGATCGTCGCGGGGCCGTGGATCGTCGCCGGGCTGGGCGTCGCGGCCGCGGTGCGGGCGGTGGTCCGGCGCCGCTGACGCACGGGCCCGGTCCCGGCTGCCCCGGCTCGTCCGGGATGCGCCCCACCGCTTGACGGACACCGGGCAGACCGACACGATGCGGACATCCCTTTCACCCAGGTGGGGGATGTGGCGGGCGTTCTACATCGGTGTAGAACGGGCGGCGCTCGTCGTCGCCCCCGCAGGTCGGTCGACGAGGAGGAATCGATGGGGATGACTCGGCAGGGGGCCCGCGGACCGGGCGCAGGACGCCGCGCGGCGGCGACGATGACGGGGGTGGCGCTCGCGGTGGGTGCGTCGGTGACGAGCGCGGCGGCGGCCGAGGAGGACCGGCCCGCGCCGGACGCGTGGGTGTCCACGATCCCCGAGGGCTACCACCGGTTCACCGTGCCGCAGGCGGACGCCGAGGAGATCCTCGGCTCGCGCCCCCAGGTGCTGGAGCTGCAGGGCAACATCGGCCCGAGCGGCACGTGGTCGGACCTCGCGCTCGACCCGAGCGGCTCGAACTACCAGGCGACGGTCGGCCCGCTCGCGCCCGGCCTGTACTACTACCAGTACACGGCGACGTGGGCGGACCGCACCAAGAAGTCCTTCCGGGAGCCGACGAGCCCCGTGGCCGTCACGTCCCACCCGACGTGGAACACGCTGTTCGTGCCCGGCCCGTCCGTGCAGTGGATGGCGGACCTGCCCGCGGGCGGCGACGTGTCCGACCTGACCTACACCAGCCCTGTCACCGGGGACGAGCGCACGGCCCTCGTCTGGGCCCCGCCGGGGTACGACGCGGACCGCGAGCAGGCGTACCCGGTGCTGTACCTGCTGGCCGACGGCTCGCAGACCGCGCAGGAGTGGGCCGAGCTGGGCCGCGCGCCGCAGGTCCTCGACAACCTCGTGGCCGAGGGCCGGATCGACCCGATGGTCGTCGTCATGGCGGACGCCGGTGGCACCGACCCGCGCAGCGAGCTGCTCGACGGCGTCGTCGAGGCGACGCGCGCGCAGTACCACGTGACCGACGAGACCGCGGGACAGGCCGTCGCGGGCATCGGCGACGGCGCCAACCACGCGCTGAGCGCGCTGCGCACCGACCCCGGCACGTTCGGGTCGGTCGGCTCGTTCTCGGGCGGTCTGAACGGGTCCATCAGCGCGGGCGTGGCCAACGCGATCAACGAGAGCACCGACCTGCTGCGCATCTACGTCGGCAACGTGCTCGACCCGTCGTACAACCGCACGCACGCGCTGCTCGGCACGCTCGAGCGGGCCGGCGTCGAGCACGAGTTCGACGGCGTGGACCCGGACTCCGGCGCGACATGGGACACGTGGCGCGAGGCGCTGCGCGACTTCGCGTCGCGCGTGTTCCAGGACCCGGCCGACCACGGCCCGCGCGAGGGGCACCTGCCGCTCGACGCGCCGTACGCGCCGCCCGCCGCGGGGTCGATCACGACGCCGCACATCGGCGAGAACGGCATCGTCACGTTCGAGACCGGCACGCAGTGGGCCGACGCCAAGGACGTCACGGTGTGGGCGAACTGGGCGCCGAACGGCGCGTGGTTCCGCGTCCCGATGACGAAGATCGGCCAGCGCTGGCGCGTCTCGATGGGTCCGCTCGACGGGTTCTACTACTACCGGTACGTCGTCGACGGCGTCGACGAGAAGGACCCGCAGGACACGGTCAACACGCTCACGGGCGTCAGTCCGCTGTTCGTCCCCGGGACCACGGACCGCATGCTCTCCGACGTCCCGGCGGGCAAGGGCGGCGAGCTCTCGGTGCTCACGTACGACAGCAAGGTCGCGGGCGAGGAGCGCTCCGCGTACGTGTGGACCCCGCCGGGCTACGACGCCGACCGCGCCGAGCCGTACCCCGTGCTCTACCTCAACCACGGCGGCGGCCAGAGTTGGGGTGACTGGGTCGAGGTCGGCCGGGCCGCGCAGATCCTCGACCACCACTCGATCGACGGCGCGATCGTCCCGATGGTCGTGGTCATGGGCAACGGCAACGTGCCGAACTACCAGGCCGAGCTCCTGGAGAACCTCGCCCCGGCGGCGCGCGCGAAGTACAACATCGCGTCCGACGCCGACCGGCAGGCGATCGCGGGGCTCTCGCTCGGCGCGATGAACACGCTCAACACGTGGCTCACGCACCCCGGCGAGTTCGGCTGGATCGCGGCGTTCTCGGGCGGGCTGTTCTTCAACACCCCGCAGTTCGACCCCGAGGCGGTCAACGCGGGCACCACGTTCGCGCGCATCTACACCGGTGACGTCTTCGACTTCACCTACCAGGCGACCATGGACCTGCTCGACCTCCTCGAGACGAACGGCATCGACCACGAGTTCGCCGGCGTCACGCAGGGGCCGCACGGGTTCGACACGTGGCAGAAGAACCTCATCGACCTGCTGCCGCGCCTGTTCCGCACCGAGTCCGCACCGGGCATCCCCGTGCGCGCCGAGGTCCACGAGGGCGCCCAGGGCGTGCTCGCGCTCTCGGTCGACGACGACGGCTCGGGCGTCACGCTCGCGCAGGCCGCCAACCGCGGCGACCGCCTGCGGTTCACCGGCGGGCTGCCCACGGTCACGGTCACCGACTCGCGCTCCGTCGCGCAGGCCGGTGCGAGCGGCTGGGCGGTCGCGGGCCAGGCGTACGCGTTCTCGTCCGGCTCCCGCACGCTCGACGCCGACCACCTCGGCTGGCGCCCGTTCGTGCGCGACCCGCGCGAGGGCGTCGCGGCCGGTGCGCTGCGTCCGACCGTGCTCGGCGGGGGAGAGGGGCTCATCGTCCCCGGCAGGCTCGCGTCGGCGACCCCGCACGGCCGGTTCGGCTCGACGACGATGGGCGCGGACCTGTTCCTCGAGGTCCCCGTCGACACCGCGCCCGGGACCTACGAGGGTGCGCTGACGCTCTCGCTGTTCCCCGTCGACTGACGCCGGCAGACCACGAGCACGACCAGCAGCACGACGAGCAGCCCGACGAGCACGGCGGGGCGTCCACAGCGCCCCGCCGTGCTCGTCGGTGCACGAGAACGCGCCGCCGCAGCGGCAGGAGAGAACAGTGCCCACCAACCGCCTCACCGCTCGCCCCGTCGACCGGCCCGCGAGCCGCGCCGGCACCACGTCCGCCGCGCTGCTCGTCGGCCTGCTCGCGGGCCTCGGGACGTTCACGACGACGAGCGCGCACGCCGCAGCCGAGACGCCGTCACCCGCCGCCACGCAGGCGCAGCCCGGTGGGACGAACGGCTCGTCGCGCGGGACCGTGACGTGGACCGTCGAGCCCGGGACGGCGGACGGCCCCGACGGCCGGATCTCGCTCCGCCACGCGCTCGACCCAGGCGCGTCGGTGGACGAGCACGTCGTCGTCACCAACTTCAGCGACCGGCCCGCGACGTTCCACGTCTACGCCGCCGACGGCACGGTGTCCGCGGACGGCGACTTCGACGTCCGGCCGAGCGAGGAGGCGCCGCGTGACTCGGGTGCGTGGGTCACGCTGCGGGCGCCCGAGGGTGCCGAACCCGTGGACGGCGGCGGGTTCCGCGTGACGCTGCCCGCCGGGGAGGTCGTCGTCGTGCCGCTCACCGTGGCGGTGCCGGCCGACGCGCGGCCGGGCGACCACCCCGCCGGGGTCGTCGCCGAGCTGGTCGACGACGACGCGGCCGTGCGTGTCGCGGCGCGGGTGGGCGTGCGGCTGCACCTGCGCGTGACGGGCGACATCCGCGCCGTCGTGGCGCCTCGCGACGTCGAGGTCCGCTGGGAGCCGTCGTGGAACCCGTTCGCGCCCGGCACCGCGCACGTGCGCTACGTGCTGCGCAACGAGGGCGACGTGCGCCTCGGCGCACGCTCGGACGTCACGCTGGCGGGTCCGGGCGGCGCGGGCGAGAACACCGCCACCTCGCAGGTGCGCGAGGTGCTGCCGGAGGGGTCCGCGACGGTCGAGACGACGGTCCGGCTGTGGCCGCTCGTGCGCGCCTCGGGCCGGGTCGAGGCGGTGCCGCTCGTCGTCGGGGACGACGTCGTCGACGTGGCGCTCGAGCCGTCGACCGTACCGGTCGCGGTGTGGGCCGTGCCGTGGGCGCAGCTCGTGCTGCTCGTGCTCGTCGTCGTCGGCCCGGTGCTCGTGGTGCGCCGGCGGCGCCGTTCGGCCCGGCGTGTGCAGGAACGGATCGACGCGGCGCTCGCGGCCGCCGGGGTCGCGCCGCGCGAGTCCACGGACCGCGACCCCGCCTCAGCCTGACGTCTCGTCCGCGCGGGGCCGCCGCAAGGTCCGGACGACAAGACCGGGGGTGCGGGTTCGTCGTCGACCCCGCACCCCCGGTGTCCGCGCCCCCTGCGCGAATCAGGTCCCGCTCACGCGGCCGCGCACGTGACCGTGGCCCCGCTGCCGGAGCCCGTGCCCTGGAACCCGAAGCTCGTCCGCTCGCCCTGGCGCAGCGTGCCGTTCCACGGCGCGTTGCCGAAGGCCACGGTGCCGGTGGTGCCGGACTGCGCGCTGCTCCACGAGCCCGCCACGGCGGCGCCGTTCGGCAGGGTCACCCGCACCACCCAGCCGTTCAGCGCGGCCCCGGCGGTCACGTCGACGTTCGCGACGAAGCCCTCGCCCCACTGGCTCGCGACCGTGTACGTCGCGGTGCATGCGCCACCGACGGGCGTGGGCGTGGTCGGGTCGGGCGTGGGTGTCGTCGGGTCGGGCGTGGGCGTGGTCGGGTCCGGCGTGGGTGTCGTCGGGTCGGGCGTGGGCGTGGTCGGGTCCGGCGTGGGCTCCTGGAGCACGAGGTTCTTCTGCCGGACGTCCCACTGGGTGCCGCACAGGCCGCAGTTCTGGCCGACGAACGCACGGCCCGCCTGCACGTCGCCCTTGAGCTGCCACTTGAACCACAGCGTGCCGACCCGCGCGAACTCGCCGCCGTTGTACTGGTCGTAGGTGCCGCCGTGACCCACGTTGAGGTTGCCCATGAAGGCGGGCAGGGTGGACGGCAGCTTGCCCCAGTCGTCGATCGCGTTGCCGTAGGCGATGTCGCTCGGCCCGCCGATGAAGTAGGCGATCGGGTCGTCGAGGCGGCGCAGCTGCCAGTCGTCGCCGTCGTTGAGCAGGCCGCTGGAGAAGATCGCGGTCGTCGTCACGCGCGGGTCGCCGGCCACGGCGTACGCCTCGAGCCCGCCGCACGAGAAGCCCGCGACCGCGACCTCGCTCGTGTTGATCCGCCCGTTGAGGGCGCTGCCCCCGCGGCTGTTCTCGGAGAACGCCCAGTCGATCGACTGCGTCAGCATCTGCGAGCTCGTGCTGCCCCCGCCGTTGGGGTTGCCGTTCGCGATGACGAGGAAGCCGTGCGAGGCGATCTCGCGCAGGAAGTTGACCTGCGAGGTGCCGTTGCCCGAGCAGCCGCCGTTGCCCCACACGACGATGGGCAGGCGCTCGTTCGGCAGGTTCACGGGCAGGTAGACCGTGTGGTTCGGCAGCGAGCCGGACGTGGAGTAGTCGGCCGGGTAGGGGCCGGACCCGCCGGGTGCCGCGGCGGCCGGCGCGAGTCCTGCGGACAGTGCGCCGAGAGCGAGCGCGGCGGTCAGACCCGCGCGGGTCAGCAGTCGTCGTCTCATGGGAGGCCTCCCTCGGAGGTGCGCGGACGCACCGATGCGTTTCATGTGCATCAACCGTCGCGGGAGCGACGAAAACTGTCGAGTACCTGAGGGGTGGTCGGTCGCGGCGGAAACGATTCGGGCGGCGTCCGACCGGTTCGCCGGCGGGCCGTGGACCGACGAGGGGGCGTCAGCCGCGGCGCGGCGGCTTGGCGGGGTCGTCGTCCGCGACGAAGTACGTGACCCACCGGTCCGCGTCGGGCCACGACGCCGCAGTGACCTCGACGAGGCGTCGTCGTGCGGCCGGACCCAACGCCGCGTGCACCTCGACCAGCAGGTCCCGCGCCGCGGGCACGGGCCAGTCCGCCGGGACCACGTCGGCCGGGAGGTCCGGGTGCCGCAGGACGAGCGCGCGCCACACGTCCATCAGGCTCGTCCGGGCCACCAGCGCCCGGGCGTCGTCCACGGCGCCCGCCCGCACGTCGTGCAGCAGCGGGACGTGCGCGTCGAGGAACGCCCGGAACTCCCGGGCGATGCCCGCCAGGTCGTACGCCGTCGCGGGCCCGTGCGTCCCGGCGACGTCCTCGAACCGCACCCGCATCACCGACCAGCGGCCGGCCCCGACGCCGCCGAGCACGTCCCTCAGGGACCCGACGACCTCCTCACGGACGCCGTCGGGGCTGATCCACACGCTGTCGTACAGCCGCGCGAACCCCGCCGACGAGAGCACCTTGCGCACCGCGTGCCGCTCCGCGTGACGCGACTCCGGCAGCGAGTACGAGACCGCGGTCCAGCGGTCGTCCGGCGCTGCCGCGCGGGTCCCGTACGCGAGGAAGCGGTGCATCGTGGTCTGCCGCGCGAGGGAGGCGCTCGTCAGGTGGTACACCGTCGCCCGGCCGCGCCCGCGCGCCTCGACCAGCCCCCGCCGCGCGAGCCGGTTGAGCGCGGCACGTGCGCTCGCCGCGCTGAAGCCGAACTCCGCGAGCACCGCGTCGAGCGCAGCCGGCGGCAGCGGCGCGTCGGCCGAGTCGAGGTACTCGCCGAGGAGCGTCGCCAGCAGGTGCTGCGGGTTGGGGCCCGTGCGGGCCCGAGGGGCGTCGAGGTCGTCGTCGGCGCGGCTCGCCATGCGACGACCCTAGGCCCGCCGCCGCCAGGCACCCGCTACTTGATCGAGCCGCGTGTCACCCCGGAGATCACCCAGCGCTGCGAGAACACGTACACCAGCAGCAGCGGCGCCATCGCCATGAGGTAGGACGCGAACGCGACCGTGTAGTCGGTGTTGAACTGCCCCTGGAACACGTACTGCGCGAGCGGCAGCGTGCGCGACCCGGGTTCGGTCAGCACCACGAGCGGCATGATGAAGTCGTTCCACGCCCACACGCACGTGAGGATCCCGACGGTCGCGTTCATGGGCGTGAGCAACGGGAAGATCACCTGCCAGAACACGCGCCACGTGCTCGCGCCGTCGACCCGTGCGGCCTCCTCGAGCTCGATCGGGATGGACCGGATGTACGCGGTGTAGATGAAGATGTTCAGCGACAGGCCGTAGATCGTGTAGAGCACGATCAGGCCCGCCTGGTTGTCCAGCCCGAGGAATGCGGTCTGCTTCACCAGCGGCAGCATGATGATCGGGAACGGGATGAACAGCGCCGCGAGCAGGTAGAAGTACACGCCCTTGAAGAACCGGCGGTGCAGGTTGCGGGCGATGGCGTACGCGACCACCGAGCTCGTCAGGAGAGTGAGCACCACCGAGCCCACCGTGATCAGCGCGGTGTTCGTCAGGGCCTGCGGGAAGCGCGTGCGCTCCCACGCCTCGCCGAAGTTGTCCCAGCGCACGGGGCTCGGCCACTCGAACCCCGTGCCGGACGCGAGCTGCTCGGGCGTCTTGAGGGCGACGACGACCGCGAGGTACAGCGGCACGAGCACGGTCAGCGAGCACACCGCGACGAGCGCGGTCGCCCACCAGTTGATCGGGCGGGGGTCGTCGTCGGCCGTGCCGCGCCGACGGGAACGGCGACGGGTGCGGTCGGGCAGGACGGGCTCGGCCTGGCCGGCCGTGGTCGTGGAGGTGGTCATCAGAAATCGGCCTCCCTGCGCTGCAGCACCCGGAACTGGACGAGCGAGACGACGGTGATGACGACGAAGAAGATCACCGCGTTGGCCGTCTGGTAGGCGAACTCACCGCCCGAGAACCCGCCGCGGAAGATCAGCAGCGTCACCGACTCGGTCGACGTGCCCGGACCGCCGTTCGTCAGCGCGACGATCGGGTCGAACACCTGCAGGAAGCTCTTGAGCGACAGCACGACGTTGATCGTGAAGAACGCGCTGATCAGCGGGAACGTGATCGAGCGGAACTGCCGCCACGCCTTCGCGCCGTCGAGCGACGCGGCCTCGTACAGCTCGCGGGGGATCGTCTGCAGGCCCGAGAGGTAGATGATGATCGAGAACGCGCAGGCCTGCCAGACCGCCAGCACGACGATCGCCGTCCACGCCCAGGTCTCGTTCGTGAGGATGTTGTCCCGGAACAGCGGCCAGCTGGACAAGATCTTCGGCAGCGAGCTCGAGAAGAAGAACTGGAACACGTAGCCGATGACGAGGATCGCGAGCACGTACGGCACGAAGTACACGCCACGGAAGAAGTTCCGCGCCACGATCTTCGCGTTCAGCCCCATCGCGATCGCGAGCGAGATGACGTTCGTGACGATCGTCGCCACGATCGCGAACAGGAACGAGAACCCGTAGGCCTGCAGCACGCGGTCGTCGCCGAACAGGTTCCCGTAGTTCGCGAGGCCGACGAAGTTCCAGTCGCCGTAGCCCGCGTAGTTGGTCAGCGAGTAGAAGATGCCGGTCAGCACGGGGAGCGTGTGGAACGCCGCGAACAGGATCAGCGCGGGCCACACCATCCAGTAGAACGTCGACTGCGCGAGCCGGCGT
Organism: Cellulomonas palmilytica; assembly: GCF_021590045.1. Classification (NCBI taxonomy): domain Bacteria; kingdom Bacillati; phylum Actinomycetota; class Actinomycetes; order Micrococcales; family Cellulomonadaceae; genus Cellulomonas; species Cellulomonas palmilytica. The sequence continues at coordinate 3,355,362 of NZ_CP062221.1, read as the reverse complement.
GGGCGCCTGGTGCGCGGCGTGTCCTCGTGGGGCGGCGCCTGCACGCCCGCGGTCGGTGTCTGCGCGGCCATGTCAGTCCTCCGTCACGGGGATCGTCCGTGCGGCGACCTTGCGCCACTCGTTGTCGAGGGTGGCGAGCGCGGACCGCGCGTCGCCGTCGAACAGGAACTGCTGGTCGATCGCCGCGAGCGGGATGCTCGGCGGGATCTGGTGGTCGACGAAGCCCGCGAGCCGGCCGTCGTCGAAGTACGGCTTCACCGACTGCAGCGCGGGGTCGTCGCTGAGCTGCGCACCCTCGACCGACGGCACCATGTTCTGCGACGCGGCGAACTCCTCGACGACGCGCGTCTCGAACAGGAACTCCACGAACCGCATGGCCTCCTCGTGGTGCGCGCCGTCCTTCGGCACCGTCACCGCGACGTCGACACCCGAGACGAGCAGACGGTCGTCGGGCGCGTCGCTCGGGTACGGGAAGATCTCCGCGCGCAGGTCCGGGTTCGCCTGCTTGATCGGGCTCAGCGCCCAGATGCCCTGCAGGAGCATCGCCGCGTCGCCGCTCGCGAACGCCGCGTTGCCGTCGTCGTACGTGCGTCCCCGGTAGCCCTCCTGCATGTACCCGAACAGCTGCGCCTGCCGCTCCAGCACGTCCGCGAAGTCCTTCTCGAACGACACCGGCGAGTCCGGGCCGACGTCCTCGCCCTGCGCGCGCAGGTCGTCGAAGAAGCCGTCCTGCGCGGCGTACGCGCCGAGCCCGTTGAACGAGGGGAGCGTCGTCCACGCGTCGGCGAGCGTGCCGTAGAACGGGGTGATCCCCGCCTCCTGCAGCGCGTCGCACACCGCGACGAGCTCGTCCCACGTCGTCGGGACCTCGAGCCCCTGCTCCTCGAAGATCTCGGCGTTGTAGATGACGCCGTTCGCGTTGTTCACGTACGCGAGCCCGTTGACCTCGTCGCCGCTCGTGCCCAGGTCCGTGAGGATCGTCTGCACGGCCGGGTTGATCGTGTCGAGCACCGGGTCGCCGCGGAAGTCGTGGAACACCCCCGCCTCCGCGAGCCGGCCAAAGTTGCCGTTCGCGTTGAGGGTGATGACGTCCGGCGCCTTCCCCTTGACCAGCAGCGTGCGGATGATCGTGTCCGCGTCCGCGACCTGGTTCTGCACCACCCGGATGTCGGGGTTCTCGTCCTCGAACGCCGCGATGATCGCGTCGAAGTCCTCGAGCGCCTCGCCCTTGAACTGGAAGAAGTTGAGCGTCGTGACGCCGTCGCCGGACCCGTCCGACGCGCACGCGCCCGTGGTCGCGACGGCGGTGGCCACGACGACGGCGGCCGCCGTGCGGCGCCACCGCCGGGTCCCGGGTGGTCTCATCGCGCGCCTCCCTGCGCCGAGGGTGAGGGGCTGAGCCCCTCCCTCAACGTCTCACCCCCCGGCCCGTGGCGCCTCGTGAGCGGTCCCGACGGCCACGAACATGGCGCCGGTCAGCGGGCGTCGCGGCGCTCAGGGGACGGCCGAGGAACGCCGAAGGCCCTTCCGCTCGTCTGAGCGAAAGGGCCTTCGGATCTTTGTAGCGGGGGCAGGATTTGAACCTGCGACCTCTGGGTTATGAGCCCAGCGAGCTACCGAGCTGCTCCACCCCGCGTCGGCTCGACAACCTTACGACAGACCTACCGAGCGGCCAAATCGTCCCGACGTGACCCCCGCCACGGCCGTGACCCGCGACGCACGGCGCCCTGCGCGACGACCACGCCGACGACGACGAGCACACCACCGACCGGCTCGTGCCACTCCAGCCGCTCGCCGAGCACCGCCATGCCGAGCGCGACGCCGACGACGGGCGTGAGGTAGGTGACGGTCGACGCGCGCTGCGCGCCCCACGCGGCGACGACCTGCGTGTTCCACACGTACGCGATGCCGGTGCCGAGGACGCCCAGCGCGACGACGCTCAGCACGACGGGCGCCGCGAGCGTGACGGGTTCGCGTGCCACGAACGGCGCGAGCAGCAGCATGACGACCGCAGCGCTGCCGACCTGGCCGGCCGCGACGGTCTCGGCGGGCAGGCGCAGGGGCGTGACGAACCGGCGCAGGTACGTCATGCCGAGGCCGTAGCACGCGGTCGCGCCGAGGCACGCGAGCACCGCGGCGACGGGCGCGCTCGCCGCGAGGTCCGACAGGTACGTCCAGGGTCCGACGATCACGACGACGCCGACGATGCCGAGCGCGAGCCCGACGCGCTGCCGGCCGGTGAGCCGCTCGGCGGGCAGCAGCGCCGCTGCGGCGGCGGCGGTCATGAGCGGCGTGGTCGCGTTGAAGATCGACGACAGGCCGGACGCGAGGTGCTGACCCGCCCACGCGAACGCGATGAACGGCAGCACGCACAGCAGCAGGCCGAGCGCGACGAGGTGCCCCCACGCACGCGGGTCGCGCGGCCAGGGGCGTCGGGTGACGAGCGCGACGACGACGAGCGCGAGCGCGCCGAGCACCGTGCGGGCGAGCGCGACCTGCACGGGCGCGAGGCCCTCGAGCGCGACCTTGATGAGCAGGAAGCTCGAGCCCCAGATGAGCGCGAGGACGACGTACTTGGCGGCGATGCCGCGGGCGGCGGGTGCCCCGACCGAGGCCCCGGGCGCGGGCGACGTGGGGGCCTCGACGGTCGTCGTGGGCGTGGGGGACTGGCTCACGGGACGACGATCCCCTGGCGGGCGGGCATGAGGCAAGCGAATGTCGTTCATGCGGTCATACACTCCGTTCATGCCCACGCTTCCCCAGCTGCGGATGCTCGCGGCCGTCGTCGACACCGGCTCCTTCACCGACGCCGCAGCCGCCCTGGACGTGAGCCAGTCCGCGGTCTCGCACGGCATCGCGGCGCTCGAGAAGGAGGCCGGAGCGCGCCTCGTCGACCGCGGCGCGCCCGTCGTCGTGACCCCGCTCGGCCAGCGCCTCCTGCCGCACGCGCGCGCCGCCGTCGCCTCCGCCGACGCGTTCTCCGCCGAGGCGCAGACCGGCCGCCACCGCGGGACCGTGCGACTCGCGGCCGTCCCGACCGTCTGCCAGGGCCTCATGCCAGCGCTGCTGCGGCACTGGACGCAGCGGCTGCCCGACGTGCACGTCCAGGTCTTCGAGGGCGACGACGACGAGATGCCGCTGTGGCTCGAGGGCGGGATCGTCGACGCGGCCGTGCTCGTCGACCCGGACCCCGTCCCGGCCGGCGCCGTCGTCGTCGCGCGGGACGACTTCCGCGCCGTCGTCCGCTCGGACCACCCGCTCGTCGACGAGCCCGAGATCACGCTCGCCGAGCTGCTCGAGGACGGCCTGCTCGGCTCGGGGGGCGGCTGCGAGACGCAGGTCCGCCGGCTGCACGCCGCGGCCGACCTGCCCTACACGGCCGACCAGCGCGTGCGCGAGCTCGCGACGATGGTCCGGATGGTCGCCGAGGGGATCGGCGTGTCGATCATGCCCAGCCTGGGCGGGGTCATGCTGCCGCAGGGCGTCGTGATGCGGCCGCTGCGGCCCAGCGCGACCCGCGACCTCGTCCTGAGCGGGCCGGCGCGCCGCCCCTGGCACCCGCTCGTGCGCGCGCTCGTCGCCGCGACCGACCCGCTCGTCGTCGACGTGTCCGACCACGGCGACGAGGCCGTCGGTGTCCCCGCCTGATCAGCCCGTGCGCTTCGCGAGCTGGTAGCCGCCCGCGTCGTACACGAGCTGCCACGTCGTGCCCGGGTGCCGGTCCGCCGCGTACTGCGCGATGTCCGACGGTGCGGGGTTCCAGCCGCCGCCGTGCTGGTCGATCACCAGGAAGTCCGGTGCGGGGTTGTCGGGGTTGCCCACGTAGAACACGTCGTTGTCGTCGACGAGGTACGACATGAGCCCGATGTCGGTCTCGACCACGGAGCCCTCCGGGATCTGGTCGAGCAGGGCGCGGGCCTCGACCCCGCGCGACGACGGCGCCCACAGGTCGTCGGGGCGGCCCAGCCGTGCGACGTCGAGCTGCGGCACGAGCATCGCCGCGATCGCCACCGCCACGGGAGCGGCCGCCAGCGAGTAGCGCCGCAGCCACGGCCGCGGCGAGCGCCGCGCGAGCAGCACGCCGTCCAGCAGCGCCGCGAACGCCACCGGCATGAGCACCGCGGAGTAGTGCCACGTGTGGCCGTAGTAGTAGTCGATGTCCGCGTAGAACCGCCACATGATCGTCGGCACCGCGATGAGCAGCACGGGTGAGCGCAGCCCGACGAAGCCCGTGATCGCGACCAGCATCAGCAGCGTGACGACCTTCGACCCGTCGTCGACGAGCATCGTCACCGCGGTCCACGGGTGCGTCACGATCGCGGCGAAGTCGATCCGCGAGCCGTAGTCGTACTGGTCCTGGGTGTTGAGCGCGGGCAGCAGCACGGTCGTCGACAGGACGACCCACGTGAGCCCCCACAGCGCGAGCCACGCCCCGAGCAGCGGCTCGCGCACGTCCGGGCGGCGGCGCGTGCGCCACCACATCACCGCGCCCAGCGCCGCGACCGTCAGCCCGAGGTCCTCCTTGACGAGCACGAGCGGCGCCGCCCACAGCGCGGCCGCCCACCACCGCTCGCGCAGGAACGCGACCAGCGACAAGGCGAGCAGCGGGACGGCGAACGCGATCTCGTGGAACTGCGCCGCGACCGCCCCGACCAGCCCGAAGCTCACCGCGTACGCCGCGCCGACGAACGTTCCCTGCAGCGCGCCCAGCACGCGTCCCGCCTCGCGCGCCACGACCCACACGGAGAACGCGAACAGCAGACCCTGCACGACGAGCAGCGTGAGCGCCGACGGCGCGACCCGGTACGGCGCGCCGAGCAGGACGAGCAGCGGGTGGAAGTGGTCGCCGAGCAGGTTGAACCCGTCGCCCTTGATCGTCACGACCGGCGCCTCGAGGTGCGCGTAGCGGCGCGCGAGCTGCGTGAAGATGCCCAGGTCCCACGACGGCGACTCGAACCGGCGCCACTGCAGCACCGAGTACGTGACGTACGTGGCCGCCGCGAGCAGCGCGACGACCAGCGGGCCCGCCCACGCGGCCACACCACGCGCGGGCTCGGGCGTCAGCGGCTCGCTCTCGACACGGGCGGGCGCGGCGGGGTCGGTCGCGTCGGTCGCCTCGGCCTCGGTGTCCTGCCCCGGGTCCGCCGGCGCGGGAGCCGGGTCCGGCGTCTTGGTCGCGTCGTCCGTCACTGCCACCGGGGCATCATGGCAGGCTCGGCCGTCACCCGGCGCGAAAGCCGCCGATCGGTCGCCCGTCGGCCCGGTCGGTCGTCGGGTCACCGTCCGTCAGGCGTCGTCGCCCGACGGGGCCTCGTCCGACGACGAGCGCGCACCGACCCCCACCGGCTCGGGCGACGGCTGCGCGGCCGGCGCGGGTCGCCGCCGCCGACGGACCGCCATGACGACGAGCGCCACGACCCCCGCCACCGCGAGCCACGGCAGCAGCGCGCCGAGCACGACCATCACCACCCCGACCGTCGTGACGAGCGCCTCCCAGCCCGACGCGAGCCCCGTGAGGAACGTGCCGTCCTCCTCCTGCGCCTGCACCGGCAGCACGCCCGGACCCGAGACGACGACCTCGACGGTGGACAGCGCGACCTGGTCCGCGAGCCGCGCGCGCTGCGACTGCAGGCTCTCCAGCTCCGCCTGCCGTTCCGAGAGCGCCGACTCCGCCTCCAGCAGGTCCTTCGTCGTCCCCGCCGACTGCATGAGCGTCTCCATGCGCTGCACCGACAGCTCGAGCGCGTGGATGCGGGCGTCGAGGTCCTGCGCGGTGCCGGTGACGTCCTCGACCTGCAGGTCCACGGCCGTGACCTCGCCGAGCCGGCCCAGCTCCTCGATCGTCGCGGTCACCGAGTCGGCGGGCACGCGCACCACGAGGACCGCCGTCGCGGTCTCGTCGGCGCTCGCGGCCGACTCCGACCGGGACTCCACCCGGCCGCCGTGACGGTCCACGTACTCGGCGAGCGCTCGGGCCGCGGCGATCGGGTCCTCCGCCTCGACGTACACCGAGCCGGTCTGCACGACCATGCGCTCGTCGTCGCGGGTCACCGCCCCCTCGTCGGCCGCCGTGTCCGCCCCGCCCTCGGCGACGGCGGCGGGGGCGCCGCCGTCGCCGGACGCCACCTGGTCGGAGTCCGCGCTCTGCGAGCACCCCGCCAGCACGGCGCCGACGACGAGGAGCCCGCACAACGCGCCGACCACGCGCGGGCGGGGTCGGGAGATCCGGGGCAGGAGCGTCGTCGTGGCCATGCACCCGACGCTAGGGACGCGTCGAGGCGCGCGGGGACGTTCCGGGAGGACGTGCCGCAATCGTGACGAGCCCGTCACCGGATCGTCGTCGGGGACGCTGCAAGAAGCCCGCACCGCCGCACAGTGAGACCGGGAGGATTGTCTGTTGACCCTCGTGCGAACGGGACGTACCGTCGCGTCGAACGGGCCGGACGTGCCCGTGTCGGAGGTGCGCACGATGGACGGACGCCGGGTGGAGCCCGCGACGTCGACCTCGCGCGCGCTCATCCTCCATGCCACGCGAATGCGCCCGGCGACGACCGCCGTGCTCTATCCGCGCGGCTGTTGCTGTCGCCACTGACCTCACCCGCTGAGCCACGGCGAGCCGAGCGTCGACCCACCGGTCCGCTCGCACCCCTCGCGATCGCACCCGCGCAACACGCGCCCCGGGACCGTCCCAGGTCCGACGAGCGCAGCACGTCCCGTCGCCCCGCGACGCACCGGCCCACCCCGGCACCGCACCCACCGCGTGCGCCGCCACCGGCCGCCACCCCGAACGTCCCACCGCAGCGACCCACCCGTCGCCGAGGAGCACCCGTGTCCCAGGTCCTGGACCTTCCCGTCACCCCCACCACCCTGGTCGGCGACGACCCGAGCTTCGTCGTCGACGAGGCCGACGACACCCGCAGCGCGGACGACGTCGTCGTCGTGTTCGACCGCAACGTCGCCGTCGCCGGCGGCTCGTACCACGGCCGCACCGCGACGCTGCCCGCACCCGCGGGTGACGGCGCGCGCGTCGCGCACCTCACCGGCGTGTGGGTCCTGCCCGGTCGGCGCCGCCGCGACCACGTGCGCCGCGCGCTCGCCGAGCTCGAGGCCAGCGCCGCCCGCGCCGGCTACTCGCGCCTGCACGTCGTCGTCGAGCCGTCCCGCACCGACGCGCTCGCGCTCCTGCGCGAGCGGTGGTTCACGCCTGTGGACGCGCCGTCCGCGACCGGCGACCTCGAGCTGGAGAAGTGGCTGCTGCCCGCGTGACCCGCGCGAGCTGAGCCGCCGACCACACGTGCTGCGCCGCGAACGCGCGCCACGGGGACCACGGCTCGGCACGCCGCGCGAGCTCCGCGGCGGGCACGAGCGCGAACGCCTGCCGCAGCACCAGGTCACCCGCCGGGAACGCGTCCCGCTCGCCCAGCGCGCGCAGCGCCAGGTAGTCGACCGTCCACGGCCCGACACCCGGCAGTGCGAGCAGTCGCTCGCGCACCGCGGGCCCGGCCACGCCGGGGGTCAGGTCGACGCCGTCCGCGCACGCGCGGGCCACCGCGACGAGCGTGCGCGCCCGGGCCGCCGGGACGCGCAGCACGCCGCGCAGCTCGTCGGGGTCGGCCTCCGCGACCGCCGTCGCCGTCGGGAAGAGCGTCAGACCGTCGGGCCCGGGTGTGCCGAGCGCCTCCGCGAGCCGGCCCGTGAACGTCCGCGCCGCAGCCAGCGAGACCTGCTGGCCGAGCACGGTCTGCGCCGCGACCTCGAACCCGTCCACGTGCCCCGGCACGCGCAGGTGCGGGCGCGCGGCGACGAGCGGGCCGAGCACCTCGTCGTGCCGCAGGTGCTCTCCGGCGTCCGCCACGTCGTCCTCGAGCCCGAACCACCGCCCGAGCCACCCCGCGACCTCGCCCGCCGCGGGCGCCAGGCCCTCGTGCCCGCCGCGCGCCCCCGACGTCGACGAGCCGTCGAAGGGACCTGCGCCGCCGAGCGACACCAGACGGACGTGTGCGACGACCTCGTCGGGTGCGAGCTGCACGACGAGCCGCGCCACGGACCCGTCCGCCGCCCGGACGAGTCGCTCCACGCGCCCGCGCGTCGGCGCCGTCGGCTGCTCGTCCGACGCGACGAGCGCCTGGTCGAGCTCGAGACGTTCGACCCCCGGCACCACGTGGACCGCCAGATAGGCCAGCATCGCCCGCGCGTCGAACGGCACCCGTACCACGTGCTCGTCGCGCACCGTCGGCTGGTCCCGTGCCTCGTCGCCTCGTCTCACCGCGTCAACCTAGCCACCCGGACCCACACGCCACCCGCGACCCCGCCGTCGCTCCGGCCTCGAGCCCCCATACCCGGAGCGACCGCGGGCTCGTCGGCGCGGTGATCCCCGACCCTGCGGTTGCTCCGGCTTCGGCGCCTCGTAGCCGGAGAATCCGCGGGGTCGTCGGATCGGGGCGTGGGTCAGGTGGCGGTGACGGTGCGGAGAGCCGGGAGCGTGAGCGGACCGCGGTAACGCTCGCCGTCGACGAGGAGCGTGGGCGTCCCGGCCACGCCGTGGGACAGACCGTCGAGGTAGTCGGCCTCGACGGCAGGCGCCCAGCGCTGGGCGGCGTCGCCCACGACCTCGTCGGGATCGACCCCCGCCTCGACCGCGTACCGCCGCAGGTCCGGGTCCGCGAGACGGTCCTGGTGCGCGAACGCCGCGTCGTGCAGGTCCCAGAACCGCCCGTGCGCGGCGAACGCCTCGGCGGCGAGCGCCGCGGTGAGCGCGTGCGGGTGGACCTCGAACAGCGGGAAGTGCCGCCACACGAGCCGGACCTCGCCGCCGGACCCGTCGACGAGCGCACGCAGCACGGGCGCGGCCGCGCGGCAGTGCGGGCACTCGAGGTCCCCGAACTCGACGACGGTCACGCGCGCGTCGGGCGACCCGTACACGTGGCGGAACGGACCGGAGGTCGGCATGGAGGTCGGCACGGCGGCGTCGGGCGGCACGAGGTCACCGTAGGCCCGACGAGCGCGCACGTGAACCGGGGCGGCGCGCACCCGCGCACCCGGCACCGCGCGTGAACCGGGACGCGGATGGCAGGGTGGGGGCGTGACTCGGACGGCTCTGGTGACAGGTGCAGGACGCGGGATCGGGCGGGGCGTCGCGCTCGGCCTGGCGGCCGCGGGGTACGACGTCGCGCTCGTCGGGCGCACCCGCGCCCACCTCGACGAGGTCGCGGCGCTCGTCGGCGAGCGCAGCCCGCAGGTGCGCGTCGTGGTCGCGGCGGCGGACCTCGTCGACCCGACGGAGGTCGACGACGCGGTCGCGCGCGCCGAGGACGGCCTGGGCGGGATCGGGCTCGTCGTGAACAACGCGGGCGTGATCGAGCGCGTTGAGACCGACTTCGTGTCCGACGACGTCGAGGACGCGTGGCGCGTCGTCGAGACGAACGTGCGCGGCCCGATGCTCGTCGCGCACGCGGTCCTGCCCGCCATGCTCGCGCGCGGCGAGGGTCGGCTCCTGCAGGTCAACTCCGGCTCGGGCTACAGCCGGGCGGGCGCGTACACGGGCTACGGCATCTCCAAGGGTGCGCTCGCCCGGCTCACCACGCTCCTCGACGCGCAGTACCGCGACCGCGGGATCCGGACGCTCGACCTCGCGCCGGGCGTCGTCGCGACCGACATGACCGCCGCGATGCCGGTGCACGCGGACCGCACGCGCTGGACGTCGCTCGACGAGGTGGTCGCGCTGGTGCGGGCGTTCGGCGACGGCGAGCTCGACGCCCTCTCGGGCCGGTTCGTGCGCGCGGGAGCGGACACCGTCGACACGCTCCGGGTGGCCGCGGACCGCATCGAGTCCTCCGACGCCCGCCGCCTGCGCGTCCCGGCCTACGGCCCGGACGACCCGCTGGGGTGAGATGCGACGGGTGGCCGGCGAGACCGGCCACCCGTCGTGCTCACACCTGCGCGTACGCCGTGAACGTCGCGTCCTTCGGCAGGGTCTCACCGAGGAAGGTCACCTTGAACTGGGCCTTCCCGCCGGCGGGCAGGCGGTCGACGTACGTGAAGTCGCCGCCGATGATCTTCCCTGCAGCGTCGCGGGCGACCACGACGACCTTGACGGTCTCCTGGTCCTTCGCGAAGGAGGACGTGACGGTCCCGGAGACGTCCGTCGACCAGTCGTCGAACGTCGGCTTGACGTCGGCGACCGTGAATGCGCCGATCTCGTCGACCTTCTCGGCCGTCGAGGCGTCGGGACCGCGCACGTTCAGCTCGGAGACCGTGCCGTCCGCGACGTCGAAGTAGACGCCGGAGATCGCGGTCTTTCCGGGAAGGATGGTCAGGTAGGACGAGTCGGAGTCGAGGATCGTGCCCTCGGCGTCGAGCGCCTCGATGTCGATCGACGCGAAGTCGAACACGGCGTCCGTGTTGGGGTTCTCGAGCAGGACGACGTACCACCACCTGTCGTCGTCCTTGCCGAACGCCGACTCGACGACCTTGAGGTCCGCAGCCGCGGCCGGCTCCTGCGCCGCCTCGGTGGTCTCGGCGTCCGAGGCCTCGTCGTCGGCCTGGGCGGCCGCGCTCGAAGCCGCGCGCGTCGCCTCGGGGTCGACCGCCTCGAGGTCCTCCGACACTCCGCAGGCGCCGAGCGCCGCGATGACGGCCAGCGCTCCCACCGTTCGAGCCGCTCGTGTCCTCATCTCGCACTCCTCACTACCCGGGGGTCCTTGAGGCGTGAGCCGACGGACGATGTCGGGCAGTTGAGGCTCGAGGCGCTCCCGAGCGGGGTGGAAACGGGTGACCGTCGGTCGATCCGGGGCGGCGGTGGGACCAAGGTCTCACCCGTGTCGTGGCGTCGGTTACTCGGCGTCCTGCTGCTGGGCGGGCTGCGGGGCGCGCCAGGGGAGCGGGGGGAGTGCGGGCGGGACGTCGTCGGGCGGGGAGCACAGGGGGAGGCGCTCGCCCAGCCAGCGCAGGAGGATCGAGCCGACGACGGCCGCGACGAGCGAGCCCACGAGGATGCCGGTCTTCGCCTCGGCCAGGTGCTGCTCGTCGTCGAACGCGAGCTCGGCGATGAACAGCGAGATCGTGAACCCGATGCCCGCGAGGACCGCGCCGCCCATGAGGTGACCCCAGCGCACGCGCCCGGGCAGGTCCCCGAGCCCCAGGCGGATCGCGAGGGTCGCGGCGCCCGTGATGCCGATGGCGTTGCCGACGACGAGCCCGACGACGACCGCGAGCGTCAGACGGGAGCGCGCGGCGTCGGCGAGCGACTCGGCGTCGAGCCGTACCCCTGCGTTCGCGAGGCCGAACAGCGGGACGACGACGAACGCGCTCCACGGGTGCAGCATGCGCTGCAGCCGGTCGCTCGCGGGGACCGCGGCGCGTGCGGCGAGCTCGGCGAGGCGCTCGCGCTCCGCGGTGGTCTCCTCGACGAGGTCGCGCGCGAAGCCCTTGACGGCCTGCACGTCCTCGCGGCGGGCGGCCGTCGCGGGCACGATCAGCCCGACCGCGACTCCGGCGAGCGTCGCGTGCACGCCCGACGCGTGCACCGCCACCCACAGCGCGACCCCGCACAGCGCGTACGGCAGGAGCCGCCACACGCGCATCCAGCGCAGCACGAGCATCGTGACGACGAGCGCGCCCGCGACGCCGAGCGCCACGAGGTCGACGTCGTCGGTGTAGAACACGGCCATCGCGGTGATCGCACCGATGTCGTCGACGATCGCGAGCGTCAGCAGGAACAGGCGCAGCCGGTCCGGGCACGCGGGGCCGAACAGCGCGAGCACGCCGACGAGGAACGCGGTGTCGGTCGACATGACCACGCCCCAACCGTGTTGGACGTCGGTCCCGGCGGTCATCGCGAGGTACAGCAGCACGGGCACGACGAGCCCGCCGAGCGCCCCGAGCGCGGGGACCGCGACGGTGCGCCGGTCGCGCAGCTCGCCGCGCGTCGCCTCACGGGCGATCTCGAGCCCGATGACGGCGAAGAACACCGCCATCGCGGCGTCGTTGACCCAGTCGTGCAGGGACAGGTCGAGCGACCACGAGCCCAGGTGGAGCCCGGCGGTGGTGTGCCAGAGCGTGTCGTACGCGGCGGACCAGGGGGAGTTGACCCACCCGAGCGCGACGACCGTCGCGGCGAGGAGCGCGAGCGCGGAGGCGGCCTCGGTGCGCAGGAAGTCCCGCAGCGACGGGGACAGCGCGGGCACGCGCACGCGCAGCGCCGGGCCGACGCCCGTGCGCTCAGGGGCGCTCGTCACGCGCGTCCCGGGTCGCGTCGCGCGGTGCGGCCCCGGGGGATGGCGACCGCTGTCATAGCGGTGAACGTACGCCAGGCCCGCGGCGTGCCGCACCCGTTTCGCGCCTGTCACGTCCGGTCTCGACCGGACGTGACAGGTACTGACCGGTAGCGCACCGTCCGCGCCCGTCGGAGGACAGACTTCTCACGCGCGCCCCGGGGGGCGTGTGCGCGAAAGGTTCCCGGGACGCAACAGCCCCGCGTCCCACGACGAAACATCCGATTCCTAGCGTCGGGGACGTCCGAGCCCCACCCGAGCCCCGGAGGCCCCCATGGCGCAGCCGCTCGCGACCGTCGACGAGTCGCCCTCGTCGTCCCCCTCGTCCAGCACGACCCTCGCGCCTGCCGCGGGAGCACCACTCGTCCACCGTCGCGGCCGCTGGATCGACGGCTGGGACCCGCAGGACGAGGCGCAGTGGAGCGCGGTCGGCCGCAGGATCGCCCACCGCAACCTGGTCCTGTCGATCTTCGCCGAGTTCCTCGGCTTCGCGGTCTGGGCGGTGTGGAGCATCGTCGTACCGCAGCTGCCCGCGGCAGGCTTCGACCTGAGCGTCGACCAGATGTTCTGGCTCATCGCGGTGCCGAGCCTCGTCGGGGCGACGCTGCGCATCCCCTACACGTTCGCGGTGCCGCTGTTCGGCGGCCGGAACTGGACCATCGTGTCCGCGCTGCTCCTGCTGCTGCCGACGGTCGCGCTGTCGATCGTCGTGCAGGAGCCGAGCACGTCGTTCGGCGTGCTGCTGCTCGTCGCGACGCTCGCGGGCGTCGGCGGCGGCAACTTCGCGTCGTCGATGGCGAACATCTCGTTCTTCTACCCGGACAAGGAGAAGGGCCGTGCGCTCGGCCTGAACGCCGCGGGCGGCAACCTCGGGACCGCGGCCGTGCAGCTCGCGGTGCCGCTCGTCATCGGCTCGGGCGCGGCGCTCGCACTCGAGCGGGCGGGCCTGATGTTCGTCCCGCTCGCCATCATCGCCGCGGTCCTCGCGTGGCGGTGGATGGACAACCTGTCGAACGCGAAGTCCGACCCCCGCTCGTACGGTGTGGCGGCGCGGGCCCGGCACACGTGGATCATCTCGTTCATCTACATCGGCACGTTCGGTTCGTTCATCGGCTTCGCGGGTGCCTTCCCGACGCTGCTCAAGGGCACGTTCCCCGAGGTCACCGCGACGGTCGCGTTCCTCGGCGCGCTCGTCGGGTCGGTCGCCCGGCCGCTCGGCGGCATCCTCGCCGACCGGCTCGGCGGGGCGCGCGTGACGATCGCGTCGTTCGCGGTCATGGGGGCGGGCGTGGTCAGCGCGATCTTCGCGCTGCGGTCGCACAGCTTCGGGATGTTCCTCGGGTCGTTCCTCGTGCTGTTCGTCGCGACGGGTGCCGGCAACGGCTCGGTGTACCGGATGATCCCGGCAGTGTTCCGGCACGGCGCGACCGGCGCGGCGGACTCGGCGCGGCGGGCGCGTGCCGCCGCGGGGTGCCTCGGCATCGCGGGCGCGGTCGGGGCGTTCGGCGGGTTCCTCATCCCGCGCGGGTTCGCGATCTCGACGTCGGTCACGGGCAACATCCAGGCCGCGCTGTGGGTCATCGTCGGCCTGTACGCGGTCATGGCGACCGTGACGTGGGCCGTGTACTCCCGCCGCGGCTCCGTCTTCGGCGACACGGTCATCTGAGCCGCGAGAGCCGATGACGACCACCACCACGCAGGTCCAGGGGAGCACGCCGTCGCTCGAGCAGGTGGCGACGGTGTGCTCCTACTGCGGCGTCGGCTGCGGGATCGTCCTCGACGTCGCGTGCGACGACGAGGGCCGCCCGGTCGCGCGCGGCGCGCGCGGCGACAAGGCGCACCCCGCGAACGCCGGACGTCTGTGCACCAAGGGCGCGACGAGCGCCGACATGCTCGCGGCGGGCGGGCGCGCGACGCACGCGCTCGTCCGCCCCGAGCGCGGCGCGGCACCCGAGCGCGCCGACCTCGACGAGGCGGTCGAGCTCGTCGCCCGCCGGCTGCGCGAGGTGATCGACACGCGCGGCCCGGACGCCGTGGCGTTCTACGTGTCGGGGCAGATGAGCCTCGAGGCGCAGTACCTGGCGAACAAGCTCGCCAAGGGGTACGTCCGCACGCAGTGGATCGAGTCGAACTCGCGGCTGTGCATGGCCTCGGCCGGCACCGGCTACAAGCTCTCGCTCGGCGCGGACGGCCCGCCCGGCTCGTACGACGACCTCGACCACGCGGACGTGTTCCTCGTGATCGGCGCGAACATGGCCGACTGCCACCCGATCCTGTTCCTGCGGCTGCTGGACCGGGTCAAGGCGGGCGCCAAGCTCGTCGTCGTGGACCCGCGGCGCACCGCGACCGCCGACAAGGCGGACCTGTTCCTGCAGGTCAGGCCCGGGACGGACCTCGCGCTGATGAACGGCCTGCTGCGGCTCGTCGTCGAGGCGGGCGGTCTCGACGAGCAGTTCGTCGCGGAGCACACCGACGGGTGGGACGCGGTCGAGGCGATGCTCGAGGACTACCCGGCCGACGAGGTCGAGCGGATCACGGGCGTCCCGGCCGCGGACCTGCGCGCGGCCGCCGAGCTGATCGCCGGCGCCGACAACTGGGTCTCGTGCTGGACGATGGGGCTCAACCAGTCCACGCACGGCACGTGGAACACGAACGCCCTGGTCAACCTGCACCTCGCGACGGGCGCGATCTGCCGCACGGGGTCCGGACCGTTCTCGCTGACCGGCCAGCCCAACGCCATGGGCGGGCGCGAGATGGGCTACATGGGTCCCGGCCTCCCGGGCCAGCGCTCGGTGCTCGACCCCGCCGACCGTGCGTTCGTCGAGCAGGTGTGGGGGCTCGAGCCGGGGACGATCCGCGCCGAGTCGACCGGTCGTGGCACCGTCGACATGTACGAGCGCATGGCCGCGGGCGAGATCGCCGCGTGCTGGGTCATCTGCACCAACCCCGTCGCGTCGGTCGGCAACCGGCGCACCGTGATCGAGGGGCTCGAACGCGCCGAGCTCGTCGTCACGCAGGACGCGTTCGCCGACACCGAGACCAACGAGTACGCCGACGTCGTGCTCCCGGGCGCGCTGTGGTCCGAGTCCGACGGCGTGATGATCAACTCCGAGCGCAACCTCACGCTCGCGCGCGCCGCGCTGCGCCCGCCGGGCGACGCGCTACCCGACTGGCTGCTCATCGCGCGCGTCGCGCAGGCGATGGGGTACGACGGGTTCGACTTCTCCTCCTCGCAGGAGGTGTTCGACGAGCTGCGGGCGTTCGCCAACCCGCGCACGGGCTACGACCTGCGCGGCGCGTCCTACGAGCGGCTGCGCGGCGGGTCCGTGCAGTGGCCCGTCGCGCCCGACGGGCCGCGCCGCAACCCGATCCGCTACCTCAACGACGGCGTCAGCCAGCCCGAGCTCGTGCGCGAGGACGGCACGCGACCGCGCCTGCGGTTCGCCACGCCGAACGGCCGCGCGCAGTTCCACGCGCGCCCGCACCTGCCCGCCGCGGAGCTGCCCGACGACGACTACCCGTACGTGCTCAACACCGGGCGCGTGCAGCACCAGTGGCACACGCTCACCAAGACCGGAAAGGTCGCCAAGCTCAACCGCCTCGCGCCCGGCCCGTTCGTCGAGATCCACCCCGACGACGCCGACGCGCTCGGGGTGGTCGACGGCGCGTCGCTCGAGGTCGCGTCGCGGCGCGGGCGGGCCGTGCTGCCCGCCGTGGTGACCGACCGCGTGCGTCCCGGGTCGCTGTTCGCGCCGTTCCACTGGAACGACCTGTTCGGGGAGTACCTCGCCGTGAACGCCGTGACGTCCGACGCGGTCGACCCGCTGTCCTTCCAGCCCGAGCTCAAGGTCTGCGCGGTCGCGGTCACACCCGTCGCGGCCCCGGTCGGGAGGCTCGGCGACAGCGCGTCCGAGCGCTCGTCGGAGGTGGCGTCCGAGGCCGCGTCCGAGCTCGCGTCCGACGAGCCGGCGGGCCGTCCCACGGGCGAGGTCGGGACGACGAGCCGCGGCGGCCTGACCCCGGGCGCGGTCGCGATCCGGGCGCTCGGGGCCGCGCTCGGGCTCGACGGGCTCGAACCGCCGCCGCTCGGCGCCGACGAGCGGCGCTACCTCGCCGGGTTCCTCGCGGGCCTCGGCGGCGGCGAACCGGGCACGCCCGTGCTCCCGAGCACCGCCCCGCTGGCGCCCGACCAGGCGCTGTGGGTCGACGGCCTGCTCGCCGGGCTGTTCTCCCGCACACCCGAACCGCACTCGGCCCGGGCGCACCGTGGGGGCGACGTCGGCGCGGTGCGCACCCGGCAGGTCGTCGTGCTGTGGGCGTCGCAGACCGGCAACGCCGAGGACCTCGCGGCGCTCGTCGCCGAGCGCGTCGCGGGTGCGGGTCTCGCGCCGCGGCGCGTCGCGATGGACGACTGCCTGCCCGCTGACCTGCCGACCGACGCGGACCTCCTGGTCGTCACCAGCACGTTCGGCGACGGCGACGCACCCGACAACGGCACCGCGTTCTGGGAGGCCGTCGCCGCACCCGACGCGCGCCGGCTCGACGGCACGCGGTTCGCGGTCCTCGCGCTCGGGGACTCCAGCTACGACCGGTTCTGCGGGCACGGGCGGCGCCTCGACCACCGGCTCGAGGAGCTCGGTGCGTCACGCCTCGTCGACCGCGTCGACTGCGAGCCCGGCGAGGACGACCGCGCCCACGCCTGGCTCGACGCGGTCGTCCTGGCGCTCGTCGGGGAGGGGCCCGACGCCTCGGCCGGGACGGGCGTGACGACCGCGTCGGCGGCGCTCGTCGGACCGGCGCCGACGACACCGGCCACGGGCTCGTCGTCGGGCGCCGCGACCGTGTCGTCGACCCGCGCCCGCGCCGGCGCCACGCGGCAGGACCCGGGTGAGGCGCGGCTCGTCGGGAACCGGCTGCTCTCCCTGCCGGGCTCGGCGAAGGAGGTGCGCGAGATCGTCCTCGACGTGACGGACAGCCCGCGCGAGGTGACGTACCGTGCCGGCGACGCGCTCGCCGTGCGCCCGACGAACGCGACCGCACTGGTCGACGAGTGGTTCGTCGTCACCGGCTGGGACCCCGAGCAGCTCGTCGTCGTCGACGGCCGGGCGGTCGCGCTGCGCACCGCGCTCACCGACGAGCTCGATATCACGCGCGTCTCGCGGGACCTGCTCACGGTCGTCGCCGAGCACGGCGGCAGCCCCGAGCTGCGGCGCATGCTGCGGCCCGACGGCGGGACGGACCTCGCGCGGTGGACGTGGTGCCGGCAGGCCGTCGACGTGGTCGCCGAGCTCGCGCCCGACATCCCCGCGGCGACGCTCGTCGGCGCGCTCCGCCGGCTCGCGCCGCGGCAGTACTCGATCTCGTCGAGCCCGCGCGTCACCCCCGGCTCGGTGTCGCTCACGACCTCGGTCGTCCGCTACGCCTCGCCGTCGGGCGCAGCACGCGGCGGGGTCTGCTCGACGTTCCTCGCCGACGCGCCGATCGGCACAGTCGTGCCGGTGCACGTGCAGACCAGCGCGCACTTCCACCCGCCCGCCGCTGACGTGCCCGCGATCATGGTCGGTCCCGGGACGGGCGTCGCGCCGTTCGTCGGCTTCCTCGCCGACCGCGCCGCCGCCGGCCACACCGGCCGGAACTGGCTGTTCTTCGGCGAGCAGCACGTCGCCACGGACTTCTACTACCGCGACGAGCTGTCCGCGATGCTCGCCGACGGGCGGCTCGACCGGCTCGACACCGCGTTCTCCCGCGACCAGCGCGCCAAGATCTACGTGCAGGACCGCATGCGCGAGCACGGCGGGCGGCTGTGGGAGTGGCTCGAGTCGGGCGCGTCGCTGTTCGTGTGCGGGGACGCCTCGCGCATGGCGAAGGACGTCGACACCGCGCTCAGCGAGATCGTCATGACGCACGGCGGGCTCGCGCGCGACGCGGCCGACGCGTACGTCAAGGACCTCACGACGACCAGGCGCTACGTGCGCGACGTGTACTGACGCCCACCGTCAGCGGACCGTGACGTGCACCGAGTCGTACCCCGTCGCGCCGTCGGGCAGCACGCCCGCCGCGGCCCCGGTCTGCGGGCCGTCGGGGTCGAACGCCCGCACGTGCAGCACGTGCTCGCCCGGCTCGGCGCGCCACGTCCAGCGCCACTGCCGCCACGAGTCGATGCCCCCGTCGGCCGCGAGCGTCGCGTCCTGCCACGCGCCCTCGTCAGCCCGGACCTGCACGCGCGTCACGCCGCGGTGCTGCGCCCACGCGGTCCCCGCGACCACCACGTCGCCCGCCTCGACGTCGCCGCCACCGCGCGGCACCTCGATCCGGGACTGCGTCTTCACCGGGCCGCGCGGTGCCCAGCCGCGCTGCGTCCAGTACGCCCGGGTGTCCGCGAACCGCGTCACCTCCAGCTCGGTGACCCACTTCGTCGCGGACACGTACCCGTACAGACCGGGAACCACGAGTCGTACAGGGAACCCGTGCTCCACCGGCAGCGGCGCACCGTCCATCCCGACCGCGAGCAGCGCGTCCCGGTCGTCCGTGAGCGCCTCGATCGGGGTGGACGCCGTCCAGCCGTCCGCGCTGCGCGACAGCACCATGTCCGCGTCCGCGTCGGGCACCGCACGCGCGAGCACCTCCCGCACCGGCAGCCCCAGCCAACGCTGGTTCCCGACGAGGTCACCGCCGACCGGGTTCGAGACGCAGCACAGCGTCACCCACGCCTCGACCAGGTCCGACGCGAGCAGCTCCTCCCACGTGAGCTCGACCTCACGCCCGACGAGCCCGTGCACGCGCAGCGTCCACGTGGCGGGGTCGACCTGCGGCACGACGAGCGCGGTGTCGATCCGGTAGAACGCGTCGGTCGGCGTCGCCCACGGCCCGACCCCGTCGACCCCCACGTCGACGTCCGCGGGGACCGGCGCCGCGGCTCGGCCCGGCCGGGGGAGCCGGATCGCGTCGCGGGCCGCCGTCACCGCGCGCCCCGCCGCACCGGCGGCGCGCCCGACGACGATCCCCACGGCTCCCAGCGCGCCGGCGACGCCGACGGCCCGCAGGAACCCACGCCGGTCGACCCCGGCCCAGTCGACGCCGCGGACCAGCTGCCCCGCGGCGGGATCGCCGCCGGGTTCGGCGTGCGCGGAGCCGACCCGCTCCGGTCCCGGAAGGCGTCCGACGAGCGCGCGCAGCGTCCACAGCCCCACGGCCGTCCCGACCACGGCGGGCAGGGCTGCGGCCACCGACGCCCCCGGCCGGCCGAGCGCCGCACCGGCGGCGACGAGCCCGAGCACGACCACGACCGCCGCGCCCCACACCCACCGACGCGCCGCGAGGACGCCCGCGAGGGCCGCGAGCCCCGCCAGCACGAGCGCCTCGCCGACTCCGAGCGCGACCTTGTCCGCCGTCCCGAACGCCTCGGCGGCGAACTCCTTCAGCCACGTCGGGGTCGCGTCGACGAACGCCGCCCCCACCGCGACGAGCGGGTCGCTCGACGTCCCGGTCACGATCGCGACGAGCGCGGCCGTCCCCACGGTGACGAGACCCGAGGCCAGCCCGGCGACCGCACCGAGCCACGCGCGCTCGCGCCGGGCACGCCGCTCACGACCTGCCGGCCGCTCCTGCGCCGTCCCGACCGCCGCCATCCCTCCATGCTGCGGCCTCGCCCAGCCCACGAACAGACCCGCGGCCGAACGACCAGCGGTGCTCGGCGTCGAGCTCACCCCCTCGCCGACCCCGTCGTTCCTCCGGGTGTGCCGCCCCGAAGCCGGAGCAACCGCCGGGTCGCCGCGATCGTCGTCGCCCGGAGCCAGGTCACCACGGCGCGTCGCCGTGGTCGTCGACGCGTGGCGCCGAGCAGCCGCACGGTCGCGCGGTCGTCGGGGAGCGCCCGCGCAGGTCGAGTCGCACCGGAGCGGCGCGAGCGGTCGAGGTCGTCGCACCGGGGGCGGCGCGAGCGGTCGAGGTCGTCGCACTGAGGGCGGTGCGGCGGTCGAGCTCGTCGCGCCGAGGTCGATCCGAGCTCGGGCGGTGCGGGACGTCAGGGGGTCAGAGCGCGGGGGAGCCCAGCGCGGCGGGGACGTGGTCGCCGTGGCCCGCGGCGCGCAGCGCGGTACGCAGGCGCTCGGTCGCGGCGTCGAGCTCCTCGGCGGGGACGTCGGCGCGCGCGTTGGCGAACGTCAGGCTCGACTCGTCCCACGCCGGCAGGACATGCAGGTGCAGGTGCGCGACCTCGAACCCCGCGACGAGCAGTGCCGCTCGCGGCGCGCCCCACTCGGCCTGCTGGACCGCGCCGATGGTGCGTGCGACGACCGCGAGGTGCGCGACCACGTCGTCCGGCGCCTGCGTCAGCTCGGGGATCTCGGCGCGCGGGACGACGAGGACGTGCCCATCGGTGATCGGCGCGATGGTCGCGAATGCGACGCACACGTCGTCGGCCCAGACGAACCGTCCGGGGATCTCGCCGTCGATGATCTTGGTGAACAGCGTGGCCATGCGCCCAACCTAGCCGCCGTGGCCAGGGGCTGAGCGGCCACCCCGGCGCCCCGCGGACCGCGCGCGCGGGTCGGGCCGGGGACCGCGACCCGCGCCGCGGCGACCTGAGCAGCGATGCCGGGAGCATGACGTCGTGCGAGAGGGGGCTTCGAGGCCGCGCCCGGAACCGCGGCGGCCACGTGCGGGCACCATGGCGCCGTGACCGGGAGGACGCCGTGACCGGAGGACGCCGTGGACGGGGAGCGTGGCGCCGTGCCCGGCACGTGGCGCATTGCCGGGCACGGCGGTCCTTCACGCGCGGCGCAGCGCGTCGCGGATCTTCATGCGGCTCCCGGAGTGCAGGATCGCGCCGGAGTAGATGCGACCCGCGAGCCACACCAGCACGGGGATGACGGCGATCGACAGCCCGAGCGCGAGCAGCGCCTCCCACGTCTCGGCAGCACCGAGCGCCACGCGGATCGGCATGAGCATCGGGGAGCAGAACGGGACGAACGACAGCCACGTCGCGAGCTGGTTCGTCGGGTCCCAGGGCAGGATCGAGATCCCGAGGACGTACGGGATGATCATCAGCGTCGTGACCGGCCCGATCACCGAGCCGACGTCCTCCTGACGCGACACGAGAGCGCCGAGGGCGCCGAGCACGAGCGCGTACATCGCGAACCCGACGACGAACCACACGAGCGCCCACAGCGCGGTGGTGCCGATGTCCAGCGAGGACGTGTCGAGCAGCCCGAGCGCGGTGGCCGTCCCGGCGCCCGCGCCGACGACGAGCGCGACCTGCAGCAGACCGACGACGCCGATGCCGAGCACCTTGCCCGCCATGAGCTGCGCGGGCCGGACGCTCGCGAGCAGCAGCTCGACGACCCGGCTGGACTTCTCCTCGACGACGCCCTGCGCGACGAGCTGCCCCGCGGTCATCAGCGAGATGAACAGCAGGATCCCGGCGATGTAGCCGGCGACGATCTGCGCGCCGTCGCGCTCCGGCTCGGGTTCGAGCGCGGTGACCTGCGCCTGCGCCGACGCGATCTGCCCGGAGACGTCGGCCGGGTCACCACCGAGCTCGGTGACGGCCGAGGCGAGGGCGAGCTGCTGCGCGAACGCGGTGAGCACCGGCTCGACGGTCGGGCCGACGCTGTCGTGCACCGACACCTCGAACGTCGGGTCGACCGACGTCACGACGAGGTCGAGGTCCCCGTCGCGCAGCTGCTGGTCGATCGCGGCCTGCTCGACCTCGTGCGTCTCGACGGTGAGACCCATGCCCTGCGCGGTCGCCTCGAACGCGCTCGCGGCCGGTGCGGCAGCGGTGGTGAAGCCCACGTCGGTCGCGTCGGGCTCCTGGCCGCCGACCACGTCGAGCAGCACACCGCCGAGCACGACGGCCGCGACGAACAGCGCCGTGGTCCAGATGAAGGACCGCGTGCGCACGCGGGTCGTGATCTCCCGCGCCGCGACGAGCCGGATCGCCGCGGCGGTCCCGAGCTCGCTCGTGGCCGTGGTCTGCCTCGTGCTCGACGTCGGAGTGCTCGACGTCGGTGTGCTCGACGTCGGTGTGCTCGAGCTCTGCTGACGCGTGGCGCTCGTGCCTCGGTCCTTGCTCACGCGGACACCTCCGTCCCGGCCCGGTCGCCGGTGGTGGTCGACACCCCGTCGGGCGCGGGTGGTTCGTCGCTGGTGACGACGTGCCGGTACAGCTCGACGAGCGAGGGGCGCACGCGCGCGAACTCCCGCACCGGCCCGGCGTCGAGTGCCGCGGACAGGAGCTCCTGGTCGACGTCCCGCAGCCCGGGGTCCGCCACCTCGACGACGGTCCGCCGCGCGGCGCCCGTCCCGTCGGCGACTGCGCTGCCCGGGACGGTCCCCCCGGACGACACGCCGGACGCCGCCGCTCCCGAGGACGCGCCGACGTCCTGACCGTGCTCGGTGCTCACCAGTCGCGCCGCGGGCACGCGCGAGAGCCAGCGGGCAGGGTCGGGGCCGTCGACCACCCAGCGCCGTTCGGGCGTCGAGCGCAGCTCGTCGATCCCGCCGACCGCGACCATCGAGCCCGCGCGCACGATGCCGACGCGGTCGCACAGCCGTTCCACGAGCTCGAGCTGGTGGGAGGAGAACATCACCGGCACGCCGGCGGCCGCCTGGTCGCGCAGCACCTGGCTCATGACGTCGACCGCGACGGGGTCGAGGCCGGAGAACGGCTCGTCGAGCACGAGGATGTCGGGTCCGTGCACGAGCGCCGCGGCGAGCTGGACGCGCTGCTGGTTGCCGAGGGACAGCTTGAGCACCTCGTCGCCGCGGCGCGCATCGATCCCGAGCACCGTCGTCCAGTGCTCCATGGCCAGCACCGCGTCGGTCTTCGACATGCCGTGCAGCCGTGCGAGATACACGAGGTGCTCGCCGACGCGCATCTTCGGGTAGAGGCCGCGTTCCTCGGGCATGTACCCGATGCGGCGGCGCACGTGCAGGTCGAGTGCGCGCCCGTCCCAGCGCACCTCGCCTGCGTCGGCGGCGAGCACGCCGAGCACGATCCGCATGGTCGTCGACTTGCCCGCGCCGTTGGACCCGACGAACCCGAAGATCTCGCCGGCGCGCACCGAGAACGACATGTCGCGCAACGCCTGGACGGAGCCGTAGGCCTTGGACAGGGAGTCGATGGTCAACTCAGGCATGCGCACGATCAGATCAGACCGTCACCCCATGTGACCAGAGCAATCGTCCCACCAACGACCTTGCGGACACCGGCCTCACCCGTTCCTTCGCGGCACCCCTCGCCACCCCGATGCGCCACCCTCGCCACCCCGATGCGCCACCCTCGCCACCCCGATGCGCCACCCTCGCCACCCCGATGCGGCACCCTCGCCACCTCGTTGGCGCCGGTCGTGCACGCCGGCAACGGCGCAGCGCCTGAACCTGCGCCGCGCCTGCACCCCCCGCGCCCTGTCCCTGTGCCGCGCCTGCACCCCCGCGCGCCTGTCCCTGTGCCGCGCCTGCACCCCCGCGCGCCTGTCCCTGTGCCGCGCCTGCACCCCCGCGCGCCTGTCCCTGTGCCGCGCCTGCACCCCCGCGCGCCTGTCCCTGTGCCGCGCCTGCACCTGCGCCTCCCTGTGCCGCGCCTGGTACCTGTGTCGCCCTGGAACCCTTCGCCGCCCTGGAACCCTCGCTGGTGCCGCGCCGCCCTGGAACCCGCGCCCGCCGCGGAGCCCGGCGTCGTCAGGTCTCCCCGTGCGCCGCCGTGGTCTCGCGTTCGCGGGCGAGCGCGTCGAGGGCCAGCACCGTGTTCCAGTTGCGTGCCGTCCCGCCGCGGCCGGCCGCCTTCTCCAGCACGGGGAGTGTGAGCCTCGACCGCCCGATCCCGTCGGGGTAGTAGGCGTACAGCTCGGTGCGCGCCCAGACGAGCCGCTCCTCGCCGTACCGCGAGGCGTCGAACGCGTGCGCCGACGCGTCGACCGGTCCGTCCCACGTCACCACGACCAGGTGCGACGGGTCGTCGCGAGCCTCGTCGGGGAACGGGCACGCGTCGACCACGGCGTGCCACCGGCTCGCCGTGCGGGCCACGACGGGCACGTCGAACCCGGCCTCGGCGGTGAGCGCGGGCCCGAGCGCGTCGGCGACCGCGTCCGCGCCGTGCGGCGCGACCACGACCACGTTCCCCGAGTTCACGTACGTCTTCACGTCCGTGTACCCCAGCCCCTCGGCGACCGTGCGCAGCTGCGCCGACGTGAGCTTGCGCCCACCGACGTTGACCGCGCGCAGCAACGCCACGACGACCGTGCCCGTCATGCCGTGCACCCCCTTCGACTCGGCAGGTGTCCAGCCACACCCACCACCGCGCTCCCGACTCCGCCCGAGGCCGACCTGGTCACGGCCCGTACCCCGCGTCACCGCGCCCTGGGTCCCGCTCGGGTCCGTTCACCACGTGCGCCGACCGGTCCAGGAACTCGTACCGCGCGGGGATGTCGAGACCGACGCGCGGCCCGTCACGGTCGTCAGCATCGCGTCCGGACCCTGCGACGTCCACCGGTGCGAGCCGCCGGACGTCCAGGTCGAGCCGGTGCACCTCGTGGTGGTGGAACCCGCAGAGCAGCACGGAGTTCTCGAGGTCCGACGGCCCACCGTCGCGGTGCCACCACCGGATGTGGTGGACCTGGCTGTACCGCGCGGGCGTGGAGCACCCGTTCCAGGCGCACAGCCTGTCCCGGGCGACGACCGCGAGGCGTTGAGCGGGCGTGAACATGCGTCGACTCCATCCGACGTCGAGGGGAAGTCCCTGGGCGTTCATGACGACCCGCGCCATCGCGCAGTCGCACAGCGCGGCCGCGAGCTCGGTACGCGTGAGCACGACTCCGTCGTCACTCACGGCCGGCGGCGTGGCGACCGGCGCCGGTGGGGGCGTCCCGGGTGCCGCACGTGCACCGACACCGGGTGGGCGAGCGGTCGTCCGCCCTCGCCGCGTGTGCTCGCGTACCTCGAGCCAGGTCTCGGCGGGCACGAGCAGGCTGACGTGCGCCGCGGGCGCGCTCACCGCCCCGTCGGGCAGCGACGCCTCGTCGTGTCGGACGCGGCTCTCGTCGCGCGCGGCGGTCGCGCCGAACCCGCCCACCGAGGAGCCGCCCACCGAGGAGCCGCCTACCGACGAGCCGCCTACCGACGAGCCGCCTACCGAGGCGCCGTGTGACGGGTCGTCGCTGCTCCCGTGCGGCCGTCCCGCCCGAGGTGACCCGGCCGTGAGCCCTGAGGCCGTCGCCGACGGTCGCAGCCCCCCGGTGAGTGCGTGCTGCGCGAGCGCGGTGAGCGCGTCGGCCCGCGCCTGGTCGCCGGTGCGGTCGTCGTCCTCCCGGTGCCCGGTCGCCTCGAGCGCGCGGGCGAGGACCTGCCCGGACAGCGGGTCGAGCCGTCCGCGCAGGAAGGTCCCGTCCGCGCCGTGGCTGAGCGTGAGGAACCGCGCGCGCCGCGCGGACTCGCGGGCGTCCTCGAGCGCCTCCGGCTCGTGCCGCCCGACGAGCGCCTCCACGGACCGCGCGAACTCCCTCGCGTCCGTCTGACGTGCGAGCTCGACGAGCTCGCGCTGCGTCTCGGGCCGCGCTAGCACCTCGCCGGCGCGGGGACCCGAGGCGGCGAGGGTGCGCCCGAGCACGTCGAGGTGCCCGACGGGCACGACGTGCTCGGCCACCGCCAGCCCGACCTGAGGCAGGACTGCCATCGCGTGCGCCGCGCCCAGCTCGCGCGTCACGACCGCCCGGCTCGTGCCCGACAGCCTCGCCCGCGTGTCGACGAACGCCCGCTCGCCGGACACCTCCGAGGCGGCCGTGTGCTGCGCGACGAGCAGGGGAGCGCGGACCGCGGTGACGAGCGCGGCGAGACCGTCGAGCACGCGGATCGCTCGTGCCCGTGCCGCGGCGTCCCACGCCATGGCGTCCGCCGCCTGGGGCACGACGGCCCGCAAGGCCTGCGTCGCACGGTCGAGCGCTGCCACCGCTGACTCGTGCGGCGGTCGCGCGGCGAACGCGGAGGGCATGCGCGCACCGCCGTCGCCGACCGTCCCACCGTCGCCCACGGCGCCATTCTCGAACATGTGTTCGATCCTACGCGATCCGGACAGGACCCGGCCAGGTCCGTCCACAGGCCGGTCGTACGGACTGACGTCTCACACGCCCCCGACCCCGGATGTGCGAGAAAGGTTGCGGTGGGGAAACGCGAGCGCACGCGTGCCCGAAACACGCGCTTCGTAGCGTCAGCGGTGTTCTCGTCACCCGTCGGACGGAGCCCCCCGTGAACAAGCACCTCGTCGTCGTCGGCGGCGGCATGGTGGCGCAGCGCCTCGTCGAGGCCCTGCGCGACCGCGACACCGCCGGTACGTGGCGCATCACCGTGCTGGCCGAGGAACCGCGTCGTCCGTACGACCGCGTGGCCCTGACCAGCTACTTCTCCGGCCGTGACGCGGACGACCTCGCACTCGGCGACCCCGCGCTGTGGGACGACCCGCTCGTGACGCTGCGCCGCGACGACAAGGTCGTCGCGATCGACCGCGAGGCGCGCACGGTCACCACCGAGCGCGGCCGCACGGAGCACTACGACCACCTCGTGCTGGCGACGGGCTCCTCGGCGTGGGTGCCGCCCATGGAGGGTGCGGACCTCGAGGGCGTGTTCGTCTACCGCACGGTCGACGATGTCGCGGCGCTGCGTGGGTACGTCGAGAAGCTCCGCGAGAGCAAGCACGTCGTGCGCGGCGCGGTGCTCGGTGGTGGCCTGCTGGGGCTCGAGGCCGCGGGGGCGCTGCAGGCGCTCGGCGCGCAGGCGACCGTGATCCAGGTGGGCACGCACCTCATGTCGACGCAGGTCGACCTGGGTGGCGGTGAGGCGCTGCGCCGCCTGATCAACGACCTGGGTGTGGGCGTGCGGCTGAACGCGATGACGACGCGCATCCGCCCGCACCGCCGCGGTGGTGTCGGTCGGCTCGACCTCGCCGACGGCGGCCGCGTGGACGCGGACGTGGTCGTGGTCGCGGCCGGCGTGCGTCCGCGCGACGAGCTGGGCCGCACCAGCGGCCTGGCGATCGGGGAGCGCGGCGGCGTGGTCGTCGACGACACGTGCCTGACCGACGACCCGGCCATCTCGGCGATCGGCGAGGTCGCGTGCATCCAGGGCGCGTGCGTCGGGCTCGTCGCGCCGGGGTACGCGATGGCGGAGGTCACGGCGGACCGCCTGCTGGGTGGGGCGGCGCAGTTCCCGGGCGCGGACACCGCGACGAAGCTCAAGCTCGCGGGCGTGGACGTCGCGAGCTTCGGGGACGCGTTCGGCACGACGCCCGGCGCGCTCGAGGTGGTGTGGGCTGACCCGGTCGCGGGCGTCTACAAGAAGCTCGTCCTGTCCGACGACGCGCGCACGCTGCTGGGCGGCGTCCTCGTCGGCGACGCGTCGGCGTACGCGAGCCTGCGCCCGATGCTGGGCCGCGAGCTGCCGGGCGACCCGGCCGCGTACCTGCTCCCGGAGGGCGGCGCGGGCGCGCCGGACCTCGAGCTGCCCGACGACGCGGGCGTCTGCTCGTGCAACAACGTCACCGCGGGCGCGATCCGCGAGGCGGTCACGGAGCACGGCTGCACGGACGTGGGCGCGGTCAAGGCGTGCACGCGCGCGGGCACGTCCTGCGGCTCGTGCCTCCCGCTGGTCAAGAAGCTGGTCGGCACGGAGCTCGCGAAGCAGGGCATCACGGTGTCCTCGGCGCTGTGCGAGCACTTCGCGCTGTCCCGCGCGCAGCTCTACGACGCGATCCGCGTCTCGGGCGTCGCGTCGTTCACCGAGGTCATCGAGCGGTTCGGCACGGACGCCGCGGGCCGCGGGTGCGACATCTGCAAGCCGGCGGTCGCGTCGATCCTCGCGACGACCGCCCCGGCGCACGTCCTCGAGGGCGAGCGTGCGGCGTTGCAGGACACGAACGACCACGTGATGGCGAACCTCCAGAAGGACGGCTCCTACTCGGTGGTGCCGCGCATCCCCGGCGGCGAGGTCACGCCCGAGGGCCTGATCGCGATCGGCGAGGTCGCGAAGGACTTCGGGCTGTACACGAAGATCACAGGCGGCCAGCGCATCGACATGTTCGGCGCACGCATCGACCAGCTCCCGCTGATCTGGCAGCGCCTGGTCGACGCGGGCTTCGAGTCGGGCCATGCGTACGGCAAGTCGCTGCGCACGGTGAAGTCGTGCGTCGGCTCGACGTGGTGCCGGTTCGGCGTGCAGGACTCGGTGGCGCTCGCGGTGCTGCTGGAGCTGCGGTACCGGGGTCTGCGCAGCCCGCACAAGCTCAAGCTGGGTGTCTCGGGCTGCGCACGCGAGTGCGCGGAGGCGCGTGGCAAGGACGTCGGCGTGATCGCCACCGACAAGGGCTGGAACGTCTACGTGGGCGGGAACGGCGGCTTCACGCCGCGGCACGCGCGGTTGCTCGCGGAGGACCTCGACACCGAGACGCTGATCCGCACGATCGACCGGTTCCTCCTGTACTACATCCGCACGGCGGACCGCTTGCAGCGCACGGCGCCGTGGGTCGACGACGTCGAGGGTGGTCTCGACGGTGTGCGGGCGGTCGTCATGGACGACTCGCTGGGGATCTGCGCCGACCTCGACGAGCAGATGGCGCGGCACGTCGAGGACTACGCCGACGAGTGGCGCGAGACGCTCGACGACCCCGAGAAGCTGCGGCGCTTCGCGTCGTTCGTCAACGCCCCCGAGGTGCCCGACCCGTCGCTCGCCTACGTCCCCGAGCGTGGTCAGGCCCGACCCGCCACACCCGACGAGCGTGCCGCCGCCGAGCGTGGCGAGCCCGTCCTCGTCGCCGGCACCACCCTGGAGGTGCGCGCATGACCATCCTCGACATCCCGCAGCACGAGCAGCACACCGACGCCTCGGCGTGGACGCCGGTCTGCCGCCTGGTCGACCTGGCCCCGGAGCGCGGCGCCGCGGCGCTCGTCGACGGCGAGCAGGTCGCGCTGTTCCGGCTCGTCGACGACACGGTGCGCGCGGTGCAGCAGCAGGACCCGTTCTGCGGCGCGTTCGTGCTGTCGCGCGGCATCGTCGGGACCCGGCACGTGGGCGACGAGGTGGTGGCGACCGTCGCGTCGCCGATGCACAAGCAGGTGTTCGACCTGCGCACGGGCGTGTGCCTCGACCCGGTCGGCAAGTCGCCCGTGGCGGGTCTGCCCGCGGACCTGCGCACGTGGCGCGTGCGCGTGGTCGACGGCGTCGTGGAGGTCGCGGCGCACGCGACGCCGGCCGTCGTGGACGACGAGGGGAGTGCCGGATGACGACGATGCTCGGACTGGACCTCACCGGTCGGCGCGTGCTCGTCGTCGGCGGTGGCCCGGTGGCCGCGCGGCGCGTGCAAGCGCTGGTGGCCGACGGTGCGCGCGTGGTCGTCGTGGCGCCCGCGCTGTGCGAGCCGCTGCGCGACGCGCACCGGTGGGGTCAGCTGGAGTGGCGCGCCCGCGAGGTGCTCGAGGGTGACCTGGACGACGTGTGGCTCGTGCACACGGCGACGGGCGACTGCTGGTGCGACGACGAGGTGGCGCGCTGGGCTGCGGAGCGCCGGGTGTTCTGCGTGCACGCCGCGCGCGCCGCGGGCGGCTCGGCCCGTACACCGGCGACGACGAGCCTCGGCGACGTGCTCGTGGGCGTCGTCTCGACCGGCACGCCCGACCCGGGCCGCACGACGGTGGTGCGTGACGCGCTCGCGGAGAAGGTCCGTGACGTCCTGGCCGACCACCTGCGTGAGGGACGTGTGGACGTGCGGGCGCGGCGCCGCGGCGGGCAGGGGCGCGTCGTGCTCGTCGGTGGGGGTCCGGGTGACGTCGGGCTGCTGACGCTCGCGGGACGTCGGGCGCTCGCCGAGGCGGACGTCGTGGTGACCGACCGCCTCGGTCCGGTCGAGGTGCTCGACGAGCTCGCGGCGGACGTCGAGGTGGTCGACGTCGGCAAGACGCCGGGGAACCACCCCGTGCCGCAGCACGAGATCGGCCGGATCCTCGTCGAGCACGCGCAGCGCGGCCGGGTGGTCGTGCGGCTCAAGGGCGGCGACCCGTTCGTGTACGGGCGCGGTGGCGAGGAGGTGCTCGCGTGCCGTGAGGCGGGCGTGCCGGTGACGGTGGTCCCGGGCGTGAGCTCCGCGCTCGCGGCGCCGGCCGCGGCGGGCATCCCGCTGACGCACCGCGGCACGGTCGGGGCGCTGCACGTGATGAACGGCCACGACGGGTGGTCGGACGCGGCGCTCGTCGGCCTGCGTGACGCGTCCTGCACGGTCGTCGTGCTGATGGGCGTGGCGGCGCTGGGCGAGCTCGCCGCGGGTGCGCTCGCGGCGGGCGTCGCGCCGACGACGCCCGCGGCGCTCGTGGAGCGCGCGACGACGCCGACGCAGCGCGTCACGCGGGCGACGCTCGCGACGCTCGAGGCCACCGCGCTCGCGGAGGGCGTGCGCGCTCCCGCGGTGCTCGTGCTGGGCGAGGTCGCGGCGCCGGGGCTGCTCGAGCCGCGAGTTGCGGACGGACGTGACGCCGCGGACCTCACAGACCGCACAATGGCGTGGTGAGCATCGCGCCGAGCACGACCCACGAGGGGATCGACCAGACCCTCGCGGGCTGCGTCGTGCTCATCACCGCCGACCGTCGCTCCGCGGAGCTGACCGCGGCGCTCACGCGACGGGGCGCCACGGTGCGCCACGCCGCGGCGCTCGGGATGGTCCCGCACATCGACGACGCGGCCCTCATCGCCGCGACGCGCGACCTGGTCGCGGACCCGCCGGACACGGTCGTCGTGACCACGGGCATCGGGTTCCGCGGCTGGGTCGAGGCCGCGGACGCCGCCGGGATCGCGGACGACCTCCTGGCCGCGCTGCGGGGTGCCCGGATCGTCGCGCGGGGCCCCAAGGCGCGCGGCGCGATCCAGGCCGCGGGCCTCACGCCCGACTGGGTCGCGGAGTCCGAGACGAGCGCCGAGGTCGCGCAGGTCCTCCTGGACGAGGGTGTGAAGGGCCGCGACATCGTGGTCCAGCACCACGGCGCCGGCTCCGACGGTCTCGACGACGCGTTCCGCCTCGCCGGTGCGCGCGTGCGCAGCCTCGTCGTGTACCGGTGGGGCCCGCCGGCCGACCCCGCGGCCGTCGCCGCTTCGGTGTGTGCGGTCGCCGCGGGCGAGGTCGACGCGGTCGCGTTCACGTCCGCCCCGGGCGCCGCGGCGTGGCTCGACGCGGCCGACGCGCAGGGCGTGACCGACCGGGTCGTCGCGCGCTGCCGCGAGGGGTCGGTCGTCATGGCAGCGGTGGGACCGGTGACGGCCGCACCGCTGGTCGCGCGCGGGATCGAGCCGCTCGTGCCGGACCGCGGTCGTCTCGGCTCGCTCGTGCGGCTCATCGTCAACCACTACGGCGGGCTCGAGGCGCTCGAGACCGTCGCGGGCCCCCTGCGGGTCTACCGGGGCGCGGCCGTCCTCGACGGGCGGGTGCTGCCGCTGACGCCGACCGGCCTGGAGATCCTGCGCCTGCTGGCGCACGCGCGCGGCTCGGTCGTGCCGCGGGACCAGGTGCTCACGGCGCTGCCGGGCGACTCGCGCGACCCGCACGCCGCGGAGGTCGCGATCGCGCGCCTGCGTGAGGCGACGGGCTCGCGGGGACTCATCCGCACGGTCGTCAAGCGCGGCTACCGCCTCGAGCTGGCGCTGCCGTGAGCGCGGGGACCACGCAGGTGGGTGTGACGCGCGACGAGAGCGTCCCGACGGGCACGACGAGGCCGCCGGTGCTGGTCGGCTGCTCGCACGGCACCGACGACCACGACGGCCGCGCCGCGATCCGGTCGATCCTCGCGGGCGTCGCCGCGCTCCGGGGCGACCTCGACGTCCGCGAGGCGTTCGTCGACGTGCAGACGCCCGAGGTCGCCGACGTCGTGGCGGACGCGGTCGCGGGCGGTGCCCCGGCCGTCGTCGTCCCGCTGCTGCTGTCCGTGGGCTTCCACGTGAAGGTCGACGTGCAGGCGGCGGTCGACGTGCCCGGCGCGCGCGCCGCCGCGCCGCTCGGCCCGGACCCGACGCTCGTCGAGATCCTGGTCGACCGGCTCGACGAGGCGGGGCTCACGGCCGACGACGCGGTCGTGCTCGCCGCGGCGGGCTCCACCGACCCGGCCGCGGCGCTCGCGGTCCAGGAGGTCGCCCGCAGGCTCGCCGACGCGCTCGGCCGGCACGTCGGGCCGCCCGACGAGCGCGGGGGAGGGCTCGTCGTCGGGTACGGCGCGGGTGCGAGCCCGCGCGTGCCCGAGGCGGTCGAGCTCGTCCGCGCCGGGTCCGGCCGACGGGTCGTCGTCGCGTCCTACCTGCTGGCGCCGGGCTACTTCCTCGACCGGGTGCGCGAGGCCGGGGCCGACGTGGTCGCCGCCCCGCTCGCGCCGGACCCGCGCCTGGCCCACCTGGCCCTGCGCCGGTTCGAGGAGGCGCTGGCCGCCTCGGCCTGAGCCCTCGGGCCGGCCCGTCGGCATGGCCGGCGGGCGGCGCCGTGCGGGCGGCCGCCCGTCGCACCGGCGTCGTCACGGGCCGTGGACGACGACGCGCCCCCGGCGAGCCGAGGCTCCCCGGGGGCGCGTCCGCGCGGCGCCGTCAGGCGGTCCGACGCCGCACGACCGTGCCGATCACGCCCGCGGCGGCGAACAGCGCGAGCGCCGCGACACCCTTGCCGACGTTGGTCGCGTTGCCGCTGTCGACCCCGGCGATCTCGATCGAGTACGCGGTCGAGCCCGACGCACCCTCGGGCGCGCCGTACGCCATGCCCTCGGCCGCCGCGCGCTGCGCGCCCGCGGCGAGGACCGCGTATCCCGTGCCGAACCGGGCGGCGGTGTCCGCTCCGGACTCGACGAGCTGCGACGTGCCCTGCTCGGACAGCTGCTTGGCCCCGTCGACGATCTGCGGGGCGCCGTCGGTCGCTGTACCGAGGCCGTCCGCGAGCCGCTGCGAGCCGTCGGCCGCGTCCCGCAGACCCGCCGCGAGGTCGCTCGAGCCTGCTGCGGCCGTCCCGATCCCCACGGCGAGGGCGCTCGAGCCGTCCGCCGCCGTGCCGATCCCGTTCGCGAGCGTGCTCGACCCGGTCGCGGCGGTGCGCAGCCCGTCGAGCAGGCGCTGCGAGCCGGTGCCCGCCGTGGCGAGACCGGTGGAGAGCGTCGCGGAGCCCGACGCCGCGGTGTCGAGGCCCTCGGCGAGGAGCCCGGCGCCCGTCGCCGCGCCCGCGATGCCCGTGGACAGGGTGCGCGAGCCGCGTGCCGCGCTCGCGATACCCGCCGACAGGTCGCCGGCACCGGTGTTGAGCCGCGACGCACCCTCGCCGAGCCGGCCGAGGCCGGTGGCGAGCGCGTCGCCGCCGTCCTGGAGCAGGCCGATGCCGGCCTGCAGGCCGTTCACGCCGCCGCGCAGCGTCTCGTCGTCAGGGGTGTCGGTCGCGGTGCCGACACCGCCCTGCACGTTGGCGACGACCTCGTCGGTGAGCGTGGTGATGCCCGCGTCGACGCCCGCGAGACCCTCGAGCAGCCCGGGGCGCGTCGTGTCGCACACGCCCGGCAGCGACGCGGCGGACAGGCCGCACTGCACGAGCGCGAGCGTCTGCGCGGCGGTCCCGAGCTGGTCGGCCGAGCCGGTCATGCCCGCCTCGAGCTCGCCCAGCCCGCCGCTGATGCCGCCGAGCAGCGCGGTGTACGAGGGCTGCGCGCCCGCGGGGAGCATCGCGGTGAACGCCGCGAGTCCCGTCGTCGGGCTCGTCACGGCGGCCTCGAGCTCCTCGATCGACCCGACGGTCTCCGTGGCGGTCTGGGACGCCGCGCCCAGCTGCGTGCGCAGCGCGTTGACCGCGTACATCAGGCTCGGGCGCTGACCCGCGGCGGGCGGGGCCGTCGTGCCGATGCCCGCGCGCATCGCCGCGATCCCGTCGTGCAGCGGCTGCGCCTTGTCCGGCAGCGTGCCGATCTGCGTGGACAGCAGCGCCAGACCGCCCTCGACCTTGGCAAGGCCCTCGTCGACCTGCGTGAGGCCGTCGATGAGCGCGGGCGCCTTGGCCAGGGCCTCGGCGATCCCGGCGTCGAGCGCGGCGGCCCCGGCCGCGACGCGCTTGGCGCCGGGCGCGGCCGAGTCGTTCAGGCCTGCGGCGAGGGCTGCGGCACCGGGGGCCGCGGAGTCGGTCAGCCCCTCGGCGAGCTCGGCCGCACCCGGCGCGAGCTGGTCGTTCAGGCCCGCGGCGAGCTGTGCCGCCCCGGGTGCGAGCTGGTCGACCAGCCCGTCGTTGAGGTCGGACATGCCGGGCACGAGCTGACCGTTCAGGCCGCGGCTGAGGTTCCGCGCGCCGGGCAGGATCTGGTCGTTCAGCCCGTCGGCCAGCGTGCGCGCGCCGGGCGCCGCGGAGCCGGTGAGGCCCGCGGCGAGCTGCTCGGCACCGGGGGCGGCCCGGCCGACGAGCCCGTCGCGCAGCGTGCCCGCGCCGTCGCGCAGCTGCACGAGCCCCGCGAGCAGCTCCGCCGCGCCGTCGTGCAGGCGCAGCAGGTTGTCGTCGATCTGGATGGCGCCGGACGTGAGGTCGACGCCGGACTGCGCGCCCGACGCGTAGCTCGCCGAGCCGCCCTTGTACGACGGGTAGTCGAGCGGCGAGACGGGCATCGACGTGAGCGTCGCGGACGGGACGACGCCGCGCGAGATGCGCGCCGAGTACCCGAACTCGGCGGTCGGCGCGCCGATCGGCGGGAACAGGGTCATCTGGAACTGCAGCCGCGTGCCGCCGCGTCCGTCGCCCGCGATCCCGGCCTCGGCCGACTCGACCGCGGTGAAGGACGGGGGCAGCACGGTGACGAGCTGACCGATCATCGGCACGACCGTGGTCGCGGTCGTCGTCGTGGTGCCGCCGCGCCCGTCGTCGTACGTCACCTCGTCCTCGCGGGACGTGAGGTTGGTGACCGTGTACCGGACCTCGAGCAGGCCGGAGCGCCCGACGACGTCGCCCGGCGACACCGTCTCGCCGTCGAGCGTGTAGCGGACCTCGACGCCGATCGGCAGGTCGCCGTCGAAGTCGCTCACGGTGCGCAGGCGACGCTCGCCGTCGACGTCGACGTCGACGACCATGCGGCCGTCGGACACGGAGTACGACGAGAAGCCGTCGAGGTTGCGCAGGCCGCTCGTCGAGACCGGGTTGGAGATGCGGGCCGTGCCGTGCCCGGAGAGTGCGAGTTGCTCGTACACGCGTGCCTCGCGCAGTGCGCCGGTCGCGTCGAGCCGGGCCTGCACGGTCTCGGTGTTGGCGACGACGACGTCACCGGTGGCGTCGTCGGCGGCGGTGGCCGCCGTGCCGCAGAGCAGCAGGGGGAGGGTCAGGGGAACCGCCGCGAGCGCGACGACGGGACGGGGACGACGCACGGTCAGGCCTCCGGCTGGGGGTGCGAGGGCAGGTGGGGGGCTGCGGGCGGCGCGGTGCGGGGTCCGGCGGGCACCGTCGTCGGCGCGCCCGACGTGAACACGGGGTGCGCCACCGACGCGCTCTCGTCGCGCGGGTCGACGACCGGGACGCCGCGCACGGGCGTCGCGGTGTCGTCGGTGTGCGCGACGCGCGACGTGGCGGACCGTCCCTCGGTCTGCGTCTCGTCGCGCGCGGCCGCCGGGGCGAGGAACGCGGTGGCGAGCAGGCCGACCGCGGCCGCGAGCAGGACGCTCGTGACGGTCTCCACCGACGTGCTCGCGACGGCCGACGGGTCGGCGGCGTAGACGCGCTCGTAGGCGCCGGCGACGGCGGCGACGCCGAGCAGCGGCGTCCACGCCGGGATCCGGCCGCGCGTTGCGGCGACCACCGCGACGCCGATGCCGAGCACGACCAGCGCCGCGACGGCCCGGCCGGCGGCCGAGTCGGGCAGCGCCGCGGCTCGCAGGACGTAGCCGATCCAGGCGAGCAGCGCGCCTGCGAGGAAGCCACCGGCGCGCGCCGCGACCGAGCCGTCGGGCACGAGCCCGAGCGCTCCGCCGAGTGCGGCACCGAGGAGGACCACCGGTGCACCGTCGGCGCCCAGGAGGGACGTGCCGACGACCACCGTCGTGAGTACGGCGAGGACCAGCCCCGCCAGGACGTACCGCTTCATCGACCACCTCGTCGTGAGCCAGGGCCCGGCGGTCGCCGTCGCCCTCCGGTGGCGAGGTGTCTACCAGCGGTCCGGATACCGTGACCATCCGGTACTAGGTAAATCTCCGGCGAGTATCAGGTAACCGTTATGGACCTGTGACCAGGAGGGTGACCAAGGGCCCTGGTGCCGCGCGACGAGGGTGCCGGGCGGCGTCAGAGGTAGCGCGTCGGGTCGAACTCGTCGAGCGGGATGATCCGGACGCGTGGCAGCTGCACGTTGAACGCGTTGACGTCGTGCTCGAGGTCGAACGTCTGCAGGCCCTGGCCGATGAGCCCGGACAGCGCGGTCGACGTGAACTCGCGGAACGCGATGAGGCCGGTGCGCCGCGTCGGGTCCTCGACCAGCGTCGCGAGCTCGCCCGCGAAGTCGCCGTCGTGGCTGACGAGCATGACGTCGCCCGCGCGCCCGGCGATGGCCTCGAGCGTGCGCTTGATGCCGATGTCGACGACCTTCTCGTACGACTCGCCCGACAGCGGGATCGGCTGGAAGCCGATCGCGAGGAGCGCCTGCACGAAGCTCATGGGCAGCGAGCCGCTCGACGCGTTGAGGAAGAACAGGCCCTTGACGTCCTGGCCCCACTCCTTCTGCGCGAACGCGAGCACGCGCTCCCAGCGCGGACGCTGGTCCGGGGCGGGGCGCGCCTGGAGGATCGCGGTCCCGAGCGTCGCGTCGATGTTCTCCCCGTCGACGACGACGTACGTGGTCCCGGACGTGCCGGAGTCGCTCGCTGTGCTCATCGCACCAGGCTAGACGCACGGGACCGGCAGGGGCTCGCCCGTGCGGGCAGCCCCGGTCCCCGTGTGCGCCGCCGGGCCGTCGTGACCCGAGGGAACGGGAGTGGGGGTCACGACGGCCCGGCGCGCGGGCGCGGTCGAGGACGTCGGCCGGCCGGGCCGGCCGTCGGGGTGCGCCGGGCCGCGCGCGTGCGCCGGTCGCGACGGCGCCGCGCCGGCGTGCCAGAGTGGGCGCGGGCGGTGCTGCGGACGACGGAGCGGGCGGCCGGGGTGCTGGACGGCCGTGCCGTGCCCAGCGTGGCTCGACGACGTCGCACGCCACGAGTGGGTTAATCGTTGAGGTTGACCGGACCTGTCGCCGACCGTCGAGGAGGATGCGCGCATGACGACGAGCCCCCGCCGTGCTACCCCGCGCGAGGCCGCGGAGGCGTGGGAGTCGCTGTTCCGCGCGCAGGTCGCGCTCATGCGGCGGTTCTCCGCCGAGGACGTCTGGGGTGACCTCTCGGTCCGCGAGTACGACGTGCTGTTCACGCTGTCGGGCTGCGAGGGTCGCGCCGCTCGCCTGCGCGAGCTCGGGGCGCAGAGCCTGCTGTCGCAGCCGAGCCTGTCGCGCATGGTCGAGCGGCTCGAGCACCAGGGCCTCGTGCACCGGTCGCCCGCGCCCGACGACGGGCGCGGCGTCGTCGTGACGCTCACCGACGAGGGTGCCCGCGTGCAGCGCGAGATCGGGCGCCGGCACGTCGACCAGATCCACCGGCTCGTCGGCGGCGCGCTCGACGCCGACGAGCTCGCGGCGCTGCGCCGCCTCACCGAACGGCTCCGGGAGCGCCAGGCCACGATCAGGTGAGCAGGCTCACGCCGCGGACGTCGTGCCTGGTCATGTCTCGGGACTCATGGCCCATCCGCTGCGCGTCCGTCCAGCGGACGATGGACGGGCCAGCACGCAGGTGGAACGGACCAGGAGGTGCGCATGCGGGTGCTCGTCGCGGTGGCGTCCCGGCACGGCGGGACGTGGGGGATCGGCGAACGCGTGGCCGAGGTGCTGCGCGCACGGGGTCACGCGGTCGAGCTCCAGGAACCCGAGGACGTCGTCGACGCCCAGGGGTACGACGCGCTCGTCCTGGGCTCCGCGGTCTACACGGGGCACTGGCTGCCCGCGGCGCGTGCGTTCGCGGAGCGCGTCGAGGCCGGTGGCGTCCCGTCGCTCGTCTGGCTGTTCTCGTCCGGGCTCGCGACGCAGCCCGCGGCCGCGGCGAACTCGCCGCACGAGCTCGCCGCGCTCGGCGCGGCGCTGCGCGCTCGCGGTCACCGCAGCTTCCGCGGCCGGCTCGACATGGCGGCGCTGTCGTTCACGGAGCGCGCGATCATCGCCGGTGCACGGGCGCGCGCGGGCGACCACCGCAACTTCGGGCTCGTGGAGGAGTGGGCCAACGCCCTCGCGGACGCGATGGCGCTGCAGCCCGCGCACCAGCCGACCGGTTGCTGACACCTTGTCGGGTCGATCTCACTGCCCGTCGGCACGCGTGACGCGAAGCCGTCCCGGAGTCCCGGTGCCATGATCGAGGGGTGCCTCACGACGAGTCCTCCCTGAGCCCGGCAGCGCCCTACGACGCCCTCCTGCTCGCCTCGTTCGGCGGCCCGGACGGCCCCGACGACGTGCTGCCGTTCCTGCGCAACGTGACGGCGGGCAAGGGGATCCCCGACGAGCGGCTGGCCGAGGTGGCCGAGCACTACCACCACTTCGGCGGGGCCAGCCCCATCAACGGCCAGAACCTCGCGCTGCAGCGCGCGCTCACCGACGAGCTCGCGCGGCGCGGCGTCGACCTGCCCGTCGTGTGGGGCAACCGCAACTGGACGCCCTACACCAAGGACGCCCTCGCCGCGGCGCACGCCGACGGCCACCGCCGCATCCTCGCGCTCGTGACCAGCGCGTACGCGTCCTACTCGGGCTGCCGCCAGTACCGCGAGGACTTCTGGACGGCGCTCGAGGAGCTGCGCGACGAGCTCGGGTTCGACGACGAGCAGCCGCTGCGGCTCGACAAGCTCCGCGCCTACTTCAACCACCCCGGCTTCGTCGAGGCGAACGTGGACGCCGTGGCCGAGGCCCTCGGCAAGGTGCCCGACGACGCGCGCGTGGTGTTCGTGACGCACTCGATCCCCGACACCATGGAGGAGGCGTCCGCCGTGAGCGGCGCGTCCTACTCCGCGCAGCACCTCGACGTCGCCGCGAGCGTCGCGGCCGCGGTGGGCGAGCGGCTCGGCCGTGCGATCGAGTGGGACCTCGCGTACTGCTCGCGCTCCGGCCCGCCGAGCCAGCCGTGGCTCGAGCCCGACGTCAACGACCTGCTCACGGCGCTCGCCGGTCAGGGGGTGCAGTCGGTCGTGCTGTCGCCGATCGGCTTCGTCTCCGACCACATGGAGGTCGTGTACGACCTCGACACCGAGGCGCTGGAGACCGCCGACTCGCTCGGCCTCACCGCCGTGCGCGCGGACACGGTCGGGACGCGCGAGCCGTTCGTACGCGGCCTCGTCGACCTGATCCTCGAGCGGGCCGCCACCGAGCGCGCCCTCGCCGCGGGCGAGCAGGCCCCGGTGCGCGCCACGGTCGGTGCGCTGCCGGCGTGGCGCGACGTGTGCGCGCCCGGGTGCTGCCGCCGGCAGGCCGGGGTCGACTCGGGCCGCCCCGCCGCGTGCTCCGTCGACCCGCAGAGCTGACCTCCTCCCCTCACGGCGTCCCGGCCCCGGGCCGCCGTCGTCCCGCCGCACGCTCGTCGTACCAGGAAAGGAACCTCGCGTGACCGACGTCGACCACGAGGCCCTCAACGCCACCGTCCGCTACACGATGTGGTCCGTCTTCGCGCTCGAGGAGGTGCTGCCCGCCGACGACGACGAGCGCGCCGCGCTGATCGCGGACGCGCAGGCCGCCGTGGGCGAGGACGCCGAGCTGGTCGTGCGCGGCTGGTACGACGTCGCCGGGCTCCGGGCCGACGCGGACCTCATGGTCTGGTGGCACGCCGAGACCGTCGAGCAGGTGCAGGGCGCCTACCAGCGCCTGCGCGCGAGCGACCTCGGCCGGCACCTGCTGCCGGTGTGGTCCGTGGTCGGGCTGCATCGCGCGGCGGAGTTCAACCGCAGCCACGTACCCGCGTTCCTCGCGGGTGAGGAACCCGGCGCGTACCTGTGCGTCTACCCGTTCGTGCGGTCCTACGACTGGTACGTCCTGCCCGAGGACGACCGGCGCCGCATGCTCGTCGAGCACGGCCAGGCCGCGCGCGACTACGCGGACGTGCGCGCCAACACCGTGTCGGCGTTCGCGCTCGGTGACTACGAGTGGCTGCTCGCGTTCGAGGCGCCCGAGCTGCACCGCATCGTCGACCTCATGCGCGAGCTGCGGAACACCGAGGCACGCCTGCACGTGCGCGAGGAGGTGCCGTTCTACACCGGCCCCCGCACGACGCTCGAGGCGTGGGCGGAGCGCCAGCCGCGCGGCTGACCGCCCGCCGTTCCTCGGCCCCGCGACCGGCGCGCGTCGGGCGTGCCGGTCGCGCCGGTGCCATGATCGACGCATGCTGCGACTGGTCGGACAGTGGCGGGTGGACGTGCGCACGCAGACACCCGCCGTCGTCGACGAGGCCCCGTCGGTGCCGCCCGGCGGCGACCACAGCGCGCCCGAGCCCGCGCGCGTCGCGAGCCTGACGTTCGAGGGCGACGGCCAGGTGTACGGGACGGGGGGCGTGAACCGCCTACGGGGGACGTGGTCGGTCGACGGCGACACGCTCACGTTCGGGCCCGTCGCGTCCACGCTCATGGCGGGTCCGCCTGCCGCGATGCACCAGGAGGCCGAGCTGCTGCGCCTGCTGCACGAGCCGCTCGAGCTGCGGGCACCCGACGGAACCCCGGTCACCGCGCTCGAGCCGCTCGCCGACCGTCCCGACCCCGCGGGTGGCCCTGCGGCCGACCCCACGGCCGACCCCATGGCCGACGCGGCGCGGGTCGACCTCGTCGCAGCCTCGGGGGAGCGGCTCACGCTCACGCGCGAAGGCTGACGGCCTCCGCCGGGCTCAGGGGTACAGCCCGCGGATCTGGTGCGCCTCCGCGACGCGCTGCACGCCGATCGTCAGCGCCGCGTCCCGCAGCGTGAGCGACTGCTCGCGCGCCGTGCGGGCCACCGCGTCGTACGCGGTCCGCATGCGCAGCGCGAGCCGGTCCGCGATCTCCTCCGCGGTCCACCAGTAGGCCTGGTTCGCCTGCACCCACTCGAAGTACGACACCACCACGCCGCCCGCGTTCGCCAGGATGTCCGGCACGACGACGATGCCGCGGTCGGCGAGCACCCGGTCGCCCTCGGGGGTCGTCGGTCCGTTCGCGCCCTCGACCACCCAGCGCGCCTTGACCCCCGCGGCCGTGGTCTCGTCGAGCACCCCCTCGACCGCCGCGGGCACCAGCAGGTCCACGTCCAGCGCGAGCAGCTCGGCGTTGGACACGGGCGTCCCGCCGGGGAAGTCCGCGACGCGCCCGCCGGCCGCCGCGTGCGCCAGCAGCGCGGGCACGTCCAGCCCGCCGTCCGCACGGGTCCCGCCGTCCACGTCGGTCACGGCCACCACACGGGCGCCGCCCTCGTGGAGCCAGCGCACCGCGTGCGAGCCGACCTTGCCGAACCCCTGGACCGCCGCGGTCACCTCGGGGAGGGTCACGCCGTCGTCCGCGAGGGCCGCCTCGGCCGCGTGCACCACACCGCGGCCCGTCGCCGTCGCGCGCCCCAGCGAGCCGCCGACGGCGAACGGCTTGCCCGTCGTCACGCCCGGGATCGTGTACCCGAGGTTCACCGAGTACGTGTCCATCACCCACGCCATGGTCTGCTCGTCGGTGCCGATGTCAGACGCCATGATGTCCCGCTCGGGGCCGATGATCGGCATGATCTCCGACGTGTAGCGCCGCGTGACGCGCTCGAGCTCGGCGGTCGAGTAGTGCGCGGGCTCGATCGTCACCCCGCCCTTGGCGCCGCCGTACGGGACGTCGACCACGGCGCACTTCCACGTCATCCACATCGCGAGCGCGCGGACCTCGTCGATGTCGACCGACGCCGCGTAGCGCAGCCCGCCCTTGCCGGGGCCGCGCGAGATGTTGTGCTGCACGCGGTAGCCGTGGAACATCACGATCTCGCCCGAGTCGCGGCGCAGCGGGACGGCGACGTTCATCTCCCGCCGCGGGGTCGCGAGCATCTCGTGCAGCCCGGGGGAGTACCCGAGGATCTCGACGGCGGACGCGAGCTGGGCCTGGGCGGTGGTCAACGGTGACGTCACGCCGCCACTCTGCCACCCGCGTCGCGGCTCGTCCTGGCGGCGCACACCGTCGCGCGCCGCGGCCACGGCCGTCGCGCCGCTGCGCGGGCGTGCACCTCTCTCCCGCCCGCGCACGACCCCCTGCCTCGCGCGCGGGGCGGGACTCAGGCGGAGGCGCGGACGATCAGCTCGGGCGCGAAGATCAGCGGCTCGCGTGAGAGCGACTCGCCGTGGAGCTGCGCCAGGAGGCGCTGACCCGCGGCCCGCGCCATGGACACGACCGGCTGCACGACGGTCGTCAGCGGAGGCGTCGTGGACGCGGCCACCCCGATGTTGTCGTACCCGACGACCTTGATGTCGCCCGGGACGTCCTTGCCGAGCTCGGAGAACGCGGCGAGCGCACCCGCGGCCATCAGGTCGGAGGCGATGAACACGCCGTCGACGTCCGGGAACCGCTCGACGAGCTCGCGCGCGAGGCGCGCGCCCGACGCGAGCGTGAAGTCGCCGTGCAGGACCGCGTCGTCCGGCAGCCCGGCCGCGCGCACCGCCGTCCGCCATCCCGCGAGGCGGTCGACACCGGCGGACATGTCCTCGGGGCCGGCGATCGTCGCGATGCGACGCGTCCCGCGCTCGATGAGGTGGCGCGCGGCCAGCTCGCCACCGGCGACGTTGTCGGTGTCGACGTAGTGCACGTCGTCCGGGTCGACCGACAGCGGCCGACCGACGAAGACGTTCGGCACACGGGAGGACAGGAGCACACGGTCGAGGTCGTCGGTGCGGTGGTGCGACACGACGATCGCGCCGTCGACGTGGCCGTTGCGCAGGTAACGGACCGTGCGCTCGCTCTCGCCGGGGCGGGCGATCACCAGGACCACCTGGATGTCGGAGTCGGAGAGCGCGGCGCTGAGCCCGTTGAGGGTGCCGGCGAAGAACGGGTCCGACAGGACGCGCTCATCGGGTTCGGGTACCACGAGCGCGATCGAGTCGGTGCGCTTCGTGACGAGGGAGCGGGCGGCGCGGTTGGGCGTGTAGCCCAGCTCGGCCACCGCGGCCTCCACGGCGGCGAGCGCGTCGGGTGAGACGCGCAGCCCGCCGTTGATCGCCCGCGACGCGGTCGACCGGGACACACCGGCTCGCTCGGCGACCTGCTCGAGCGTCGGAGCCGTGGGTCGGTCGTCGCCGGCGAGGGCGAGGGGAGAGTTCTCGACCACCATCGGTCAGTTCCCTTTCGTGTGCCAGGCAGTCGTCCGGGTCCCGGGGCCTGGTGCCTGGCGGCCCGTGGACCACCGGGTCGGGCCGGCGACGTCGCCGGCCCGACCGTGGAGGATCAGCCCTTGACTGCTCCGGCCATGATGCCTGCCACCAGCTGGCGGCCGGCGAACGCGAACAGGACGAGCAGCGGGAGCGTCATGAGGAACACGCCCGCCATGATCAGCGAGTAGTCGACGAAGTAGTTCTGCTGCAGCAGGCGGATCGCCAGTGGCAGCGTCGGGTTCTGGCTGTTGAGCACGATCGACGGCCAGAAGAAGTTGACCCACTGGGCGACGAACGTGAACAGCGCGAGCATCGCGGCTGCCGGCCGTGCGGCCGGGAGGGCGATGGACCAGAACGTGCGGAACATGGAGGCACCGTCGACGCGGGCGGCTTCGATGAGCTCGTAGGGGAGAGCCTCCTCGAGGTACTGCGTCATCCAGAACACACCGAACGCGCCGACCAGGGCCGGGACGATGATGGCCTGCAGGTGCCCGATCCAGCCGAGCTTCGTCATGATGATGTACAGCGGGACGACGCCGAGCTGCGTGGGGATGGCCATCGTCGCGATGACGAA
This sequence comes from Cellulomonas palmilytica, assembly GCF_021590045.1. Lineage (NCBI taxonomy): Bacteria > Bacillati > Actinomycetota > Actinomycetes > Micrococcales > Cellulomonadaceae > Cellulomonas > Cellulomonas palmilytica. Next base: position 3,311,109 of record NZ_CP062221.1, on the reverse strand, counting down.
GACCAGCAGCCCCCGGCGGCCGGGGAAGCGCAGCTTCGCGAACGCGAACCCGGCGAGCGTGGAGAACAGCACCGTGGACGCCGAGACGACGACCGCGATGACCACCGAGTTCCAGACGGCCTTCCAGAAGCTGAAGGCGTCCGCGTCGATGACCCGCTTGAAGTTGTCGAACAGGCTCGCGTCCGGGAAGACCTGGGGCAGAGCCTTCTGTGCGATCGCGACCGGGTCGGAGGACCCGATGACGAGCGTGTAGTAGATCGGCAGGATGCCGATCAGCACGACGATGCCGAGCAGGACGTAGCTCACCCAGTGCGGGCGGCGGTCGTAGCCACCCACCCTGCGGTTCGTCCGGCGCGCGGCAGCCCGCGCGGCACCGCGGCCGGCGATCTGCTCGATGGCGGGGATGGAGTTCATGCCGACTTCCTGTTCGCGTCGTAGCGCCTGGACTGCTTCTTCGCCTTCTTGCCCGGGCCCGACGAGGATCCACTGGCGATCCGCTGGGTGAGCGCGAAGTTGACGAGACCGATCGCGAGGATCAGCAGGAACAGCAGCCATGCGACGGCGGCGGCGCGACCGAGGTTGTACTGGCCGCTCCAGCCGGTGTTGTACAGGTACAGCGTCGTCGTGAGCCACTGGCGCGAGGCGCCACCGGCACCCGCGCTGTCGAACACGCGCGGCTCGTCGAAGATCTGCAGACCACCGATGGTCGACGTGATCACGACGAACACGACGGTCGCGCGGATCTGCGGGATGGTCACGGAGAAGAAGCTCCGGACGCGCCCGGCACCGTCGATGATCGCGGCCTCGTAGAGCTCGCGGGGCACGGCCTGCATCGCGGCCAGGAAGATCAGCGCGTTGTAGCCGGTCCAGCGGAAGTTGACCATCGTCGCGATCGCGATGTGGCTCGCCAGGGGGTCGACGTGCCAGCCCACCGGGTCGATCCCGAACACCCCGAGCCAGCTGTTGATGAGGCCGGACTGGTCGGCGAAGAGGCGACCGAAGATGAGGCCGACGGCCACGGGGGCGACGACGTAGGGGAGCAGGACGCCCATGCGCCAGAACGTCTTGGCGCGCAGGTTCTGGTCGAGGAACGCGGCGATGAGGATCGCGGCGATGACCTGGGGGACGGCCGAGATGACGAAGATCGAGAGGGTGTTGCGCAGGGACAGCCAGAAGTCCTTCTGCTGGAACACCTGGGTGTAGTTGTCGAAGCCGACGAAGTCACCCTGGCCCTGCAGGAGCTGCCACTTGTGCACGGAGACGTAGCCCGTGTACAGGATCGGGAACAGGCCCGTGATGAAGAACAGGATGAAGAACGGCGAGATGTACAGGTAGGGCGAGACCTTGACGTCCCAGCGGCTCAGCGTCTGGGAGAAGCCCACGCGGCGCGGCTGCCGCGGTGCCGGCGCGAGATCGCTCTCGGGCTCGACGGGTGACTGGACGGACATGACCACCTCATGACGGCGTGAGTGGACACGGCGCCCGGCGGGTGCCCTGCTCCCACAGGGGCAAGGGCTCCCGCCGGGCGCCGCTCGGATCCGATGTGCCGGCCTTCCTCAGCCCGGCACCCGGCTGATCGGGCCGGGCACCGAGGTGCCCGGCCCGACCGGGGTCAGAGACCCAGCGCGTTGAACTCGTCGAGCGCGCCCTGCCACGCGGCGGCCGAGTCAGCCGACTTCTCGACGTCGACCTTCGTGATCGCGTTGCCCACGGCCGTGTGGATCGAGAAGTAGTTCGGGCCCTTGAACGGCGTCACCTCGATGGCCTTGTAGCGGTTGCCGAAGATCGTGCCGACGGGGGCGTCGTTGAAGAACTTGTTCGTCGCACCCGTGAGGGCCGGGTCGGACAGCGCCTCGGTCTGGCTCGGGAACGTACCGGCGTTGAGGAACGCCTTGATCTGGATCTCGGGCGAGGTGAGCCACGCCGCGAGCTCCTTGGCCGCCTCAGCGTTCGGGCCCGCCGCCGGGACCGTCAGGTACGAGCCGCCCCAGTTGCCGCCGCCGCCGGGGAAGACGTCCGCGATGTTCCAGCCGGTGATGCCACCCGAGTTCTGCTCGATCGGGCCGGTCATCCACGCCGGGCAGAGCATGGTCGCGAAGCCGCTCTTCTGGAACGCAGCCGTCCAGTCGTCCGACCACTGGCCGAGGTGCGCGGACAGCTCCTGCACGTCGGCACCGGTCACGGTCTCGTAGAGGCCCTTGACCGCGTCGTTCTCGCCGAGCGGGATCGGGGTGCCGTCCGGGTTCTCGTAGGCGGCCTCGAGCTGGTTGACCATGCCCTGGTAGATGGCGTTGGCCGAGTCGAACCAGGCGCTGTCCGACTTGTCGACGAAGGTCTTGCCGACCTCGAAGTACTTGTCCCACGTGGCGCCGTCGCCACCGAGGAGCTCGGCCACCTCGGCCGGGTCGCTCGGCAGGCCCGCGGCCTCGAACAGGTCGGAGCGGTAGCAGATGGCCTCGGGGCCGACGTCGGTGCCGTAGCCGATGAGCTTGCCGTCGGCCGCCGTGGCCGGCTTCGTCTTGAACTCGAGCCAGCGGCCCTCGACCTCGTCGGACTTCAGGTCGAGGAACTTGTCGGACGACTGGACGAGCTCGGGGAGCCAGTCGATCTCGATGGCCTCGACGTCCGCCAGGCCCGCGCCACCGGCGGCGAGCTTGGTCGTGAGGTTGGTGCGGGCGTCCTCCGACTTGGCCGCGATCGTCTGCTTGACCGTGACGTTCGGGTGCGTCTTCGAGTACTCGGCGAGGAGCTCCTCGGTGTAGCCGAAGTTGTTGAACGTCGCGACCGTCAGCGTGATCGGCTTGCTGGTGTCCGGCGTCGCCTCGCCGCCGGTCCCGGCGGGAGCGGGGTCGTCGTCCGACGAGCAGGCCGTCGCCAGGAGGGCGATGCTCGCGACGCTGGCCGTGACGGCCAGGAACTTCCGTGTGGTCTTGCGCACTGTGACTCCCTTGTCATTCGGACGGCTGCCGTGCCGTACCTCTCGGGGTCGCCTCCGCGTCCGGGCACGAGGCTCCGGTACCGCGTCGGCGTGGGTCTGAGAGACCCCGCCTGGGAGCGCTCCCCTCCGCAGTCTGCGGGAGCGTTCCCACGCGCTGGGTGACACCTTCGTCGGACGGGTCCGGGGTGTCAAGGAGCGCGTCGTCCGAAATGCCTGTGGTAGCGATCCCATGCCTCCGTTTCCGCAGGTCAGAGGCTACTTCCACGATTCCCACGTTACCGAATCGTTACGGCGTGGAAGCGGTACCGTGACCGCAAGGGCACGGAGCCCCGCCACCCGGTCGGGTGACCCGGGAACGGTGCCCCGGGCGCGCGGCCGTCCGCTCACGGCAGACGGTGCCGGGCAGCCGTCTCCTCCGCGGCGAGGGCCGCGCGGATCGCGCTCGCCGTCGCCTCCTCGATCGCGCCCCCGAACAGGGGTACCGAGGCGTGCAGCTCGCCGTCGTAGCGCACCGCGGTCGCCCCAGCGCCGTGCCCGACGAGCGTCGAGCGCGCCATGAGCCGCACGGGCGCGCCCGCGACCTCCACGAGGACCGTCCCGACGCGCTCGCCCGCGTCGTCCGGCTGCTCCCAGGCCTCGACCTGCCGCACCTCGATGCGCCCGCCCACGAACCCGCGCAGGTGCGCGGGGATCTGGTCGGCGGGCAGCGCGCGGCGCGTCGTGACGGTGAACGCGCCGACGGGGTCGGTCGCGACCTCGCCAGTGACGTCGGCCTGCTCGCACGTGGCGCCGGACGCGACGACCTTCTCGCGGACGAACGCGGGGTCCGCGAGCAGTCGCGCGGCCGAGCGCGGGTCGGTCGGCAGGACGATCGTCTCGGTCAGGCGCACCAGCCGGCCCCTCTCGTTCGGTCGCGCCGCGTGCGCGGCGCGTCGAGCCTAGCGAGCGGGGCCGTGCTCGTCGTCGCACGCCGGTCCGTGCGTGGCCGGCGGCGGTCCGCGCGCCGCATAGGCTGAGCGCCGTGTCGACCCTGAGCGTGCTCGTCGAGCGTCACGGATCCCTGTCCGGTGCGGACCTCGAGTGGTTGCACCTGCTCGTGGGGGACTGGCAGGTCGCCTCCGACCTCGCGTTCGCCGACCTGGTGCTGTGGCTGCCCACGACCGACGGCGACTTCGTCGCGGTCGCGCAGTGCCGCCCGTCGACCGGCGCCACGGTGCACTACGACGACGTCGTGGGCTCGCGCGTGCCCGAGGGGCAGCGCTCGCAGCTGCAGCGCTCGCTCGACGAGCGGCGCCAGCTGCGCTCGCGCGAGCCGCGGTGGTTCGGGTCGTACGCGGTGCGCGAGGAGGCCGTGCCGGTCGTCCGCGAGGGTCGTGCGATCGCGGTCATCGCCCGCCAGACCAACCTCGGCGGTGCGCGCACCCCCAGCCGGCTCGAGCTGAACTACGTCGAGGCGGCCGACGACATCTTCGCGATGATCGCCAACGGCGAGTTCCCCGCACCCGACGCCCCGACGGGCCCGCGCCGTGGCGCCCCGCGCGTCGGGGACGGTCTCGTGCGCCTCAACTCCGAGGGCGAGGTGCTCTACGCGAGCCCCAACGCGCTGTCGTGCTTCCACCGCCTCGGCGCGCTCGGCGACCTCGTCGGCCGCTCGCTCGTCGAGGTCACCGCGGACCTCATCCCCGAGCAGCGCGCGACCGTCGACGAGTCGATGCCGCTCGTGCTCATGGGCCGTGCGCCGTGGCGCACCGACGTCGAGGTCGGCGGCGTGGTGCTGTCGCTGCGTGCGGTGCCGCTCACCGAGAGCGGACAGCGGATCGGCGCGGTGCTGCTGTGCCGCGACGTCTCCGAGCTGCGCCGGCGCGAGCGCGAGCTCATCACCAAGGACGCGACGATCCGCGAGATCCACCACCGCGTGAAGAACAACCTGCAGACCGTGGCCGCGCTGCTGCGGCTGCAGTCGCGGCGCATGACGTCCCCCGAGGCGCGCGACGCGCTCGCCGAGGCGATGCGCCGGGTCGCGACGATCGCGCTCGTGCACGACTCGCTGTCCCAGACCATCGACGAGAGCGTGCCGTTCGACGACCTCGTCGGGCGCAGCCTGCGCCTCGCGGCGGACGCGGCGTCGGCCGGTGCGCACGTGCGCACGACCGTCTCGGGCACGTTCGGCTCCGTCCCGGCCGAGGACGCGACCGCGCTCGCGCTCGTGCTCACCGAGCTCGTCACGAACGCCGTGGAGCACGGGTTCGAGGGGCGCACGTCGGGCAACGTCGAGATCGTGGTCGAGCGCGAGGACGACGCGCTGCGCGTCACGGTGCTCGACGACGGCTCGGGCATCCCCGAGGGGCGCGGTGCGGGTTCGGGCCTGGGCACGCAGATCGTGCAGACGCTCGTGACGAACGAGCTGCGGGGCTCCATCGAGTGGCGGCCGCGCCCCGAGGGGGGCACCGCGGTCGAGGTGTGCGCCGAGCTGCGCACGGGCCGGGACGCGGCCCAGGTGGGCTGAGCTCGTCGCAGGGCTCGCCGTGAGCCGGCGGCGGGGTCCGACGGTCCGCGCCCACGGGCGGCACGGCGTCGGGTACGACGAGCGCGGTGCGACGAGCGCGGTACGACGACCGCGGTACGACGACCGCGGTACGACGACCGCGGTACGACGACCGCGGTGCGACGACCGCGGTGCGACGACCGCCTGGGGCACGGCGGGCCCCGGGGACGGCGAAGGGGCCGGCCGTCCGGCCGACCCCTGCGCTGAGATCGTGTGCTGCGCCCGGCGAGGGACGCGGCGGGCTGGGTCAGCCCGCGCGGCGCTGACGCGCGGTGCGGCGCTTGAGCGCGCGGCGCTCGTCCTCCGAGAGACCGCCCCACACGCCCGCGTCCTGGCCGGTCTCGATGGCCCACTTGAGGCACGTGTCGACGACGTCGCAGCGACGGCAGACAGCCTTCGCCTCCTCGATCTGGAGCAGGGCGGGGCCCGTGTTCCCGATCGGGAAGAACAGCTCGGGGTCCTCGTCGAGGCATGCTGCGCGGTGGCGCCAATCCATGGAACTCTCCTTGGGCGCACGACAGCGACGGCGCCTGGATGAGGGCGCACGCGACGTCATGGCGTTGTCGTGGGGGTGCTGGGGGGGCTGGCTGAAGAACCTGCTGCATCAAGGTTCACACCCGTCCGCCGCTTCGCACAAGGGGTTACGAGTTGGTTTCGACTCAGTTACGGATGAGGCGTTCATCACACCGGTTCCCGTTCGACACGCCGGTGTCGGAACGATTCGGGCGTGGCGGTCGACGTTCCTGAGCGATTGTCCAGATCAGGCAGCGGTGCCGATGTGGTAATGCGACCCAGGTCACGTTCCGCGCCGCAAGCGGCCTGCACGCGGCCCGCACGCGGCCCGCACGCGGTTCGGAGCGCCGGCTCCGGCGGCCCCGGGGACCGGTGACGACGTCGCACGCCCCGTAGTCTCGGCGCGTGAGCTCGCCCCGTCGCCCGTCCACACCGTCCCGGCCCCGCAAGAAGAAGGGCGCCGCCGCACCCCGGCCCGCAGCCCCCGCTCCCGCCCGGCCCGCCGCCCCGACGGCCCCCACGGCCCCGACGGCCCGACGGCCCGCGATGCTCGCGGTCGTGTGCCTGCTGACGCTGCTCGAGGCCGCCGCCGCGGTCGGCCTGTCGGTGGCGTGGGTGTCGGACCTCGTGCGCGGCGTGTCGGTGCGTCCGGCCGCGACCGTCTTCCTCGTCGTGTTCGGGCTCACCGTCGCGCTCGTGCTCGTCGCGTCCGCGCGCGGGCTCTGGCGCGGGCGGCGCTGGGCCCGCTCGCCCGTCATGACCTGGCAGATCATGCTCGTCGTGCTCTCGCTCGGCTGGGTCGGCGCGGACCCGGCGCCGTGGGCGTGGGGCGTGCTCGTCGTCGCGCTCGTCGTCGGGGTCGGCCTGCTGCTGCCCTCTGTCGTGGCGGCCACGACGGCCCGCCCGGGGGACGACGACGCCCCGGGTACCACGAGGGGTACCGCGGGGCGTCGCTGACCCGACCGTCGCCGGTCCGGCGTCCGTGGCCGAGCACGGCCTGCGCTCAGGTCACTCCACGCTCAGCGCCGCCACCGGCCGGGTGCGCACGGCGGACCGGGCCGGGATCACCGAGGCCGCGAGCCCGGCGAGCAGGGCGACCGCGATGATCACGGCGAAGTCGACCCACGGCACCGTCAGGCGCGCGTCACCCAGCGACTCGAACGCGATGGCCGCGCCCGCCCAGCCGTACAGCAGGCCGAGCAGCGCCCCGAACAGGCCGCCGACGCCCGCGATGAGCGCCCCCTCCGTCGCGAGCGACAGCCGCAGCTGACGGCGCGTGAGGCCGATGGCCCGCAGGATCGCGGACTCGCGGCGCCGCTCGATGACGGACAGGGACAGCGTGTTCGCCACGCCGATGAGCGCGATCACCACGGCGACCGCGAGCAGGGCGACGACGATCGCGAGCAGCACGTTGATGACCTGCTCGTACTGCGCCCGCTCGGACGCGGGGCTCTCGACCGAGACGGACTCGGACGACAACGCGCTGCGCACGGCGTCGACGACCTCGCCCGCCGAGGCGTCGGAGCCGACCATCGCCCACAGGGTGGTGGCCACCTCGGCGCCGCCCGCCAGCTCGTCGAACGTGGCGGGCGTGACGTACGCGTCGCCCGTGCGCGGGCTCTCGACGACGTCCGCGTCGAGCGTCACCGTGCGCGTCGGGGCGTCGGGGTCCGCCGGGTCGACCTCCGCGAGGTCGACCTCGACGCTCGGCTCGCCGTTGTCGAACGGCAGCACGATGGCGCCGTCCCGCAGCGCGTCGGGCACGCGGTCGTCGCGCAGGACGTTCGACGCCTCCGGCGTGACCTCCCACGCCGTCAGCCACCGGTCGTCCTCCAGCGTGACCTCGGCGCTTCGCACGACCGTGGCGCGCTCGACCCCCTTGACGCCCGTGACGGCCTCGACGATCTCGGAGGACACCGCCTGGCCGTCCGTGGGCCAGACCGTGATGTCGACCAGGTAGTGCGTGTCGAGCTCCGCGGCGGCGGACAGCCGCGCGCTCGCGGCGCCCGTCGACATCATCGCGACGAGCGTCACGCCGATCAGCAGCGCGGTGCTCGTCGCGGCGGTCCGGCGCGGGTTGCGCACCGAGTTGACCGCGGCGAGCCGGGCGGCGGGCCCGGTCCGGCCGAGCAGCCGTCCCATGAGGTCGACCACGCGGGGGACCCAGAACACGGCGCCGACGAGGATGCCGACGAACGAGATCGCGCCGCCGAGCATCCCGAGCCCGAGCCAGATCACGGCGTCGTCCGAGCGGGTGTGCGCGCCGACGATCGCGAGCGGGAACGCCAGCGCACCGCCGACGGTCAGGACGAGCGCGAGCGCGAGCCGCAGCCTGCCGGCGCGCGAGCCCACGTCCGGTGCGTCGATCGGACGCAGCGCGACGATCGGGCTCACCTTGGTCGCCGCACGCGCAGGGACGAGCGCCGCGAGCAGCGTGACGGCGGTGCCGACGAGCACGGGGACGATCACCACGCTCGGCGTGACCTGCACGAACTCGGGCAGCGGCACCTGTTGCTGCACCCGGCGCAGCACGGACAGCGCCACCTGCGCGAACACGGTCCCGAGGACCACGCCCGCGACCGACGACGCGACGCCGAGGATGCCGGCCTCGAGCAGGACCGCGCGGCGCAGCTGGCCGCGCACCGCGCCGACGCAGCGCAGCAGCGCGAGCATCCGCGCACGCTGCGCGACGAGCACCTGGAACGTGTTCGAGATGACGAGCGCGGCGACGACGAGCGCGATCGCCGCGAAGCCGAGGACGATCACGACGATGACGTTGTCGCCGTCGGCGATCTCACGGATGCGCTCGTCGCTCGCCTCGTCCTTGGTCAGCACGCGCACGCCGTCGGACAGGGCCTGCAGCGCGGCCTGGACGGCCGCCGTGTCCTTCGGGGCGCGCACGATCATGCCGTCGCTCCACAGGTACTCCTCGTCGAGGTCACCCCACGTCCGCAGGGCGTCGAGGGTCACGAGCGAGGCGCCACCGAACTGCGTCCACGCGCCACCGGGGTCGCTCGTCAGACCGGTCACGGTCGCGGGCACGACGTTCTCGGTGCCCTCCTCCGTGTCGTCGTCCCACTGCCAGTACCGGACGTCGACCGTGTCGCCGACCTGGACGCGCAGGCGCTCGGCCGTGCCCTCGGGGAGCGCGATCTCGTCGTCGGCCGCGGGTGCGGCGCCCTCCTCGACGCGCAGGGCGCCGAGGTGCGGGTCCGACGGCACGGGGACCAGCAGCTGCCAGCTGCGCTGCGCGCCCTTCTGGAGCTCGGCGCCGCTCGCGACCAGGGGGTCCGCCGCGACGACGCCGGGCGTCGCGCGGATCTCGTCGTGGATCTCGCCCACGTCGCCGTCGACGACGAGGTCCGCGTCCGCGAGCTCGGCCGTCACGGAGTCGTAGCTCGCCCGGGTGATGACGCCGCCCGTGAGGAGCGTCGCCGCGACGAAGCCCGTGCCGATGGCCGTGGCGATCGCGGCCGCGGTCAGCCTGCCCAGGCTGCGGCGCATCTGGGCGAGGGTGAGGCGCAGCATCAGGCACCCACCCCGTCGGCGACGGGAGCCTCGAGCGCGCGCAGGGCGTCCAGGCCCGCGAGGACCGACTCGGGCGTCGGGTCCGCGATGTCGCCCGCGATGCGCCCGTCGGCCAGCAGCACGACGCGGTCCGCGTACGCCGCGGCGGTCGGGTCGTGCGTGACCATGATGACCGTGCGGCCCAGCTCGCGCACCGAGCGGCGCAGGAACGAGAGCACCTCGGCACCCGAGCGCGAGTCGAGGTTGCCGGTCGGCTCGTCGGCGAACACGACGTCGGGCCGCGTGATGAGCGCGCGCGCGATCGCGACGCGCTGCTGCTGACCGCCGGACAGCTCGCTCGGGCGGTGCGTGAGCCGGTCCCCGAGGCCGAGCGTCGCGGTCAGGAGCTCGTACCAGTCGGGGTCGACCTTGCGGTTCGCGAGCTCGAGCGGGAGCGTGACGTTCTGCGCGGCGGTGAACATCGGCAGCAGGTTGAACGACTGGAACACGAACCCGACGCGGTCGCGCCGCAGCCGGGTCAGCGCGTCGTCGTCGAGCGCGGTGATCTCGGTCTCGCCGAGGCGGACGGAGCCGGTCGTGGCCTGGTCGAGCCCCGCGAGCAGGTGCATGAGCGTCGACTTGCCGGAGCCCGACGGCCCCATGATCGCGGTGAACGCACCCGCGGCGAAGTCCACGTCGACACCGTCGAGGGCGCGCACGGCGGCGGCGCCCGAGCCGTACGTCTTGGTGAGGCCACGCGCCGACGAGGCGGTCGCGCTCCCGGGCGTCGGGGCGGGGATGGAGGTCACGGTGCTCCTCGGTAGGTTCCGGTGATGACGCGACCACGCTAGGCAGCGCGGGGCGCCCACCTCGTCGGCCCGCGGTCTCGACGTGCGGTGCCGCGGTCATCCCGTGGCATGACCCGCGGCGCGCCCCACCCGTCCCGGCGCACTAGCCCCTACGCCGAGTGCGCACGTCCCGGACCGGGTGCGTACGCCGAGCGTGCGCGCTCGGGCACGGACGTGCGCACTCGGCGAGGGAGGTGGCGGTGGGGGAGGGTGGGCCTCAGGCGCCGGGGGTGACCAGGCCCGCCTCGTACGCCGTGACGACCGCCTGCACGCGGTCGCGCGCGCCGAGCTTGGCGAGGATGCGCCCCACGTGCGTCTTGACCGTGGCCTCGGCGACGAACAGGTCGTGCCCGATCTCGGTGTTCGACCGGCCCCGCGCCATGAGCAGCAGGACCTCGCGCTCCCGCTCGGTGAGGTCGTCGACGGCGGCGCGCGCGGGGTTGGGCGGGCCGTCCGGCACGGGCTCGGGCAGCGCGGAGACGAGGTGCTCGATGAGCCGGCGCGTCGACGACGGCGCGATGACCGCGTCACCGCGGTGCACGGTGCGGATCGCCGTGAGCATCTCCTCGGGCGGGGCGTCCTTGAGCAGGAAGCCGCTCGCGCCCGCGCGGATGGCGGACATGACGTACTCGTCGAGGTCGAACGTCGTCAGGACGATGACGCGCGGGGCCGGCTCGGCGTCCGTGCCGCGCGCGATGATCTGCGCGGTCGCCTCCAGGCCGTCCATGGTCGGCATGCGCACGTCCATGAGCACGACGTCGACACGCCCGAGCGCGGTGCGGGCCGCGGGGTCGAGCGCGCGGACGGCCTGCGCGCCGTCGCCGGCCTCGAGCACGACCTCGAGGTCGGGCTGCGAGTCGATGACCATGCGGAAGCCCGCGCGCACGAGCTGCTGGTCGTCGACGAGCGCGACGCGCACGACGTCGGTCGGGTGGGCGCTCGGCTGCTCGGTCACGGGCGTGCTCCTCGGTGTCTCGATCGGTGTCGCAGTCGGTGTCGCAGTCGGTGTCTCGGTCGGTGTCGCAGTCGGTGTCGTGGTCGGTGTCTCAGCCGGGTGCCGGTCGTGGGTGTCAGGCGTCGGGTGCCGAGCCGCGCGGCCGGTGGTCGGGGAACGGGAGGCGCGCGCGCACACGGTAGCCGCCTCCGGGCCGGGGACCGGCGGTGACGGAGCCGCCGAACATCGTGGCGCGCTCGTGCATCCCGCGCAGGCCCTGGCCGAGCCCGTCGGTGCCCGCGGAGGCGCCGCGCCCGTCGTCGGTCACGTCGAGCTCGATCGCGTCGGGCCGCCACTGGACGACGACCGTGACGCGCGGCGCGGGCCCGGCGTGCTTGAGCACGTTCGTCAGCGCCTCCTGGGTGATGCGGTACACCGCGAGCCCGACGCCCGGTGGCAGCGGACGCGGCTCGCCCATCCGCACCAGCGAGACGTGCGCGCCGCTCGCCCGGACCTGGTCGACGAGCCGTGGGATCTCGGACTCGCCGGGCTGCGGCGCGGTCTCGGTCAGCGGCGCCTCCTGCAGGACGCCCGGGCCGTCGGCGGCGCGCAGCCGCCCGTCGGGCTCGCTGCGCAGCACCCCGAGCAGGCGGCGCATGTCGGTCAGCGCGGCGCGGCCGGTCTCCGCGATCGTCTCGAGCGCGCGGCCGGCGGCGCTCGGGTCGGACTCGGCGGCGTAGCGGCCGCCGTCGGCCTGCGCGATGACGACGGACAGCGAGTGGGCGACGATGTCGTGCATCTCGCGCGCGATGCGCGAGCGCTCCGCCTGGGTGGCGAGCTGCGCCTGCTGGTCGCGCTCCTTCTCGAGGCGCACGGCGCGGTCGACCAGCGCCTCGAGGGTCTCGCGTCGCGAGCGTCGCACGAGGCCGAACGCCCACACGGTGAGCGAGCTCGTGCCGATGAGGAGCGCGGCGACGGTCACGACGGGCGCGTTCACGTCGGCGACGAGGCGCAGCGGCAGCATCACGCCCGCGGCCAGCGCGCACCCGATCGCGGCGCGGTGCGCCCACACGGGCCCGTGCACCGTGACCGAGTACAGCGCGACGAGCACCGCGAGGTCCGCGGGCAGGACGGCGGGGGCGACGACGAGCTGGGCGAGGCCGACGGCGTACACGCTCGCCGCCGACCCGACGGGCCGCACGCGGCGCCACGCGAGCGGCGCGGTGAGCAGGACGGACCAGACGAACGTCGAGTCGACCGTCGCGATCCCGACCGCCGTGACCAGGGACAGCGGCCCGAGCGCGAGGAAGAAGAGGACGGCACCGATCGTGTCGACGACGAACCGGTGCGAGTCCTCCCAGCGCAGCAGCCGGTCCCACGTGCTCACCCCGCGAGCCTAGGGCGGCGCGCGCACGCTCGTCGTACCCCCGCGGGCGGACCGTGGCGGTGCGGCGCTACGACGACGGTCGCGGGTCGGTCATCCGCCCGGTCGGCCGCACGGTCGTCGGTCTCGTCGTGCGTCCGGTCGGCAGCGCGGTCGTCGGCCTCGTCGTGCGTCCCGACCGCTCGTCGGCACGTGTGTGCACGCACACCCGGGCGCATCTCACACCCGTCGGCGTGCACGCGTGGGCCGCGAGTCCTGGCGGCGGATACCAGGGCGTGACCTAGCATGGGGGAATGACCCAGGTGCTTCTGGCGGAGGACGACCCCGCTATTGCCGAGCCTTTGGCCCGGGCGCTCGGACGTGAAGGGTACGACGTCCGAGTGCAAGGGACAGGTCAAGGGGCGATCGACGGGGCGGCCTCCGCGGACCTCGTCGTGCTCGACCTGGGGCTCCCGGACATGGACGGCCTCGACGTCGCGCGGGCCATCCGCAACCAGGGCCTCACGACGCCCGTGCTCGTCCTGACGGCGCGCGCCGACGAGGTCGACCTCGTCGTCGGGCTCGACGCGGGCGCGGACGACTACGTGACCAAGCCCTTCCGGCTCGCCGAGCTGCTCGCGCGCGTGCGGGCGCTGCTGCGCCGCACCGCGGTCGAGGCGGGCGACGAGGACGAGCTGCACGCGCAGAACGTGCGCGTCGACGTCGCAGCGCACCGCGCGTTCCAGGGCGAGCGCGAGCTGCACCTGACCGCCAAGGAGTTCGACCTGCTGCGCGTGCTCGTCGCGTCGGCCGGCACGGTCGTGGCGCGGGACACACTCATGCGCGAGGTGTGGGACTCGGACCCGACGGGCTCGACCAAGACCCTCGACATGCACGTGTCGTGGCTGCGCCGCAAGCTCGGCGACGACGCGAACGCGCCGCGCTACATCTCGACGGTGCGAGGCATGGGCTTCCGGTTCGAGACCGGCCCCGTGCCCGCCGGCGGCTGAGGCGCCCGGCGCGTGCGTCGTCGCGTCCTGCAGGCGACCATCGCGGCGGTCACCGTCGCGGTGGTGCTGCTCGGCTTCCCCCTGGCGTTCCTCGGGGCGCAGCTCGTCCGCGAGAACGAGGTGCAGCGCATCGAGACGCGCGCGCAGAACGCGGCGCGTGCCGTGGACTTCCGCGTCGGCCTGGGCATCGAGCTGAACGACCAGATGTTCGAGCCGTACGCCACGAGTGACGGCAGCGCCCTGCCCGCGTCCGTCGTGGTGCACGCGCCCGACGGCACCGTCTACCAGGCGGGGGACCGGGTCGAGGGCCGCACCGAGTCGGTGCAGGCCGTGTCCGACCAGGGCGCCGTCGTCGTGCTATACGTGTCCTGGTGGGAGCTGTTCTGGCTCGGCGCGCGCGTGATCGCGCTCGTCGTGGTCGCGGCCGTCGTCGCGTTCGCGGCCGGCATCGCGATGGCGATCTGGCAGGCGAACCGGCTCGCGGCCCCGCTCGTGTACCTCGCGGCGTCGGCGGAGCAGCTCGGCTCCGGCCAGGTGCGCCCGCAGCTCGAGCCGTCCGGGGTCGAGGAGATCGACCTCGTCGCCTCCGAGCTCGCGCGCAGCGCGGACCGCATGGCGGGGCGGCTCGCCGCCGAGCGCAAGTTCGCGTCCGACGCGTCGCACCAGCTGCGCACCCCGCTCACGGCGCTGTCGATGCGGCTCGAGGAGATCATGCTCGCGTCCGACGACGAGGAGGTGCGCGAGGAGGCCCGGATCAGCCTCGAGCAGGTCGAGCGCCTCGTCCGCGTCGTCGACGACCTGCTCATGGCGTCGCGGCGCGCGCAGGGCGGCACGACCGAGGCGGTCCGGCTGGTCGACGTCGTGCACCAGCAGGAGGAGGAGTGGTCCGCGACGTTCGAGGCCGTCGGGCGGCGGTTCGCCGTCGAGGTCGACCCGGCCACGCAGGTGCTCGCGACGCCCGGGGCGCTCGCGCAGGTGCTCGCGACGCTCATCGAGAACTCGCTGCGGCACGGTGACGGCACGACGACCGTGCGGTCCCGCTCGGGCGGTCCGTCGGGCACGGTCGTGGTCGAGGTCGCCGACGAGGGCGAGGGTGTGCCCGACGAGCTCGCCGGGCGGATCTTCGAGCGGGACGTCACGTCCGGCAAGGGCACCGGCCTGGGTCTCGCGCTGGCCCGCGACCTCGCGTCCGCCGACGGCGGGCGCCTCGAGCTGGCGCAGCGCCGGCCCGCGGTGTTCGCGCTGTTCCTCTCGGGCGTCCCCGCGTCGTTGCGTCCCGACGTCGTCCTCCCGCTCGGTGCGGTCGTCTCGTCGCGCCCCGACCGCCGGCGGCGCTGAGGCGGCGGACCCGCAGGATCCGGTGCGTACCGGACGACGGTCCGGTGCCCGGTCCGACGCCCGGTCCGGCCCCGGTCCGGTGCTGTGGCGTTCCGCACACGGGCGATCCCGGACAAACGGGGTCAGGTGCTCCCGGTGCCGCCGGTCCGGGCCGCGCGGGTGACGCGTTGCGGACGACTGCGGCGGAATCGCCCGTGAGGGGCGCCCGGTAGGGTGTGGGCAGCCTTTGCGCCCCCGCCCGGAAGGACGCGTGTTGTACCGCCTCGCTCCCGCGACCCAGAACTACGCCTGGGGTTCGACGACCGCGATCCCGCAGCTGCTCGGCACCGAGCCCGACGGCCGGCCGGTCGCCGAGGCGTGGTTCGGCGCCCACCCGCTCGCCCCCGCCCGGCTCACCGGGACGGACACCGAGACCCTCGACGCGTTCGTCGCGCAGGACCCGCACCACGCGCTCGGTGACGACGTCGTCGCGCGGTTCGGCCAGCAGCTGCCCTACCTGCTCAAGCTCATCGCGGCGGCCGCGCCGCTGTCGTTGCAGGTCCACCCGTCGCGCTCGCGCGCGCACACCGGCTACGAGCGCGAGGACGCCGCGGGCGTCCCGCTCGACGCGCCGCACCGCAGCTACCGCGACCGCAACCACAAGCCCGAGCTCGTGTTCGCCCTCTCGCGGTTCGAGGCCATGGTCGGCTTCCGTGCACCGCGGCGCGCCGCCGAGCTGCTCGTCGGGCTCGAGTCGACGCTCGCCGAGCAGCTGCACAAGATCCTCGCGGACGACCCGACGCCGCAGGGCGTGCGGACCGCGTTCGAGTGGCTGCTCGCGCCGTCGACCCGCCCGCAGCCCGACGACGTCGCCGAGCTCGCGCGGGCGTGCCAGCGTCGCCTCGACGCGGGCTCGCCGTCGCCGCGCACCGACCGCACGGTGGTGCGCCTCGACGCGCAGTACCCCGGCGACCCGGGTGCGGTCACGTCCGTGCTGCTCAACCCCGTGACGCTGCAGCCGGGCGAGGCGCTGTTCGTCCCCGCGGGCGCGGTGCACGCGTACCTCGAGGGCTTCGCGGTCGAGCTCATGGCGAATTCCGACAACGTCCTGCGCGCGGGCCTGACCGCCAAGCACGTGGACCTGCCCGAGCTGCTCGACAACGTCGACGTCGTGGCCGCGCCGCCCATCCGCATCGCCCCGGAGCACGTGTTCACCGCGACCGCGGTGTACTACGCACCGGTCGACGACTTCGAGCTCTCGGTGACCACGCTGCAGGACGCGGGCGAGACCGTGCGCCTGCCCGGCCGTGGCCCGCGCATCCTGCTGTGCCTCGACGGCACGGTCGAGCTGCACGGCGAGCACGACGGGACGCTCGAGCTCGTCGCCGGGCAGTCGGCGTTCGTGCCCGCGTCCGACGGCCTGCTCACCGCGCGCGGCATGGGCCGCGTCGTCCAGGCGGACGTGCCCTGACCTGAGGCACGCCGACGCGCTCGTCCGGCAGAGCCCGGGCGAGCGGCGTCAGTCGTCGTGGTGCTCGAGGTGCTCCTCGGCCGCGACCACGGCCCCGAGCGGGACCACGGGCTGCACGGCGAGCGCCACGGCCGCCTCCTGCGCCGCGTGCTCGTCGACGGCCTCGTCCGCCGCGTCCGCACCGGTGAACACCCACTGCTTGTACCCGACGTACCGCAGGACCGTGCCGAGCGCGATGCCGATGAGGTTCGCGACGTTGTCCGGGACCGGGCCGTCGAGGTGCAGCACGTACTGCGAGAACGCGAGCGGCGCCGCGCCGACCGCGAGCCCCAGGCCGTTGACGACGACGAACAGGAACAGCTCGCGCCCGCGGTGCTGCGTGCGCTGCGACGCGAACGTCCACAGCCGGTTGCCGACCCACGACACGAGCGTCGCGACGAGCGTCGCGACGACCTTCGCGGTGATGGGCTTCTCCGCGAGCAGCTCGCCCGGGCCGAACCGCAGCAGGTTGTACAGGCCCACGTCGACGACGAACGCGACGCCGCCGACGGACAGGAACCGCGCGAGCTCGAGGAGCCGGGCGCGGTGGTCCGGTCCGAGCAGTCGCGTCAGCACGGCAGTCGTCACGTCCGCGAGGATATCCCGCGCCCCCGTGGACGCCTCGTCGGACCCTGGTCCTACTCGGTTAGGGTGGGCGCCCGTGAGCGCTCCCGTGGTGGCCGTGGTCGGTGGTGGGCAGCTGGCCCGCATGATGGCCCCTGCGGCGACCGCGCTGGGGGTGCACCTGCGGGTGCTCGTGGAGAGCGCGACGGGTGCGGCGGCCCAGGTGGTCGTGGACGCGCCCGTGGGCGCCGCGTCGGACGAGGACGCGATCACCGCGCTCGTCGACGGCGCCGACGTGCTGACGTTCGAGCACGAGCACGTGCCCAACGCGCTGCTGGACCGCATCGCGGCCGCCGGCGTGCCGGTGCGGCCGGGAGCGGGCGCGCTCGTGCACGCGCAGGACAAGATCGTGATGCGCCGCCGGCTCACCGAGCTCGGCGTGCCGTGCCCCCGGTGGGCCCCCGTGACCTCGCGCGAGGACCTCGCGGACTTCCTCGCGGGTTCGGCCGACGGCTCGGCGGTGGTCAAGACCGCCCGGGGGGGCTACGACGGCAAGGGCGTGCGCGTCGTGACGTCCGACGACGGTGCCGACGACTGGCTCGCCGCGGCGGCGCGACCGGGCGGCGTCCCGGTCCTCGTCGAGGAGAAGGTCCCGTACACGCGCGAGCTCGCGGCGCTCGTCGCGCGCCGCCCGTCGGGCGAGGTCCGCGCGTGGCCCGTCGTCGAGTCGGTGCAGCGCGACGGCGTGTGCGCGGAGGTCGTCGCCCCGGCACCCGACCTGGCCGACGCGACGCGCGACCGGGCGCTCGACGTGGCGGTCCGCGTCGCCGAGGGGCTCGGCGTCGTCGGCGTGCTCGCGGTCGAGCTGTTCGAGGTGCCCGACCCGGACGGCGGTGCCCCGCGCGTGCTCGTCAACGAGCTCGCGATGCGCCCGCACAACTCCGGGCACTGGACGATCGACGGCGCGGTGACCAGCCAGTTCGAGCAGCACCTACGCGCGGTGCTCGACCTGCCGCTCGGTGACGTGACGCCGCGCGCGCCGTGGACCGTCATGGCGAACGTGCTGGGTTCCTCGCTCACCGACCTGACCGACGCCCTGCCGGCCGTCGCGGCGCTCGACCCGGGCGCGAAGGTCCAGCTCTACGGGAAGGACGTGCGTCCGGGCCGCAAGCTCGCGCACGTCAACGTGAGCGGCGACGACCTGGAGCAGGTCCGCGCGCGTGCGCTCGCCGCGGCGGCGCTGCTGCGCGGCGAGCAGCCGGGCCAGGCCGGCCAGGACGGCCAGCACGGCCAGGACGGCCAGCATGGCCAGCACGGTCAGGACGGCCCCACCCCGACGGACGGAGAGTGACCATGACCGCAGGCGCCCGCGTGGGCATCGTGATGGGTTCCGACTCGGACTGGCCGGTCATGCAGGCCGCGGCCGAGGCGCTCGCCGAGTTCGACGTCCCGGTCGAGGTCGACGTCGTCTCCGCGCACCGGCAGCCGGACAAGATGGTCGCCTACGGCCGCGAGGCGGCCGCGCGCGGGCTGCGCGTGATCGTCGCGGGGGCGGGCGGTGCCGCGCACCTGCCGGGGATGCTCGCGGCCGTGACGACCCTCCCGGTGGTCGGCGTGCCCGTGCCGCTGCGCCACCTCGACGGCCTGGACTCGCTGCTGTCGATCGTGCAGATGCCCGCCGGTGTGCCGGTCGCGACCGTGTCGGTCGGCGGCGCGCGCAACGCGGGCCTGCTCGCGGTGCGGATCCTCGCGTCGGGCACGGACGACGAGGCCGCGCGCCTGGCCGCCGCGATGGCGACGTTCCAGGACGGGCTGCGGGAGCAGGCCGACGCCAAGGGCGAGCGCCTGCGCGCGCAGGCGACGGGACGGCCCGCGACGGGCTTCACGGCCTGACCGGTCAGGACCCGAGCGGGTCAGGACGCGGTCGGGGTCAGGACGCGGTCGGGGTCAGGACGCGAGGCGGCGGGTCGCGCGCACGCTCGGCATGAGCGCCATGACGCGGCGTGACGCCGCGGGCGCCGCGAGCCGCAGCCGACGGCGCAGGTGCGAGGGCAGCGAGCCGACGCGCGGCGGTGCCGCGAGCGGCGCCAGGGGAGCGGCGAGGAGCTCGTCGACGGCGCCCGGCAGCTCGTCGGGCGTGTCCTGCAGGTAGTTCTCCCGCAGCCACGCGGGGTCCGCGTGGGGCAGCCGAGCGGCGGCGAGGTCGTCCAGCGAGCCGACCAGGCCGCTGTCCGCGTACGCCTGGGTGAGGTTGTGCTCGCCGATCCCGAAGTCGCTCAGCACGAGTGCCCGCAGGCCGAGCGCGAGGGCCTCGAGCAGCGCGGTCGAGCTCACGGTGACGAGCGCGGTGCCGGGGGTGAGGAAGCCGTCGAGCGGGCCGGTCGCGACGCGCAGGCGTGCGACGCCCGGCTCGTCGGCGTGCCGCGCGGCGAGCGCGTCGAACGGGAAGGCCTCGTGGTGCGTCTGCGCCTCGCCGACGAGCCCGCGCAGCTTGACCACGACGTCGAGGTCGGGCCGGTCCTGCGCGAGCGCGGCGAGCCCGCGCAGCAGCCGCACGCGGTCCTCGAGCGTCTCGGGGAACTTCGCCTGCGGCGCGAACACCACGCGGTGCAGCGGCGTGGTGTCCGGCTCGGGCAGGCCGCCGCCGGCGTCCGTGCGGTCCGTGCGCGCCGCGAGGAACGGCAGGCGGTTCACGACGACGCGCGAGCGCGTCCCGAGCGTGCGGGCGAGCGCGTCGAACTCGTGCGCCTCGCGGTGCGAGTGCACGACGAACAGGTCGGCGCTCGCGCGGTAGCGCAGCGCGAGCGCGGTCGCGGGCAGCGACATCCCCGGCAGGCCGGTCACGACGACAGGACGGTGCGGCAGGCCGGCGAGCGCGCGCAGCACGAGCTCGGCGGCGGGGCCGGTGGTCGCGACGAGCAGCACGTCCGGGGGCGCGGCGCGCAGCGTGCGCACGAGCGCGCGCAGCCGCAGGAGCCGCGGGGCGTCGTCCGCGAGCCGCGTGCCCGCGACCGCCGCCCTGACCTGGGCGGGGGACGGCCGCACGGGGCTGTCGAGGACGACGAGCGACGGCTCGGAGTCCGGGAGCCGGTCGAGCGTCGCGGCCGCCCACTTGACGTACGAGTCGGAGTCGGCGACGGCGAGGACCCGGCGAGGCGCCCGCTGCGTGTCCGCTCCCGTCACCGGGGCCCCGCGATCGCCCGCACGGACGCACGGAACCGCGAGCTCGCGTGCGACGTCCACCAGGCCTCGGGGACCGTGGAGCCGACGAGCTCGACGCCCGCGTCCGCCAGCACGCTGCGCAGCGTGAGCAGCGGCGTCGAGGGCAGGCAGTGCACCACCGAACCGGGTGCGAGGCAGCGCAGGCTCACCTCGACGGGCCACGGGCCGCGCTCGACGCGGATCGTGTCGCGGTCGGCCACGAGGGCCGTGATCGCGGGCGTCTCGCGCCGGTGGGGGATGTACACGACCTCGTCGTGACCCGCGTCCGCAACCTGGTGCACCCAGGACGCGTACGCGGCCGGGTCGATGAGGCCGTCCGAGGCCATCGCGGACCCGACGACGACGACGCCCGCGCCGTGCAGCTCGGGCTCGCGCAGCGACGCGCTCCACGCGAACGAGTGGCCGACGAGCTGCCCGCCGGTCGCACGGAACGCGTCCGCGAGGTCGTCGGGCACGGGCAGGGCCGTGAACACGGTGAGCAGCCCGGCGTCGGCGAGCGACAGCAGACGCGCGCGGGCGGCCGTCGCGAGCGTGCGCCGCGCGAGGCCGGGGTGCGCACGGGCACGCACGAGGTGGCGCGCGTCGGGTGCGGTGAGCAGCCGCAGCAGGTGCAGCGTCGCGAGCCCGTCGTCGAGCACGACGAGCGGGCGGCGCACCCCGACGAGCCCGCGCGACTGGACCGCACCCGAGAACGCGTCGCCCACGGCGGCCGGCTGGCCGTGCCGCCACAGGCTGCGTGTGCTCTCGGCGGTCACGGTCGTGCCGGCGGGCAGCGCGATCGTGCCGAGCCGGGCCGCGAGCTCGGCGAGCGGCGTGATGCCCGTGCGGTAGACGACGTCCACCGCCGGGCCCAGGAGCCCCGCCGCGCTCGCCTCGAGGGCGGACACCATCTGCAGGGGTGACTCGACCCACGCACGGGCGAGGTCCATGCGCGCGGTGCTCGAGGTCGTCACGACGGCGGGGCTCCGGCGGTGGTCAGGCGCCGACGCGGCGCAGGCGCGACAGCGGCGCGAGCTCGCCCGGGAAGACGCGCTTGACGCCGTCACCCATGGCCTGCTCGACGATGCGGATGTCGCGCACCAGGTTCTTCAGCCCCGTGGGCTCGAGCGACGACGCCTGGTCCGAGCCCCACATCGTGCGGTCGAGCGTGATGTGCCGCTCGACGGCCACGGCGCCGAGCGCGACGGCCGCCACGGAGATCTGCAGGCCGCGCTCGTGGCCGGAGTAGCCGACGGGGACGCCGTACCGCTCCTGCAGCGTCGTGATGGTGCGCAGGTTGGCCTCCTCGGGAGGCAGCGGGTACGTGGAGGTCGCGTGCAGCAGGATGAGGCGCTCGGTGCCCAGGGTCTCGACGGCGACGTCGATCTGCTCGAGCGTCGACATGCCGGTCGACAGGATCACGGGCTTGCCGGTCGCGGCGAGCGCGCTCAGCAGCTCGAGGTCCGTCACGGACGCGGAGGCGACCTTGTGGCCGACGACGTCGAGCTCCTCGAGGAACTCCACCGACGGCACGTCCCACGGCGACGCGAACCAGTCGAGGCCGCGCGCGGTCGCGTGCGCGCCGACCTCGAGGTACTGCTCGCGGTTGAACTCGACCCGGTAGCGGTACTCCAGGTACGTCATCTCGCCCCACGGCGTCTGACGGATCTGGTCGCGCTGGGCGAGCGGCGTCGAGATGTCCGGCGTGCGCTTCTGGAACTTCACGGCCTGGGCACCCGCCTCGGCCGCGACGTCGATGAGCTGCTTCGCGATCTCGACGTCCCCGTTGTGGTTCAGGCCGATCTCACCGATCACGTAGACCGGCTCGTCGGCACCGATCCGGTGCGCGCCGAAGGGCACGCCGGCGGGGGCGGCAGTGGGGGAGGTGGTCATCGCTGTCCTCTTCTCGGACGCGCGCCGTGCGCGCGCGTCGTCGTCGTCGCTGTCATCGTGCCACGCCCGCCGGGGCGGGTCCGTCGTCGGTCCGGGCGGCCAGCACCCGGTCGGCCACCTCGCGCACGGCGCCGTGCCCACCCGCGGAGCGCAGCACCACACGGGCGGCGGCGAGCACCTCGGGACGGGCGTCGGCGACCGCGACCGGCCAACCGACGAGCGCGAGCGCGGGCAGGTCGTTCACGTCGTTGCCGACGTACGCGACACGCGCGGGGTCGAGCCCGCGCTCGGCCATCCACGCGCGCAGCGCGGACGCCTTGTCCTCGACGGCCTGCAGGCACTCGACGCGGAGCTTGCGGGCGCGTGCGGACACGACGCCGTCGGTCTCCGTCGACAGGATGAGCACGGGCACGCCCGCGCGGCGCAGCCGGGCGACGCCCAGCCCGTCGCCGCGCAGCACGCGCACCGACTCGTTCCCGGCGGCGTCCACGTGCGCCGCGTCGTCGGTGTGCACACCGTCGAAGTCCGTGACGAGCGCGTCGACGTCGATCGCGTCGAGGTCGATCGCCTCGTCGAGCCCGAGGGCCCCGGTGCCCCCAGCGCCTTCCGTGCGGGCCTCGGCGTGCTCGTCCGCGAGCGTCCGGGCCACCGCGAGGTCGGCGGGCGTGTCGATCTCGACCGCGGTCGCCTCGTCGACGACCTCGATGCCCGTGCGCCCGAAGAACCGGTGCCCGCCCGCGCGCAGCCCGCTCGTGCGCATCGCGTAGAACGCGCCCGTCTCGGCGTACAGGGGCTCGCGGTCCTGGCGGCGCGGGCGGTGCGCCGCGTCGTGGCCGACGGCGACCGCGCGGCCGTCCTCGACCCGCCACGTGAACACGTGCGTGGGTGCCGCGGCGAGCACCGAGTCGTCCTCGTCGTCGAGCACGCGGCGCACCGCGTTCGCGAGCGCCGTCGCGTCGATGAACGGGGACGTCGCCTGCACGAGCACGGTGACCTGCGGGTCGACTCCCTCGGGCAGCAGCGTGTCGAGCGCGTGCAGCACCGCGGACTCGGACGTCGCGGTGTCGCCCGACAGCGCGGCCGGGCGCTCGACGACGCGCGCCCCGGCGGCGCGGGCCTCGGCCGCGATCTGCTCGTGGTCGGTGCTGACGACGACCAGGTCGACGGCGGGCAGGCAGGCCTCGACCGCGCGCGCGACGAGCGAGCGCCCGCCGACGGGCTGCAGGTTCTTCAGCGGGACGCCCTTCGACCCGCCGCGGGCGGGGATGACGGCGACCGAGCGCGGGCTCGTCGCGACGCTGCGCTCCAGGGTCGTCCTCCGATGTCGTGTCCGCGGGCGGCGGGGGCTCGGTGCGGGGCGTCGTGCTCGGCGCACCGCGTGGCCGGACGTGGGCCGGGGCCGCTCGGCGTGAGCCGCCCGACGGGGCGCCGGGTGGTGTCCTGCTGGTGACCGGCTGCGTCCGCTCGTGCGTGTCCGCTCGTGTGTGTCCGCCCGTGCCGACACTCGCGTCGGCCTGGTCATCCTATGCTGTCGCCGACATGTGCCGTCGACGTCGGGCGTGTCGCCGGACCGGGGGAGGCCCCGGGCAGGACCCGGGCCGAGCAGCGGCCGCGCGGTCGTCGAAGGGCACGGGAGGCGAACATGGCGGGCCGACTGGACGTCGTCGTCGCCGTGCACGACGGCGCCCGTCACCTGCCGACGTTCCTCGCGAGCGTGCGCCGCAACCTCGCGCCCGGCATCCGGTTCCTCGTCGTGGACGACGCGTCGTCCGACGAGACGCCGCGGCTGCTCGCGGACGCGGCGCGCGCCCTGCCGCTCGAGGTGCTGACCAACCCCGAGAACCGCGGCGTCGCCGCGAGCCGCAACCGTGCGCTCGACGTCGCGGACGCGCGCTACGTGACGTTCGTGGACGCCGACGACTGGTGCGCCCCCGGCCACCTGCCCGCGATGCTCGACGCCGTGCGGCGCACGGAGGCCGCGATGGTGCGCACCGACCACGTGCGCGTCGACGGCCTGCGCCGCAGCGCCGAGCCCGCGCCGTGGGACGGACCGCGCGACGTCGTGTTCGCGGCGCGCGAGGGCATCGGCGACGCGGGCGGGCGCGCGCTCGTCGACTACCCGTACCTGTGGGCGGCGGCGTTCGACCGCGAGCTCGTCGAGCCGCGCCTGCTGCGGTTCCACGAGGACCTGCGCACCGCCGCGGACCGGCCGTGGTTCTGGCGCCTGCACCTCGCGGACGACCTCACGTGCGCGGTGGTCGACAGCCCCGGGTACTTCTACCGGCGGTCCGCGGGCTCGGGCTCGCTCACGCAGGCGGGTGCCGACCGCCTGCTCGACTTCCTCCTCGCGTACGACCGGGTGCTCGACCTCGCGCTCGCCGACGGCGACCCGGCCGTGGAGCGCCGCGCGCTGTACGGCGCGTGCCGGATCGTCGACTTCCACGTGTCGAAGCGGCACCGGCTCTCGCGCGCGCTGCAGCGGCGGCTGCTGGCGGGTGCGGCGGCGCTGCTCGCGCGCGGTGGCGACGACGCGTTCGAGGTCGCGGTCGCGGGCGCGCCGGCGGGCGGGCGGCGGCTGCTGCGCGGGCTGCGCGCCGCGGGCCGGGCGGCGGGTGCCGCATGAGCACGCTCGTCCTGGCGACCGACGCCGGGCAGGTCGCGCGCGCGTGCGACGCCGCCGCGTCCGGGGTGCTGCGCGACGACGACGGTGTGCTGCTGCTCGTCGCGTCGCTCGCCCCGGTGCCCGAGGTGGCACCCTCGCCGCTCGAGGGCGACGGCGACGGCGACGGCCACCACGGCACGGCACCGAGCACGGGGACGGACCTGTCCGCGCGCGCCGCGGACGTGTTCACGCGCGTGCTCGACCTCGGTGCGCTCGTCGCACCGCAGCACCCGGCCGTCTGGGACCTGCGCGACCTCGCCGCGGGCGCGCCCGCGCTGAGGGACGCGCTCGCGGGCGTGCATCGCGTCGTGCGGTGCGCGCCGGGGCCGGTGCCCGTGCTCCCGCTCGTCCTGCCCGACGCGCGCACCGGCGTGCTCGACGGACGCGAGGTCGTCGCCGAGCCGGGCCGGCTCGGCGCCGTCCCGACCCCGGCACGCGCGCAGGCCGCACGCGGGCGCGTGCTGCGCACCGCGCGTCGCGCCCCCGGTGCGCTGCGCCGACGCGTCGAGCGCGCGCTGCGGCCGTGGTGGGAGCGACGCGTGCTCGCCCGGGCCACGCGCGACCTCGTCGCGCTGCGCGCGCAGGGCGACGCCGACGGGACGCCTATGCTGGCGCGGGCCGTGGCGGCCACGCCCGGGTGGAGGAGGAGACGTTGACGGACGGCGAGCGCACGCCCGCGATCTCGGTCGTGGTGCCGACGCACGACGTGGTCGAGTGGGTCGACGACTGCCTGACCAGCATGCTGGACGACCAGGACGTGGATCTCGAGGTGATCGTCGTCGACGACGACTCGCGTGACGGCACCTGGGAGCGTGTCGCGGCGCGCGCCGCGGCCGACCCGCGCGTGCGGGCGTTCCGCGCGCCCGGCGTGGGCGGCGGCCAGGCCCGCAACTTCGGCGTCGAGCAGGCGCGCGGGGAGTTCCTCGCGTTCGCCGACGGCGACGACCTGGTGCCGCGCGGCGCGTACGCCGCGATGCTCGCGTCGGCCCGCTCGTCGGGCTCCGACATGGTCGTCGGGGACTTCCTGAAGTTCTCCGCGCTCGCGACCTGGCGCCCCACCGAGCGCTGGACGGGCTTCGCCGACCGGGCCCAGGGGCTGTCGCTCACGGACCGCCCGCAGCTCGTGCGCAACCGCGCGTGCTGGAACCGGCTGTTCCGCACGCGGTTCTGGCGCGAGCAGGCCATCGCGTACCCGTCGGTCCCGCGGTCGAACGACATCGTCCCGATGGTCACCGCGCTCGTCGCGGCCCGCACGATCGACGTCGTGCCGGACATCGTCTACCTCTACCGCGAGCGCCCCGGCGGCACGTCCATGACCGCGCAGGCCGGCGCCGACGCGGCGGTCGCGTCCTACCTCACGCAGGAGCTGCTGTGCGCGCGCCTGCTCGGCTCGCTGGAGGACGACCAGCTCGCCGCGACCTACTGGCAGATGGTGCTCAACGCCGACGGCTGGGTGCACCTGCGCCGCTACGCGCGCGGCGTCCAGACACCCGGCGAGGCGTCGGCCGTCCCGCACCTGCTCACCGAGCTGCTGTCGCTGCGCCGGGCGTACACGTTCTCGCGCCTGCGTCCGGAGAAGCAGGCCGTCTACGCGCTCGGCACGCTCGGCGAGGTCGACCTCGCGCGCGAGGTGCTCGACGCGATCGGCGACGGCGGCTCCGACCCGGTGCCCATGGACCCCGTGCGCGCGATGCGTGCCACGCAGGCCGCCGCGGGCACGGGTCTGCTCGACGAGCGGGCGCAGCGTGGGCTCGCGTACGCGCTCGTCGTCGAGAACGTCGCGGGGCGCAGCACGCCGCTGGACCAGGACGCCGCCGACGAGCTCGTCGCGCTCGCCGCACCGCACGCGGACTGGTTCGCCTCGTCCGTGGCGCCCGTCGAGCGGCCGCAGGACCGCCTGGTGCGTGCCGCGCTCGTCTCCGGTGACACCCGCGCGCTGCGCGACGCGTCGCTCGGCGGCGAGGCGCAGGTCGTCGACGCGGTCGTCGTGGGGCGGACCTCGGCCGAGCTGGAGCTGCGGCCGCGCGCGGACCTCGCGACCGGCGCGTCACTGGAGCTGCGCGCGTACAAGCCCGGGCGTCCCGAGACGCAGCGCAGCGTGGGCCGGGTCCGGCAGGACGGCGACCGCTGGCGCGCGCGCGTCGGTGCGCGCGCGCTGCCGAGCGAGGGCACGTGGGCGCTGGAGCTGCTCGTGACCGCGCCCGACGGCGAGGTGCAGGTGCCGCTCGTCGTGCAGCGGTCCGCGGTGCGCCTGCAGGGCGGGCGGCTCGGCCGCCTCACGGTGCGCGGCAAGGGCACGGGCACGGTGCCCGCGACGCTGTTCCGCCGCCCGTCGGTGGTCCGCCGCGTGGTGCGCGCGCTGCGCCGTCGCCGCTGAGCGGCCAACGCAGCGTCGCCCGGCCGGGACGTCGGTCGGGTCGGGACGTCGGGTCCGGTCGGGTCAGCCCGCGAGTGCGCGCGGTGCCGGGCCCACGGGCGCCTGGCCGTCGAGGATCCGCAGGAAGTCGCGGCTCATCGCGTACGGCGGGTAGCGCAGCGCGTACGCGGCCGCGTCGTGCGCGGTGCGCCGCGCCGAGCGCAGCGCACCCCGGATCGCGCGAGCCAGGTTGTCGACCACGTCCCCGCCCGGGCGGTAGAACGTCACCCAGGGCTCGTCGCCGAGCTCCGCGACGAGGTGCGCCTCGCGGGGAAGCACGCACGGGCGCCCGAGCGTCGCGGACAGCAGCACCGAGCCCGAGTTCAGGACGCGCTCGTACGGGAAGACCATGACGTCCGCGGCGCGGAACCACGTCTGCATGTCCGCGTCGGCGACGAAGTCGTGGAACCGGACCGTGCGCACGCCGCGCGGCAGTGCCGCGTCCACCTGCGGCAGCACGTCCTCGCGCGTCTTGCCGGCCAGCAGGAGCGTGAGGTCCTCGACCTCCTGCGCCACGCGACCCGCGGCGGACAGGAGCGTCGTGATGCCCTTGTAGGGGCGGATCTGGCCGACGAAGCCGATGGTCGGGGACGTCAGCGGCACGTCCAGCCGCGTGCGCGCCTGCGCCTGCGTCATCGAGTCGGGGTAGACGCCGAGGTAGGACGCGTGGGGGAGCGTGACGACCTTCTCCACGGGGAGCGTGTACTCGTCGGCGACGGCCTCGACCGTGTGCCCGTTGAGCTGGATCACCACGTCGGCCAGCTCGGTCAGGTGCTGCGCGAGCTCGAGCTCCAGGTCGCGGTACGCGACCTCGTGCGGCAGCTTGTTGTGCACCGTCCACACGAGCCGCACGCCGGACGCGCGCGCGGCGCGGACCGTCGCGACGAACGTGTCGAGCCGCTCGCGCGCCGTCCTCGCGTCCGGCGCGGCCTGGCAGATCGGGGACGTCCAGTGCACGTGCAGCACGTCGCCTGAGCCGAGGCCGCGCGTGCGGCGCACGAGCTCGTCGAACGCGGTGGTGCCCTGCACGTCCCAGCCGGCGCCGCGGGTCGCGAGGTACAGCAGGTTGAGGTACGGGTTGTCGCGCCAGGCGGGGAACGCCAGCACCGTGGGCATGCGGATCCTCTCAGCTCACGCCGGGACGGCGGTCGGGTCGACGACGAGCGTCCAGGCGGTCGGGGGCGGGGTCTCGCCGCCCGCGCCGGACATGACCAGGCCGAGCGTCCCGCGCGGCGCGAGCGGGACCTCGGAGCGTGCGCCGTGGCCCTCGACGAGCAGGACGTGCACGTCCCAGCGGTCGCTGCCGGGCGCGCTCGCGGCCGCGGACTCGAGCGCGTGCCTCGGCACGAGGACGTCGACGTCGAGGTGCCACTGCCGGGCGTGGAACGGCGAGCGCGGTACGGGCACGACGACGGTCGCGTCCGAGCCCTGCGCGCGCAGCACGAGCGCGAGCTCGTCGATCCCGCCGCGCACGTGCGGCACCTGCACGGTGAGGCTCACGACCCACCCGCCCGCGGCCGGGCGGTGCGCGCGCAGCTCGGCGGCCGCCGGGCGGCCGTGCAGGCGCGCCGCGACCGCGAGCCGTGCCGCGTCGCGGCGCTGCACGAGCTCCGCGAGGTCGCGCAGGCCGTCGTCGAGCGTCGTGGTGTCGAGCCCGGGCACGACGAGCTCGCGGTAGGTCGCAGCGACCTCGAGCGGGTCCTCGGGGGCCTCCTCGGGTGCGTCCTCGTCGAGTCCCTCCTCGTCGGACGGGCCCGCGCCGGGCACCTCGTCGTCGGCCGGGTCGGCGGGTGGCTCGTCGGGCTCCGCCTCGTCGGTGGGGGCGTCGTCGGGCTCGGCCGCGGCCGGCGGTGCTCCCGCGGGGCGGTCGGTCGGGTCGAGGACGAACGGGGCGACCTCCTCGCCGGTCGCGGCGGCCACGGCACGCGGCACGAGCTGGTCGAGCCACCGCGCGCGCAGGTCGTCGGCCGACAGCTGGTCGCGCGTCATGCGCAGCAGGTCGCTCGTGACGACGCCCGGGAAGCGCGCGACGCCGAGCTCGCGCCCCGCCCAGCCGGTCGGCCGCGAGCCGAGCGCCCACACGTCGCGCGGGAACGCCGCGAGCAGCCGCTCGAGGTCGATCACCGGGGGCTCGTGCGGGCCGAGCTCGAGCGCCTGCTCGACCGAGCCCGCGATGCGGGTGAGGGGACGGCCGGTGCCCGCGAGGTAGTCGCGGTACTTGAACACGGACTCGTGCGCGGACGCGACGAACCGCGCGGGGATGCCGAGCGCGTCCGCGATGATCACGGCGTGCAGGGACGACCCGACCACGAAGCGGGACTGTGCGATGGTGCGCAGCACCGTGCGCACCGGGTCGGTGGGGACGAGCAGGCGCTGACCGGCCTCGCGGTCCACGGGCCACGCGGGGGTCGAGCCGGGGAGGTCGGCCGAGCGGAGGTCGTTGAGGTTCGGGGCGACGAGCAGGTCGGTCACCGGGTGGCGCGCCCAGCGCGCGAGCTCGGGCATGAGCATCGGCAGGAGCATCGCCGGGTCGCCGTAGACCTCGGGCACCTCGATGCCGCGCGCGGTCATGTAGGCCGCGGACAGCGGGCCGCGCACCGCGCGGACGTCGAGCTTGCGCTCGCCGTGCACGCGCGCGTTCGTCACCTTGCCGTTGATGCCCGTGCCCCACACCACGTCGCGCGGGCGCGCGAAGTGCATGACCGAGCCGACGGACACGACGCGCCGCTCGGGGGTCTCGTCCAGCCGGGTGCCCGGCGCGATCGACTCGAGCACGAGCTCGACCACGAGGGGGCCGAGCAGGTCGCCGAAGTTGTTCAGCAGCTGCGGCTCGCCGTCGATCTCGCGCAGCGGGTTCCACTGGAACGCGTGCACGCCACCGACGCGCCGCAGGTAGTCGCCAGCCTCGTCCACCGGGCCGAGGGTACCGGAGCGCGGACCGCCGCCGTGCGCGCGTGCCGGACGACGCCCGCCCACCTGCGTCGTCATGAGGTGCTGCTTACTTGGCGGTATCTTTCCGGAGCGCTCAGGCCCGCCGTCAGGAGGCGGGCCGTGCGGGAGGGAGCCCCCAGGACGATGGCCACGACGAACGAGGCCGCATGACGTCGGCGACCGCGGAGGCCGTGGCCGCCTCGGCCGAGCGACCGACCCCGGCGGCGCGCCGGCGGGACGTCCAGGGGCTGCGCGCGGTGGCCGTGCTCGCCGTGATGGCCGACCACGTGATCGGGTGGCCGCACGGCGGGTTCGTCGGCGTCGACGTGTTCTTCGTCATCAGCGGGTACCTCATCACAGGGCTCCTGCTGCGCGAGCACCGGCGCAGCGGCACCATCTCGTTCCGCGGCTTCTACGCGCGCCGCGTGCGCCGCATCCTGCCCAACGCGCTCCTCACGCTCGCCGTGACGGTGGGGCTCACCGCGGTGCTCGTGGGCGGCAGCCGCCTCGCGAGCACGGTGCGCGACGCGATCGCCGCGGCGCTCACGGTCGTGAACTGGCGGTTCGCCCGCGAGGGCACGGACTACTTCGCCCAGGGCCTGCCGCCCTCGCCCGTGCAGCACTTCTGGTCGCTGTCGGTCGAGGAGCAGTTCTACTTCGTCTGGCCGTGGCTCATGCTCGGCCTCCTGGTGCTCACGGCGCGCCGCGCGGCGGGTCGGGACCGCAACGCGCGGCACGGTCGGGCGCTGTTCGCCGCGATGAGCGCGGTCGTGTGCGCGTCGTTCGTGTGGGCGGTCGTGCAGACGTCCGCGCAGCCGACGTACGCGTTCTTCTCGACGCTGACCCGCGTGTGGGAGCTGGGGATCGGCGCGCTCGTCGCGATCGCCGCCGCGCGCCTGGGCATGACGCTGGGACGCGCGCGGCCGGTCCTCGCGTGGGTGGGGCTCGCCGGCATCGTCGTCTCGCTGCTCGTCGTGCGGGAGGACGCGGGCTTCCCCGCGCCGTGGGCGGTCCTGCCGGTGCTCTCGACGGCGCTCGTCATCGCCGCGGGCGAGGGCCCGGGCGTGCGCGGGCCGTGGCCCCTGACCAACCGGTTCGCGAACTACGTGGGCGACGCGTCGTACTCGCTGTACCTGTGGCACTGGCCGGTCGTCGTGCTGCTGCCCGCGCTGCTCGCCGAGGAGTCGCCGTGGTTCGTGCCCGTGGCGCTCGCCGCGGGCGTCGCGCTCGCGCTGCCCGCGTACCACTTCGTCGAGAACCCCGTCCGGCACGTGGGCGGGCTGCCCCCGCGCGCGACGCTGCAGCGGCTGCGCACGCCGCTCGTCGCGGCGACCGCGATCACGGTGCTCGTGGTCGCGGGCTCGGCGACGGCGGTGCGCGCGCTCGAGGAGCGCGCCACGCCGACCGTCACCGCGCCGCCCGCCGTGCAGGCCGACTGCCGCGGCGCGCTCTCGCTCGAGCACCGCGAGGCGTGCGCGGGCGTCACGTTCGCCGGCATGGTCCCGAGCCCGCAGGATGCCGAGCGCGACACCGAGCGTGCCTACGACTGCTACTCGACGCCCACGTCCGGCGCGCGCACGTGCGAGGACGGCGACCCGGACGGCTCCCTGCGCGTCGCGGTGGTCGGGAACTCGCACGCCGCGGCGCTCCTGCCCGGGCTGCTCGAGCAGGCCGACCAGCGTGGCTGGCGCGTCACCGTCATGGTCGGCAACGGGTGCTCGCTCAGCCGCGACGTCAACGACAACTGCGTCGAGACGTCCGCGGAGATCCGGTCGAAGCTGCTCGAGGGAGAGCCGTACGACCTGGTGATCACGTCCGGCAGCCGGTCGGCGATCGGCGCCGACAAGCTCTCGCGCGTGCCGGGCATGGAGAAGATGATCCGCGACGTCGCACGCCGCGGGTCGAAGGTCGTCGCGGTCTCCGACGGCCCGATCGTCAGCGAGGCGGCGCTCGCGTGCGTCGCGCGCATCGGGCAGGACCCGGCGGGCTGCACCATCGACCTGAACGAGGGCTTCGCCGTCGTCGACCTGCTCGAGCTCGCCGTCGAGCGCGTGCCGCGGGCGCGTTACGTCGACATCCAGGACCTGTACTGCACGGACACCGGGTGCCCCGTGGTCATCGGCGGGGTGCTCGCGTACCGCGACACCGCGGGGCACATCACCGCCACGTACTCGCGCTCGCTCGGCCCGCTCGTCGTCGACCGCATCCTCGCGGCCACGGGCCTCGACGAGCGAGCCGACGACGAGCCCACTCGCACGCCTGCGAGCACGCCTGCGAGCACGTCCGATGGCGGGCGAGACACCACGACGACGCCCGACCCGCTGCCCAGCACCGCGTCCGCGGACGGGTGACGACGCCGGCCGCGGTGGCGTAGTCGAGCCACGGGGTCGAGATAGCCTGGGCGATCATGAGCGACGAGTGGACCCGCTGGAGCGGCCTACCCCAGCTGGTCCTCGGCGCGACGGACGCCGACGCGGTGGAGCTCGCACTGGGCGGGGCGATCCCGCCCGAGCGGCACCCCGTGGTCGCGGCGGCGCCGGACGGCGCGGTCGTGCTGCTCGACGACGAGAACACCCCGGTCGCGGTCCGGGAGCGCGGCGGTGAGGCGTTGGCGCCCCTGCGGCCGCGCGGGCTGCGCGGCGGCGAGGACGCGGACCCGCGGGCGCGCCTGGCCGCGCGCGACGTGCGGGACCGCCTGGCGCCGGGACCGGTGCTGGGCGTGCTCGTCGACGACGTCCTCGGTCTCCACCAGGTCGACGCGCTCGTCGAGCGGGCCGCGGGCGCCGGGGCGGTGCTGCTGCTGTGCCTCGTCGCGCCGCCGCGCCCCGCGCACGCGCTCGACGTGACCGCGGCGGGCGTCGTGCGCGCCGCCACCGCGGTGCGGGACGAGCTCACGCGCTCGGGCCGGACGGCCGTCCCGGTCGACGTCGTGGCCGTCCCGTGGGCGCACGACGCGCGCCTCGAGCGCCTCGCGTGGCCGGCCGGCGAGCCCGCGCTCGACGAGCTCGCGCGCGCGTACGGCGCGACCGACGTCCTCGACCTCACGCAGGCGCCCAGCGCGGCACGCGCGGCGTACGTCGAGGCCGAGCAGCGCCGTGCGGCCGTGCTCGAGGCGCAGTTCCCGCCCGCGGCGGCGCGCGAGCTCGCCTCGACGCGCGACTCGGGCTCGGGCCCCGGCGCCGTGGTGCTCTTCACGGGCCTGTCCGGCTCGGGGAAGTCGACGGTCGCCAAGGCCGTCGCGCAGCGCCTGCAGGCGTCCGTGTCGCGTCAGGTCACCGTGCTCGACGGCGACGAGGTGCGGCACATGCTGTCCGCGGGCCTCGGCTTCGACCGCGAGTCGCGCTCGCAGAACGTGCGGCGCATCGGCTACGTCGCCTCGCTCGTCGCGGGCGCGGGCGGCATCGTGCTCGTCGCGGCGATCGCGCCGTTCGAGGAGGACCGCGCCGACGTGCGCCGCCGCACCGAGGCCGTCGCGGGGTTCGTGCTCGTGCACGTCGCGACGCCGCTCGAGGTCTGCGAGGCGCGGGACCGCAAGCACCTGTACGCCCGCGCCCGGGCGGGAGACCTGCCCGAGTTCACGGGCGTCTCCTCGCCGTACGAGGTCCCGCAGGACGCCGACGTCGTGCTGGACACGTCGCACGACGACATCGGCCGCGCCGTCGACACGGTGCTGGAGGCGGTACGCGCAGCGGGGGTCGACGGCCTCTGAGGCGTCGACCCCCGCTGCGGGGTTGCGGGTGCGGGCGTCAGCGCGCGACGACCGCCTCGGCGATCGCGTTCGCGAGGCCGCGCATGTGCTCGGTCGCCTGACGGCGGATCCGCGCGAGGTCCGCGGGGGCGACCTCCGGCCGGCCCTCGAACTTCTCGATCAGCTTCGGGGAGTCGAAGCTCGAGACGAGCGCGTCGAGCCCGATGCGGTGCATGAAGTTGATGTTCTTGTTCGTCGGGATCATGACGATCGACGGCACGCCGTACATCGTCGCGACCACCGTGCCGTGGAACTTCATCGACGCGAGCGTCGTGCACTCGCCGATCGCGCGCGACAGGTCGTCGAGGTCCTCGGAGTAGACGACCTCCTTGCCCTCGAACACGAAGTCCTCGGCGTTCGCCAGGTCGCGCTTGCCTACGTTGTTCGTGCCCAGGATGATCTGGCGCACGCGCCAGCCCTGCTCGGACACGTGCTGCGCGAGCTTGACGACCTCGGAGTAGTCGTCGGGCTTCGCGCGGTTGGGGCGGAAGCGCGTCACGACGCCGAGGATCGGCGCGCCCTCGGGCTTCGTCGCGGGCGGCAGGTCGAGGCTCGAGACGATGTCCGGCGCCACGAGGATCTCGCCCGGCGGGTCGAGCCGCTCGCGGATCCACAGCGCGGCCTGGTCGTCACGCACACCGATGCGGCGCACGTTCGGGTGCGCCATGAACCGGCGGTGCCGCGCGACGATGTGCTCCTTCTCCTCGGGCGCGTTGGGGCCCGTGTACTGGGGCACGCCGATGCCGACGACGAACACCGGCTTGGCCAGGAACGCGTGGTTGAAGTAGCGCGGGTCCTGGTTCCACGGCTGCAGGATGTCGCCGCCGCCGATGACGATCGCGTCCACGTCCGCGACGACGTCCTTGACGTCCCGCGAGAAGTACGGCGAGGTCGGCAGGTCCGCGAGGACCTTGAGCTCGAAGTGCGGGCCGAGGTGCTGCTTGAACACCTCGAGGAACAGCTCGTCGCCGTAGTTGCCGTCGCCGAAGAACCCGGCGAGCCCGACGACGGGCTTGCGGCCCGCGACCTTCGCGGTCGTGGGGCGGGCAGCCGCGGCGGCGACGCCGCCGGGCAGGCCGCCCGCGATGCGGCGCACCTCGGCGAGCGCGCTCTCCGCGAGGTCGGCGGAGGCCGCGGCGTCGCGCGCGGCCTTGCTGGCCTTCTTGGCGTCCGAGGCGACGCCCGGCGCGACGACGTTGCGCACCCTCCGCTTGAGGGAGCGCTTGGCGCGGCCAGCTGTCGATCGCAGTCGACCCATGGGGGATGTCCTCCTGAGGATTTCGGTCCCGGGCACGACGAGACGTGGCGCGGCCCGGCCGAGGCTGAACGCTACCGTATGGGTCGGTACCCGCTGCCGGTCCACCGGCGTCCCCCGAGGGTGCCGCGAGCACATCGGTCCGCGTGCGCCGGGCCGTGACGAGAGGCAGTGCACTGACGTCCCCCGAACGTTCTGACATCACCGCAGGTCACCACCAGCACGACGACGCGAAGGGCGCCGCGCGGCTCACCGAGGAGCCCGTCGCGGTGGACCCGGTCGCCGGCGAGGCCCTCGCGGAGGAGTCCGTGGCCCGCCGCGCCTGGGTGCGTGCCGTGCTCGCCGGCGAGGCGCGCACGTTCGAGGCGTGGTCCTCCGGGTCGGTCGGGTCGGCGGGGTCGGTCGGGGAGGCCTGTGTCACCTCCGACGACGTCGCGTCCGACGACCTCCCGGCGTCGGCACCCGCGCTCGAGCTCGTCCGCCGCGTCAACCAGGCGCTCCCCGTGGGCGAGCCCGGCTCGTTGCGTGAGCGGCTCCGCGCGGACGTCGTCGCCGACGTGCTGCGGCTCGCGCCGCGCGACCCCGCCGCGACGGGCGCGACCGACGAGGTCGACGCCGCGCTCGTCGGTGACCTGCTCGCGGGGGTGTTCGAGCGCGCGATCGCGCTCGTCGACGAGGCCCGCGCGGAGGTGGCCCGTGGCTGACCTCACCCTCGAGCCGCTGCCGGAGGGCACGCGGCTCGTGCACATCGGTGCGCACAAGACGGGCACCTCGTCGGTGCAGGGCGCGTTCCACGACCAGCGTGAGCAGCTGCAGGCGTGCGGCGTGCAGTACCCGGGCACGGACGTCAACCACGCGCTCGCGTTCCGCGCGCTGTTCGGGTGGGCGAGCGCCGAGACGCAGTCGGCCGGGCAGCACCGGCTCGGCGACCTGCGGGCGGCGCTCGAGGCGGACACGACGAGCCGCGTGCTGCTGAGCTCGGAGGAGCTCACGTGGGCCGACCTCGACGAGGCGCGACGCGTGCGCGAGCTCGTCGGCCCGCGCTCGCACGTCGTCCTCACGCTGCGCGACATGGGCGGGTTCCTGCCGTCGATGTGGCAGCAGGCCGTCCGCAACGGCGAGCCCACGGCGTTCGACGACTGGCTCGCGGCGCGCCTGCGCCGGCCGGAGCGTGTGCGCACGTTCCACCGCACGGACGGCTCCTGGCTCACGCACCGGTGGGCGCAGGTCTTCGGGCCGGAGGACGTCACGGTGGTGGTGCTGCAGCGCTCCGCACCGGAGCGCCTGTTCTCGGTGTTCGAGCAGCTGCTCGCGATCCCGGCGGGGACTCTCGCGGTGAGCGAGCGCAACCGCGGCATGACCCTGCCCGAGAGCGAGGTCGTGCGGCGGCTCAACGTCCGCACGCGCGGCATGCGCGTGCCCGCCGCGCGCCGTCGTGCCCTGCTCTACCGCGGCCCCGTGACGCGCATGCTGCACGACTGGGTGCCGCCCGCCGGCACGCCGCGCCCGACGGTCCCGGCGCCGCTCGCCGAGGGCGTCGCCGAGCTCGGCCGCCGCGTCGCGGACGAGGTCCGCGCGTCCGGCGTGCGCGTCGTCGGATCGCTCGACGAGCTGTCGCGCGTGCCGTCGGACCTGCCCGCGTCGAACACGACGGCGAGCGTCCCGATGGACGTCGCCGCGATCGCGCTCGCGAGCCTGCTCGAGCGCGCGGAGACGGTCGTCGCCGACGCGCAGGCGGGCCGTGAGCGCCGCCACCGGCTCGACGGGGTGCGGCTCGTGCCCGAGTCCGGTCGCCTCGTCCACGTCGGGCCGCCGCACGCGGGCGGGCAGCGCCTGCGCGCCGCGTTCGCCCGGTCCGCCGACGTGCTGCGCGCCCACGGGGTGGACCTCACGTCCGACGAGCCCGCCGCGGGTCGACGCACGTTCGTGAGCGACGACGCCTGGGCGCTGGACCCGGGCGCGGTGCGCGACGCGGACCTGCGCGGAGCGCGCGTGCTGGTGACGCTGCGCCCGCTGGGCGACGTGCTGCTCGGCTGCTACGCCGACCACCTGCTCGCGGGCGGGACGCGGACGCTGCGGTCCTGGCTCGCGGCGGCGCTCGCCGCGGGCGGGCCGGGGAGCGTGCCGGTCGCGGCGGCGGACGGCGAGGACCTGCTCGGCGTCTGGTCGCGCCGCGTGGGCGCGGGCGACGTCACGGTCCTCGTGCCGCGGCCGTCCGACGGCGCGCTGCTCGTCGACGCGCCCGCGCGCATGCTGGACCTGCCGACCGGCGTGGTCCGCGTCGGCCGTGCGCCGCGCCCCCTGAGCGACCGCGAGGCCGCGGTGCTCCGCCTGCGCAACTCCGGCGCGCTCGGCCGCCGCGCGTCCGGCCTCACGCCCGCGCAGGTGCGGACCGCGCTCGCGCGCTGGGTCACGGGTCCCGACGAGGTCCCGCTCGGCGTCCCGGAGGACCTGCAGCCGCAGGTCGCGGCGCTGGCCGAGCTGCTCGTCCAGCGGGTCGAGGACTCGGGTGCCGCCGTCGTCGGCAGGCCGACGACCGTGCTCCGGCCCCCGCGCACCGCCGAGCCCGGCGACGTCGTCGACGCACCCTGGCCGCGGCTCGTGGGCGCGGCCCGACTCCTGCGCACGACGCTGACCTCCCGGAGGGACGACGCATGACCGACCACGAGCTGGCCGCCGCGCTCGCGGCGGGAGCGGGCGAGGTGCTGCTCGCCGAGCGCGAGCGAGGCGACGTCGCCGACCTGCGCGCGCGCGGCGACGCCGTGGCCCAGACCCACCTCGCGCGCGAGCTCGCGCGCCTGCGGCCGTACGACGCGGTGCTGTCGGAGGAGGCGGCCGACGACCTCGCCCGGCTGGACGCGGAGCGCGTGTGGGTCGTCGACCCGCTCGACGGCACGCGCGAGTACGCCGAGCGGCACGACGACGGCTCGTGGCGCGACGACTGGGCGGTGCACGTCGCGCTCTGGCAGCGGGGCCACGGGCTCGTCGCGGGCGCGGTCGCGCTGCCCGGCCGAGGCGTCGTGCTGCGGACCGACGCACCCGCCGCACGGCCCGCCCGGCACGACGGCCCGCTGCGGCTCGCCGTCAGCAGGTCGCGTCCGCCGGCGCTCGTCGGCGCGCTCGCGACCCTGGCGGACGTGGAGCTCGTGCCCATGGGCTCGGCGGGCGTCAAGGTCGCGTCCGTCGTGACGGGCGAGACCGACGCGTACGTCCACGCGGGCGGCCAGTACGAGTGGGACTCGGCCGCGCCGGTCGCGGTCGCGACCGCCGCGGGGCTGCACTGCTCGCGCGTGGACGGCCGCGCGCTCGAGTACAACCGGCGCGACCCGTGGCTGCCCGACCTGCTGGTGTGCGAGCCCGGACGCAGCGCCGAGCTGCTGGACCTCGTCGCGAAGGCGCAGGCGCTCGTCGCGGCGGATGCACGCCCCCAGGCGTCGACCCGGGAGGATGGGGTCTCGTGACCACGACCCGACCGCAGTACCAGCTGAGCCACCTCGAGGCTCTCGAGTCCGAGAGCATCCACGTGATGCGCGAGGTCGCGGCCGAGATGCGCAAGCCCTGCCTGCTGTTCTCGGGCGGCAAGGACTCGATCGTCATGCTGCACCTGGCGGTGAAGGCGTTCGCGCCCGCGCGGATCCCGTTCCCCGTGATGCACGTCGACACGGGCCTGAACTTCGACGAGGTCGTCGCGTTCCGCGACGCGACCGTCGAGCGGCTCGGCCTGCGCCTCGTCGTCGCGTCCGTGCAGGACGCGATCGACCGCGGGCTCGTCCGCGAGGAGAAGGGCGGCTCGCGCAACCGCATCCAGACGCCGGTCCTGCTCGAGGCCGCGGAGCGCAACGGCTTCGACGCGCTGTTCGGCGGCGCGCGGCGCGACGAGGAGAAGGCGCGGGCCAAGGAGCGCGTGTTCTCGTTCCGCGACGAGTTCGGCCAGTGGGACCCGAAGAACCAGCGTCCCGAGCTGTGGTCGCTCTACAACGGCCGCGTGCACCCGGGGGAGTCGATCCGGGTGTTCCCGCTGTCCAACTGGACCGAGCTCGACATCTGGTCGTACATCGGCGCGGAGGACATCGAGATCCCCGATCTCTACCTCGCCGCGCAGCGGGACGTCGTCGAGCGCGACGGGATGCTCTACGCCGTCAACGCGTTCGTCGAGCCCCGACCGGGGGAGACGGTCACGCGTCGTAGCGTGCGCTACCGCACGATGGGCGACGCGAACCTCACCGCGGCGGTCGAGTCGACCGCCGCGACGGTGCAGGACGTGATCGACGAGATCGCGGCCGCCCGGCTCACCGAGCGCGGCGCCACGCGCGGCGACGACCGGGTGAGCGAGGCCGCGATGGAGGACCGCAAGCGCGAGGGGTACTTCTAGACATGAGCGATCTGCTGAGGTTCGCGACGGCCGGCTCGGTCGACGACGGCAAGTCGACGCTGATCGGCCGCCTGCTGTACGACAGCAAGTCGCTGTTCACCGACCAGGTGGAGGCGGTCGAGCGCGTCAGCGCCGACCGGGGCGACGACTACACCGACCTCGCGCTGCTCACCGACGGCCTGCGGGCCGAGCGCGAGCAGGGCATCACGATCGACGTCGCGTACCGCTACTTCTCCACGCCGCGGCGCAAGTTCATCATCGCGGACACCCCGGGGCACATCCAGTACACGCGGAACATGGTCACGGGCGCGTCGACCGCGGACGCGGCGCTCATCCTCGTCGACGCGCGCAAGGGCATGACGGAGCAGAGCCGCCGGCACGCGTTCCTCGCGACCCTGCTGGGCGTGCCGCACCTCGTCGTGTGCGTCAACAAGATGGACCTCGTCGACTGGTCGCAGGACGTGTTCGACGAGATCCGCGCCGACTTCGCGGACTTCGCGGCGCGCCTGCGCACGCACGACCTGACGTTCATCCCGGTGTCCGCGCTGCTCGGCGACAACGTCGTCGACCGCAGCGTCCACACGCCCTGGTACGACGGCGCGACCCTGCTCGGCCACCTCGAGCACCTGCACGTCGCGAGCGACCGCAACCTCATCGACGTGCGCTTCCCCGTGCAGTACGTCATCCGCCCGCAGTCGACCTCCGCGCGGGACTACCGCGGGTACGCGGGTCGGGTCGCGAGCGGCGTCCTGCGGGCGGGCGACCCCGTCGTCGTGCTGCCCAGCGGGTTCACCTCGACGATCGCGTCGATCGAGCAGGCCGGTGAGCCCGTGGACGTCGCGTTCCCGCCCATGTCGGTCGTCGTGCGGCTCGCCGACGAGCTCGACATCAGCCGCGGCGACATGCTGTGCCGCCCCGCGAACACGCCTCACGCGACGCAGGACCTCGACGTGCAGGTGTGCTGGATGGACGAGAGCGCACCGCTGCGGCCCGGCGTGGTCTACGGGCTCAAGCACACGACGCGCTCGACGCGCGCGAAGGTCACGGGCGTCGACTACCGCATCGACATCAACACGCTGCACCGCGACCCGGGCGCCGAGAGCCTGGAGCTCAACGACATCGGTCGGGTGCGGCTGCGCACCGCCGCGCCCGTGCTCGTGGACCAGTACGAGCTCAACCGCGAGACCGGGTCGTTCATCCTGGTGGACGAGTCGACGCTGCGCACCGTCGGTGCCGGCATCGTGACCGCGGCCCGCGACTGACGCGCCCACGGTCCCGGTAGGGCGCTCGGGTCAGTCGTCCCCGACGGTCCCGGGCTCCAGCTTCCCGTCGCGGATCGCGACCCAGAACGCGGGGGTCTTGTCCGGGTCGAGCTGGACCGTCGACCCGACCCCGCCGGGGCGGTAGTCCATGCTCGCGATGGGCGGCGTCCCCGTGATGCCACCCTTGCCGTTGGCGGCCTTGAACGCGAGGGCCAGCCGCGCGAGGTCGACGATGTCGCTCGACTCGTCGACCGTCAGCGCGCCCGTCGCGGCGGACGCGAGCGAGACCTGCTGCGAGGGGTGCAGCGCGAGCGACTTCGGGTCGACCTTCTCGAGCACCGCGCCGACGAGCTGGCGCTGACGTTGCGCGCGGCCGATGTCGCCGAGCGGGTCCGCCTTGCGCATGCGGGCGAACTGGAGCGCCTTCTGGCCGCCGACGGAGTGGCAGCCCGCGGACCACTTCATGTGCGAGTCGCGGTCGTCGACGTCGCGGTCGTAGCACAGGCGCACGCCGCCGACCGCGTCGACGACGTCCTTGACGCCCGCCATGCCGATCTCGGCGTAGTGGTCGACCGTGAGCCCCGTGAGCTGCTCGACCGTCTCGACGAGCAGCGGCGCGCCGCCGAACGCGAACGCCGCGTTGATCTTGTTCGGGTCGTGTCCCGGGATCTCGACGTACGTGTCGCGCGGCAGCGAGATGAGCGCGGTCGGGCCGCTGTCGGGCACGTGCAGCACGAGGATCGTGTCCGAGCGCTGACCCTGCGTGCCGTCGTCCTTGACGCCGCCGTCGGCGCGCGAGTCGGAGCCGGTGATGAGGTAGGTGGTGCCCGGCGTGCCGTCCGCACCCGAGAGCGCCTCGGTCCGCTGGATATTGCCGTTCGCCCACACGAGCAGGCCGATGGGCCACGCGAGCAGGAGGACCAGCACGAGCGCGACGACGGCGAGGGCGATCCGCCGGCGGCGGCGCGGCCGGGCAGACGCCCGGTCGTCGCCGTCGACCGTGGCTCCGGCCGGACGAGCGGGACCGCCCGGACCACGACCCCCCGCACCCGAGGGCCGGGCCGGCGGGCGCGCGGTGGGTCGACCCGCCGCCGGCCGGCCGGCCGACGTCGCGGAGCGCGTCGCCGCGCCCAGGGGCTGCCCCGTCGTGCGCCGCGGCGCCGCGGCGCCCGCGATCTCGTCGCCGGGGGTGAACGACGGGGGAGCGCCCCCGCCCCGCGGGGTGGTCGGACGTGTGCTGCTCGCAGCGCGGGGAGCCGCACCGGGCTTCCTCGACGAGCCGACGACGACCGCGTCCTCGCCCGAGGGCCGGCTCCCGCCGGCCCCCGGGGCGAAGCTGGGTGGCGTCCCCCGCTCGTCGCGCGCCATGCTCAGCAGCTGCCCGTGTTGTCGTCGAGGGTGAACGCCTCACGGCCGGCCTTGCGGGTGGCCTTCGGCGTCGGCGCCTTCGTCGGCTTCGCGGACTCGCCCTGCGTGGGCGTCGCGGTCGCGGTCGGCTCCTGGGTCGCCTTGGCGCCGGGGTCCTGCGACGTGCCCGTGAGCAGCGGCGTGTCCGAGGCGATGTTCGACCAGATGATGTCGGCCTCGTCGGTCCACACCACGCGGTTCTTGTCGTCGGGTGCCGCACCCCACGGGATCGTCATGAAGGTGATGTTGCCAGTGCGGATGCTCCGAGCGCTGTAGGCGAGCCCGGCCATGTCGGGAGTCCGCATCGACGTCGTGAGCGACTTGGTCGCGGCGTTGAGCAGGCCGAGCAGGTCCGTCCAGTCGGTCAGGACGTTCTTCGACAGCGTCTGCGAGGCCATCGCGGCGAGCAGGCGCTGCTGGTTGCCGATGCGGCCGATGTCCGAGCCGTCGCTCGCCTGGCTGTGCCGCGAGCGTGCGAACGCGAGCGCGGTCTTGCCGTCCAGCGTCTTCTCGCCGGCCGTGACGTGCAGCTTCGCCTTGCGGTCGTCCATGTCCTGCGGGATGCAGATCTGGACGCCGCCGATCGCGTCGACCATCGTCTGGAAGCCCGCGAAGTCGACCAGCATGAAGTCGTCGATCGTGATGCCCGTGTTCGCCTCGACCGTCCGCCACGTGCACGCGGCCGCCGACTCCAGGTCCAGGCCGGTGTCCCAGCCGCGCGCGAACGACTCGTTGAACATCGCGTAGCTGCTCGAGCGCGTCTCGCCCTTCGTGGTCTGGCACGTGGGGATCTCGACCATCGAGTCGCGCGGGATGGAGACCATCTCCACCCGGTCCCGGTCCGCCGAGATGTGCATGACGATCGTCGTGTCGGAGCGCATGCCGCCCGCGACGTCACCGCCGATCTCGCCGTTGACGCCCTCGCGCGAGTCCGAGCCGATCAGGAGGACGTTGACGTCCTTGCCGGCGTTCGGGTCCTCGCCGACCTCGGTGCCGCCGGTCGGGCGCGGGCCGATGAGGCCCGACACGTCGACGTGGTTGATGTTCCCGTTGAGACGGGCGTAGACGGCGTAGGCGGCGGTGCCGCCGAACGCGAGGAGACCCACCGTCACCAGCGCGGTACCGCGCAGGATGCGGGCGGTGCGGTGGTGACGGGCGTGGCGCACGGTCGTCGGGCGCGCCGCGGAGGCGTGGCGGGCCGAGGAGGCAGGGTTGCTGGTCACGCGGTTGATCCTAGGGAGCCACCTCGGCGTGAGAGGGGGAGCGCTCGCAGGCGCCCGGTGGAGAGATTGTGGAGAAAGCCGCACGCGCTGTGAACGGGTGACATCGCAGGTCACAGCGCTGGAACCGGGGTCCGCGACGAGTGCCCGGGCCGACCGTCGCCGCGGGTTCG
Source organism: Cellulomonas palmilytica (assembly GCF_021590045.1). Lineage (NCBI taxonomy): Bacteria > Bacillati > Actinomycetota > Actinomycetes > Micrococcales > Cellulomonadaceae > Cellulomonas > Cellulomonas palmilytica. The sequence goes on along the minus strand of NZ_CP062221.1, from coordinate 3,267,520 downwards.
CGAGCTGCCGGCGAACCGCGCCCCGGACGGCCGTCCGACGACCGTCCGACGACCTGCCGACGACCGGCCGACTACCGGCCGACGACCGGCCGACGACCGGCCGACGACCGGCACGGCGCGCGCGGGCAACCGACGCGCATCGCCCTGTCGTGGACGCCGCGCGAGCCTTCCCACATCGTTGCCTGGGCTAGCCTTGTCGGCGATGTCCCCCGCGATGAGCCCGTCGGAGCCCGACGGCACCAGCCACCTGCCTCCGGTCTCCGTGTTCCTCACGGTCCGCGACGAGGAACGGCACCTGGCGGCCGCGATCGAGCGGGTCCTGGGCCAGGACTACGCGGGCGAGCTCGAGGTCGTCCTCGCCGTCGGGCCGAGCCACGACCGCACGCTGGAGATCGCCCACGCGCTCGCGCGGCGGGACGCGCGCGTCCGCGTGATCGACAACCCGACCGGCCGCACGCCCGACGGGCTCAACCTCGCGGTCGCCGCCGCGCGGCACGACGTGCTCGTACGCGTCGACGGGCACAGCGAGCTCGAGCCCGACTACGTGCGACGCGCGGTGCACGCGCTGGTCGAGACGGGGGCCGCGAACGTCGGCGGGCGCATGGTCCCGGTCGGGACCACGCCGTTCGAGGAGGCGGTCGCGCGCGCGATGAGCAGCCCGCTCGGCATCGGCTCGGCCGCGTTCCACACCGGCGGTGAGCCCGGGCCCGCGCCGACCGTGTACCTGGGGGTGTTCCGGCGCGACGCGCTCGAGCGCGTCGGCGGGTACGACGAGCACTTCGTGCGTGCGCAGGACTGGGAGCTCAACCACCGGCTGCGCGAGGCCGGCGAGGTCGTGTGGTTCGTGCCCGACCTCGGCGTGACCTACCGGCCGCGCGGGGACGTGCGCGCGCTCGCGCGGCAGTTCTTCCGCACGGGCCAGTGGCGACGTCAGGTGATGAGGCACCACCCGCAGACCGCGGGGCTGCGCTACCTCGCACCGCCCGCCGCGGTCGCAGGGATCGCGCTGGGCACCGTGCTCGCGGTCGTCGGCGCGACCACCGGCCCGCGCTGGCTCCTCGTCGGCGCCGCGGCACCCGTGGGGTACGCCGCGGCCGTGGTCGCCGGCGCCGCGCTCGTCGGCCGTGACCTGCCCCCGGCCGCACGCCGGCGGCTGCCCGGCGTGGTCGCGACCATGCACCTCGCGTGGGGCTCCGGCTTCCTGCGCGGCCTGCCGCGCGGGGCGGCGCCGACGCCCCCGCGTGCGGTGGGCGACTCGTCCGCTCCGTCGGGGACGACGACGGGTGTCGTCTATCCTGTTGCGGCGAATGCGCCCCGTCCGGCCCGGACCGACGGCCCGGGGCCTGACCGTCACGTGACGGAGGACTGACCACCACATGTCGACCAAGGACGTCGTGCGCGACGCCGACGCGGACCTGCAGGTCTACTCGCCCCACCGGGCGGGCCTGCCGAGGTTCGGACCGTACTTCCGCGACCTGCGCGCGCGACTGCCGTTCGCGGCCGAGTCGTCGAAGGCCAGCATCCGCGCGGCGCACTCGCAGACGGTGTTCGGGCAGCTCTGGCTGATCATCAACCCGCTGCTCATGTCGTTCGTGTACTTCCTGCTCGTCGTCATCATCGGCGGCAGGGGCGGCATCGACGTGCTCGCGCACATCGTCAGCGGGCTGTTCGTCTTCCACCTCGTGTCGGGCTCGATGTCGGCAGGTGCGAGCTCGGTGACGGGCGGCGGCCGGCTCATCATGAACATGGCGTTCCCGCGCCTGCTCATGCCGATGTCCGCGGTGCGCACCGCGTTCTTCCGGTTCCTGCCGACGCTGCCGGTGGTCCTCGTCATGAAGGCCTTCACGGACGAGGAGTGGGGGCCGCAGATGCTCCTCGGCCTCGTCTTCCTGGGCTTCATGGTGATCTTCTCGATCGGCATCGCGTCGATCCTCGCCACGCTCCAGGTCTACTTCCGCGACACGTCGAGCTTCCTGCCGTTCTTCACGCGCATCTGGCTGTACATGTCGCCGATCATCTGGACCGTCGACAGCGTCCAGACCGGCAAGTTCGAGAGGTTCGCCGACCTCCTGCTGTACGGCAACCCGCTGTTCACGATGGTCGGCGGATGGACCGAGCTGGTCCTCGAGGGGACGATCCCCTCCCCGACGTTCTGGGTCGTCTCGGCCTGCTGGTCCGTGGGCATCGCCGTCGTCGGGAGCCTGTTCTTCATGTCGAGGGAGCGTGAGTTCGCTGTCCGCCTCTGAGGTGAGCACGTCGGGCGACTCCCGACGACCGTCCGGCACCGGGACGGGCGCGACCGCGCCCGCGCAGCCGGCTGCCCCGCAGCAGCCCGACGCGCCCGCGGCGCCGTCCGCCCCCGACGCGCCCGCGCAGGAGGGTACGGCGCAGGAGGCCGCAGCCACCGGGAAGGCCGTGGCCGACGCACCCGCTGCCGACGAGCCCGCCGCCCAGCCCGCCGCCAAGCCCGCTGCGAAGCCCAAGGCCGCCAAGAAGCCCGCACCCAAGAAGCCGGCGGCCAAGACGGAGCCGCGCATTGAGCGCAAGTACCAGGTCGACATGAGCGTCCCGCCCGCGGTCAGCGTGCAGGACGTGTCGATCACGTACCGCACGACGTTCGAGAAGGTCCCGACGCTCAAGAGCGCCCTGGTCCGGTTCGGCCGCGGCGAGCGCGCGGTGCGCGAGGTCGAGGCGATCCAGAACATGTCGTTCGACGTCCCGGTCGGCACGGCGCTCGGCATCCTCGGCGCGAACGGCGCGGGCAAGTCGACGCTCATGCGGGCCCTCGCAGGTGTCCTGCCGCCCACGTCGGGCCGCATCGAGGTGCGCGGCAAGATCAGCTCGCTGCTGTCGCTCGGCGTCGGCTTCAACTCCGCGCTCACCGGGCGCGAGAACGTCGTGCTCGGCGGGCTCGCGCAGGGGCTGACACGCGAGCAGGTCGCGGAGCGGGCGGACGAGATCGCCGACTTCGCCGAGATCGGCGAGTTCATGGACATGCCGATGCGCACGTACTCGTCGGGCATGTCCCAGCGGCTCGCGTTCGCGGTGTCGGTCCACATGGAGCCCGACATCCTGCTGATCGACGAGGCGCTGTCCGCGGGTGACGCGAAGTTCAAGAACAAGGCCGCCGCGAAGATGGACGAGCTCATGTCCTCGGCGCGCGCGATGTTCCTCGTCTCGCACTCGCTCGGCTCGATCCGCCAGCTGTGCAACGACGCGATCTGGATCCACAAGGGCAAGCTCATGATGCGCGGCACCCCGGAGGAGTGCGGCGCCGCGTACACGAAGTTCCTCGAGGTCGGCGAGACCGCGTTCACGCTCGAAGACTTCTGAGCGGGTGCGCGCGATGAGGCCGCAGGTGAGCATCGTGACGTCGGGCCACGACGTCGCGGACGCGCGCCTGCACCGCGAGGTCGCGGCGCTCAGCCGCCGCGGTCTCGAGGTCGAGGTGCTCGGCCTGGGCCGGGCCGTCGCCGGGCCGCCCGAGGCCGCCACGCGCTCGTGGCGTCGCGGCGGGGGACTGCGCCGGTCGTGGCACGCGCTCACGCTGCCGTTGCGGGCCAGAGGCGACGTGGTCGTCGCGCTCGACCCGGACTCCGCGGCGGGCGTGTGGTTCGCGCGCGGCGTCCGCCGGCTCACGGGCCGCCGGATCGCGATCGTCACCGACGTGCACGAGGACTACGAGCTGCTGCTGCAGGACCGGCCGTGGGCGTCCGGCGTGCGCGGTGCGCTCGCGTCGGTCTGGGCGCGCCTCGGCATCCGCGCCGCGCGGCGCGCGGACCTGCTCGTCGTCGCCGACCAGCACCTCATGACGGACGTCGACCGGCGCCTCGTCGTGCGCAACCTCGCCGACACGTCGATGCTGCCCGGGCCCACGCCGCCCGGGCCCACGCCGCGCGCGCTGTACGTCGGGGACCTGCGGCGCAGCCGTGGGCTGTTCGCGATGCTCGACGCGCTCGAGGCGGCGCCCGGGTGGGAGCTCGACCTCGTCGGGCCGATCGCCCCCGCGGACCGTGAGGCGTTCCTCGAGCGGCTCGCCTCGCCCGTGCTCGCGGACCGCGTGCGGTGGCACGGCCGTCAGCCTCCGCGGGAGGCGTGGACGCTCGCGCGCGGCGCGTGGGTCGGGCTGCTGCTGCTCGACCAGACGCCGGCGTTCCGCGACGCGATCCCCAGCAAGCTCTACGAGTACCTCGCGTGCGGTCTCGCGGTCGTCGCGACGGACCTGCCGCGCAGCTCGCGCGTCGTGCGCGGGAGCGGCGCGGGTGTCGTGGTCGACGACGCGGCCGGGGCGGCCGACGCGCTGCGGGCCTGGGAGTCCGATGCCCACCTGTTCGCCCGTGCCCGCGCGGCGGCGGAGACCGCGGGTCGGTCCTACGTCGCGGAGGACGACCTGGCGGCGTTCGCCGACGCGATCGCGAGCCTGCTCAAGAGCGCACCCGCGGCCGTCGCGAAGTAAGCCCGTGCAGACCGCGGGCTCTGGGCTGCTGTTCGTGAGACGCGGTGCGGCTTCGACGCGCGACTCCCGGAACGGGCACCTGCATTCTTGTGCAGTACACCTATGCCTCGCTGTCGGACCCCTGGGTCAGGTCGGCGTCGATCACGAAGGTGTCGAACGCGCAGATCGGCGGCGTGTACGGGGTTCACGACAAGAAGCTGTCGATCACCAAGCCGGTCGCGGCGAAGGGCGCACCCGCGAAGGCGCGGCTGACGTTCAAGGGCTACATCCTCGACCAGGTGCTTCCCACGACCTATGTGCTGGACCTCATCGTCCCGATCGGCGACTACACGCTCGCGTACACCAAGGCGCAGTTCTGACGCGCGCTGGGCTCCCTCGGTCCGACGTCAGGTGGCGCCGAGGGAGCGCAGCGCCGCGGGCAGGCCGTTGACGAGCTGCGCGGTGCGGTTGGTGCGGCGCGCGCGCCACACCGCGGGGACCGCCTCGCGGTCGGCGGCGACGACGAGCGCGGCGTCGCGCAGCGCGGCCCGGTCGGACGCCGAGACGCGGCGGGCCGCGGCCCAGGACGCCGTGGTGGCCGCCAGCGCGCGGGCGACGCGTCCGCCCGCGGCGGCACCCCGTCGCGGGCGCAGGTCGACGACCGTGAGCTCGGCGCCCGCGTCCCGCAGGGGAGCGGCCAGGGAGTCGACCGCCTGGTCCGAGGTCCCGGCGGCGGCGACCACGAGGACGGTGCGCGTGCTCATGCGACCTCCTGCCCGACGGCGGCGCCGAGCGCGGTGACGCGCGGGGCGAGCTGGGCGTCGCGGCGGTACGCGAGCGCCAGGCGCGCGAGCTCGTCGGCGTGGGCCGGGGCCGCCGCGACGAGCGCGGGGACCTCGCCGAGCGCGCGCGCGACCTCGTCGGGCGTGACCGCGGCGACGCGCGCGACCAGCGGGTGCTCGGCGAGGACGTCGGTGGTCGCGTTGCGCGGGTCGTGGACCGCGACGACCGGCCGTCCGGCGGCGACGTACTCGTAGACCTTCCCGCTGGAGACGTACCGCCCGGACCCGAGCGCGAGCACGAGCGCGTCCGCGTCCGCGTAGAACCGCGAGACCTCGGCCTTCGCGACGGGCCCGACGTAGCGCACGCCGTCGGCCGCGGCGTCGGCGACGGCCTGCGCGAGCGTGCCCTGCGGCACGGCGAAGTACCCGAGGTGGCCGCCGAGCGTGAGTGTGGACCCCGCCGGCAGGCGGCCGTCGGCCAGGGCGAGGCGCCAGCCCGCGAGCAGCTCGGTCAGCGGCACCTTGGGCGTCACCGTGCCGAGGTACGCGAGCCGCAGGCCGGGGCCCGGGTGGGGCGTGCGCGCGAGGGGCACCTCGAGCAGCCCGGGGTCCCAGCCGTTCGCGACGACGTGCATGCGGGCCGCGGCGTCCGGGTAGCGCTCCTGGTGCCACGCGCGGATCGGCTCGTTGACGAACCACACCTCGCGAGCGTCGGCGACCAGCCGGCGCTCCCACCGGCCGACCCGGGAACGCGGCGACGCGGTCGTCGCGCCCGAGAACACGTCGAGCCGCCACGCGTCGCGGTAGTCCATGACGTACGGGACGCCCGCGGTGCGGAACAGGTCGTGCGCCGCGGCGAACGTCACGTGGGGGTTCGCGGTCGCGAGGGTCAGGTCCACCGCGTGCTCGTCGTGCACCGCGCGCGCGGCCGCGGCCAGGGGCGCGCGCCACGGCCCGTACGACGCCTCGGGGAACGGGACCTCGTCGGCGAGGCGGCGCAGCCGCGCCCACACGGGAGGCAGCGCGACGCGCAGCGCCGGGTACCGGCGGATGTCCGTGTCCTGCGCGGGCCAGTCGAACCCGATGCGCCGCACCGTGACGCGGGGGTCGACGAGCGCCTCGAGCGAGGTGTCGGCGCCCGTGTACCGCTCGAACGTCTCGCGGCTCGCGGTGACGACCGTGACGTCCCAGCCCGCAGCGGCGAACGCGTTGACGGTCGCGAGCGCGCGGTACACGCCGCCCGCGCGCGACGGCGGGAAGCCCCACGCGAGGTAGAGCAGGTGCTTCGGTGGTCTCATCGTCCCTCGGGTGAGCGCGTGCGGGCCGTCCCCGAGGGTACGGGACGACAGAATGGGGCGGTGCGCCACACAGGCGCGGACGAGGCGCGGACGAGGCGCGGACGAGGCGCGGACCAGGAGGACGACCGTGGCACGACGAGCCCGTGCGCTCGCCGCTCGAGCGGCGTCCGTCCTGACGACGAGGCGCCACGTGCTCCCGCCCGCCGTGGACCGCGCGCTCGACGCGGCCAAGTGGGCGCGCGCGCCGTGGACGACCGACCCGGAGGGGGTGCCGACGCTCGTCTCGCCCCGCTCGGGCGAGCCCGCACGCGTGCTCGTCGGGCCGGCGAACTTCGCGGGGCAGGGGCTCGCGTGGGCCACGGCGCTCGACCGGGCGGGCGTGCCCGCCGTGGCGTGGGCGTTCACGGCGGACCCGACGTTCCGGTACGGCGCCGACCACGTCGCGCCGCTGGGCGCGGTGCACCGCGCGTCGCGGGCGTACCAGCAGCGGGTGTTCGACGCGGTCGCCTCGACCGTGGAGGCCGTCGTGATCGAGGCGGGGCGGCCGCTGTTCGGACGCCTGCACGGGTTCGACCCCGTGGCCGAGGCGCACGCGCTGCGGGCCCGGGGCGTGCGGGTCGCGCTGCTGTGGCACGGCACGGACGTCCGCGTCCCGAGCGCGCACGCCGCGACGCATCCGGACTCGCCGTTCCGGCCGGGGCCGGACGGGGACCCCCGCACGCGCGCGCTCGAGTCGGTCGCGCTGCGCAACCGGCGCCGCGCGGCGGGGTTCGACGGCCCCGTGCTCGTCTCGACGCCCGACCTGCTGCCCGGGTGGCCGGGAGCGGTGTGGTGCCCCGTGGTCGTCGACGCCGCGGCGTGGGCGAGCGACGCCCCCGTGCTCGAGCGTGCGGCGCCCCTCGTCGTGTTCGCCCCGAGCAACCCCGTGCTCAAGGGCGCCGACCGCGTCGGGCGCGCGCTCGCGCCGCTCGTCCTCGACGGCGTGATCCAGCGCCGCGTCGTCGCGGGCGTGCCGGCCGACGAGGTGCGCGCGCTGTACCGCGGCGCGGACGTCGTGCTCGACCAGTTCCGGCTCGGGATCTACGGTGTCGCGGCGTGCGAGGCGATGGCCGCGGGCCGGCTCGTCGTGAGCCACGTCGACGCGCAGGTGCGCGACGAGGTGCGGGCCGCGACCGGGCGCGAGCTGCCCGTGGTCGAGGCGACGGGCGACACGCTGGGCGTGACGTTGCGCGCGGCGTTCGACGCCCGGGACGCCGCGCGCGCGATCGCCGCCCAGGGTCCCGCGCTCGTGGCCGAGCTGCACGACGGGCGCCGCAGCGCCGAGGTCCTGCGGCGCGTGCTGCTCGACGGCTGAGCCGCGTGAGGGCCGGTCGTCGGACCGGTCGCGGGGCAGGACGTCCGGGTCGTCAGGCCCCGACGAGCCGGCGCAGCGTCGCGTCCCCCGGCGGTCGGACGACGCGCGCGTCCGGGTGCCGCTCGCGCAGCACCGCGGCGAGCGCGTTGGCGCTGCGGTCGCCCAGCACGACGACGTCGGCGGGCTCGTCCGACCAGCCCGGCGCGAGCCGGTCGGCGGCCCCGGGCAGGACCCGACCTTCGAGCCGCGCGAACAGCGCGCGGTCCGCCGCACGCCGCGCGCGCGTCGCCGCGCCGCGCCAGCGCGCGAGCACCGCGCTGGTCGCGCGTTCGCCGCGCGCCGCGAGCGGGGACACGGGACCGGGAACGCGAGCCACGAGCGCGCACGCACGCCGCACGGTCCGCAGCACGAGCTCGGGCGCGAGCTCGAGGCCGCGCCACGCCACGCGCCACGGCTGCCGCGCGACGCCCGGGGACAGGTCCACGACGTCGACGCCGGGTTCGGCGGCCACGGCCTCGGTGGACAGCTGCGTCACGAGCCGGACACGCGCGCCGGACCGCACGGCCTCGGCCTGCACGGGCACGAGGGCCGCGGCGCCCGCCTCGCTCGTCGCGAGCAGCACGACCCGCGCCGTCGACGGGCCGGTCGGCAGGGCCGCGTCGACCAGGTGGTGGCGCAGCGCGGCGCGGTACGCCGCGGTCCCGTAGCGCGCGACGAGCACGTCCCGCACCGCGGCACGGTCGCACGTCGCGGCGCGTGCGCCGAGCGCCGTCACCGCGGCGACGACCTCGTGCGGCGACGGTCGCACGCGCACGAACGCGACGAGCCCCTGCTCGGCCGCGTCGGACAGCGTCTCGGGCGGGCCCGCGCTGCGGGTCACGACGACGGGCAGGCCGGCCATCGCGGCCTCGACGACCGTGAGCCCGAACGTCTCGTAGTCGGACAGGTGCACGAGCACGTCGGCCGCCGCGAGCAGCCCGGGCAGCTCGTCGGGCCGCGCCGGACCGTGCCAGGTCACGCGGCCGGCGACGCCGAGCCGGTCGGCGAGCGCCCCCAGCTCGTCGCGCTGCGGGCCGTCCCCGACGAGCGTGAGCCGTGCGCGCGGGTCGGCGACGGCGAGCGCCTCGAGCACCGTGCGCACGTTCTTGCGCTCGACGAGGTTGCCCACGTAGACCCAGCGCAGCAGCGGGCCGTCCGGCGCGGGCACGGGCACGAACCGGGCGTCGTCCACGGGGTTGCCGATGACGTCGACCTTGTCCCGCAGGTCGGGAACGCGGCGGCGCAGGTCGCGTGCCTGCGCGCGGGACACCGTGAGGTGCACGTGCGCGCGCTCGAGCATCGAGCGGTACGCCGCGAGCCCGTCGGGCGTGCGCAGGATCGTCTCGAGGTACGTCGCGTGCTCGGTCGTCACGAGCCGCTGCCCGGGCCGCAGCAGCGGCGCGACCGCGAAGCCCGACGGCATGCCGACGTGCGCGTGCACGACGTCCGCCGCGGCGAGCTCGGGCAGGTCGCCCGCGGCCTGCGCGGCGGCGATCGCCTCGCGGTGCGCGAGCCCCGTCGCGACGCGCGGCGTCATCGGGTCGAGCGGCACGCGCATGCGCACGACCGTCCCGAGCGGGGTGCCCTCGCGCGTGAGCGCGGGGGCCTCGGCGGGGTCCACGGACGTGACCTGCACGATCGTCGTCGCGTCCGCGGGGTGCGCGAGCGCGGCGACCGACTGCTCGACGAACGAGCCGTGGTAGGGCGCCTCGGCCGTGGGGTACCACGGCGTCAGCACGACGAGCCGGGGCTCGCCGTCCGCGGGTCGCGTCACGCCGTGGCCGCGCCGAGCACGATGCGCGTCACGCCGTCCCAGCCGGCCTCGCCGGTCACGCGGCGGCCGTCGACCAGCACGCGCACGCCCGGCAGCTCGGCCGCGGTGAGCGTGCGGTACTCGCCGTGGTCGGCCTGGACGACGGCGACGTCGACCGGCTCGCCCACGTGGTAGGCGTCCCAGCCGAGCTTGCCGAGCTCCTCGTCGGAGTACAGCGGGTCGTGCACGAGCACCTGCGCGCCCGCGGCCCGTGCGGCGTCGACCGTCGCGAACACGCCCGAGAACGCGGTCTCCTTGACCCCGCCGCGGTACGCGGCGCCGAGCACCACGACGCGCAGGCCCGACAGCGAGCCGCCCGCCGCGGCACGCGCGAGGTCGATCGCGTGCGACGGCATCGCGGCGTTCGCCTCGCGCGCCGCGCGCACGATCGTCGCGTCCGGGTCGTTGAACAGGTACAGGCGCGGGTACACCGGGATGCAGTGCCCGCCGACCGCGATGCCGGGCCGGTGGATGTGCGAGTACGGCTGCGAGTTCGACGCCTCGATCACGGCGTGCACGTCGATGCCGTTCTTCTCCGCGAACCGGCCGAACTGGTTCGCGAGGCCGATGTTGACGTCGCGGTACGTGGTCTCGGCGAGCTTGGCGAGCTCCGAGGCCTCGGCCGAGCCGAGGTCCCACACGCCGTTCGGGCGGGCCAGGTCGGGACGCTCGTCGAAGTCGAGGACCTGCTCGTAGAACGCGACCGCGCGCTGCGCGCCGCGCTCCGACAGGCCGCCGACGAGCTTGGGGTAGCGGCCCAGGTCCGCGAACACGCGGCCCGTCAGCACGCGCTCGGGGGAGAACACGAGGTCGAAGTCCACACCCTCGGTCAGCCCGGAGACCTCCTCGAGCAGCGGCTTCCAGCGGTTGCGCGTGGTGCCCACGGGCAGCGTCGTCTCGTACGACACCAGCGTGCCCGGCGTCAGGTGCTCGCCGAGCGAGCGCGTCGCGGCGTCCATCCAGCCGAAGTCCGGCTGCCACGTCTCGTCGTCGACGAACAGCGGCACGACGAGCACCACGGCGTCCGCACCGGCGATCGCGTCGGCGTAGTCCGTGGTCGCGCGCAGCCGGCCCGCGGGCACGAGCTCCGTCAGCTTCTCCTGCAGGTGCGCCTCGCCCGGGAACGGCTCCGTCGCCGCGTTCACCAGCTCCACGACCTGCGGGTTCACGTCGACACCGACGACGTCGTGCCCCTTCGACGCGAACTGGACGGCCAGCGGGAGGCCGATCTTGCCAAGGGCGACGACAGCGATCTTCACAGGATCCTCGAGGGTGCGGGGTGGGTCGTGCGGGACGTCGACAGGAACCGTGCGAAACGGCGTCCCTATACTAACGACGGCCTTCGCGCTGTCCCCGGGACGCTCCCGGGACCCCCGCGGAGGTCTTCCCTTGTCGACGTGGCGACGCGCTCCGCGTCTCCCGAGGAGGTCGAGTGGTCCACGACGGGCGACGCCCGCACGTCCTGCTGGTCGCGCTGTACTACCCGCCGTCGCGTGCGAGCGGCGTGTTCCGGCCGCTGGCCATGGCGAACCACTTCGCCGCGGCGGGCTGGGACGTCACGGTCGTGACCGTCACCGAGGACTTCTTCGACCGGGTCGTCGGCTCGCGCGACGACTCGCTGCTCGCGACGATCGACCCGCGCGTGCACGTCGTGCGCGTGCCGCTGCCCATGTCGCACCTGGACCCGGACCTGCGCCACCGCGGGCGGCTCGCGACGACGCTGCCGTTCGTGCACCGCGCGCTGACGATCGCGGGGCAGAAGTACGTGTTCCCCGAGCAGTACGGCTCGTGGATCCTGCCCGTCGCCGGCGAGATCGGCCGCGTGCACCGCCACCACCCGGTCGACGTCGTCGTCGCGACCGGCAACCCCTGGTCCGACTTCGCGGCGGCCTACGCCGCGCACGTGCGGCACCGCATCCCGTACGTCGTGGACTACCGCGACTCGTGGACCCTCGACCTGTTCGAGGAGACCGACGCGTTCCCGCCCGGGCACCTCGCGCGGCGCTGGGAGTCCCGGCTCATCGGCTCGGCCGCGCGCGTCACGTTCGTCAACGAGGCGCTGCGGCACTGGCACGCGCAGCGCTACCCGGCGGCGGCCGACCGCATGCGCGTGCTGCCCAACGGCTACGACGCGGACCTGCTCGGCGAGCCCGGGTTCCGGGCCCCGGAACCCGGGGCACCGCTGCGGTTCGGGTTCATCGGCACGGTCACCGACCGGCACCCGCACGAGGCGATGTGGGAGGGCTGGAAGCTCGCCCGCCGTGACCCGGCGATGGCCGGGGCGACGGCGCACGTGTACGGGCACCTGGGTTTCTTCGCGGGGCAGGCGGACCGCATCCGGGCGCTGCTGCCGCTCGAGGAGGGCGTGGGCGTGACGTACGAGGGCCCGGTCTCGAAGGCGACGATCGGCAAGGTCTACGACGACCTCGACGCGATCCTGCTCATGGCCGCGGACTCGCGGTACGTGACGTCGGGCAAGGTCTTCGAGTGCATGGCGTCGGGCAAGCCGATCACCGGCGTGTTCTCGCCGACCACCGCGATCGCCGAGCCGCTCGCGGGCTACCCGCTCGCGTGGTCGGCCGCCGAGCTCACACCGCAGGGCGTCGCCGACGCGCTCGTCGCCACGGCGCGCGGCGCGCGCGAGCAGACCGCGGGTCAGCACGTCGAGGCGCTCGTGCACGCGCGCACCTACCGGCGCGACGCGCTGCTCGAGCCGTTCGTCGCCGAGGTCGCGGAGGTGGCCGGTGCCTGAGACCACGCAGGGAGCCGAGCAGGAGCGCCCGTTCACGACGAGCAGCCGGCCGGACCGGCTCGTCGTCGTCACGCCCTGGTACCCGACGCCCGAGCACCCGTACTGGGGCGCATTCGTGCGCGAGACGACGCTCGCGCTCCTCGAGCAGTTCCCCGACCCGCTCGTCGTGCACGTCGAGGCGCGCGTCCCGGACGCCCCCGAGGTCGCGACGACCCGCGACGTCGTCGACGGGCTCGAGGTGCTGCGCGTGCCGTTCGTCGCGGACCCGACCACGCCCCGGGCACGCGTCGCCGAGCTCACGCGCGAGGCGCTCGCGCCGTACGCCGACGAGCTCGCGGCCGCCCAGGTGGTCCACGTGCACGTCGGCATGCCGACCGGGTGGGCCGTCGTCGACCTCGTGGGGGAGCGCACGCGCGTCGTCGTGAGCGAGCACGCGTCCTACCTCAACCGCCTGTGGGCCGACGAGCGCACGTCCGCGATGTACGCGGACACCGTGCGTGGTGCGGCGCGGTTCACGACCGTCGGCGAGGACACCGCGCAGGCCGTGCGCCGCCGGTACCCCGACGTCGCGGACCGGGTCCACACGGTGCCCAACCCGGTCGACGTCGCGCGGTTCGAGCCGCGCGAGGAGACGCCCCACCGGCTCGACCGGTGGCTGTACGTCGGCAACGTGCTCGAGTCGAAGGGCGTGCTGCGGCTCGTGCGCGCGTTCGCCGCGTGGCGCGAGCGGCGCCCGGACGCCACGCTCACGGTCGCCGGTGGCGGGGCCGACACCGCGCGAGCCGTCGCGCTCGCGGACGAGCTCGGGGTGACGGACGCGGTCCGGTTCCTCGGCCGCGTCGACCCGGCGCAGATCGGCGCGGTCTACCGCGACGCGGACGTGCTCGTGCACCTGTCGGTGTCGGAGACGTTCGGGCTGACGGCGGTCGAGGCGCTCGCGACCGGGCTGCCGGTCGTCGCGACCGCGACACGCGGCGCCCAGCGCAACCTCGACGTCGCGCAGGACCTGTGGATGGCGTGGCTCGTCGAGATCGGCGACCAGGTGGACGACGTGCTGGCCGCGGTCGAGGGCCTCGAGGCACGGCACCGCTCGGCCCGTCCCGCACTCGTGCGCGAGGACCTCGCGCTGCGGTTCGGACCCGGGACGATCGCCGCGACGCTCGGCCGCACGCTGCGCGGCGAGCCCGAGCCCGAGATCCCGTCCGACGCGCCCGTCGTCGTCGCGATCGCCCTGCACCGCGCGGTCGTGCCCGGTGCGGCGCGCATCGTGCGGGACGCGGCGCGGCGCGGGGCGCGCGCGTACCTCGTCACGGACGGCCCGCACGCGGTCGACGTGGACGACCGGGTGACGGTGCTGGACGTGTCGCCCGCGCGCTACCGGGTGGTCACGCACCGTCTCGAGCGGTGGACGGTGGACGGCGTGCCGCGCGTCCTGCTCGGCGCGGCGCGGCCGCTCGCCCGTGCCGTGGGCCGGGAGGCGACCGTCGACGCGCTCGCCGAGCGGCAGCAGGGTGCGAGCGCGTGGCTCAAGCGCAACCTGGGGGAGAAGGCGGTGCACGCGCACGTCGACCCCCTCGTGCTCGCGGGGTACGTCGAGCGCGCGTGGGGTGACCTGCTCGTCGACCCGGTCCTGGTGACGTGGGGCGACCCGCGCGGCATCCCGCTGGCGACGCGGATCGCGCGGGCGAACCCCGACGCGCTCGTCGTGCGGACCGCGCACCACGACGTGGTCGTCGACGTGCTCGGCGGCGCGCAGGGCGCACGGGGCACGCGCGACACCGACTGACGCGCCGCGCGACGGGCCCGGCACCGCCACGCCCCGCCGCCGTCCTCGGCCTCCGTGCATGTGTGACAGGTGTGAATTACTGTGACCGCGGTCTGGACCGCGAGCAGCGAGGGGCACCACCATGCGACGACGCCGACACCTCGCGCTCGCGTGCGCCCTCGCCGGGTCGCTGGCCGTCACGGCCGCTCCGGCCGCGGCGGCGCCCGCACGTGACGGGGTCGTCGGCGCGGCGGCAGCTTCGGGGACCGACGTCGGTGCGACGAGCGTGCCCGTCGCCCCCGACGCCCCGGTCCGGACGACGACCGTGCCGCTCGCCGGCGGCGTCGACGGCCCGAGCAGGCGCACGCTCGACCTGCCGGTCGAGGCGGACCACGACCACGACGTGCCGGCAGCCTCGAGCCTCGCGGTGCTGACCCCCGCGCGCGGCACCGCGGACTTCGACCTCGTCGGCGTGACGTGGGCGCAGGGGGCGCAGGTCACGCGCGTGCTCGTGCGTACGCGGCACGCAGGGACCTGGTCGTCGTGGCAGGAGCTCGAGGTCGACCCGGCGACGCCCGAGGAGGGCACCGCGGAGGCCGCCGGAGCCCGCGGCGGGACCGCGCCGCTCGTCGACACGGGCTCGGACGGGCTGCAGGTCCGGCTCGAGACGGCGACGGGCGCCGCGCCGGCCGACCTGTCGGCGACGCTCGTCGACGCAGGGGTCGACGACCTCGCGGACGCGGCCGTCACGCAGGTCGCGGACGCCGCCGCAGGTCGCGCGGCGACCGGCGGGCAGGCGCTCGACACGGCGAACGCCGTCGCGGGCGTGAGCCCCGCCGCGCTGCGGCCCGCGATCGTGACGCGCGCGCAGTGGCGCGCGAACGAGCGGCTGCGCAAGCCGATCGACTGGAGCTCGACCATCCAGGCGGCCGTCGTCCACCACACGGTGAACGCCAACGACTACTCGCGAGCGCAGGCACCGGCGCTCGTGCGCGGCATCTACGAGTACCACATCAAGGGTCGCGGCTGGAGCGACGTCGGCTACCACTTCCTCGTCGACCGGTTCGGCACGGTGTACGAGGGGCGCAAGGGCTCGCTCGACAAGGTGCCGCTCGGCGTCCACTCGGGCGGCTTCAACACCAACACCATCGGCATCGCGATCATCGGCGAGTTCACCAGCAAGGTCCCCTCGACGACGATCCTGCGCGCCGTCGCCCAGGTCGCCTCGTGGAAGCTCGCGTCGTACGGACGCGACCCCCTCGGCACCACGGTGCTCACGGCGCGCAGCGGCAGCACGCACCCGAAGCGCAAGCCCGGCTGGCGCGGGTCGCTGCCCGTGGTCATGGGCCACCGCGACGTCGCGTCGACGGCGTGCCCGGGTCAGATGGTCTACAACCGGCTCGCGACGATCCGCTCCTACGCCGCCGACCAGGTCGACCGAGTGGCGTCGCGCGTCGCGACGCCCGCGAACACACCCGGCCGCAACGTCACGGCGGAGGCGTACGCGCGGTCGTGGTCGACGTGGCGCGCCTCGGTGCGGTCGGTGTGCACCGGCCAGGTCGTCGCGACGCTGACGGGCAAGAGCCGCGGCTGGATGCCGGTGCGATGGAACCAGAAGCTCGCGGACGGCTCCGCCGCGCGGCCCGGGCTGTACTCGGTGACGACGACCCGGCACGGGCTGACCGACACGGTGTACGTCGAGGCGCTGCCCAAGGGCGGCTACGGCGACGAGTCGTGCGGGATCTCGCGCTGGGGCGGACCCGACCGGTACGCGACCGCGGTCGCGCTCGGCCGCGCCGCGACCGGGGGCGCCGGGCAGGTCGACGACGTGGTCCTCGTCGCGGGCACGCAGTCCTCGATCGTCGACGGCCTCGTCGCGGGTCCGTTCGCGGCGTCGCTCGACGCACCCGTGCTGCTCGGCGCGGTCGACGGGCTGCCCGAGGCGACCACCACCGAGCTCCGCCACCGTGCCCCGAAGCGCGTGTGGCTCGTCGGCGGGACCGGCGTGCTCGGACGCGCCGTCGAGAAGCAGCTCGCAGCGCTCGGCGTCGACGACGTGCGGCGGCTGGCCGGGTCCGACCGGTACGGCACCGCGGCGGCGGTCGCCGCGCGGATGCCCGCGGGACGCTCGGTGGTGCTCGCGTCCGGCGCGCAGGCCAACCTCGTCGACGCCGCCGCAGCGGGCGGGGCCGCGGCCGCGACCGGGCAGCCCGTGCTGCTCACGGCACCGGGCACGCTGCCGACCGCGACGAAGAACGCCATGCAGGCTCGAGGAGTGCGCACGACGACGGTGGTGGGCGGCACGGGTGCCGTGTCGCTCGCCGTCACCTCGTCGGTGCGCACCGTGACGAAGGGACAGGTCGTGCGGTACGGAGGTGACGACCGCTACGCGACCGCGCTCGCGGTCGCCAAGGGGTTCGCGTCGAGGGTCGGGACGTCGCGTGTCGTCGTCGCGGCCGGGTCCGACGACCACCTGATCGACTCGGTCACGGCCGGCGCCCTCGCGCGCCTCGTCGTCCTGGTCCCGGGGGCGGCGAGCCACGGAGGCGTGCAGACGTGGCTCAAGAGGGTCGGGACGGACCGGCTCGACGTCGCGGGCGGTGCGGGTGCGGTGACGCCCGGTGCGCTGCGGAGCCTGGTGGCGGCGATCTGATGCGCAGGATCCTCCTCCCCGTCGTCGCGGCGCTCGTCGCCGGCGCGCTCGTCGCCACGCCCGCCGCCGCGATGGACACGCCCGTGGCCCCGACCGCGAGCGGTCCCACCGAACGGGCCGCCGCGTCGGTCGTCCTGCCGGCCGCCGCGCCCGCGTCGTTCACGGTGCACGGCAGCGGCTGGGGCCACGGCCTCGGGATGTCGCAGTACGGCGCGTACGGCATGGCGCTCGACGGGCGCTCGGCGACGAACATCCTCGAGCACTACTACGCGCCCGCGAAGGTCACGACCCGCACGGACGACCCGACGATCCGGGTCCAGGTCCGCAGCGGGGTCACGTCGGTCACCGTCAGCCGGGAGTCGGGCACGACCTGGACGCTCGGCACCGCGCCCGGCACCACCGTGTCCGTGGCCGCCTCGTCGATCACGTTCACGTACTCCACGGCGAGCGGCACGGCCCGCGTCTCGACGACCATCGACGGCACGCAGTACCGCACGAACCCGTCCACGTGGCCCGAGCTCACGCTCACGTGGAAGAACGGCGTCGTCACGGTGCCCGGAGCCAACGGCGGCACGGGCTCGGTGCGCTACAAGCGCGGCAGCCTCGCGTTCGGCCCGCTCAGCGGCGGCGTCAACACCGTCAGCGTCGTGAAGCTCAACAGCGAGTACCTGTACGGCATCGCGGAGATGCCCTCGTCGTGGCCCGCGTCGGCGCTGCAGGCGCAGGCGATCGCCGCGCGCACCTACGCCTACCGCAAGTACCAGGCCGGCGTGCGCTCGTCGATCGACGCGCACATCACCGACGAGACGACCGACCAGAAGTACACGGCGTACAACAAGGAGGCCGAGGCCGGGTACGGCAAGTACTGGGTCGCGGCGGTCGACGCCACGCGCACGTCCGGCAAGGCGCGCGTCATCCAGGCGCCCGACGGCAAGCTCGCCGAGACGTACTACTCGTCGTCGACGGGCGGCAAGACCACGAACTCCGAGGACGTGTGGGGGAGCGCGACGATCGCCTACCTGCGCAGCCGCGACGACCACTGGTCGGTCGACCCGCGGGTGAAGAACCCGTACGCGTCGTGGACCACGACGATCACGCAGGCGCAGATGAAGGCCAAGTTCCCGCGCCTGTCCGACGTCGCGCGCCTCGAGGTCTCCCAGCGCGCCAGCTCCGGCGCGGTCATGCAGCTCAAGGCGACGTCCTCGGCGGGCTCGGTGCAGTACCTCCTGGCGAAGCCCACCACGGACGGCGTGCGCACCACCCTGGGCTCACGCCTCGGCATCATGTCCGCGTACTTCTCCCTCGACACGCCCCCGGCGCCGGACCCGAGGTCGGACGTCGAGCGCCTGTCGGGCGACGACCGGTTCGCGACGGCCGCGGCCATCGGGCGGGCCGCGTTCCCCGCGGGCGGCACCGTCGTGATCGTCTCCGGCCAGCAGGCCTCGCTCGTCGACGGCCTCGTCGCCGCACCGTACGCGCGCTCGATCAAGGCTCCGGTGCTCCTCTCGACGCGCACCGCCGTGCCACCGGCGTCGATGGCCGAGATCACGCGACGGGGCGCCACGAAGGCCGTGCTCGTCGGCGGGACCGGCGTCCTCACGACCGACGTGTCCGCGCAGCTGCGCGCCGCCGGCCTGTCGGTCACGCGCCTGTCGGGTGCGGACCGGTACGCGACCGCGGCCGCGGTCGCGCGCGCGTTCGGCTCCGCGAGCTCCGTGGTCGTCGCGTCCGGCGTCACCGCCAACCT
The DNA here is from genome assembly GCF_021590045.1 of Cellulomonas palmilytica. Taxonomy (NCBI): domain Bacteria; kingdom Bacillati; phylum Actinomycetota; class Actinomycetes; order Micrococcales; family Cellulomonadaceae; genus Cellulomonas; species Cellulomonas palmilytica. Next base: position 3,248,882 of record NZ_CP062221.1, on the reverse strand, counting down.
CGTCGACGCCGCCGCCGCGGGCGGACCGGCCGCCGCGTCGGGTCAGCCGGTGCTGCTCGTGCCGCGCTCGAGCGTCCCCGCGGGCACGCGCGACACCATCAAGGCCCTCGGGGCGCGCAGCGCGACCGTCGTCGGCGGCACCGGTGTGGTGACGACCGACGTCACGGACGTGCTGCGGGCCGACGGTCTGAAGCTCGCCCGGCTGTCCGGCGCCGACCGCTACGCGACGGCCGCGGCGGTCGCGACCGCGTACGAGGGCTCCGTCAAGGCCGGTACGGTGGTCCTCGCGTCCGGACTGGACGCGAACCTCGTCGACTCCCTCACGGGCGGCGTGCTGGGTCGACTGACCCTGCTCACCGCGGGTGCGGGCGTCCCCGCCGTGACCGACCGTTGGTTCGCCGCGCGGGAGGTGTCGCTGCTGCAGGTGCTCGGCGGCACCGGCGCGGTCCCGGACTCCGCGGTGGAGGCAGTGCGTTGAAGGTCCTGAGCGTCGTCGGCGCTCGCCCGCAGTTCGTCAAGCTCGCCCCGATCGCCGAGGCCCTGGGCCGCGCGGGTGCGGAGCACGTCATCGTGCACACCGGTCAGCACTACGACCCGGGGATGTCGGACGTGTTCTTCGCCGACCTGCGCATCCCCGCGCCCGACGTGCACCTCGCGGTCGGGTCCGGCTCGCACGGCGCACAGACGGGCGCGATGCTCGGTCCGCTCGAGCAGGTCATGCAGGCCCACCGGCCCGACTGGGTGCTGGTCTACGGCGACACGAACTCCACGCTCGCGGCCGCGGTCGCCGCGGTGAAGATCCACCTGCCGCTCGCGCACCTCGAGGCCGGGCTGCGCTCGTTCAACCGGCGCATGCCCGAGGAGCACAACCGCGTGCTCACCGACCACGCCGCGGACCTGCTGCTCGCACCCACCCAGGTCGCGATGGACCACCTCGCGCACGAGGGTCTCGCGCCGCGGTCGGTGCTCGTCGGCGACGTCATGACCGACGTGTGCTTCCGCGTGCGCGACGCGGTCGCCGCATCCGGGACGCGTCCGGCGGGCGTGCCCGACGGCGACTACCTCGTCGCGACGATCCACCGCGCGGAGAACACCGACGACCCGGCGCGCCTGCGCGCGATCGTCGAGGCGCTCGCCGCGCTCCCGGTGCCGCTCGTGCTGCTCGCGCACCCGCGCCTGCGCGCGCGCTGCGCCGAGCACGGCATCGACCTCGAGCAGGGGTCGGTCGTCGTCGCGGACCCGCTGCCCTACCCCGAGATGGTCGCGGCCGTGCTCGGCTCGGTGGGCGTGGTCACGGACTCGGGAGGTCTGCAGAAGGAGGCCTTCCTCCTGGGGCGCGCGTGCACGACACTGCGTACCGAGACGGAGTGGGTGGAGACGCTCGAAGGGGGATGGAACGTGCTGCTTCCGGACGAGGCGGACCTCGCGCGGCTCTCCCAGGTCGCGCTGCGCGGGCCCGGTGCGCTGCCGCAGGCCACGCCGTACGGGTCGGGCGACGCCGCCGACCGCGTGGTGCGGGTCCTGCAGGACGCGCTGGCGGCCCGGTCATGAGCGCGCGCGAGCGCCGGGTGCGCCGTGGCCTGGTGGCGGCGCTCGTCACGGGCGTGCTCGTCGGCGCGTCGGCGCCCGGCGCGTGGGCCGACGACGACGGCCTCGAGCGTCCGGGCGTGCTGGGCGGCACCGCGGACACCGCGGTCGCGGCCGCCACCGCCGCGCCGCTCGCGGGTGACCGGGCCGCCGCGGCGGGCGACCTCACGATCGACGGTCGCGGGTTCGGCCACGGCATCGGGCTCTCGCAGTACGGCGCGAAGGGTCAGGCCGAGGCCGGCCGCGCGGCCAGCACGATCCTCGCGTTCTACTACCGCGGGACGTCGTCGAAGACGCTCTCGGACTCGCGCTCGCTCAAGGTGTGGCTGCGCAACGACACCGACCGCCTGCTGACCGTCGTCGCCGAGAAGGGCATGACGATCGCGGGCAGCAACCCCGTGAAGGGACGGTCGAACGCCGCGACGCCGCTGCCCGAGACGATCGTGCAGAACGGCAAGCGCCTGACGGTGACGTTCTGGCAGGTGCGTCGCTCGGGCTCGTCGTGGGCCGTGCAGGCCAAGGCGAACGGCACCTGGTACCCCTACTCGAGCACGCGGGTGCGCACCACGCTCGCCGGGGCGTCGAAGGTGACGCTGCGGACCGGGGACAACACCGTGCGCAACGTCAACGGCTCCAAGGCGCGCGAGTACCGGGGCAGCCTCTCGACGAACCTCACCGGGTCGGGCGCGAGCTCGGTGCAGATCACCGCGAGCACCAGCTACACGTCGTACCTCATCTCGGTCGTCCCGTCCGAGATGCCGTCGTACTGGCACCAGCAGGCGCTGCGCGCGCAGGCCGTCGCGGCGCGGACGTACGCCGCGTACGAGGCCGCGAGCGGGTACCGCCCCTGGTGGTACGACACGTGCGACACCACCGCGTGCCAGGTCTTCCAGGGGCTCGCGGAGTACGACCTCAAGGGCACCAGGCTCGCGACGTTCACCGCGTCGAGCACCACGACCGCCGTCAAGGCGACCGCCGGCCAGATCCGCACCTATGACGGCAAGCCCGCGTTCACGCAGTTCAGTGCGTCGAACGGCGGCTACAGCGTCAAGGGCTCGCAGCCGTACCTGAAGGCGAACGCGGACACGTACGACGCGTACCCCGCGTGGCAGGTGACGGTCAGCCGCGCGACGGCCGAGAGCGTCTTCGGCGTCGGGCGGGTCACGCAGGTCACCGTCACGCGCGACGGCAAGGGCGCGCACGGGGGCCGCGCGACGAGCGTGACGGTCACGGGCACCGGCGGGAGCAAGACGCTCACGGGCGACGCGTTCCGCAGCGCGCTCGGCCTGCGCTCGACGCTGTTCACCGTCAAGGTCGCGTCGTAGCGCCCGACGACGGGCACGACGACAGCACGACGACAGCACGACGACAGCACGACGCAGGGCGCGGCTCCCCGGAGGGGGCAGCGCCCTGCGTGCGCCTGTGCGGGGGCCGGGTGCCTCAGTCGAGCAGCTGCGTGGTGCCCGTCGCGGCCGAGCGCAGCACGGCCTCCGCGACGCGTACGGTCGCCAGACCGTCCTGCATCGTGACGATGTCCACGTCCTTGCCGAGCACCGCGTCGCGGAACGCCTCGTGCTCGGTGCGCAGCGGCTCGGGCTTCGGGATGGCGTAACGGACCACGTCGCCCTCGCTCACGCCGCGGAACTTGGCGATCGACTCCCACGTCGTCGGGACCGTGCCGTTGGCGTAGAACGTCAGGTCGGCGGTGAGCGTGTCGGCCACGAACGCACCGCGCTCACCGGTCACGACCGTGACGCGCTCCTTGAACGGCGACAGCCAGTTCACGAGGTGGCTCGTGACGGTCCCGTCGGCGAGCGTGCCGACGACCGCGACGAGGTCCTCGTGCTCGCGACCGCTCTGGAGCGAGGTCTGCGCCGCGACGGACACGAACCGCGACTGCGTGACCCACGCCGTGAGGTCGATGTCGTGCGTCGCGAGGTCCTTGACCACGCCCACGTCGGCGATGCGGGCCGGGAACGGCCCCTGGCGGCGCGTGACCACCTGGTACACGTCGCCGAGCTCGCCCGAGGCGAGCCGCTCACGCAGGTGCTGCAGGGAGGGGTTGTAGCGCTCGATGTGCCCGACCGCGCCGACGAGCCCGCGCGACGCGAACGCGTCCGCGACGCGCTGCGCCGACTCGGTGTCGGGGGCGAGCGGCTTCTCCACGAGGCAGTGCACGCCCGCCTCGGCGAGCGTGATCGCGACCTGCTCGTGCAGGGTCGTCGGGACCGCCGCGGTCACGTAGTCCACCCCCGCGGCGATGAGGTCCTCGACCGAGCGACCCACGGGCAGACCGCCCGCGACGCCGTGCCGGTCGCCGCTCGGGTCCGCGACCGCGACCAGGTCGACGCCGTCCAGCGAGCGCAGCACGCGCGCGTGGTGGCGCCCCATCATCCCCAGGCCGATGAGCCCGGCGCGCAGGTTCGCCATCACGCACCCGCCTTCGCGACCGCGTTGACGCCCGCGACGACGCGCTCGAGGTCGTCGGTGCTCAGGGCGGGGTGCACCGGCAGGGACAGGACCTGCTCGCACGCCTCGCGCGTCACCGGAAGGTCGAACTCGAGGCCGAACGAGGGGAGCTGGTGGTTCGGGATCGGGTAGTAGACGCCCGAGCCGACGCCGTGCTCGGCGAGCAGCGCCTTGGCGAACCCGTCGCGGTCCTGCGGCACGCGGATCGTGTACTGGTGCCACACGTGCGTCGCGCCCGGGGCCACGTGCGGGACGCCGATGCCCTCGAGGTTCTCGGACAGGAACGTGGCGTTCGCCTGGCGCTGCGCGGTCCACGCGGGCAGCTTGCCGAGCTGCACGCGGCCGATCGCGGCGTGCACGTCGGTCATGCGCGCGTTGAACCCGACGACCTCGTTCTCGTACCGGCGCTCCATGCCCTGGTTGCGCAGGAGCTGGACCTGGCGGACGACCTCGGGGGTCGCGCACGAGACCATGCCGCCCTCGCCGGACGTCATGTTCTTGGTCGGGTACAGGGAGAACATCGCGAACGTGCCGAACGATCCGACGGGCTCGCCCTGCCACGTCGCGCCGTGCGCCTGCGCGGCGTCCTCGAACAGCTGCAGCCCGTGAGCCTGCGCGAGGGCGCCGAGCGCCGTGACGTCCGCGGGGTGGCCGTACAGGTGCACGGGCATGATCGCCGCGGTGCGGTCCGTGATCGCGGCCTCGACCGACGCGGGGTCGAGGCAGTAGGTCAGCGGGTCGATGTCAGCGAACACGGGCGTCGCGCCCGTGAGCGCGACCGAGTTGGCGGTCGCAGCGAACGTGAACGACGGGACGATCACCTCGTCGCCCGGGCCGATGCCCGCGGCGAGCAGACCGAGGTGCAGGCCCGTGGTGCCCGAGCTGACGGCCACGCACGCGCGCCCGCCGACGAGCGCGTCGCCGAACTCCTTCTCGAACGCGGCGACCTCGGGTCCCTGCGCGATCATCCCGGAGCGCAGCACGCGGTCGACCGCGGCGCGCTCCTCGTCACCGATCAGCGGCTTGGCCGCCGGGATCGTGGTGGGCGTCGTTCCGCTCATGCGTCCTGCTCCTCGTCCGCCGACGCGCGTCGCGTCAGCACGCCGTCGTGCTCGTCGTAGACCTCGCCCGTGACGGGGCAGCGGAACACGCCGCCGCCGGCGTCCTCGAGCGGCACCCCCGCGCGACCGACCCACTTGAGCCGGCGCGCCGGGACGCCCGCGACGAGCGCGTGGTCCGGCACGTCCTTCGTCACGACCGCGCCCGCGGCGACCGTGGCCCAGCGTCCGACCGTCACGGGTGCGACGCACACCGCGCGCGCGCCGACCGACGCCCCCTCGCGCAGCGTGACGCCGACCGCGGTCCAGTCGTGCGCGCTCTTGGCCGAGCCGTCGGGGTTGACCGCACGCGGGAACTCGTCGTTGGTCAGCACCGCCGCGGGCCCGACGAACACGCCGTCCTCGAGGACCGCGGGCTCGTACACGAGCGCGTAGTTCTGGATCTTGCAGTGGTCGCCGACCCGCACACCGGAGCCGATGTAGGCGCCGCGGCCGACGACGCAGCCCTCGCCGAGCGTCGCGCCGTCACGGACCTGCGCGAGGTGCCAGACGGACGTCCCGTCGCCGATCGTCGCGGTGGGATCGACGTCAGCGGACGCCACGATGCGCACGTTCACCAGGCAGTTCTCCGGTCGGCTGCGGGCGGGGACGATCCCGGCTGGCGCCGGGACCCCGCACAGCCTACCGACGCGTCGCGGCCTGTCGGGGACGGGAGGTCCCACGTCCGACGGGCGTTCACAGCGCGGTGCGCGTGACCCGCTCGGTCGTCACGAGGCGCTCGCGCTCGGCGTCGTCCTGCGCGAGCCGCGCGGCACGTGCGGGGGAGAGCAGGACGAGCGAGCCGTCCGCCGCGAGCACGCGCGCGACGTCGCGCAGCCAGCCGGCGACGCCGGTGCGCGGCGCGAGCAGCACGCGGGCGCGCGGCGCGTCCTCGCCGGACCACCAGGTCGCGAGGTCCGCGTGCGACACGGGGGAGGTCGGGTCCTCGGGCGTCGTCGTGAGGGCCGCACGCGCGGGCTCGCCCGGCGGTACCCAGCCGAGCTGGTCCGCGTACGTCATGACCGCGGCCGCGGCGTCGACCGCCCCGGCGGGAAGCGGCCCGTCCGCGCGGCGCGCGAGCGCGGCGAGCGTCACGACGACGAGCGCGGCGCGGGTCGGGGCGGCGGGGGCGCTCGTCGTGACGAGCACGTCGACGTCGTCGGGCACCTCGTCGGGCAGGTCGTCGGGCACCTCGCCGGGCACCTCGTCGGGCGCCGCGGCGGGGACGACGAGCGTCGCGCCCGCGCGCCACGTCGCCAGCGCCCACAGCACGGTGCGCCAGTGCGGCGGCAGGTCGCTGCCGACCCGGGTGCCGGGGCCCGCGTCGAGCTCCTCGACGAGCAGGTTGGTGGTCTTGGCGACCCAGTTCGCGAGCACCGCGCCCGACAGCTCGACCCGCTCGCCGTCGTCGCCGTACCAGGTGAGACGTGGGCGGCCCGGGTCGGCGGTCAGGAGCTGCAGGAGACCGGCCGTGTCGCGCGGGACCGGGGGCTGCTCGGGGGCCCGCTCGGGGGCGTCCGCGGGGGTGTCGGAGGGCATGGGCTTCACCCTAGAGGGGGGCCTCGCGGGCCGCGGCGCGCCGACCGCGTGGCCAAGATGTGAAAGTTCACCCGACAAACCGGGACAACTACCACGCCCCCGGTTGACGGCCCGGAACGACACGCGTGTAATTCGGATTGTCCGAGAACCAACTGTCGCAGCACCCTGGTCTCCGGCCCGCCGACGGCGGGGCGTCGCAGGGGCCGCACAGGTCGAGCCTCGACCAGTCGATCATCAGATCCAAGCACCACCGGAGGCACGCATGTGGAACCTGCTCGACGATGACGGGGCCACGTCCGAGTTCCCCTCCGACGCGCACCGCCAGGCGCCCGTCGCGGCGTCGAACGTCCTGTCGCTGTTCGGCACGCCGGACGACGACGGCCCGATGGGCTGGCAGGAGCGCGCTCTGTGCGCCCAGACCGACCCCGAGGCGTTCTTCCCGGAGAAGGGCGGTTCGACGCGCGAGGCCAAGAAGGTGTGCTCGGGCTGCGACGTCCGCGCGGAGTGCCTCGAGTACGCCCTGGCGAACGACGAGCGCTTCGGCATCTGGGGCGGGCTGTCCGAGCGCGAGCGCCGCAAGCTCAAGCGCCGCGTCGTCTGACGTCCGAGGCGCCGTCCGCCGCCGGTCGGGGGAGCGTGGCGAGTCGGTCCCGGCGCCCACGGCCCCGGCGTGCATCATGGCCCGAGCATGAACTCCACCCGCCCGCCGCACGACCCCGCGGCGAACCCCGCGACGACGCCTGACCCGACGACCGGCCTGGGCGCGCCCGTCGTCGACCTCGGGGGTCCGGCGACCGCACCCGTCCCGACGACGACGTCGGTCACCGCGGTCCTCGTCACCCGCGGGCGGACCCCGTACCTCGCGACCACGCTCGACGCGCTCGCGGGCCAGTCCCGCCGTCCGTCGCGCGTGCTCGTCGTCGACGTCGCCCCGCGCACCGACGACCCCGAGGGCCCGTTGCCGCTCACGGTGGAGCGTGCGTTCGCCGTGGCCGCGTCCGCGCACACCGGGCCGCTGCCCGAGGTGCGGGTGCTGCAGGCACCGCACGCGCGCACCTTCGGCCAGGCGGTGCGCGACGCGCTCGCGTCCGACGACGGCGCGCGCACCACCTGGCTGTGGCTCCTGCACGACGACAGCGCGCCCGCACCGACCGCGCTCGCCGAGCTCGCTCGCGCCGTGGCCCGTGCGCCGTCCGTGGTGGTCGCGGGCGCCAAGCAGCACACGTGGACCGACCCCGTCCGCCTGCTCGAGCTGGGCGTGCGCACGGACCGCTCCGGGCGGCGCATGACGGACGTCGAGCCGGGCGAGCTCGACCAGGGCCAGCACGACGCGCGCGACGACGTGCTGGGTGTCGGGACCGCGGGAGCGCTCGTGCGCCGCGACGCGTGGGACGAGCTCGGCGGCCCCGACCCCGCGCTGGGCCCGTTCGGCGACGGGCTCGACCTGTCGCGGCGCGCCCGGCTCGCCGGGCACCGGGTCGTCGTCGTGCCGAGCGCCGTGGTCCGGCACGCGCAGGCCTCCTACCTGGGGCTGCGGGGCGCGGGGCCCTCGGGCCTCGACGCGGACGGCGACGGCGAGGACGACAGCGCCGACCCGCGCCGCTCGTTCGCGGCCCGCCGCCGCGCGCTGACGCATCAGCGCCTGTCCACCGCCCCGCTGCCGTTCGTCCCGTTCGTCGTGGTGCTCGCGCTCGTGAGCGCGGTCGTGCGCTGCCTCGTGCAGGTCGCCGCCAAGCAGCCGGGCCTCGCGGTCGACGAGCTGCGCGGACCCCTCGAGGCGCTCGCCCGCCCCGGTGCCGTCGCCGCCGCGCGCCGCCGCGCCCGTCGCACCCGCCGGCTCCCTCGACGCGCCCTGCGACCGCTGCAGGCGACGTGGCGCGACGTCTGGCGCCAGGCGCGCGACCGTCGGCTCGCGCGCCGCGAGGCGAGGCGCGTGGTCCAGGCGCCCTCCGAGCTCGAGCTGCGCGAGCTCGCCGCGCTCGCGTCGCGGCGCCGGGCCGGGCTCGCGACCGTTCTCGTCGCGCTCGTCGCGGTCTCCGCGGTCGCGTTCGGCCCGCTCGTCGCGGCGGTCGGACGCGGCGCCCGGCTCGTCGGCGGCGGGCTGCTGCCGCTCGCGGACGGGCTCGGTGACCTGTGGGCCGCCGCGACGTCGAGCTGGGTGTCCGGCGGGCTCGGCGGACCCGGCCCCGTGGACGCGCTGCTCGGCGCGCTCGTCGTCCCGACGACGCTCGCGGGCGGACGCCCGTCGGTCGCCGTCGCGCTCGTCGTGCTCGGCTCGGTGGTGCTCGCGGGCCTCGGGGCGTGGGCCGCGGCGGGTGCCGCGACGCGCGCCGTGACGTCCCGCGCGTGGGCCGCGGTCGTGTGGGCCGGTGCGCCCGCGCTGCTGCTCGCGGTCGGCGACGGCCGCCTGGGGCCGGTCCTCGCGCACGTCCTGCTGCCGTGGGTCGCGCTCGGGATCGCGCGCGCGGTCGGGGTGCAGCGCGTGGACCTCGTCCTGTCCGGCGTCGCGACCGCGCGCCGACGCGACGACGAGCCGCGCCGCGCGCCCGAGCGGCACGCTCCGGACGAGCCGGGTACCTCAGCGCCTTCCGACGACGGCGCTGCTGACGACGGTGCTGCTGACGACGGTGCTGCTGACGACGGTGCTGCCGACGACAGTGCTGCTGACGACGGTGCTGCCGAGGACGGTGCTGCCGACGACGGCGCCGACGAGACGACCGACTCGCAGCGGGCCGCCGCCGACGCGCGCGCCGCCGCGGCCGAGACGCGCCGCTCCCGGCGCGACGAGCGCGTCGCGGCACGCGCCGAACGTGCCCGCGCGGCGGGCGTCACCGCCACCGAGACCGACTGGGTGGGCGCGGCCCGGCCGACCGGCTCGGTGACCGCCGCGGCCGCCGCCGCCCTCGCGTTCGCGGGTGTGGTCGCGGGCGCGCCGGCGCTGCTGCTGCCCGGGGTGCTCGCGGTCCTCGTCGCGGCGGCGTGCGCGCCGCGGTACCGGCGGCGGGTCGCACTCGTCGTCGTCCCTGCGCTCGTCGTCGCGGGCCCGCTGCTCGTCGAGGCGTTCTCGCGCGGCGCGACGGGCGTGCGGCTGCTGGTCGCCGACCCCGGCCTGAGCGTCGCGACCCGGCCCGAGGGCGCGTTCGAGCGCCTGCTCGGCCTGCCGGGCGCGGCGGGTGCGCTCGTCCCGGAGAGCGTCCCGGACGGGGTGGTCACCCGCGCGTGGCCGCTCGCGCTCGGCGCGGTCGTGCTCGGTCTCGCGGCGCTCGCGCTCCTGCGCGGCGCGGTCGCGCGCGGCGTGCGGCTCGGCTGGGCCGTCGCGGCGGTCGCGCTCGCGGCCGCGACGCTCGTGTCCCTGCTCCCCGTGGGCGTGCAGGACGGGGTGGTCGCGTACGGCTGGACCGGCCCTGCGCTCTCGCTCGCGCTGCTCGGCCTCCTCATGGCCGCGTTGCTGGGTGCCGACGGCGTGCTGCGCCGGCTCTCGCGCCACGCGTTCGGCTGGCGGCAGGCCGGGGTCGGGGTCGTCGCGGTCGTCGCGCTCGCCGTCCCCGTGGCGTGGCTCGCCGGGTGGGGTGTGCAGGCACGCGACGGCGCCGCGCTGGCCGTCACCGCGTCCGAGCGCACGGTCGTGCCCGCCGTCGGGCGGCAGGCACAGGGGTCGGCGAACGCGTCGCGCGTGCTCGCGCTCGCGCGTGACGCCGACGGCACCGTGACCTGGCAGCTCCTGCGTGCGGACGGTCCGCAGCTCGTGGACGTCGCCGCCGCGGTCGCGACGCGCGCCGTCGAGGGACCCGCGGACGCGCCCCACGGCGCCGACGCCGACGCCGCGACGCAGGAGGTCGACGCGCTCGTCGCGCGGCTCGCCGCCGGCGCGAGCGGCGACGTCGCCGGCCCGCTCGGGGCGCTCGCGGTCGGCGACGTGCTCGTCCCCGTCCTGCCCGACGGCCTGTCCGAGGAGGACGAAGCGGCGGCCGACCGCGAGCGGGACGCGCTCGTCGCCGAGCTCGACTCGACCGCCGGCCTCGAGCGCGTCACGCAGAACGCGTCGGGCATCCTGTGGCGCGTGCAGCCCGCGGCGCCGGTGGGCGGCGGCGAGGCGCCCGACGTGGTCACCGCGTGGGCGCGTGTCGTGCCCGGCGGCGACGTGCGGGACGTCGCGACGGACGCCGTCGCGGTGGACGCGCGCGGACGCTCGGTCGACACGCGCGTCGGGAAGGGTGCGCCGGGACGTCTGCTGGTGCTCGCCGAGCGCGCCGACCCGCACTGGCACGCGACGCTCGACGGGGTCGCGCTGCGCTCGGTCGACAACGGCTGGCGGCAGACGTTCGAGCTCGGTCCGTCGGGCGGGCACCTCGTGGTCGGGCACGACGCGCCGCAGCGCACGACGTGGCTCGTCGTCGACGCGGTCGTCCTCGGCCTGACGGTGCTGCTGGCGATGCCGGTACGACGACGGAGGGCGGGCCGATGAGCGCGAGCACGACGGCGGCGGGCGCGCCCGCCGTGAAGGTCGCCGCGGTGCGGGTCGTGTCCGGGGTCGCCGTGGCGGCGCTGGTCGCGGGCGTCGCCGTGCTCGGCGCGCGGCTGCCGTCCCCGGCGACCGACGAGGTCACGGTCCCGGGCGCGCTCGTCGACGTGCCGTTCTCGCCCACGCGCCTCGTGTGCGCGGCGCCGCTCGTCCTCCCGCAGGAGCGGGACGCGGACGACGCGTTCGACCCGGTGCCCGTCGCACCGCTCACCTCGCTCGTCGCGGCCGTCACGTCGAGCGGTGGCGGCACGGTGACCGACCTCGCGGGGGGCGTGGTCGTCGAGCGCCTCGGCGCGGGCGCGACCGCGACGACGCGGCGCTGGGTCACCGACGCGCTCGTCGTGCAGGCCGAGCCGACCGACGACCCCGCCACCGTCGCTGCCGCGACGTCCTCCTACGTGACGGCGGGCGACCTGCGTGGGCTCGCCGCCGCGTCGTGCCAGGCGCCGACGACGGACGCGTGGCTCGTCGGCGGCTCGACCGAGCTGGGCGCGACCGCGCTGCTCGTCCTGCAGAACGCGGGGTCGACGGCGGCGGTCGTGCACCTCGACGTGTACGGCGCCACGGGTCCGGTCGACCTCGCCACCGAGCAGTACCTCGTCGCACCGGGCGCCGAGCGCGTCGTCGTGCTGGGCGGCCTCGCACCCGAGGAGCGCAGGGTCGCGGTGCACGTGACCGCGAGCGGCGGCCGCGTCACGGCGCACGTGCAGGACTCGACGCTCGACGGCTTCACGCCGACCGGCACGGACCTCGTCGTCGCGAGCGCGGCGCCGTCGCGCCGGCAGGTCGTGCCCGGCGTGGTGCTGCTCGCGACCGACGTCGACGACCCGGACGCGGGCGTGCTGCGGCTGCTGGCGCCCGGCACCGCGGCCACGACGGCGCGCGTGCGGCTGCTGGGACCCGACGGTGTCGAGGACCTGCCGGGCGCGGGCGAGCTGCGGCTCGACCCCGGGGTCGTGACCGACGTCCCGCTCGGCGGGCTGCCCGCGGGTGCGTACACGCTCGTCGTCGAGGCGGACCGCGCCGTCGTCGCGAGCGCGATGCTCGCCCGGCCGGGGGACCCGACCGCGCAGGACCCGGACGTCCCGACGCGTGAGCGCGCCTGGGTCCCGTCGGTCGCCCCCGCGGACGCCGCCGCGGCGACGGACACGCAGGTCGTGGCCGTGCCCGACCGTGCGACCGGCACGCTCGTGCTCGGCGCCGTGGCGACGTCGGGCGCGCTCGACGGCGACGGCACGGCGACCGCGCAGGTACGCGTGCTCGGCGCGGACGGCGAGCCGGTCGCGCGCGAGCGGGTCGAGCTCGAGCTCGGCCGCACGGCCGCGTGGGACCTGACGGACCTCGTGCCCGCGGGGACGCGCGTGCGGGGCGTGCAGGTCGTGCCGGACGACGGCGCGTGGCTCGCGGGCGCCCTCGTCGCGCAGGCGGACCGGCCCGACGGGACGCTGCTGTCGGTGCTCGTCCCGGTCCCGGGAGACCTCGTGGCGGGCGCGACCGAGGTCCGCGAGGACCCGCGGCTCGGGACGCGCTGAGGCGTCAGCGCGGGTCGTCGCCGTACGTCGGGTCGACGTCCTCGGGTGAGCGGCCCAGCATGTGCGCGACCTGCTCCACGACGACGTCGCGGACCAGGTCGGCGAGGTCCAGCGGGTCGTGCGCGCGACCCTCCACGGGCCGGCGGTACACGACGACGCGCGCGGGCAGCCCGGCGTCGGCGGGGAAGTAGCGGCCGAGCGGGACGCCGCCGTGCTCCCACGGCGCGGGGTTCGACGGCGGGACGTCCTCGACGGCGAACTCGGTGCCCTCGAGCTGGCGCGCCCAGCGCCGCTCGAGGTGCTCGACCGCGTCGAGCACGAGGTCGTCGAACCGCTGGGCACGCGTGCGGTAGGCGGGCATCGTGCTCGGCATGAGGGGTCCGCGCAGCCCGCGACCACGGCGGTCGCGGCGGCGCACGGGCTGGACCGGGGCCGCCTCGCGCGGGCCGAGCGCGCGGCGTCCGGCGCGGTCGGGCAAGGACGGGCTCACCGTCCGCACGATAGTCGCTGCTGGCGCGCGCGAGCGTCTCGTGGCGCGTCGGGCGCGAGCGGTGGCGGGATGCCGGCGGGATGCAGGCGCGTCGCGTGCGGGTGGCCGCGCGCCGACGAGCGGCGTGGGCGCGCGACGCCCCGCACGCGTGGGGGTAGGTTCGCCCCGTGAGATCCGTCCGGCAGTGCTCGCGCACCGCGTGCGGCCGCCCGGCCGTCGCGACGCTGACCTACGTGTACGCGGACTCGACCGCCGTGCTCGGCCCGCTCGCCCAGCACGCCGAGCCGCACTCCTACGACCTGTGCGTGCCGCACGCCGAGCGTCTGACCGCGCCGCGCGGGTGGGAGGTCGTCCGCCTGCTCCCCGAGTTCGAGCCGCTCGCACCGAGCCGGGACGACCTCCTCGCGCTCGCGGACGCGGTGCGCGAGGCCGGTCGCGCGCCCGAGCCGGTCGCGGCGCCGAGCGCGCCCGAGCCCGCAGCGCTCGCGGACGCGCCGCGCCGAGGACACCTGCGGGTGCTGCGCGGGGCGGGGGCGGACCCGGGCGAGGGGACGGTCTAGGGGTGGCGCGCCGCAAGGGGGACGCCGCACGCGCGCGCGCGGCCGCGCCGACGGAGCCGTTGGGCTCGATCAGCCAGCCCCAGGGTGTGCTCCCTCCCGGGACGGAGGCGTGCGTGTCGTGCGGTGAGACACGGCTCACACGCATCCGGATGGCGCTGCCCGACGGGCGGCAGGCGACGTTCGTGTCGTGCCCGTCGTGCGAGGTGACCAACTGGTTCGCCCTGGAGGGTGACGGAACGCCGCTGTCCCGCGACGAGGTGACGGGCGGCGCGTGAGTCCCGCCGAGGCGTGCCCGCGGCGCGTCCGACGTCCGGCGGTTCGACCGTTGCCGGATACGATGCCCGGGTGAGTGCCGAACGAGTCGACCTGTCCGCGTTCATCAAGGCGTACGACGTGCGGGGGGTCGTCCCCGACGAGCTCGACGCGCGCGTCACGCGTGCCATCGGCGCGGCGTTCGCCGACGTCGTGGTGATCCCCGAGACGCCGGCGGGGGCCCGGCCGACCGTGGTCGTGGGCAACGACATGCGCCCCTCGGGCCCCGAGCTCGTGGCGGGCTTCGCCGACGGACTCGCAGGTCGCGGCGTGGACGTCGTGACGATCGGGCTGTGCTCGACCGACGGCCTGTACTTCGCGTCGGGCAGCCTGGGCGTGCCCGGTGCGATGTTCACCGCGAGCCACAACCCCGCGCAGTACAACGGCATCAAGCTGTGCCGTGCCGGTGCGCGCCCGGTGGGCCAGGACACGGGCCTCGCGGCGGTGCGCGACCTCGCGGGGGACTACCTGGGAGGCGAGGTCCCGCAGGTCGCCGACGACGAGCGCGGCACGGTGACCGAGCGGGAGATGCTGGCCGACTACGCGGCGTTCCTGCGCTCGCTCGTCGACCTGTCCGGCATCCGGCCGCTGAAGGTCGTGGTTGACGCGGGCAACGGCATGGGCGGGTACACGGCGCCCGCGGTGCTCGGCACGGGTGCCGGCCTGCCCGAGCTGCCGCTCGACGTCGTGCCGCTGTACTTCGAGCTCGACGGCACGTTCCCCAACCACGAGGCGAACCCCCTCGAGCCCGCGAACCTCGTCGACCTGCAGAAGGCGGTCGTCGAGCACGGCGCGGACATCGGGCTCGCGTTCGACGGCGACGCCGACCGCTGCTTCGTCGTCGACGAGAACGGCGACCCGGTCTCGCCGTCCGCGATCACCGCGCTCGTCGGGCTGCGCGAGGTCGAGCGCGAGAAGGCCGCGGGCCGCGAGTCGACCGTGATCCACAACCTCATCACGTCGCAGGTCGTCCCCGACCTGCTGCAGGCGGCGGGCGCGCGCACCGTGCGCACGCGCGTCGGCCACTCGTTCATCAAGGCCCAGATGGCCGAGCACGAGGCCGTGTTCGGCGGCGAGCACAGCGCGCACTACTACTTCCGCGACTTCTTCTTCGCCGACACGGGAATGCTCGCCGCGCTGCACGTGCTCGCGGCGCTCGGTGGCCAGCCGCACCCGCTGTCCGCGCTCGCGGACTCCTACCAGCCGTACGTCGCGTCCGGCGAGATCAACTCTCGCGTCGTGTCCGTGCCGGACGCGCGGGCGCGCGTCGTCGACGCGTACGTGACGCAGCAGGGTGCCGGCCCCGTCACCGTCGACGAGCTCGACGGCCTGACCGTCTCGCACTGGGACGCCCACCCGCGCTGGTGGTTCAACCTGCGTGCCTCCAACACCGAGCCCCTCCTGCGGCTGAACGTCGAGGCGGCGGACGCGGACATCATGGAGAAGGTCCGCGACGACGTGCTCGCGCTCGTGCGTCAGGGCGAGCCGGCCTACGCGGGCGGCGAGGCGTGAGCGCCGACCTGACCGCCGCGAGCGGCGGGCTCGAGGCGTGGGCACGCGACCTGCTGCGCTGCCCGGTGACGGGCGCGACGCTCGTGGACGCGACGGACGCGGAGGGCGCGCCGTGCCTGGACTCCACGGACCCGCAGCGGCCGCTGCGGTACCCCGTGCGCGACGGCATCCCCGTCCTGCTGGAGTCCGCCGCCACGCCCCTCACGCCGCGCTGAGCCGCGCGCCGTGCGCGCGCACCGCGTGACGACTCCCAGGGCCTCGTCGTCCGTCCCGTCGACCGCCTCGTCGTCCGTCCGGCCGTCCGTCCGGTCGTTCGCCCGGTCGTTCGTCCGGGTGGCCGCGACGGCGCTCACCGTGGCGCTCGCGGCCACCGTGCTGGTGGTCCCCAGCGCGACGGGCTCGCGAGGAGCTGCGACCGACCGGGCCGACGCGTCCCGCGCGGCCCGCGCACGCGAGGTGGCGCTGCCGACGACGGTCGTCACGCTGTCGGGTGGAGCCGGCATGCAGGTCGCAGGCGTGCCGGGAGGCGTCGGTGCGCCGACCACGGCCGGCCCGTGGGCCGTCGCCGAGCCGTTCCGGTCGATCGCCACCGGCACCGGACGGTTCGTGGCCGACGTCGCCGTGACCGGGACGGGCGGGCCGGGGAGCGCACGCGACGTCACCGGCCTCGTGCGGCCCGCCGCGTCCGGCGCACCCGTCGAGCTGCAGCACTGGGCCCCGGCGGGCTGGCGCACCGTCGACGCGGCCCGCACGCGGGCCGACGGGGCGTTCGCGCTGCGACTCGTGACGAGCGGCTTCGGCAACGCGCAGTACCGCGTCGTCGCGCCGCGGTTTCTCGGGCAGCCGCGCGCCGCGACCGACGCGCTCGACGTGGGCGCCTACGGCGACCTGCGCGAGGCGCTGCCGCCCGACGAGGCGTGCCAGGGCGCGGTCGCGTTCGCCGAGCCGGGCTGCGAGAACCCCGAGCTCGCGGGCCGGATCATCCCGGACCCGCGGCGCGGCGACGACTGGCACCACGACACCCACGGCGCGTTCAAGTGCTTCCACGGCGAGACCGACGTGCCCGTCGAGCGGTGCGACTACGGGTCGACGCGCGGCGACGCGCTGCGCGTCGCGCTCGTCGGCGACTCGCACGCCGCGATGGTCCTGCCGGGGCTGCGTGACACCGCCGAGCGGCTCAACTGGGAGCTGCACAGCTACGCGGCGGCGCGCTGCCTGCTCGCGGACCCCGGCCCCGTCGAGGACGAGTGCCACTTCCGGCGGGGCGACCTGCTGCGCCGCCTCCTCGGCGGCCGGTACGACGTCGTGATCCTGACCGGCTACCGGCAGACCGCGGCGGCGCCCGACGCGATCGCGCTCGCGCTGCGGCGCCTGCTCGGCACCGGTGCGGTGGTCGCGGTCCTCGGCGACGGGCCCAAGCTCGACGAGGCCACGCTCGCGTGCGCGACGACCCGGACCGCCACGGCTGCTCAGGTGGTCGCGTGCGGCATGCCGCGCGCCGCGGCGCTGCAGCCGCCCGACCCGCTCCTCGAGGCGCACGCGCAGGCGCCCGGGACGCTGCTGGTCGACACGGTCGACCTCATGTGCTCGTCGGACGAGTGCCGGCCCGTCGTCGGGCACGTCATGGCGTACCGCGACCTGCACCACCTGTCGGCGACGTTCGGGCGCTCGATCCTCGCGTACCGTCTGGGCCCGGTGGTGGCGGCGCTCGACGAGCGGGCCGCGGGTGAGCGCGGCATCGTCGGATGAGGCCGCCCTCGTCACGCCCCTCGCACCTCGCACGTCCCAGGAGGACGCCATGACCGCTTCCCGCCGCACGCGCCTGCTCGGCGTGCTGGTGGCCCTCGTCGCGCTGCTCGCGGTCGGGCTGCCCACGCCGGCGGCGCAGGCCGGGACGGCCGTCGACGCGCGGGCCGACGAGCGAACCGCGGACACCGCGTTCGCGTCGTCCCGGCGCGTCACCGGCTTCGCCGTGCGCGGCTCGGGCGGTCCGGGGACGCTGCGCGTCTTCTCCGGTCGCGTGCTGCCGGCCGCCGACCAGGCGCCCGTCGTCCTGCAGCGTTGGACCGCGGGCTCGTGGGTCGCCGTCGCCCGCTCGCGCACGAGCGCCGGCGGCGGGTTCGAGCTGCGCGCGCGTCCGGACGCGCTCGGCAACCGCCAGTACCGGGTCGTCGCCCCCGCCTGGTACGGGCGGCCGTGGGTCGCGAGCCGGGTGCTCGACGAGGGCGCGTACGGGGACCTCACGCGCGTCCTCGCGGGCGTGCCGTGCCTCGGTGCGGCCGCGATGGACCCGCGCGACCAGCCGTGCAGCAACCCCGACCTGTCGGGCACGATCCGTCCCGACCCGCGCCGCACCGGGTGGAAGAAGGACACGGGCGGTGCGTTCTCCTGCTACGTGGGCGGGGCCGACGAGCGCGTGCGCTCGTGCAGGTACGGCTCCCGCTCGAAGGACGCGCTGCGCGTCGCCGTCACGGGGGACTCGCACGGCGCGATGTCGCTGCCCGGCCTGCGGGACGCGGCGGGGCGGCTGAACTGGCGCCTCGACACGTACGTCGCGATGGGCTGCCTGCTCGCGGACCCCGGCCCGAAGGACCACGTGTGCCACGAGCGCCGCAAGGATCTGCTGCGCCGGCTCGTCGCGGGCCGGTACGACGTCGTCGTCGTGACGGGCTACCGCGAGACGGGCGCGACGCCCGACGCCATGGCCGTGGCGTGGCGCCGGCTGCAGGAGGCGGGCACGCTCGTCGTCGCGATCTCGGACAACCCGACGATGAGCGAGTCGTCCCTGACGTGCGCGACGAGCGCCCGCACGGTGCGGGCCGCCCTCGCGTGCCGCACGCCGCGCGACGTCGCGCTCGCGACGCCCGACCCGCTGCGCAGGACGCACAACCTGGTGCCGGGGAGCGTGCTCGTCGACACGACGTCGCTCATGTGCACGCCGTCGGCCTGCCGGCCGGTCGTCGGGCACGTCATGGCCTACCGGGACCGCCACCACCTGTCCGCGACGATGAGCCGGACGCTCGCGCCGTACTGGCTCGACCGGATCGCCGCCGCGCTCTGACGCCGCGGGACGGTCGCGGGCGCCCGGGCCGCCCCGACGGCGGGGGTGTCAGGACTGCGGGTCCGGCACGCCGTGCGGCAGGCGGTGCAGGAGGGCGGCCTCCTGGTCGCGGCGCTCGGCCGCGCGGTGCTCCGCGAGCAGCTCGCGGTCCCGCCGCTCCGCCAGGACGGCCGCGAGGAACGCCTCGGGGTGCGTGCCCGCGGGCGGCAGGGGGTGCACGTAGCGCTGCACCTCCTGCGTGAGGCGGGTCCCGAGCTCGACGCGCGAGCCCACGTGCAGGCGCGGCGCGCGCCCCAGGAACTGGCGCGTCGAGAGCGCGAGCCCGTCGGGCAGACGCGCGACGTCCGCGCTGCGCGCCCACGCCGCCAGGTGCGGCGGCATGACGAGCGGCGCGCGCGTCCGCGACCCGCCGCGCACGCGCACCGCGTACGTGCCCGCGAGCACGTCGCCGACGCGCTTGCCGCGCGGGTGGACCATCGACGTGATCAGCGCGACCGACCCGAACGTGAGCCACAGCTCGACCACGCCGACGAGCGCGCGCACCAGCCCCTGCCGGAACACGATCGGGCCGCCGTCGTCGCGCACGACGCGGATCCCGACGGCCAGCTTGCCGAGCGAGCGGCCGCGCGTGAGCGTGTCGACGAGGGTGGGCAACCCGATCAGCAGGAACGCGATCATCACGGTCCCGCCGACGCTCGCGACGGCCTCGGAAGCGGTGACGCGGACGACGTTCGCGAGCAGGAGCATCGCGGCGATGACGACCACGGCCAGCACCGCGAGGTCGATGAGCGCACCGAGCATCCGCGAGAGGGCGGACGCGGGGCGTGCGTCGAGCTCGACGGCCTCGCCGATGACGATCGTGTCCACGCCCACCTCCTGCGCCCGGTCCGGCGACGGGCACCCGCCGCGTGGCGCGTCGCTCGTCGCGTCCGCACCCTAGCGGGTCGGACGGGATGGCAGGCTGTCCCGCATGGACCTCGACGCCTACCAGGCGGTGCACGCCGCGTCCTGGCAGCGGCTGGATCAGCTCACGCGCACGCGCCGACGCACGGGCGCCGAGTCCGACGAGCTCGTGCGGCTGTACCAGGCCGCCGCGACCGACCTGTCGACCATCCGCTCGGCCGCGCCCGACCCGGAGGCGGTCGCGCAGCTGTCGCAGCTCGTCGCCCGGGCGCGCGCGGCGGTCGCGGGCACGCACGAGCCGTCGTGGCGCGAGGTCGTGCGCTTCGCGGTCGTGACCGTGCCCGCCGCGTTCTACCGCCTGCGGTGGTGGACGGTCGCCGTGATGGTCGCGTTCGTCGCCGTCGCGGTGGTCGCGGGCGTGTGGGTCGCGACGAACCCGGACGCGCTCGCGGCGATGGGCTCGCCCGCGGACCGGCAGGAGTACGTCGACAGCGCGTTCGCGTCCTACTACGACCCGGGCGTGGGCTTCGCGGCGACCGTGTGGACCCACAACGCGCTGCTCGCGGCGATCTGCGTGGGCACGGGCGTCACGGGCATCGGTCCGGTGTACTTCCTGTGGTCCAACGCGGTGTCGATCGGCAACATCGGCGGCATGATGTCCGCGCACGGTGCGCTGGACGTGTTCCTCACCCTCATCGCACCCCACGGGCTGCTCGAGCTCACGGCCGTGTTCGTGGCCGGTGCGGCCGGGCTCAAGGTGTTCTGGGCGTGGGTCGCACCGGGGCCCCGCACCCGCGGGCGTGCGCTGTCGCAGGAGGCCCGCGCGCTGTTCACCGCGGCGGTCGGCCTGGTCGGCGTGCTGGGGGTGTCGGGGCTCGTCGAGGGCTTCGTCACCGGCTCGGGACTGTGGTGGTGGGTGAAGATCGCTATCGGCGCGCTCGCGCTCGCGGCGTTCTGGACGTACACGATCGTGCTCGGCGGGCGGGCCGTGCGGGCGGGGGAGACGGGCGACCTCACCGACGACCGCGCGGGGTACGCGCTCGCGACCGCGGGCTGACGGGTCGTCGCCCCTCGGCAGGCCCCGGTGAACCCTCCGGGGGTCAGAGCCGGCCGGCCGCCTTGAGCGCCAGGTACGTGTCCGCGAGCCGCGGCGCGAGGTCGTCGGGCAGCCCCTCCACCACCTCGGCGCCGCGCTGGCGCAGCCGCACCGCGACGGCGGCGCGCTCGAGCCCCGCCCGCTCGGCCGCGGCCGCGTCGAACACCGCGGTCGCGTCCTCCCGCCCTCGTGCGAGCTCCGCGACCTCCGGGTCGGCGACGGACGCCACGACCACCTGGTGCCGGTCGGTGAGCCCGGCGACCACGTCCAGCAGGCCGTGCTCCACGACCACGGGCTCGAGCGTCGTCAGCAGCACGACGAGCGCGCGCTGCGACATGCGGGCGCGCACCTGTGCCACGACCCCGGGCCAGTCCGTCTCGACGAGCGTGGGCGTCACTCCCGCGAGCTGGTCGGCCAGCGCGGGCATCAGCCGTGGCCCGGACGTCCCGGCGACGCGGGCCCGCACGCGCCGGTCGTAGGCGAGCAGCTCGACCCGGTCGCCCGCGTGCTGCGCGAGCGCCGACAGCAGCAGCGCGGCCTCGACGCCCGCGTCCAGCCGTGGCTCGTCCTGCACGCGCACGGCCGACGTGCGGCCCGTGTCGAGCACGATCATCACGCGCCGGTCCCGCTCGGGACGCCACGTGCGGACCACGACGTCGGCGCGTCGCGCGGACGCGCGCCAGTCGATCGATCGCACGTCGTCGCCGATCACGTACTCGCGCAGCGAGTCGAACTCCGTGCCCGCGCCGCGGATCTGCACCGCGGCACGCCCGTCGAGCTCGCGCAGCCGGGCGAGCCGCGACGCCAGGTGGCGGCGGGACCGGAACGCGGGGAGCACCCGCAGCCGCGTCGGCACGTCCACCGACGCCTGCCGCCCGGCGAGGCCCAGCGGGCCCCACGCGCGGATCGTCACGCGGTCGCCGTGCAGGTCGCCGCGTCGCGTCGGCACGAGCACCGTGCGTACGCGCCTCGCGTCGCCCGGTGCGAGGTCGACGGCGTGGCGGTCGGGGTGCGCCTGAGCGTCGCGCCCACCCGTGCCGGGGTCGCCGCCCGGCGACGCACCGGCCGACGGCGGCCAGGCGTCGCGCACGTGCGCCCGCAGGCGTCGCCGCCGACCCACGTGCGTGAGCGTGACGGTCGACCGGACGGGCTCGCCGAGCCGCACCGACGCGGGCACCTCACGGCGCACCGCGACCTCGCGCGGGGAGGCCGCGAGCAGCGCGTCCACGGCGCACGCGAGCACGACGAACGCGCCCCACACGAGCACCGTCCCGGTCGCCGGGAGGAGCAGGACCACGGGGATCCCGAGCGCGGCGAGCAGCACGGCCCGCCAGGTCAACGCCACGGCGGACCGTCAGCGGGGGACGGGGACCGAGGCGAGGACCGTGTCGAGCACGCTCTCCGCCGTCACGCCCTCGAGCTCGGCCTCGGCACGCAGCTGCACGCGGTGCCGCAGCGTCGGGTGCGCGAGCGCCTTGACGTCGTCGGGCGTCACGTACGCGCGGCCCGAGAGCCACGCCCACGCGCGGGCGGTCGCGAGCAGCGCGGTGGCGCCACGCGGCGAGACGCCGAGCGAGAGCGACGGGGACCGGCGGGTCCCGCGGCAGACGTCGACCGCGTACGCGAGGACCTCGCGCGCGACCTGCACGCGCTGCACCTCGGCCCGGGCGCGCTCGAGCACCGCGCGGTCGGCGACGGGCCGCACGCCCGCGGCCGCGAGGTCGCGCGGGTCGAAGCCCGCGGCGTGCCGCGCGAGCACCTCGACCTCGTCCTCGCGCTCCGGCAGCGGCAGCGTGAGCTTGAGCAGGAACCGGTCGAGCTGCGCCTCCGGCAGCGGGTACGTGCCCTCGTACTCGACGGGGTTCTGCGTCGCGATCACGAGGAACGGGTCGGGCAGGCGGCGCGGCTCGCCGTCGACCGAGACCTGCCGCTCCTCCATCGCCTCGAGCAGCGAGGACTGCGTCTTGGGAGGCGTGCGGTTGATCTCGTCGGCGAGCAGCAGGTTCGTGAAGACCGGGCCCGCGCGGAACGAGAACTGCGCGGTGCGCGCGTCGTACACGAGCGACCCCGTGACGTCGCCCGGCATGAGGTCCGGGGTGAACTGCACGCGCTTGGTGTCGAGCTCGAGGCTCGCCGCCAGCGTGCGCACCAGGAGCGTCTTGGCGACGCCGGGTACACCCTCGAGCAGCACGTGCCCGCGGCACAGCAGCGCGATCACGAGGCCGGACACGGCGGCGTCCTGGGCCACGACGGCCTTCGCGACCTCGGCGCGCACGTCGGCGAGCGCCTGGCGCAGCTCGGCGCTGGGCGTGAACCCTGCGGGTGCGGGTGCGGGTGCGGGTGCGGGTGCGGGTGCCGGTGCCGGTGCCGGTGCGGGTGCCGGTGCGGGTGCCGCCGCAGGAGGTGCGGCGGGTGCCGGTGGCGCCGCGGGTGCGGGAGGCGGCGGGGTCGGCGCCGCGGCGGGCTGTCCGCTGGTCGGGGGCACGGTGGCGTCCTCGGTCACGATCGGTGAACCTCGCTCTCCAGGTGGTCGAGCCGGCCGGCCAGCCGGGCCAGCGCGGAGTCGGTGGTCGGCGGCGGGCCGTACAGCAGGTCCTCGACGACGGCCGCGTCGCGGCCGGTGGCGCGCGCGACGGCGTCGATCACGTCGGGCGCGGCGGCCGACCGTGGCAGGCCGAGCCGTGCCGCGCACCGGCTCGCCGTCGCGGCGCGCAGCGCGGCGGCCGCGTGCCCGTGCGCGCGTCCCCGACGGTAGAGCCGTCCGCGTCCGCGCGTCGTCTCGCCCGCGCGGACGACGACGGGCAGCGGCTCGACGACGAGCCGCCCGAAGCGTCGGCCGCGCCAGACGCCCGCGACCACGACGACGAGCGCGAGCATCCACAGCAGGGGCTCCGTCCAGGGCGGCATGGTGCTCGCGAGCCCCTCGTCGTCGGGCGCGGTGCCGTCCCACGGGTCGTCCCACGAGGGGATGTACCAGACGAGCTGCTCGCCGCGGCCGAGCACGCGCAGCGCGAGCGCGGCGTTGCCGGCGCGGTCGACGCGGTCGTTCATCAGCAGGTCGCCGCTGCCGAGCGCCGCCACGCGGCGGCCGTCGACCTGCGCGACGACGTACGCGCCGCCCGAGGAGTCGGGCGCGCCCCAGACGGGGAAGCAGGCGACCTGGCCGGGCCCGGCGACCAGGGACCCGGCCGTCTGGACGGCGCCCGCGGCGAGCGCGTCCGGGTCGTCGCACCGGGCGGGTCGCCGGTCGTCGTCCGAGGTGCCCGCCCCGCCGCGGATCCCGGCGACCTGCTCCGCGGCCCACGGCGCGGCGACGAGCACGAGGTCCGACTCGAGGTCGCGCAGCGCGGAGACCTGCGCGTCGGTCAGGGACGCCTCGCCGAGCACCGCGACCGTGACGCCGGACGCGTCGGCCGCGACGACGTCGGCGAACCGGCGCGTGTACCGCACGTCGACCCCGTGCCGCCCGAGGACCTGCGCGACCGCGCGGGCCCCGGCCGGTCCGGGGTTGTCGGGGGCCAGCGGCGTGGTCGACGTGCGCGGCTCGGGCAGCGCGGCGAGCAGGCCGATCGCCACGAGCGTCGCGACGAGCGCGAGCGGCACGCGCAGCCGCCGCCAGCGGCTCGTGGCCCGCGAGCGCGTCGTCGTCCCGTCGCCCACGACCCCGGCCGGGTGGGCGCCCGCGTGCACGTCGGTGGCGCTCACCGCGGCACCGCCACGGCGTCGGGGGTCCGGCCGACGGGTGCGGTCGGGCGGGCGGCGGACACGGCGGCGACGAGCGCGCGCAACCGCTCGTCGTCGGGCTGCGTCGCCGGCCGGCCGCCGTACGCGACGTCGTCGAACAGCGCGCCCCCCGCGACGAGGTCCGCGGCGACGTCGGGCAGGCGGGCACCCGCGTCGAGCGTCGCCTCGTGCGCCGTGCGCCCGGGACGCTCGTCGAGGACCGCGCGCTCCTCGAGGTCGCGCACGACGGCGCGGAACCGCTCGAGCACCGCGGTGGTCCAGTCGCCGGACCGCGCTGCCGCGTCGGCGGCGGCGCGCAGCTGCGCCGCGGTCCGCGCGTCGTCGTGGTCCAGCACGGAGCGCGCGGCCGACGCCCGGCCGCTGCGCACGGGTCCGGCGACCCACCACGCGACGAGCAGCGCGACCGCCACCGCGCCCACGAGGACGGCCGCGAGCACGGGCCCGTCGACCGAGACCCCCTGCAGGTCGGCGAACTGCTGCTGCAGCCACTCGAGCAGGCGCTCGAGGATCGAGCGACGGTCCTGGTACTCCGGGCTCGCGAGCTCCTCGTGCATCCAGCGGCGCGCGGTGTCCGCGTCGGGCGTCACGGGAGGCTCCATGGCGGCGACGACGCGGACCAGCAGCGCGCCTGGCGTCACGCGGTCTGCTCCGCGGCGCGCGCGAGCTCGATGTCGAGGCCCTCGCGGCGCATGCGCGTGTCGATGTACAGCAGCGCGACGACGGTCGCGGTGAACACGGTCGTCAGCGTCAGGGCGAGCACGTTGCCGATCGATGTCACGGCGATCGCACCGCCGCTCAGCGAGTCGCTCGTGCCGAGGACGAACGTCAGCACCAGCACGACGGGCACCTGGATGATCTGCGAGACGACCCAGGCGATGAGCCCCGCGAGCAGCTGGATGCCGAACAGGCGCCAGAAGCTGCCGCGCGTCAGGCGCCACGCGCGCGCCACCGTGGGCCAGAACCGGCGCTGCTCGAGCATGAGCGCGGCGGGCACCAGCAGGGTGCGCACCGCGAACCAGATGACCGCGACGACGAACGCGAGGCCCGCCACCAGGCCGTACAGGAGCACCCAGCCCCACGACGTCTGCGTGGCGAGGAGGACGCCGAGACCGATGCCGACCGCGCCGACGACCGTGACGGCGGTGCCCTGCAGCAGCGAGAACCCGACGACGTGCCACACGCGCCCGGAGCGCAGGATCTCGGACATCGTGGCCTTGCGCGCGATCACGGACCGGCTGACGCTCACGATGAGGAGGCCGGTCAGGATGGTGGTCGCGAGCGCCGTGATCGGCTGCGTGAGGAGAAGCGCGCTGGTCGCCCCGAGCGTGCTCGCGCCCTCGTCCGCGAGGCCGGTGTCGGCGAGGTTCGGGTCGTCGAGCGCCGTCGACCACTCCTGCGCGAGGAGACCGCCGACGTACCAGGTGAGGATGCCCTGCAGCAGCACCGCGACCGCGACGACCGCGAACGACAACCCGAACATCACCGCCGGGTTCGCGCGCACCGCGCGGAACGCCCCGTCGAGGATCTCGCCGAGGTTGAGCGGGCGCAGCGGGATGATCCCCGGGCGCGCGGCCGGCGGCTGCCACCCCGCGGGCCCGTACCCGGGGGCGGTCGGCCCGTAGCCGGGCGGCGTCGGCCCGTAGCCCGCGGGTGCGGGTCCGTGGCCCGGCGGCGTCGGCGTGCCGTACGCGGGTGCGGGTCCGTACCCCGGCCCGTACCCCGGCGCCGCCTGGTCCGCGGGCGGGTAGGGCGCCGGCGGCGGGGTGCCGGGCGCCGGCCCCCACGCCCCGGGCTGCGGCGCCGCGCCTGGAGCGGCAGGCGGCGCGCCGGGAGCGCCGGGAGCCGGGGGCGTCGGGGAGGTCGACGGCGTCGACCCGGGCGCGGCCCACGTGGGCGTCTGGTCGGCGTCCTGGGGGCCCGTCATCGAGCGTCGCTCCCTCGCGTCGTGGCCGGGTCCGTCGCCCGGTCGGTGGGTGCGCACGGTCGGGCCGAGCGCGCCCTCATCGTGCCACGTCAGCCCCTCCGCCAGGCAGACTCACCCGGTCGGCGGCGCCGCCTCACCCGGTCCTGACAGGTCTCGGTGCGAGAATGCCGCCATGAAGGGACGCGTGCTGGTGGTCGACGACGACACCGCCCTGGCCGAGATGATCGGCATCGTGCTGCGGTCGGAGGGCTTCGACCCGGTGTTCTGCGAGGACGGCGACGAGGCGTTGGGCGTGTTCCGGCAGACGCAGCCGGACCTCGTCCTGCTCGACCTCATGCTGCCCGGCAAGGACGGCAACGAGGTCTGCCGTCAGATCCGCGCCGAGTCGGGCGTGCCGATCGTCATGCTCACCGCCAAGAGCGACACGGTCGACGTCGTCCTGGGCCTCGAGTCGGGCGCCGACGACTACATCTCCAAGCCGTTCAAGCCGAAGGAGCTCGTCGCACGCGTGCGCGCCCGGCTGCGCCGCTCCGACGAGCCCGCGCCCGAGCACCTCACGATCGGCGACGTCACGATCGACGTGCCCGGCCACCGCGTGGAGCGGGCGGGACGTCCCGTGTCGCTCACGCCGCTCGAGTTCGACCTGCTCGTGGCGCTCGCGCGCAAGCCGTGGCAGGTGTTCACGCGCGAGGTGCTGCTCGAGAAGGTGTGGGGCTACCGGCACGCCGCGGACACGCGTCTCGTCAACGTCCACGTGCAGCGTCTGCGCAGCAAGATCGAGAACGACCCCGAGCAGCCGGAGATCGTCGTGACCGTGCGCGGGGTCGGCTACAAGGCCGGTGTGACGCCCACGTGACGTCGAGGACCGCCGGGGAGCGCGCGCGATGCCGCGGCTGAGGGGGACCGGGCGGCTGCTGCGGGCGCGCGCCGGCCGGCGGCTGCGGCGCTGGGGGCACGCGTGGCGCTCGTCGCTGCAGGTCCGCGTCATCACCACGACGCTCGCGCTCGGGCTCGTCGCGCTCGGCGCGATCGGCCTGTACGTCGGCGAGCGGATGATGGACGGGCTGTACACGGGCCGTGTCGAGCAGCTGCTGACCGAGAGCGCGCGCAGCACCGCGCAGGCGCAGACGACGTTCGACTCGTCGAACGCGCAGACCGCGGTCGACGTGCAGCGACTGCTGCGGGACGTCGCGGCCGCGCAGGCGTCGGGCGGCACGGGCGAGCGCGAGGTCTTCCTGCTGCGCGCGCCCGGCGAGGAGTCCGCGCTGTCCGTCGGCGTCGCGGGCTCGAAGCTCGCGCTCGCGGGCCTCGTGAGCGAGCCGCTGCAGCGTGCGACGTCCGACGGCGGCCAGCACTGGCAGTCCGTCGCGTGGGAGGTCGGCGGCCACGTCGAGCCCGCGGTCGTCGTCGGGCAGGCGGTCACGGTGCCGCAGGCCGGCGAGTACGGCCTGTTCTTCCTGTACAGCCTGCAGGCCGAGCAGGAACGGCTGGACTTCCTGCTGCGGACGCTCGCGGCCGCGGCCGCCGCGCTCGTCGTCCTGCTGGGCGGCATGACGTGGCTCGTGACCCGGCAGGCGGTGCGACCCGTGCGCCGCGCGGCCGAGGTGGCCGAGCGCCTCGCCGACGGGCACCTCGCCGAGCGCATGCCCGTCCGAGGCGAGGACGAGATGGCGACGCTCGCGAGCTCGTTCAACGAGATGGCCGCGAGCCTGCAGGACCAGATCCGCCGCATGGAGGAGCTCTCCGCGGTGCAGCGCCGGTTCGTGTCGGACGTGTCGCACGAGCTGCGCACCCCGCTCACGACCATCCGCATGGCCGGCGAGGTCATCCACGCGTCGCGCGACGACTTCGACCCCGCGGTCAAGCGTTCCGCGGAGCTGCTGCAGACCCAGCTCGACCGGTTCGAGGACCTGCTCGCGGACCTGCTGGAGATCAGCCGGTTCGACGCGGGCGCGGCGGTGCTCGACGCGGACTCGCGCGACGTGCGCGACGTCGTGCTCGCGGCCGTCGAGCACACGTTCCCGCTCGCGGGCCGCCGCGGGTCGTGGCTGCACGTCGACCTGTCGGCGTCCGAGTGCGTCGCGGACATCGACCCGCGCCGCGTCGAGCGCGTGCTGCGCAACCTGCTCGTCAACGCCGTCGAGCACGCCGAGGGCAGCACGGTCGAGGTCGTCGTGGCCGCGGACCGCAACGCCGTGGCGGTCACGGTGCGCGACCACGGCGTCGGCATGACGGCCGACGAGGCGCAGCACGTGTTCGACCGCTTCTGGCGCGCCGACCCGGCCCGCGCCCGCACCACGGGCGGCACCGGCCTGGGGCTGGCGATCTCGCTCGAGGACGCGCACCTGCACGGCGGCTGGCTCGAGGCGTGGGGCCGCCCGGGCCGCGGCGCGAGCTTCCGGCTCACGCTGCCGCGCCGCGCGGGCATCCGGCTGACCGACTCGCCGCTCCCGCTGGTCCCGGAGGACACCGTGCCGCCCGACCCCGTCACGCGGACCGTGAGCCGCCCGCGCACCGACCCGGCCGCGCTGCCGGACCTGGGCGACGAGCCGTCGACGGACCCGCGCGAGCGCCAGGAGGTGCGATGAGCACGCCCCGTCGGTCAGCGAACCTGCGCCCGGCCCGACGAGCGACGCGCCTGCTCGGCGCGCTCGTCGTGGTCGCCGCGCTCGGCGCGTGCGCCGCGATCCCCACGTCGGGGGCGGTGCGCGAGGGCGACGGCACGGTCTCGGAGAGCCGCGACGTCGACGTGCTCGCCGAGGGCCCGCGCGCGGGCGCGACCCCGCAGCAGATCGTCGAGGGCTTCCAGCTCGCGGGCGCCGCGGGCTTCGTCGGCGAGTTCTCCACGGCGCGCGAGTACCTCACGGGTGCGGCGCTGCAGACGTGGGAGCCGCTCGCCGAGGTGCTCGTGTACGACGACCCCGTGATCCCCGCGTCCACGCAGGCGGGGACCGTGATCGCGACCATCCCGCTCACCGCGCGCGTCGACGAGGACGGCCGGTTCACCGAGGCGCCCCGGGACGCGCAGCGCGCGCTCAGCTACGAGCTCGTGCGCAACAGCGCGGGCGAGTGGCGCATCGCGGACGCCCCCGACGGTCTGGTGCTGTCGCAGGCGGTGTTCGACAAGCAGTTCCGCGCGACGTCCCTGTACTTCCTGTCGGCCGACGGCACGTTCCTGGTGCCCGAGACGCGCTGGTTCCCGTCGCAGTCGCACAACCTGCAGACGTGGGTCGCCCGCGCGCTGCTCGCCGGGCCGTCGCCGTGGCTGCGCGACGCCGTGACCACCGCCGTCCCCGAGGGCGTGCAGCTGCAGGCCGGCACGGTCGTCGTCGACGACTCGGGCGTGGCGACCGTCCCGCTCGACATGGGCACGACCGTCCTCAAGGGCGACACCGCGAGCCTGTACGCCCAGCTCGACGCGACGCTGCGGCAGGTGCCCGGCGTGCGCGAGGTCAAGGTCACCGCCGGGTCCGTGCCGATCGTCGACTCGCGCTCGGTGCAGCGCGGCGGCCTGCCCGACGGGCCGGTGGAGATGATCCAGGAGGACCGGCTCGTCACGCTCGGCGAGGACGGCCTCGGCGAGGTCGCGGGCGTCGCGCCGCTGCCCGCGGGAGCCAGCTCACCCGCACGGGACGAGGAGGGCACGGTGCGCGTCGTGCTCGACTCCACCGGAGCCCTCCTGACGGTGCCGCTCGAGGACACCCCGTCTCAGGTCCTCGTGCCCGGACCGCGGCTCGTCGCGCCGTCGGTCGACCGGCTCGGCTGGGTGTGGACCGCACGGCCCGGTGAGGGCGTCATCGCCGTCAAGCAGGGGCTCGAGCCCGTGCACGTCCCGGCGGAGTGGCTCGACGGCCGCACGGTCGTGGCGCTGCGCATGGCGCGCGACGCGACCCGGCTCGCCGTCGTGTCGCGCGGCTCGGACGGCGTGTCCGTCAACGTCGCCGCGGTCGTGCGCGACGCGCAGGGCACGCCGCAGAGCATCGGCGAGCCCGTGCGCGCGGGCGCCGTGCTCGCGGACGCGACCGACGTGGTGTGGCTCGACGAGTCCGTGCTGGGCGTCGTCGGGTCGAGCGACTCGTCGGTGCTCGTGCACCGCGTGCCCGTCGCGGGACGCACGACGACCGAGGCCGAGGTCCCGGACCTCGCGGGGCTCGCGGGCGGGCGCGTGGTGTACGTCGCGACGACCGACGGGTCGCTGCACCGGCTCGTCGGCTCCACGTGGGCGGCGGTGACGCACGTCGAGGGCGTGCGCGACCCGGCGTACCCCGGCTGACGGGCGGCCCGGGACGGCGCCCCGTGCGCCGGGTCCGCTAGCGGGCTCGCCCGTCGTCGCGTCCCGGGCGTGGTGGCCACGGCGGGGCGTCGGGCACGTCGTCCTCGTGGCGCCGACCGCGGCCCGTCAGGTCGACGAACCGCGCGGTCGGCTCGGAGACGTCCCACGAGCGCTCGACCACCTCCTCGCCGGCCGGACGCACCGCGCGCGGGCGGACCCGCAGCGGCTGCGTGTCGTGCGGCTCGTACTCGTACTCGTGCTCGCGCGCGCCGTCGAGGTCGTCGTCCGCATAGCCGTCGTCGGCGTACTCGTCGAGCCCGTCGTCGGGCTGGTCGTCGCGCTCCGGCACCCCCGCCGCGTGGCGACCGTGGCTCGTGAGGCGTGCGGGCAGCACGGAGGGCGGGAGGGGACCCGCGTCGTCCTCGCCGTCGGAGGGTGGCGGCTCCGCCGGGGTGAAGATCAGTGCGCACAGGTCGCGGTACGTCGCGTCGGGCCGGGCGACCCAGTTGATCTGGCGCAGCGCCTGGTCCTGCCCGGCGGACTCGAGCAGGAACTGGCCGTACCCGAGCAGCTGCCCCAGCACGGACCGCGAGTACCGCATGTCCGTGACCTTCATGAGCGGCATCATCCCGATCTGGTGGGTGACCAGGCCGGTGAGCAGGAGCATCCGCTTGTCGGTCGCGACGAACCACTCGACGCGCCACACGAGCATCAGCCAGCCGAACCGCGCGAGGGCCCCGATCCACAGCCACCACACCCACAGCGCGCTGTCGCCGAGCGTCGGCTGCAGCACGAGCGTGAGCCACGCGCACAGGACGAACACGCCCGTCGCGGTGAGCGCGGGCTCGACGAGCTGCGCCCAGTGCCGTCGCGCCGCGAGCACCACGCGCTCGCCGGGCAGGATGTAGCGGCGCAGCAGCCGGTGGGACATGACGATGCGTGTCGCGCGGTCGTCCACGCCGTCACCTCCCGTCCTTCTGCCGGCCGACGAGCGCGCGCTGCCGCGCCGGCCGCGTGGTCGCCGACGAGCCCGTCAGGCCGCCAGGTTGCTGAAGAACTGCGCGAACCCCGCGAACGCGCCGTAGACGAAGTCCCAGATCGACCGCACGACGGAGGCGGCCTTGTCGGGGTTGCGCACGACGGCGTAGATGAGGAAGACCACGACGATCCAGATCAGGATGCTCTTCGCTCTCGGCGGCATGGTCGACCCTCCGGCTCGTTCGTCGTCGCGTGGTCAGGGCTGCTGGGCACCGCAGACGTCGTCGTCCGGCCGGTCATCCGCGGGCACGTGCGCGACCTCGGACGGCGCACACAGTACAGAACGGGAGGAAGCGTGTGAAAAGGGCACGCGGCATGTCGGAGAACTGAAGCGATCCGGTCGTGCGCCGCGACCCGACCCCAGCCCGGTGCGCGCACGTGCCCGTCCACAGGCGGTCCCCGGAGGCGCAGGACGGCACGACGCCCCCGGGCACCCTCGACCGCATGCGGGACGACGAGCGCGCGACGGCGTGGGTGCGGACGGTCCGGGCGGCGGTCCGCGCGTGGTGGGCCGAGGTCGCGCACCTGGTCCTGCCCGTGCGGTGCGCGGGGTGCGACGCCGCGGACGTCGCGTGGTGCCCGCCGTGCCGGTCCGCGTTCGACGACGAGCCCTGGCGGTGCGAGCACCGTGCGGGCCGGCTGGACCCCGTCGGCGCGCCGGCGCTGCCCGTCCTCACGCTCGCGGACTGCGCCGGACCCGTCCGCGCGGCCGTGATCGCCTGGAAGGACCGCGGGCGCCGCGACCTCACCCGCCCGCTCGTCGGGCACGCGCGCCGGCTCGGGCTGGCCTGCGGCGAGCTCCTCGACGAGGCGTGCGCGGCGGTCCGGCCGGGCGGTGGCCGAGCGGCGCCCGGGATGCCCGTCGAGCCCGTCGGGCACGGCTCGCCCGTCGTGCTCGTCGTCCCCGCACCCTCGACGTCCGTCGCGCGTCGGCGCCGCGGGTTCGCGCACGTGGACGAGCTCGCGCGCGGTGCGGCCGAGGGGCTGGGCGCCGCCGGTCGGCCGGCACGCGTGGCGCGCGTGCTGCGCCGCCCGCCCGGGGCCGACCAGGTCGGTCGTGGCGTGCGGGACCGCGCACGGCTCGACGTCCGGGTCGCGGCGCGTCACCGGGCCGGCGTCCGGGGTCGCGTCGTCGTGCTCGTGGACGACGTGCTCACGAGCGGCGCGACGCTCGCGGCCGCGCAGCGCGCGCTCGTCGCCGCCGGTGCGCTCCCGTGCGCCGCGGTGACGCTCGCGTCCACGCCCGGCCCGGCGAGCGGGGACCCGAACCGGCTCCCGGCCCCCGCCGGGCCGCGTGGGCCGACCGGGTGAATCCGGGACCTTCCGCCCGACGCGGCGAGGATCCGGGCGCGCACAGTGGTCACGTGCCCCGCGCGGCGTTAGCGTGGCAGTCCGAGCCGACGGCGCCGCACGGACGGGTCCGTTCCGGGCCTCGGGCGCGTGAGGAGGTGATGCCGACAGCGGCCCTCTCGAGGGCCACGACCGCAGACACCGGGCGGCGGTCCCGCCGCCCCTCACCTCCCAGGAGGCTCACATGGAGATCGTGGTTGCAGGCCGGCGTACCGAGGTGTCCCCGAAGTTCCGGGCACACCTGACGGACAAGCTCGCGAAGATCGAGCAGCTGGCCCCCCGCGCCCAGCGGATCGACGTCCTCGTCTCGCACGAGGTCAACCCGCGTCAGGCGGACAGCTCGGAACGCGTCGAGCTCACCGTCATCGACAAGGGGCCCGTGATCCGCGCCGAGGCGTGTGCCGACGACCGGTACGCCGCGCTCGACCTCGCGCTCAACAAGCTCCTCGAGCGGCTGCGCCGCACGCGCGACCGGCGCAAGGACCACCGCAACCACACTCCGCTGACCCCCGTCGACGTGCGGCCGCCGCAGGAGGAGCCCGCCGAGGCCGCCCCGCAGGTCGCGGCCGACGGCACGGTCGAGGTCACGCTCGGTGACTCGCCCGTGGTCATCCGGGAGAAGACGCACCAGGCGCAGCCCATGACGATCGACGACGCGCTCTACGAGATGGAGCTCGTCGGCCACGACTTCTTCCTGTTCGTCGACGCCGAGACCGCGCAGCCCGCGGTCGCGTACCGGCGACGCGGCTGGAGCTACGGCGTGATCAAGCTCGACTCGCCCGTCGCGGGCACCGAGCGTGCGCAGGCGGTCGGCTGACCGGCTGAGCTCCCACTGACCGACGCGCCCGGCCGGCGGCTCGACCCCGGCCGGGCGCTGTCGCGTCCGGTCCGGCGCCGGGCCGGGTGAGCGCCAGGGTCTCGCGCGGTGTGGCATGTCGGTGGTCGACGGCAGCATGGCCGTGTGGTCACGCGCACCGAGAACCTCAGGACGACCGTGCGGGCCGTCGGCTCCGCGGCGACGGCCGCGCCCGCCGGCGCCGAGCGCTACACGCTCGCGCAGGCGCGGCGCATCGCGCTCGCCGCCCAGGGCCTGCAGCGCCCGCGCACGGGGCGGGCCGTCACGATGCGCCAGGTCCAGCAGGTGATCGACCGCATCGGCCTGCTCCAGATCGACTCGGTCAACGTGCTCGCGCGCGCACACCAGGTGCCGCTGTTCTCGCGGCTCGGACCGTACGACACCACGATGCTCGACCGCGCGGCCGGCCGCGCGCCGCGTCGGCTCGTCGAGTCGTGGGCGCACGTCGCGTCCTACGTGCCGCCGGAGACCTACCGCCTGCTCGAGTGGCGGCGCCGTGCGGACCGGGCGCGGTACGGCGGGCAGCTCGTCGAGGGCGTCCCGATGCGGGACTCGCCGGTGCTCGACGAGGTGCTCACCGTCGTCACCGAGCGCGGGCCGGTCACCTCCCAGCAGGTGCACGCGCTGTTCGCGGAGCGCTTCCCGCGGCCCTCGGGCGAGTGGGGCTGGAACTGGACCGTCGCCAAGAGCGTCCTGGAGTACCTGTTCATCTCCGGCGGCGTCGCCGTCAGCGGGCGCAACGCGGCGTTCGAGCGGCTGTACGACCTGCCCGGTCGAGTCCTGCCGCGCGAGGTCGCGGACGCACCGCCGCCGGACGACGACGAGGCGGTGCGCTCGCTCGTCGAGATCGCGGCGCGCGCGCACGGCGTCGGCACCCTCGGCTGCTTCGCGGACTACTTCCGGCTGAAGACCGCGCCCACGCGCCGGGCCGTCGCGGAGCTCGTCGACGCGGGCGTGCTCGTGCCCGTGCAGGTCGACGGCTGGCGCGAGGCGTACCGCCACGTGGAGGCGGTGCTGCCGCGACGCGGCACGGCGCGTGCGCTGCTCAGCCCGTTCGACCCGCTCGTGTTCGAGCGTCGACGGCTCGAGGAGCTGTTCGGCCTGCGGTACAGGATCGAGATCTACGTGCCCGCGCCGCAGCGGCAGTGGGGCTACTACGTGCTGCCGTTCCTCATGGACGAGTCGATCGAGGCGCTCGTCGACCTCAAGGCCGACCGTGCGACGGGCCGGCTCCTCGTGCAGGCCGCGCACCGGGCTCCGGGTGCACGGGACCGCGTCCCGACGCGGGGCACGAGCGTGCCCGGGGACGACGAGGTCGTGGCCGCGCTCGCGGACGAGCTCGCCCTCGTCGCCCGGTGGACCGGTGTGCCCGACGTCGTCGTCGGGACGCAGGGGGTCGGCGGTGACCTCGTCGCCCCGCTGGCCCGTAGGCTGGCGCACGGTCGCTGAGACGACCGTGCCGCAGGTCAGGGCGGTGCACGAGCGCCTCGGCCGCGCCTGCGGGCGGAGGGAGGACGCGTGGGTCGTCGCGGGGACTTCGGGCTCGTCGCGCTCGCGGGCGTGCTGTGGGGGACCGGGGGGCTCGCCGGGGCCGAGCTGGGTGACGCCGCCGGTCTGACGAGCGCCGCGGTCGCGGCCTTCCGCCTGCTCGGTGGTGGCGGACTGCTGCTCGTCGCGCTCGCGGTCACGGGGCGTCTGCGGGTCGTGCCGCGCACGCGGGCCGCGGCAGAGCGCGTCGTGGCGACCGCGGTCCTCATCGCGGTGTTCGAGGCCGCGTACTTCGAGGCGGTCGCACGTGCCGGCGTCGCGGTGGCGACGCTCGTGACGCTCGGTGCGGCGCCGCTGCTCGTCGCGGCCGCCACCGCGCTGCGCTCGCGCGCGTGGCCCGGGCGCACCACGACGCTCGCGCTGGCCCTCGCGCTCGCGGGCCTCACGGCCCTCGTGCTGGGCCGGGACGCGGGGCACGCGGTCGACGCGGGGGGAGTGGCGCTCGCGCTCGTCGCCGCTGCGGCGTTCGCGTCGCTCACCGCGGTGAACACGCGCGAGGTCCCCGGGCTCGACGGGCTCGCCGTCACCGCGCTCGCGTTCACGCTCGGCGGAGTCCTGCTCGTGCCCTACGCGGCCGCGGTCGGTCTGCGCGTGCCGGACGACGCCGCCGGGTGGGCGTGGCTGGCGTTCCTCGCGGTCGTGCCCACCGCCGCGGCCTACAGCGCGTACTTCACGGGCCTGCGCACCGTGCCGGCGACGACCGCGACGCTCCTGTCGCTGCTCGAGCCGGTCACCGCCGCGGTGCTCGCGGTCCTCGTCCGGGGCGAGCGGCTCGGCCTCTGGGGTGTCGTCGGCGCAGTTCTGCTGGTGACTGCTGTGGTCGTCCTGCGCCCACGGAGCGCCTCCTCGCCTACCATGGTCGGGCTCGGCGACGCCGCCGAGCTCCCGCGCCACCCCGCGCCGACCACGCACGGGGCGTCTACACCAGGAGTCATGCGTGTCAGCGATTCTCGAGAAGGTCCTCCGGCTCGGTGAGGGTCGGGTCCTCAAGAAGCTGTCGGGCATCGCCCAGCAGGTCAACGCCCTGGAAGACGCGTTCGAGTCGCTGAGCGACGCGGAGCTGCGGGAGGAGACCGACCGCTTCAAGCAGCGCCTCGCGGACGGCGAGACCCTCGACGAGATCCTCGCCGAGGCGTTCGCGGCGGTGCGCGAGGCCGCACGCCGCACGCTCGGGCAGCGTCACTTCGACGTCCAGCTGATGGGCGGTGCGGCCCTGCACCTCGGCAACATCGCCGAGATGAAGACCGGTGAGGGCAAGACTCTCGTCGCGACCGCCCCCGCGTACCTGAACGCGCTCACCGGCAAGGGCGTGCACGTCGTCACGGTCAACGACTACCTCGCGAGCTACCAGAGCGAGCTCATGGGCCGCGTGTTCCGGTTCCTCGGGCTGACGACCGGCTGCATCCTGGGGTCGATGACGCCGGCCGAGCGCCGTGAGCAGTACGCCGCCGACATCACGTACGGCACGAACAACGAGTTCGGCTTCGACTACCTGCGCGACAACATGGCGTGGAGCACCGAGGAGCTCGTGCAGCGCGGCCACAACTTCGCGATCGTCGACGAGGTCGACTCGATCCTCATCGACGAGGCGCGGACGCCGCTCATCATCTCCGGCCCGGCGTCGGGCGACGCGAACCGCTGGTACGCCGAGTTCGCGAAGGTCGTGCGCCGGCTGCAGCCCGAGCGCGACTACGAGGTCGACGAGAAGAAGCGCACGGTCGGCGTCCTGGAGCCCGGCATCGAGCGCGTCGAGGACTACCTCGGCATCGACAACCTGTACGAGTCGCTCAACACCCCGCTCATCGGGTTCCTCAACAACGCGATCAAGGCCAAGGAGCTGTTCAAGCGCGACAAGGACTACGTCGTGATGAACGGTGAGGTCCTCATCGTCGACGAGCACACGGGCCGCATCCTGCCGGGCCGTCGCTACAACGAGGGCATGCACCAGGCGATCGAGGCGAAGGAGGGCGTGGCCATCAAGGCCGAGAACCAGACGCTCGCCACGATCACGCTGCAGAACTACTTCCGCCTGTACTCCAAGCTCTCCGGCATGACCGGTACGGCCGAGACCGAGGCCGCCGAGTTCCAGGGCACCTACAAGCTCGGCGTCGTGCCGATCCCGACGAACCGCGAGATGCAGCGCATCGACCAGCGTGACCTCGTCTACAAGAGCGAGACCGGCAAGTTCGACGCGGTCGTGCAGGACATCGTCGAGCGGCACGCCAAGGGTCAGCCCGTCCTCGTCGGCACGACGAGCGTCGAGAAGTCCGAGCTGCTGTCGACCAAGCTGCGCAAGCTCGGCGTCCCGCACGAGGTGCTCAACGCGAAGCAGCACGCGCGTGAGGCCGCGATCGTCGCGCAGGCGGGCCGCAAGGGCGCCGTCACGGTCGCGACGAACATGGCCGGCCGCGGTACCGACATCATGCTCGGCGGCAACGCCGAGTTCATGGCCGTCGCGGACCTCGCCGCGCGTGGGCTCGACCCCGCCGAGAACGCGGAGGAGTACGAGGCCGCGTGGCCCGGTGCGCTCGAGAAGGCACGCCAGGCCGTCGCCGCGGAGCACGACGAGGTCGTCGAGCTCGGTGGCCTGTACGTGCTCGGTACCGAGCGCCACGAGTCGCGCCGCATCGACAACCAGCTCCGCGGCCGCTCCGGCCGTCAGGGCGACCCGGGCGAGTCCCGGTTCTACCTGTCGCTGCAGGACGACCTCATGCGCCTGTTCAACTCGGGTCTCGCCGAGTCGATGATGACGCGCGCGGGCTTCCCGGAGGACCTGCCGCTCGAGTCGAAGATCGTCACGCGCGGCATCCAGTCCGCGCAGTCGCAGGTCGAGTCGCGCAACTTCGAGATCCGCAAGAACGTCCTGAAGTACGACGACGTCATGTCCCGTCAGCGCGAGGTCATCTACGACCAGCGCCGGCGTGTGCTCGAGGGCGAGGACCTGCACGAGCAGATCGGCCACTTCCGGTCCGACGTCATCTCCGCGTACGTCGAAGGCGCGACGGCCGAGGGCCGCCCGGAGGACTGGGACCTCGACGCGCTGTGGACCGCGCTGCGTGCCGTGTTCCCGGTGTCGATCACGCCCGAGGACGTCATCGAGGAGGTCGGTGGGTCGACACGCCTCACGGCCGAGCTCATCACGCGCGAGCTGCTCTCGGATGCCGAGGTGGCGTACGCCGACCGTGAGGAGCAGATCGGCTCGGACAACATGCGCCAGCTCGAGCGTCGCGTGACCCTGTCCGTGCTCGACCGCAAGTGGCGCGAGCACCTCTACGAGATGGACTACCTCAAGGAGGGCATCGGTCTGCGGGCGATGGCCCAGCGTGACCCGCTGGTCGAGTACCAGCGCGAGGGCTTCCAGCTCTTCAACGCGATGACCGACGCCATCAAGGAGGAGACGGTCGCGTACCTGTACAACCTCCAGGTCCAGGTGCAGACCGACGAGGAGACCGCCACGCAGGACGGCCCCGTGGTGACCGCCGACTCCGCGGCGGCCGCCGCGGGTGGCGGGCCGCGCCTGGTCGCGAAGGGCATCGACGGCCCGGAGCGGCGCGTGCCGCTGCAGTACTCGGCACCGTCGGTGGACGGCGACGCGAGCGGTGTCGCGCAGGCCGCTGCGCCCGACGACGAGCCGGCCGCCCCGGCCTCGGACGCGGGCAACCGCGAGGCGCGGCGCCGCGCGGCCAAGCAGCAGCGCAAGCGCTGACGCCGCGGGCCGTCCGGCCCGAGACGCACGACGAGACGCCGCCCGCGGGGGACCCCGCGGGCGGCGTCTCGCGCTGCACCCGAGGGCGCCGCGCCGGGTCAGCCGATCTCGAGCGCGGTCACCCGCCACGAGCGGCGGTGCGCCTCGAGCCGCATCGCGACCGCGCGCACGCGCACGCCGTCGTCGACGACCGCGCTCGCCTCGAGCACCCGCTCCTCGGTGCGGCAGCCGCGCACGCTGCGGACCACCACCGACCGTCCGCCGCCGCGCGAGGCCAGCACTCGCGCGGAGGCGGAGGCGCGCGCGTGCAGCGCGTCGTACACGCCCGGCGTGAGCCACCGCGCGAGCTGGGCGACCGAGCGTCGCCCGACGAGCGACTCGACGCTCGCGAGGGCGAGCGACCCGACGAGCGCGCGCGGGTCGACGGGCGCGGCGGGCGTCGTCTCGTCCGCGGTCTCCACGAGGTCCGTGCGGTCGGCGCTGCGCAGGACGGCGATACGGGTGCGCAGCGTGTGCACGGGCCGCCGGTCGTGCTCGACCTCGGGGAGCGGGGCGGGGGAGGGCGCGAGGTCGGGCAGCGGGCGCACGCGCGGCGCACCGGCCACGCGCAGGTGCGCGCCCGAGCGTGTGCGCCGCGGTGCGGCGATCCCGGCCGCCAGCGCGTCCTCGAGCGGCGAGACGACCTCGGCGACGGTGAGTGCGCTCATCGGGCGACCTCCGTCACGGGAGCGGTGAGCACCTGGCCGGGCAGGAGCACGTCGGGGTCGTCCCCGACGACGTCGCGGTTCGCCTCGTACCAGCGCGGCCATGCGGCGGCGACCTGCGCGTCGCTCGCGCCGTGGGGCAGGTGCGCCGCCGCGATCGACCAGAGCGAGTCGCCGGCCTCGACGACGACGACCGCGGACCCGTTCCCGTGCGCCGCGGCGGGCGCGACGGCCGATGCGAGGGTCGCGCCCGATGCCCCGGCCAGGGCCTGGGGCGCGGTGGCGCCGCTCGCCGACTGCCCCGAGACGTCGTCAGCGAGCCGGGACGCCCCGGCGGCGTCGGTGCTGCCGTCGCCTCGACCGTCTCCGCCGCCGGCAGCCGTGCCGGTCGTCGGGACCCAGCCCGTGGCGACGGGCTCCGGGGACGCGCCGTCCGCAGGGCCGGTGTCGTCCCTGGGCGACGTGTCCGCGGGCGTCCCGGCGTCCGACGGCACAGGCGCGGTGACCTGCCAGGTGAGCGCGGGCGACGCCGGGTCGGGCGCGCCGACCGGCGCCTGCGGGGCCGTGCCGGTGTCCCGGGCGGCGACGACGGGTACGGAGCCCGCCGACCCGACGGCTCCGGCGGCCTGGGCCGGCCCCTCCAGCACGCCCTCGGCGACCCCGTCGGCGCCGGTGCGGGACGCGGCGCCGGTGGACGTGCTCGCCTCGTCGGCGACGCTCAACGCGGTCGGCGACGGGTCGACGGGTGCGGCGTGCGCCCCGGTCGCGACGAGCCCGAGACCGAGGCTCGCGCCCACCGCGCCGGCGACCGCGCGGCGCACCACGACCGGTGCGCAGCGCCGCAGGAGGGCCTCTCCGGAGCGCCAGCCGGCCCCCACCAGGCGCCCGGCGACGCACGCGGAGCCGAGCGCGCACGACACCGCGAGCCACGCGGCCACGATCGCGCCGAGCCCGGCGACGGCGACGTTGACGACGTCCTGCACCGCCAGGGGCCGGTCCGGGTGCGCGGCGGCCAGCGCGGCGAGCACCAGTGCGACCGCGACGCCCGCGGCGGTCAGAGCGGCGACGCCGAGCGTCGCCGCGGTCGTCGCCAGTGGTCGTCGACGAGCGCTGCTTGTCATGTTTCCCCCCGCTTGCTTGCTGATGATGTCGTTTGATGCCGTTTGGTTGGCCTAGGTCTAGTGCAGCGGTGTCCGGTCTGTCCAGTCGTGTCCGCTTCGCGGTCGCTCGGGACCGTTCACGACGAAGCACGCCGCGGCCCGCCGGCGCGCCGCTACCGTGGGCGCGTGCGGTGGGAGGCGTTGTTCGCGGACCTGGAGAGCGGTCTCGACGCCGCGCGGGCGCAGGACCTGCGCGACGAGGTCGCCGAGCTCACGCGGGCGGAGCGTGCGCAGGTGCACCTCGCGGACCGGCTCCGGGCGGCGCGGGCGACGACGCTGCGGCTCGTGCTGCGCGACGGTCAGGCGGTCGACGGCGTCGTGGTCGACGCGGCGCCGCAGTGGGTGCTGCTCGCCCCCGACGGCGTGCGGCGCGCGCTCGTGCCGACGTCCGCCGTCAGCGCGGTCGTCGGCCTCGGCGCGTGGGCCGCCCCGGCGGCGGGCGAGGTCGAGCGCAGGCTCGCGCTCGGCCACGCGCTGCGTGCCGTGGCGCGCGACCGCACGGTCGTGCGGGTCGACGCGCAGGGGGTGAGCGTCTCGGGCCGGATCGACCGGGTGGGCGCCGACCACGTCGACGTCATGCCGGCGGACGTCGCTCGCGGCGCTGCGGGCTGGACGTTCGCGTTCGACGCCCTGCTCGTCGTGCGCTCGGGGTGAGGGGTCGGGTCCGGGACCCGGGCGTCAGGCCTCGTCCGCGCTCTCGTCGTCGAACCCCGCGCCGCTCGTGATGCGCTCACGGGTACGCGCCTTCGCGCGCTGCACGTAGGCCTCGAGGTCGGCCACGTCGACGCGCCAGATCTTGCGACCACCCATCTGGAAGCCTTCGAGCTCGCCCGTCGTCACCATCGTGCGCACCTGACCGACCGAGACCCCGAGGGTCTCGGCGACGTCGGCGAGGGAGAGGTACCGCTGTGGCATGACCGCAGTGTGGCACGCGGTGGCGGGCACTTCCGGTTATCCACAATCCTTCCGTTTCGCCCGCTGTGCCCCGTTCGTCTGCGGCAGGATGCGGAGCGCCGACGACCGAAGGAGCCCTGCGTGGACACCGCCCTGCTCGACCTCCCCGCGCCCACCGCGGCGCGGCTGCGCCGCCCGGGCTGGCGCGACCCGCGGCTCCTCGCGGGCGTCGTGCTCGTCGCGGCCGCCGTCGCGCTCGGCGCGTGGGCCGTGCGCTCGGCGCAGGAGACCGTGCCCGTGTACGCGACGCGCGGCGTGCTCGTACCCGGCGCCGCGGTCGGGTCGGACGACCTCGTGGTCGTCGAGGTGCGGCTGCCGGACCTCGCGAGCGCCGAGTACGTCTCGGCGGCGCGCCCGTTGCCCGAGGACGCGGTCGCGCTGCGCACGGTCGGCGCGGGCGAGCTCGTCCCCGCGGACGCGCTCGGGTCGGCCGCCGACGTGGCGCTGCGCCCGGTCGCCGTGCCGGTACGGTCCGCGCCGTCCGACGACGTCGTGCCCGGCGCGGTCGTCGACGTGTGGTTCACGCCCAAGCCGCCGATGTCCTCGTCGGGCGACGGCAAGGAGGCGAAGGACGACAAGGGCGCCTTCGCGCCCAGGACGCTCGCCGCGGGCGTGACGGTCGCCGAGGTGAACCGGCCCGACGGCACGTTCGCGGCGAGCGGGTCGGCCGTCGTGCACGTCCTGGTCCCGCAGGACGCGCTCGCGCCGCTGCTCGCGGCGCTCTCGGCCGACGGGGCGATCGACGTCCTGCCCGTCCCCGGGCCGGCGGGCCGATGAGCGAGCAGACGCCGGGTGTCGTCGGCGTCCTGTGCGCCGTGCGCGGCACCGCGGAGGTGGCGGTCGTCCGCGCGCTCGACGACGACCCCGCGCTGCGTGTCACGCGGCGGTGCGCGGACCTCGCGGAGCTGCAGGCGGCCGCCGACGCCGGGCTCGGCCGGGTCGCGGTGGTCTCGGCGGACGTCGAGCAGCTCGACCTCACGGCGGTCGCGGTGCTGCGTGCGGCAGGTGCCGCGGTCGTCGTCCTGCTCGACCCGGAGCGCACGTCCGCGGCCGACCGCGCACGGGTCGCGGCGGCCGACCTGGTGCTCGACGCGCCGGTCGACGCCGGGGGAGCAGCCGCGCTCGCGGACCGTGTCGCTGCGCTCGTGCAGGGGATGCACCGCCCGGCCGTGCCCGCTGTCCCGGGCGGGCCCGTCGGACCCGACAGCCCGCACTGGTCGGGTGCGGACCCCTGGGACGAGACCCCGGTCCCGCCGGTGGAGCGCGGTCGGCTCGTCGCGGTCTGGGGTCCCACGGGGGCGCCGGGCAGGTCCACGGTCGCGCTCAACCTGGCCGCGGAGGCCGCGGCCGCCGGCAGGTCGACCCTGCTCGCCGACGCCGACACGTACGGCGGCTGCCTCGCGCAGCTCCTCGGCCTGCTCGACGAGTCGCCGGG
This sequence comes from Cellulomonas palmilytica, assembly GCF_021590045.1. NCBI lineage: Bacteria > Bacillati > Actinomycetota > Actinomycetes > Micrococcales > Cellulomonadaceae > Cellulomonas > Cellulomonas palmilytica. The sequence continues at coordinate 3,205,510 of NZ_CP062221.1, read as the reverse complement.
TCTCGCGGCGGCGGCGCGCGCGGCGGGCCAGGGCTCGCTCGACCTCGTGACGCTCGCGCGGCTCGCGCCGTACGTGAGCGCCGACCTGCGGCTGCTGTCGGGCATCACGCGCGCCGACCGCTGGCCCGAGCTGCCGGGCTCGGCGCTCGACGCGGTGTGGGTCGTCGCGCGGCGTCTCGCCGCGCTCGTCGTCGTCGACTGCGGGTTCTCGGTCGAGCAGGACGAGGTGCTCAGCTACGACACGCGCGCGCCGCGCCGCAACGCCGCGACGCTGGGTGCGCTGACGGCGGCCGACGAGGTCGTCGTGGTCGGCTCGGCGGACCCGGTCGGCATCCAGCGGTTGGTGCGTGCGCTGTCCGACCTGGGTGAGCTCGGCATCAGCCCGCAGCACGTGGTCGTGAACCGCGTCCGCGCGTCGGTCGCCGGGCCGCAGCCCGCGCGTGCGGTCGCCCGTGCGCTCGAGCGGTACGCGGGTGTCCGCGACGCGGTGCTCGTGCCCGACGACCGTCCGAGCCTCGACGCCGCGGTGCTCGAGGCGCGCACGCTGCGCGAGATCGCCCCGGGCTCGCCGGCGCGTCGCGCGCTCGTCGGGCTCGCGGAGCGCGTGGGGCACGTGCGGTCGGCTGCCGGGGTACCGCCGGTCGCGTCGGTGGCGCCGTTCGCCTGACGCCGTTCCTCTGACGCCATCTCGCCTGACGCCGGATCGTCTGACGCTGATCGCGTGAGTCGGCAGCGGGCCGGTGCGACGGATGGGGCGCACGCGCGGCACACTGACGTCGTGCGCCTCTACCTGCCCGCCACGCTCGACGAGCTCGAGCCGGCCGCCGACGGCTCGGTCACGATCGGTCCCCGGACCGCCCACACGGTCACGCCGGCGCTGCGCGCCGCGCTGCCCGACGAGGACGAGGAGGGGCTCGAGTTCTCCGCGCACCTCATGGCGGCCGACGACAGCCTCGCGCTGCTCGCCGCGCGCGGTGACGCCCCGCGGCTGCGGCTCGTCGTGACGGTCGACGTGCCCGACGGTGCGGTCCGCCTCGACGGGGCGCCGGACGACGCGGGCCCGAGCGCGGTCGCGCTCGTGGACGCCGTCGGGGGCGACGCGATCGCGTGCGTGCACGTCGACGAGCCGGAGGTCGCCGCCGATGTCGCGCGGGCGCTCGACGGGGACGCGGCGGCGGCGGAGCGTGTCGACGACGCCGACCTGCTCTGGTACGACGCGGCCGAGATCGCGCAGATCCCGCGCTGAGCGTCCGATGCCGGCCGGCGGCAGGGGAGCGTGGGCGTGCTGACGTGGCGCGGCTCTCACTGGTGGCGGTTTGGTCGACGGGCGTGCGACCGGGTAACGTTCTCGGGCGGTACGACGTCCGGATGAGTCCGAACCGAGTGGCCCTCACGACCCGTCGTGGGGCTGCCGGGAGGCACGGAAGTCATACCCCATGGGGTATGGTGTAATTGGCAGCACGACTGATTCTGGTTCAGTTAGTCTAGGTTCGAGTCCTGGTACCCCAGCGCGAGCACCGCTGATCGGACGGTTCGGAGCACGAGCGAACGTCGGGTAAAGTGTTCACACGCAAGCGAGGCCCACGGGTCACGCAGGCGATAGGCCCCCGTTGTGTAGCGGCCTAGCACGCCGCCCTCTCACGGCGGTAGCGCCGGTTCGAATCCGGTCGGGGGTACGTCGGAAGGCCCGGTCACCACGGTGACCGGGCCTTCGTCGTTCTCGCGAGTCGGTGCGTGCGGGCGTCGACGAGCCGGGGGGATCGTCGCGCGTCGGTGCGGCCCGTACCGCGCGGGGGACGCCGAAGGCCCCGGCGGGGGGCCGGGGCCTTCGGGTCGCGCGGGAGATCGGGGGACGGGGGATCAAGGGGAGGCCGGACGTCACTCCGCGGTGCGGCGCAGCACCTCGGTGAGGCGGTTCGCGGCGGAGACCACCGCGGCGGCGTGCAGGCGGCCCGGCTGGCGCGTCAGCCGCTCCAGCGGTCCGGATACCGAGACGGCCGCGACGACGCGTCCTGACGGCCCGCGCACGGGCGCGGAGACGGACGCGACACCGACCTCGCGCTCCGAGACCGACTGCGCCCAGCCGCGGCGACGCACGCCCGACAGGATCGTCGCCGTGAACTTCGCGCCCTGCAGGCCGCGGTGCAGCCGGTCGGGCTCCTCCCAGGCGAGCAGCACCTGCGCGGCCGAGCCGGCCTGCATGGTGAGCGTCGCGCCGACGGGGATGGAGTCGCGCAGGCCGATCGGCCGCTCGGCCGCGGCGACGCAGATGCGCTGGTCACCCTGCCGTCGGTAGAGCTGCGCGCTCTCCCCGGTGTGGTCGCGCACGGCGGCGAGCACCGGTCCGGCCGCGGCCAGCAGGCGGTCCTCGCCCGCCGCGGTGGCGAGCTCGGACAGGCGCGGGCCGAGGACGAACCGGCCCTGCATGTCGCGGGCGACGAGCCGGTGGTGCTCGAGCGCAACTGCGAGACGATGGGCGGTGGGGCGAGCAAGATGGGTGGCGGTCACGAGCTGCGCGAGGGTCGCCGGACCGGCCTCGAGCGCGCTGAGGACGGCTGCGGCCTTGTCCAGGACGCCGACTCCGCTAGAGTTGTCCATAGGCCGATATTGGCGTCTCGCAGGCTGAGATGCAAGTGCGAAGGCACAAGTCCCGAGAAGTCAGCCCCGATCGGCCGCAAGAACCGGGAACACCCCCACCCGGACGAGCAGAACAGGACCGCAGCACATGGCCGGTACGTTGGCGGAGAAGGTCTGGGACGCGCACGTCGTGCGACGAGGCACCGACGGAGCCCCCGACCTCCTCTACATCGACCTCCACCTCGTTCACGAGGTCACCAGCCCGCAGGCGTTCGAGGGTCTGCGTCTGGCCGGCCGTCAGGTCCGCCGCCCGGACCTGACGCTCGCCACCGAGGACCACAACACGCCGACGCTCGACATCGACCGCCCGATCGCGGACACGACGAGCCGCACGCAGATCGAGACCCTGCGCACCAACGCCAAGGAGTTCGGCGTGCGCATCCACTCGCTCGGCGACGCGGACCAGGGCATCGTCCACCAGGTCGGCCCGCAGCTCGGGCTCACGCAGCCGGGCCTCACGGTCGTCTGCGGTGACTCGCACACCTCGACGCACGGTGCGTTCGGCGCGCTCGCGTTCGGCATCGGCACGTCCGAGGTCGAGCACGTCCTGGCGACCCAGACGCTCCCGCTCGCGCCGTTCAAGACCATGGCGATCACCGTCAACGGCCGGCTGCCCGAGGGCGCGACCAGCAAGGACATCATCCTCGCGGTCATCGCCAAGATCGGCACCGGCGGCGGCCAGGGCTACGTCCTGGAGTACCGCGGCGAGGCCATCCGCGCGCTGTCGATGGAGGCGCGCATGACCATCTGCAACATGTCGATCGAGGCCGGCGCGCGCGCCGGCATGATCGCGCCGGACGAGACCACGTTCGCGTACCTGCAGGGCCGTCCGCACGCGCCCGAGGGCGCCGACTGGGACGCGGCCGTCGAGTACTGGCGCACGCTGCGCTCGGACGACGACGCGGTCTTCGACGCCGAGGTCGTCCTCGACGCGGCGGACCTCGAGCCGTTCGTCACGTGGGGCACCAACCCGGGCCAGGGCCTGCCGCTGTCGGCCGACGTGCCGGTCCCCGAGCAGATCGCCGACGCCAACGAGCGCGTGGCCGCCGAGCGTGCGATCGAGTACATGGGCCTGACGCCGGGGCAGCCGCTGCGGTCGATCAAGGTCGACACGGTCTTCATCGGCTCGTGCACCAACGGCCGCATCGAGGACCTGCGCTCGGTCGCGAAGGTCGTGCGCGGCCGCAAGAAGGCCGACGACGTGCGCGTGCTCGTCGTCCCGTCGTCGGCGCGCGTGCGCCTGCAGGCCGAGGCCGAGGGGCTCGACAAGATCTTCCTCGACTTCGGTGCGGAGTGGCGCAACGCGGGCTGCTCGATGTGCCTCGGCATGAACCCCGACCAGCTGGCGCCGGGGGAGCGCTCGGCGTCGACGTCGAACCGCAACTTCGAGGGTCGTCAGGGCAAGGGCGGGCGCACGCACCTCGTCTCGCCGCTCGTCGCGGCCGCGACCGCCATCCGCGGCACGCTGTCGTCCTACGCGGACCTCGGCACGGGTGAGCCCGCGCCGGACGGCTCGCCGCTGGCCGACGCCGACGCCGGCCTCCAGACGGTCTGACGACCCGACGACGAACGAGAGAGACAGACCCATGGAGAAGTTCACCCAGCACACCGGCGTCGGGGTCCCGCTGCGTCGCAGCAACGTCGACACCGACCAGATCATCCCCGCCGTCTACCTCAAGCGCGTCACGCGCACGGGGTTCGAGGACGCGCTGTTCGCGGCGTGGCGCGGCGACCCGGCGTTCGTCCTCAACCAGGACGCGTACCGCAACGGCTCCGTGCTCGTGGCCGGCCCCGACTTCGGTACCGGCTCGTCGCGTGAGCACGCGGTGTGGGCGCTCAAGGACTACGGCTTCAAGGTCGTGATCTCGGCGCGGTTCGCGGACATCTTCCGCGGCAACTCGGGCAAGCAGGGCCTGCTGGCCGCCCAGGTCGCCCAGGAGGACATCGAGCTGATCTGGAAGATCCTCGAGACGCGTCCTGGCACCGAGGTGACGGTCGACCTCGAGGCCCGCACGGTGACGTGCGACGACGTCGTCGTCCCGTTCCACGTGGACGACTACACGCGCTGGCGCCTCATCGAGGGCCTCGACGACATCGGCCTCACGCTGCAGCACGTCGACGAGATCCAGGCGTTCGAGGAGCGTCGCGAGTCGTGGCGTCCCGCGACGCTGCCCGCCAAGCATCTTCCGCCCGTGGAGATCAAGGCCGCGCGTCCGGTCGAGGTCGCGATCGGGCGACGCCCCGCCTGACCGGTCCGACGACGACCCCGGTGCGCCTCTCGCGGGCGCGCCGGGGTCGTCGCGTGCGACCACCGTCTTCGCGCTAGCGTGGGCGGCGGCCCGTCGCGCGGGGAAGAACCCCGCTGCCGTCCGGGTTGGCAGTGCTCGGGGCAGGACGACTCCGGCCGGTCGGCGCGAGGTGCGGCGGCGGCGGGAGGACGAAGACCAAGAACGAACCGGGTGGGGGCAAGCCGCCCGGCAAGAGGTCGCCACGCAGTCGCCGCGCGGGTCGTGTCCCGCGCGCGCGGGTGTCGGCGGTCTGTGAAGGTGTCGTGCGGAGCAGGGTGCCAGGACCCCGGGGAGACGGGGACCGGTGCCGTGGGTAGGCGAGGATGGGCGCGTGAACGATCTGCTGTACGTCAACGGTGGCAACCCGCTGCGGGGAGAGATCACCGTGCGTGGCGCCAAGAACTTCGTGTCGAAGGCCATGGTGGCCGCGCTCCTGGGTGAGACCCCGAGCGTGCTGCGCAACGTGCCGCAGATCCGCGACGTGGCGGTGGTGCGCGGTCTGCTCGAGCTGCACGGTGTGCGGGTCGATGCCGACGACGCGGCCGGCACGCTGCACCTGGACCCGAGCGACGTGGAGATCGCGCACGTCGCGGACATCGACGCCCACGCCGGCTCGAGCCGGATCCCGATCCTGTTCTGCGGCCCGCTGCTGCACCGGTTGGGCGAGGCGTTCATCCCCGACCTGGGCGGCTGCCGGATCGGCGACCGGCCGATCAACTACCACCTCGACATCCTGCGGCAGTTCGGCGCGGTCGTCGAGAAGCGCCCCCAGGGCATCTACCTCAGCGCACCCACCCGCCTGCAGGGCACCAAGATCGCCCTGCCGTACCCGAGCGTGGGCGCCACCGAGCAGCTGCTCCTCACGGCCGTGCGTGCCGACGGCATCACCGAGCTGTCGGGCGCGGCGATCGAGCCCGAGATCATGGACCTCATCAACGTCCTGCAGAAGATGGGCGCGATCATCTCGGTCGACACCGACCGCGTGATCCGCATCGAGGGCGTCGAGCGGCTCGAGGGCTACCAGCACACCTCGCTGTCCGACCGGATCGAGGCGGCGTCGTGGGCGTCCGCGGCGCTCGCGACCGGCGGTGACATCTACGTGCGCGGCGCGACGCAGCCCGAGATGACCACGTTCCTCAACACGTTCCGCAAGGTGGGCGGCGAGTTCGTCGTCGACGACGAGGGCATCCGCTTCTACCACCCGGGCGGCGACCTGCGTTCGATCCAGCTCGAGACCGACGTGCACCCGGGCTTCATGACGGACTGGCAGCAGCCGCTCGTCGTGGCCCTCACCCAGGCCAAGGGCCTGTCGATCGTGCACGAGACGGTGTACGAGAACCGGTTCGGGTTCGTCGACGCGCTCGTCGGCATGGGCGCGACGATCCAGGTCTACAAGGAGTGCCTGGGCGGGCGGCCGTGCCGGTTCGGCCAGCGCAACTTCTACCACTCGGCGGTCATCAGCGGCCCGACGCCCCTGTCGGCCGCGGACATCGAGGTGCCGGACCTGCGTGGTGGCTTCAGCCACCTCATCGCGGCGCTCACCGCGAAGGGCACGTCGCAGGTGCGGGGCATCAGCCTCATCGACCGCGGCTACGAGCACTTCATGGACAAGCTCTCGGCGCTCGGCGCCGAGTTCAGCCGCGACTGATCCCGTCACGCCGGTACCGGGTAGCCTGCTCGTCGTGCGTCCGCCTGCTCGTTCCAACCGTGCCTACCGCAACGTCGCCAGGATCGTCCGTCCGTTGCTCAAGGCGACGACCAAGGCGGACTGGCACGGGGTGGAGAACTTCCCGACGGATCGCGGGTTCATCGTCGCGTCGAACCACATGACGAACGTCGACCCGCTGACGTTCGCGCACTTCCTGTGGGACAACGGCGTCGTGCCGCGTGTGCTCGCCAAGGCGTCGCTGTTCAAGGTTCCGGTCGTCGCGCCCGTGCTGCGCGCGACCGGTCAGATCCCCGTGTACCGCAACACCGCGGCGGCGGGGGAGTCGCTGGCTGCCGCCGAGAAGGCGATCGCCGACGGCGAGGTCGTGGCGGTGTTCCCCGAGGGCACGCTCACGCGCGACCCGGACCTGTGGCCCATGGTCGGCAAGACGGGCGTCGCGCGGCTCGCGCTGAGCACGCGCGCGCCCGTCATCCCCGTCGCGCAGTGGGGACCGCAGAACCTGCTCGGGCGCTACAAGAAGCTGCTCAAGCCGATCCCGCGCAAGAAGGTCACGGTCGTCGCCGGCCCGCCCGTGGTGCTCGACGACCTGTACGACCGTCCGCAGGACACCGCGACGCTGCGCGAGGCGACCGAGCGCGTCATGGACGCCATCACGCGGCTGCTCGAGGAGGTCCGCGGCGAGAAGGCCCCCGCGGTGCGCTACGACATGCGCAAGCCGGACTCGCACCGCGTGGGCGGCGACCACGCGACCCGGCCGGAGCACCCGTGACGGCGCCCGACCAGTTGTCCGGACAGACGTCCGACCAGAACGGCGAGACGTTGCGCACGGCCGTCCTCGGCACCGGGAGCTGGGGCACGACGTTCGCGGCCGTGCTGGCCGACGCGGGCTGCGACGTGACCGTGTGGGGGCGCTCGGCGGCCGTCGTGCGGCAGATCGCGGACCAGCACCGCAACGAGGCGTACCTGCCGGGCATCGACCTGCCCGCGTCCGTGACCGCGACGACGGACGCGCGTGCCGCGGTGGCGCACGCGCGCATCGTCGCCGTCGCCGTGCCGTCGCAGGTCGCCCGCGACACGCTCGCGCCGTTGCGCGGCGCGCTGCGCGACGACGCGGTCGTCGTCTCGCTCATGAAGGGCGTCGAGCTCGGCACCGACAAGCGCATGAGCGAGGTCGTCGCGGAGACGCTCGACCTGCCCGACGAGCGCGTCGCCGTCGTCTCGGGCCCGAACCTCGCGCGTGAGATCGCGCGCCACCAGCCGACCGCGACGGTCGTCGCGTCGACCTCGCCCGACACCGCCGCGCTCGTCGCGCGCGCAGTGGCCTCGTCGTACTTCCGCCCGTACACGAACCCCGACGTCGTCGGCGTCGAGCTGTGCGGCGCGGTGAAGAACGTCATCGCGCTCGCGGTGGGCATCTCGCAGGGCCGCGGCCTGGGCTACAACACGATGGCGACCGTCATCACGCGCGGTCTCGTCGAGATCACGCGGCTCGGCCTGGCGCTCGGTGCGACCCCGGAGACGTTCCCCGGGCTCGCCGGCATGGGCGACCTCATGGCGACGTGCGCGTCGCCGGACTCTCGCAACCACACCCTGGGTGGGCACATCGGCCGCGGCATGGGTCTCGACGAGGCGATCGCCGCCACGGGCGGGACGGCCGAGGCCGTCAAGACCTGCCGGCCCGTGCTCGAGCTCGCACGACGCCTCGGCATCGAGATGCCCATCACCGAGGCGGTCGTGAAGGTCCTCTACGAGGGCCTGCCGGTCGACCAGCTCGCGCCCATGCTGCTGTCGCGCCCGCGCCGCGCGGAGGTCGTCGGCCGCTGACGCCGATGCGGTCATCGGCGCCCTGCGCACCGCCCTCACGGGCGGAGACCACCGGGACGTGGAGTCGCTCATTCGGGAGCGTCGTTCCAGGTACGGTGCTCAAGGGCCGGCCAGGGGGAGGCAGTTGTGGCACCGACGGTGCTTGCCGCGCAGGGCGTGGGCGTGAGCTACGGCGCGCAGTGGGCGCTGCGAGATGCGTCGCTGGACGTGGCCGAGGGCGAGTTCGTGGCCGTCGTCGGGCAGAGCGGGTCCGGCAAGTCGACGTTCTTGCACGCGCTTGCCGGGCTGGTCGTGCCCGACAAGGGAAGCGTGACGCTCGGGGGCGTCGACGTCGTCGCCGCGTCCGACGCGGAGCGCACCCGACTGCGGCGCGAGCGCCTGGGCTTCGTGATGCAGCACGGCCAGCTCGTCCCCGAGCTCACGCTCGGTCAGAACGCGGCGATGCCGCTACGCCTGCTCGGCGCCACGCGTCGCCAGGCGCTCGCGAACGTCATGCCGTTGCTCGAGTCGCTGGGGGTGGCCCACCTCGCGTCGCGGTTACCGGGCGAGGTGTCGGGTGGGGAGCAGCAGCGCGTCGCGGTCGCACGCGCGCTGTGCGCACGTCCCGCAGTGGTATTTGCCGACGAGCCCACGGGTGCGCTCGACTCGGCGAACGGTGCTGTGGTCGCCGCCGCGCTGCGGAGCAGCGCACGGGAGGCCGGAGCGGCGGTCGTGCTCGTGACGCATGACTCGGGGCTCGCCGCGATGGCCGACCGCGTGGTGACGATGGCGGACGGGCGCACACGTGAGCCGTGACGGGACGCCACGGGCGTGGGGAGCACGAGCGGGTCTCCTTCTCGACATCGCCTGGACGGGACTGCGCCGGGCGCCGACGATCGCGCTCGTGCCGTTCCTCGCCGCGCTCGGCGGCACGCTCGTGGTGCTCGGTGCGGCCGCGACGATCGATGTCGCGCTCGACCGGGCCGAGGTGACCGCGGCCCGGATGCCGATCGTGGGGGATGAGGACGGCCTGAGGGTCCAGGTGTCCGAAGGTCGGTTCGCCGGCCGGTCCATACACGTCGTGGACGTCTGGGCGTCCGACCCGACGAGCCACGCGGCTCCAGGCGTCACCCGGATGCCACGTGCGGGTGAGCTCGTGGTGTCGCCGGCGTTCGGCGAGCTCAGGCGGCGTGAGGGGAGCACCCTGGCGAACAGGTACCCGGGCGACGTCGTCGCGACCGTGGGTCCGTCGGGCTTGCTCGGGCCGCACGAGCTCGTCGTCTGGGTCGGGCGCGACGACTCGGAGCTCTCACCTGACCTGCGGGTGTCGGGCTTCGGGACCGATGCGGCCGATGTCCTGCGCGTGCCGTCGGACCTGCGCGTGGCCGTCCCGGTGCTGGTCGTCGTCTTCCTGCTGCCCGTCGTGATCCTGTTCGCGACTGCCGCCGCGATCGGGGCCGAGCGGCGCGAGCGTCGGCTCGCGGCGTTGCGACTGCTCGGTCTGTCGAGGACGTCGGCCCGAGGAGTCGTCGTGCTGGAGTCGGTGATCCCGGTGCTGCCCGGCGTGCTGGCTGCCGCTCTGGTCCTGCGACCGGCGGCGCGATGGGCGGCCCCGTCGCTGCCGTTCGACGGTGGTGTGTGGCCCGGGATGGTCGACGTCTCGCTGCCCGCGCTGCTCGCTGCGACCGCGACCGTCCTCGGGGTTGCCACGGTCGTGGTGGTCGGCGCTCTCCGTCGGCTCGACGTCGGTCCCCTCGCCGTCCTGCGGCGAGCAAGCAGGGCCGGGGTCTCGCGTGCGCGGGGGTGGCCGTTGGCGGTGGGCCTCGCACTGCTGGCGGGCTCGGTGGTTGCGATGGGGGCTCAGGGCGACGTCGAGGTGGCCGCATGGCTCTTCATCGCCGCGCTCGCAGGAGTCCTTGTCGGTGTCCCGGTCGCGACGCCGCTCGTCGTCCGCTGGTGCGCGTCGGTCACGGGACGGCTCACGGGATCGTGGGTCGCGGAGCTCGCGTCGGCCAGGGTCGCTCGCCGGCCCGAGCGGTACGCGCGCGTGGTCGCCGGCTCAGCCGTCGTCGTGCTGGTCAGCGGGCTGCTCCTGTCGCTCCT